>CAYLSD010000001.1:0-100988 GCA_964386345.1 uncultured Fuscovulum sp.
GGGCTGGTGCTGACGCTGATGACGCTGCCGACGATCATCATCGCCACCCGCGCCGCGCTGAAGGCGGTGCCGCCGTCGATCCGCGACGCGGCCCTTGGCGTCGGCGCCAGCCGGATGCAGACGATCTTCCACCACGTCCTGCCGCTGGCGATGCCGGGCATCCTGACCGGCACCATCCTGGGCCTTGCCCGCGCCCTTGGCGAAAGCGCGCCCTTGCTGCTGATCGGCATGGTGGCCTTCGTCAAGGACTACCCCGCCGCCCCGCCGCAGGGCTTCATGCAGCCCGCATCGGCCCTGCCGGTGCAGGTCTACCAATGGACCCAGAGGGCCGACCCAGCCTTCGTGGAACGGGCCTCGGGGGCGATCATCGTCCTTCTGGTCTTCCTGATCGCAATGAACGCCACTGCAATCCTCCTCCGCCGCCGGTTCGAGCGCCGCTGGTAAGCCACGATAGGCAAATGGACATGAACGCCATGCAAACCCCCGTCATCGACACCGCCGTCCTGAAACCCCGCATCGCGGCCTCTGGCGTGCAGGTGTATTACGACACCAACCACGCGCTGAAGGACGTGTCGGTCGACATCCTCGACCGCACCACGACGGCCTTCATCGGCCCCTCGGGCTGCGGCAAGTCCACCTTCCTGCGCTGCCTGAACCGGATGAACGACACCGTGGCCAGCGCCCGCGTCGAAGGAAAGATCCTGCTGGACGGGCAGGACATCTACGACAGACGGGTGGACCCGGTGCAACTGCGCGCCCGCGTCGGCATGGTGTTCCAGAAGCCGAACCCCTTCCCGAAGTCGATCTACGACAACGTGGCCTATGGTCCCCGCATCCACGGGCTGGCGCGCAGCAAGGCGGACCTCGACCAGATCGTCGAGACCTCGCTGCGCCGCGCCGCGCTGTGGGAGGAGGTGAAGGACCGCCTTGCCGCCCCCGGCACCGGCCTGTCGGGCGGCCAGCAGCAGCGGCTTTGCATCGCCCGCGCCGTGGCGACCGGCCCCGAGGTGCTTCTCATGGACGAACCCTGCTCGGCCCTGGATCCCATCGCCACCGCCCAGGTGGAGGCGCTGATCGACGAACTGCGCGAGCAGTATTCCGTCGTCATCGTCACCCATTCCATGCAGCAGGCCGCGCGCGTCAGCCAGAAGACCGCCTTCTTCCACCTCGGCAACCTGGTCGAATACGGCGACACGCAGCAGATCTTCACCAACCCGCAGGACCCGCGCACCGAAAGCTACATCACCGGGCGCATCGGGTAAGGAGCCGGACCATGACCACCGACACACCCCATATCGCCCCCACCTTCGACCGCGAGATCGAGGCGCTTCTGGCGCAACTGGTCCTGATGAGCGGGCTGGTCGAGCGTGCTCTGGTCGACAGCGCCACGGCGCTTGAGGCGCAGGACACCGTGGCGGCGGAAAAGCTGATCGCCGCCGACAAGGCCATCGACGCGCTGGACGAACAGATCAACCTCGACGCTGCGGGGCTGATCGCCCGGCGGGGCCCGACGGCCAGCGACCTGCGGCTGATCCTTGCGGTCATGCGCACCTCGGCCAGCCTTGAACGGGTGGGCGATCTGGCGAAGAACGTCGCCAAGCGCACCCTGCCGCTGTCGCAAAGCCGTCAGGTCGAAGGCGCGACGGGCACCATCCGCCGGATGGCGAAACTGGTCTCGGTGATGCTGGAAGAGGCGATGCGCGCCCTGACCCGCAAGGACGCCAGGCTGGCGGCCGAGGTGCGGGGCCGCGACGTGGACATCGACCAGATGTATAACACCCTCTTCCGCTCGCTGCTGACACATATGCTGGAGAACCAGGCGAACATCACCCCCTCGATGCACCTGCACTTCATCGCCAAGAACATCGAGCGCGCAGGCGACCACGCCACCGGCATCGCCGAACAGGCGATCTACCTTGCCACCGGCAGGATGCCGGACGAGGCACGGCCGAAGGCCGATTTCTCCCTGTCCCCGAAAGCCGGGGGCTGAGACGCAGGCGGGACGGCAGCGAGAGACCGGCATGGCCGGGCGTTGAAGGCCCGGCCAGTTCAGTTGGATCCGCACCGCATGGCAGAGGCACCGGCCTCTGCCAGATAGGCGGGACGGCAGCCCCACCTCAGGGGCTGTCGTTGATATCGCGTTTCCAGATCTTCACCTGGCCCTCGCGCACCCCCATGACCTTGCGCAGCACCAGCCATGCGATGACCGAGGCCACCGCGAAGACCAGCAGCAGAAGCGGCAGGGAGGCGGTCAGTCCAAGCGCCGCCACGGCGCCGGTCAGCACCGCCCCGATGGCGAAGCCAAGGAAGATATAGCCGGGGGCGATGACCTCGAGGATTCCCACAAGGAACCCCAGCACGACCCAGGCCCACCAGACGGTCCAGATCTGTTCGGGCATCTATCCACGTCCTTTCAACAGCTTGAACGCATCGCCAAAGGCTTCCAGCATGCTGGCCGGCACAAGAATGGTCTGCTTGCCATGGCCCGAGGCGATGGCCTGCATCGCCTCCACCTGCTTCAGCGCGACCTGGTATTGCGCCGCCTCCAGCCCGCTTTCCTTGATCGTCTCGGCGATGACGCCGGTCGCATAGGCCTCGGCATCCGCCGTCACCCGCTTGGCCTTGGCCTGCTGCTCGGCGGCATACAATTCGGCATCCGCCGCCAGCTCGACCGAACGCTTCTTGCCCTCGGCCTCCATCACCTGCGCGCGGCGCGCCCGCTCGGCGTTCAACTGCTGAAGCATCGCGGCGCGGGTCGCCTCGTCCAGGTTCACATCCAGGATTTCCGCCCGCGTCACCTCGACGCCCCAGTCGTCGACCATCGCCGTCACCTGCTCGCGCACCCGCTCGATCAGTTGCGCGCGGTTCGACTGCACCTGATCCAGTTCCAGCTTGCCGATCTCGCTCCGCACGATCCCCGCCACCGTGGTGGCGATGGCGCCATCCACGTCGCGGATGCGGTAGACGGTCTTTTCCGGCTCGGTCACCCGGTAGAAGACCGATGTCTCTACCTTCACCAGCACGTTGTCCGCGGTGATCGCGTCCTGGCTGGCGGTGGGCAACTGGCGCTCCAGCACCGAGACCCTGTGGGCGATCCGGTCCAGGAACGGCACCACGAAGTTGATGCCCGGCCCCAGCACCGCGCGCAGCCGCCCGAAGCGTTCGACCACGTGCTTCTCGCTTTGCGGGACGATCCGCACGCCAAGGAAGATGCAAAGGATGACGAATGCGGCGATGGCAAGGGCCACCGAGTTCCCGCCGATCAGGTCCTGAAAATTCATGTCTGGCCTCCTGCCGAAAAATCACTGCCCTACCGGCACAACGTAATCTGACCCCTGCCGCCCCCCGGCGCAAGTGTCCTTGCCCTGACCCGGGGGCCGCACCGCCGCGTTGCGGCACCACCTTTCGTCCGCCGCGCCTTCGGGATAGGCTGCGCGCCACAGGAACCACCCCCGAGGCCCAAATGACCCAACGCCTTCACCTCGTCTTCGGCGGCGAACTCGTCGATCCGCAGAAGAACGTCTTCCGGGACGTGTCGCAAATCCATATCGTCGGCATGTTCCCCGATTACGACAGCGCCTTCCGGGCCTGGAAGGCCGAGGCGCAGCGCACCGTCGACAACGCCCACATGCGTTACTTCATCGCCCATATCCACCGCCTGCGGGACGAGGGAAAGGCCGCCTCGCCGACCGAGGAACTGGGCTGAACGCGGGCCCGCCATGGCGCTGAAGATCGGCCTTACGCTCTACGGGCTCGGCCACCGGCGCGAGGCGGGCAAGGACGTGCCGCGCCCGGCGCGGCCGACCGGGCCGCTGGCCTGGCTGCATGCGCCCGAGGCAGCGGCGGCGCGCGGCCTGCGGGAACTGGCACGGCGGCTGTGGCTGGACGACGGGGTGCCCTGCCTGATCACCTGCCCCGACCCGCTGCCCGACCAGCCCGGCACGCTGGTCCAGCCGCCGCCGCCCGATACGCCCGCCGAGGCGCGGGCCTTCCTGGACCACTGGCGTCCCGACCTCTGCCTTTTCGCCGAGGGCGAGCTGCGCCCCGCCCTGATCCGCGAGGCAGCGCAACGGCGCCTGCCGCTCTTGATGGCCGATGCCCGCGCGCCGCGCCTGCCGAAGGATCGTGACGGCTGGTTTCCGGGCGTGATCCGCGGATCGCTGGCCCCCTTCCGCTGGATCGGCGCGCTGGACGAATCCGCGGCCCGTCTTTTCCGCCGCGCCGGGGCCTCTCCCTCCGCCGTGGCGGTGACCGGGCGCCTTGAGGAACCTTCCGTCGTGCTGGGCTGCAACGAGGCGGAGCGCGCCGCGCTGGCCGCCACCTTCGCCACCCGCCCGGTCTGGTTCGCCGCCGCCCTGCCGGAGGCCGAGGAAGAGGCCGTCTTCACCGCCCACCGCGCCGCCTTGCGCCAGTCGCACCGCCTGCTGCTGATCCTGCTGCCGGAACGCATCAACCGGGCCGAGGCCATCACCGCCCGGGCCGAGGCCGAGGACTGGGCCCTCGCCCACCGCGCCCGCGATGAAGAGCCGGAAGCGCAGACCGAACTGTTCCTGGTCGACGACCCCGACGAGATCGGGCTGTGGTATCGGCTGGCGCCCATCACCTTCCTGGGCGGCAGCCTCTCCGGCACCGGCGCGCTGCGCGACCCGATGGAGGCGGCAGCGCTCGGTTCGGCCATCCTGCACGGGCCGCGCGCCGGGGTGCATGGCCCCGCCTTCGGGCGGCTTGGCGCGGCACGGGCGGCAAGGGCCGTCGCCTCGGCGCAGGACCTGGCCGAGGCGATGGGGGACCTGCTGTCCCCCGACCGCTCGGCCCGGCTGGCGCAGGCGGCATGGACCGTGGCCTCGGACGGGGCCGAGGCGACCGAGGCGCTGCTCTCCCGCATCCGCGCAATGCTCGACGGAGAGGGCTGATGCGCGCGCCCGGCTTCTGGTTCACCCCGCCCGATCGCCCCGCGCTGGCCGCCCGGCTGCTGGCGCCGCTGGGGTGGCTTTACGCCGCCGCGACGGCGCGGCGGCTGGCACGGGGGCCGGGCTATCGCGCCCGGGTCCCGGTGATCTGCATCGGCAACCTGAACGCGGGCGGGACGGGCAAGACGCCGACGGCGATCGCGCTGGCGCAACGCCTGCTGGCGCAAGGGCTGGCGGTGCATATCGTCAGCCGCGGTCATGGCGGCAGCCTTTCCGGTCCTGTGCAGGTGGATGCCACCCGGCATTCGGCAGCGGAGACGGGGGACGAACCGCTGCTCCTGTCCGCTTTCGCGCCCACATGGATCGCCCGCGACCGCGCTGCGGGGGTGCGGGCGGCCGAGGCGGCGGGGGCGCAGGTGGTCCTGCTGGACGACGGGTTCCAGAATCCCTCCGTGGCGAAGGACCTGTCGCTGATCGTGGCGGATGCCGAACGGGGGTTCGGCAACGGCCGCTGCCTGCCCGCCGGACCCTTGCGCGAGCCGGTGGCGAAGGGCCTTGCCCGGGCCGATGCGCTGCTGACCATCGGAGAGCCTGCGGCGCAGGAGCGCTTCGGGGCGGCATGGGGCGATGCGGTCGTCCTTCCGCACCTGAAGGGGCGGCTTGTGCCCTTGCAGATGGGGATGGACTGGCAGGGCGAACGGGTGATCGCCTTCGCCGGAATCGGCCATCCCGAGAAGTTCTTTGCCACCCTGCGGGCCGAGGGCGCGCGGATCACCCGCGCGCTGGCGCTGTCGGACCACGAACCGTTTCAGGACGCCCTGCTGCGGCGGCTGGAGCATGAGGCGCGGTCTACCGGCGCGCAACTGGTGACGACCGAGAAGGACGCCGCCCGCCTGCCCGGCTGGTTCCGCCCGAAGGTTCTGGTGCTGGTGGTGCGGCTGGAGGTGGAGGACTGGTCGCCACTGGACGCGCTGCTGGCCGGGCTGGCACTTCCCGCCCGGGGGTAATCAGGCCCGCCGCCCGACCACCGAGATTCCCAGAACCTCCAGCACCTTCGCCTCGATCTGCGCCGAATCCATCCCGGCCACGCGATACATCGCCTCGGGGCTGGCCTGGTCGATGAAGATGTCCGGCAGCACCATCGAGCGGAACTTCAAGCCGCGGTCGAAGACGCCCTCATCCGCCAGCAGTTGCGCCACATGGCTGCCGAAGCCGCCCACCGCGCCTTCCTCGATGCAGATCAGTGCCTCATGCCCGCGGGCCAGCCGCAGGATCAGGTCACGGTCCAGCGGCTTGGCAAAGCGGGCATCCGCCACCGTGGGCGCCATGCCGCGCGCGGCCAGCGCCTCGGCGGCCTTCATCACCTCGGCCAGCCTTGTGCCGAACGACAGAAGCGCCACGCGGTTGCCTTCGCGCATCAGCCTGCCCTTGCCGATCTCCAGCGGAACGCCCCGCGCGGGCATCTCCACCCCCGCGCCCTCGCCGCGCGGATAGCGGAAGGCGATGGGGCCGCCGTCATGCGCCGCCGCCGTCGCCACCATATGGCGCAACTCGGCCTCGTCCGCCGCGGCCATCACCACCATGCCCGGCAGGTTGGCAAGGAAGGCCACGTCGAACGACCCGGCATGGGTCGCCCCGTCCGCCCCCACCAGCCCGGCCCGGTCGATGGCGAAGCGCACCGGCAGCCGCTGGATCGCCACGTCATGCACCACCTGATCGTAGCCGCGTTGCAGGAAGGTGGAGTAGATCGCGCAGAAGGGCTTCATCCCCCCCGCCGCCAGCCCGGCGCTGAAAGTGACGGCGTGCTGCTCGGCAATGCCCACGTCGAACATCCGGCGCGGGAAACGCCCGGCGAAAAGGTCAAGGCCCGTGCCGTCCGGCATGGCGGCGGTGACGCCGACGATCTTCTCGTCCCGCTCGGCCTCCTGGATCAGGCTTTCGGCGAAGACCCTGGTGTAGCTGGGCGCGTTGGAGGGGGATTTCTTCTGCTCGCCCGTCACCACGTCGAACTTGGCCCGCGCATGGCCGCGGTCGGCCGAATTCTCGGCGGGGGCATAGCCCTTGCCCTTCTTGGTCAGCACATGGATCAGCATCGGCCCGGTCGCCCGCGCCTTCACCGTGCGCAGGACGGGCAGAAGCTGGTCGAGATCGTGGCCGTCGATGGGGCCGACATAGGAGAAGCCCAGCGCCTCGAACATCGTGCCGCCCACGGCCATGCCCTTCAGCATCTCCTTCGCCCGCCGCGCGCCTTCCTGCAGGGGTTCGGGCAAGAGGCCGACGAAACCCTTCGCCACCTGCTTCAGATCCTGCATCGGTGCCTCGGCATAGAGGCGGGAAAGATAGCTGGACAGCGCCCCGACCGGCGGGGCGATGGACATCTCGTTGTCGTTCAGCACCACGAAAAGGCGCGTCTTCATCGCGCCCGCGTTGTTCATCGCTTCGAAGGCCATGCCCGCCGACATGGAACCGTCGCCGATCACCGCGATCGCATCGCCCGGGTCGCCACCCAGATCCGCCGCCGCGGCAAAGCCAAGCGCCGCCGAGATCGAGGTGCTGGAATGCGCCGCGCCAAAGGGATCGTAGGGCGACTCGCTGCGCTTGGTGAAGCCCGACAGCCCGCCCTCCATCCGCAGGGTGCGGATGCGGTCGCGCCGTCCGGTCAGGATCTTGTGCGGATAGCACTGGTGGCCCACGTCCCAGATCAGCTTGTCCCGCGGCGTGTCGAAGACGGCATGCAGCGCCACCGTCAGTTCCACCACGCCAAGGCCCGCGCCCAGATGGCCGCCTGTCACGGAAACGGCGGAAATCGTCTCAGCCCGCAACTCGTCGGCAAGCTGGCGCAGCTCACGGTCGGACAGCGCCTTCATGTCCGAAGGCACGGTCACGCGGTCGAGGATCGGCGTAATGGGTCGGTCGGGCACCACGCCCTCCTGTCTAGCTGTCACGCGAAATAGAGAACCGCGCCGCCGCGATCAAGTTTCCTGCCGATGATCCGTAGGGCCGAAGGGCAACCTCTGCCTCGGCCACAAGTTCCTTCGCCCGCGCCCGCGCGCCATCAAGACCGAGAAGCGAGACGAAAGTCGCCTTTCCGGCCTTCTCGTCCTTGCCGACCCGCTTGCCCGCCGTGGTGGCATCGCCGGTCACGTCCAGAATATCGTCGGCGATCTGGAAGGCGAGGCCAAGCGCGGCGGCATAGGCCCGCAGCGGCGCGGGGTCGGCTCCTGCCAGAATCGCCCCGGACTCGGCGGAAAAGCCGATCAGCGCGCCGGTCTTGCCCGCCTGCAACTCGGTGATCTCCGCCAGCGTCAGCATGCGACCCGCCGTTTCCGCCGCGATGTCCAGCGCCTGCCCCAGCACCATCCCCTCGGCACCGCTGGCCCGGGCCAGCCCGGCAACCAGCGCGATGCGGGTTTCGGCAGGCCCGATGGCCGGATCGGCCAGAAGCCCGAAAGCCAGCGTCTGCAAGGCATCGCCAGCAAGGATCGCCGTGGCCTCGTCCCATTTCACATGCACCGTGGGCTGGCCCCGGCGCAGGTCGTCGTCGTCCATCGCGGGCAGGTCGTCATGCACGAGCGAATAGGCGTGCAAAGCCTCCACCGCCGCCGCCACCGGCAGCGCGCGGGCCTCGTCCACCCCCAGCATCCGCGCCGATTCCAGCACGAGGAAAGCGCGCAGCCGCTTGCCGCCCCGCACGGCATAGCGCATCGCATGGATCACCGGCCGGTCGGCCAGCCCGGCGAGGCCTGCGTCCAGCCGCGCCTGCACCAGCGCGGCATCCGCCTTCAGCCGTTCGGAAAAGCTCACAGCCCCGTCACCGGCTCCGTGCCCACGGCGCGGCCCTCGGCCAGGCGGATCTTCTCGACCTTTTCCTCGGCCTCGCGCAGCAGCACCTCGCAGCGGGCCTTCAGGGCCGCACCGCGTTCATATAGCGCGATGGATTCCTCCAGCTTGACCTCGCCGCGTTCCAGCTGGGTGACAACGCCTTCCAGCGCCGCCATCGCCTCTTCGAACGCCATTTCCGCAACGGGTTTGTCCGTCATGCCGAAAGCCTCGCCATCTCGTCCACATAGGCCCTGACGCTTTCGGACAGGGCGGCCAGATCATAACCGCCTTCCAGAGAGGATACCACCCGCCCGCCGGACACTTCCCACAGCCGGGCGGCCAGCCAGCGGAAGTCCTCCGCCTCCCAGTCAAGGCCCGCCAGAGGGTCCGCCCGATGCGCGTCGAAACCGGCCGAAACCAGCAGAAGGCCGGGCTTCCAGTCGGCAACGGCGGGCAGGATGATCCGCTCATAGGCCGCCCGCATCGCCGCCCCGTCGGTGCCGCCGCGCATGGGCACGTTCAGCACCTGCCCATGCGCGCCCCGCTCCTCGGGCCGGCCCGAGCCGGGATAAAGCGGCATCTGGTGGGAAGATGCGAAAAGGCAACGCCCCTCGTCCCAGAGCAGGTCCTGCGTGCCGTTGCCGTGATGCACGTCGAAATCGACGATGGCGACGCGGGATAACCCGTGCCGCTCCAGCGCCCGCATCGCCCCGATGGCCACCGTGCCGAACAGACAGAACCCCATGGCGCGGCGCGCCTCGGCATGATGGCCGGGCGGGCGGCAGGCGACGAAAGCCGCACCGGCCTCATCGCCCAGAACCGCATCCACCGCCGCGCCCATGCCGCCCACCGCGCGCATCGCCGCCGTGTAGGAGCCCGGCGAGAGGTAGGTATCCCCGTCCAGTTGCGCCCAGCCCTCCGCGGGCACCGCCGCCGCGATCCGGTCGTGATGCGAGGCCGGATGGCACAGCAGCACATCCTCGCGCGTCCCGAGAGGACACTCCCGCCGCTCTACCGGCAGGCCGGCCAGCCCCGCCTCCACCGCCGCCATGCGCTTCACCCGCTCGGGGTGACCAGGCGGGGTCAGGTGGTTGGCGCAATCGGGATGCGAGAAAACCAGCAAGCCTTGTCCTTCATCTTGGTCCAAATACTCCGGGGTCCGGGGCAGCGCCCCGGGGGCGCCCCCTCAATCCGGCGCCAGCATGTAACCCTCGCCCCGCACCGTCTGCAGGTAGCGCGGGGACTTCGGGTCCTCCTCGATCTTGCGCCGCAGCCGGGTGATCTGCACGTCCACCGCACGCTCCTGCGCCACATCCTCGCGCCCGAGGTCACCGACCAGCTTCTCGCGGCTGACCGCCACGCCGGGCGCATTGGCGAAAAGCCGCATCAGCGCCGCCTCGGTCGCCGTCAGCCGCACCAGAGACTCGCCCCGCCACAACTCGCCCCGGTCCATGTCGTAGCGCGCACCGCCCAGATGCAGCACCTTCGGCGCCGCAGTCTCGGGGCGGGTCTGGGGCACCCGGCGCAGGATGGCGTTGATCCGCAGCAGCAGTTCCTTCGGCTCGAACGGCTTGACCAGATAGTCGTCGGCTCCGGCCTCCAGCCCCTCGATCCGGTTCGCGGCCTCTCCCTTGGCGGTCAGCAGGAGGATCGGCACCTGCATCCGCGTCCGCAGGTCGCGGGTCAGGCTGATACCGTCCTCGCCCGGCATCATCACGTCCAGCACGATCAGGTCGAACTCCAGCCCGGCCAGCAGCCGCCGCGCCTGCGCCGCGTCGCGGGCGACCGAAACCAGAAACCCGCTGCGGATCAGGAATTTCTGCAACAGGCCGCGAATGCGCTCGTCATCGTCGACCACCAGCAGATGCGCGTCGCCAGAACTCATGCCCCGTTCTCCCTCAGCCGGTTGTAGGCGTTGCGCATCTCCGGGTCCATCATCGCCTCCAGCACCTGCCGGAAGCCCGCCACCGCCGCAGGACCGGCGGCGCGATAGGCCGCCCGCATCCGCGCCCGCTGCGCGTCGGAAAGCTGGCGTTCCAGCGCCTCGCCCTTTGCGGTCAGGTAAAGGTGCCGCTCGCGCCCGTCCACCCGGCCCTTCTCGCTGCGGACAAGGCCGTCGTCGATCAGCGTCCGCAGCACCCGGTTCAGGCTTTGCTTCGTCACACCAAGGATCGCCAGCAGGTTCGACACCGTGGTGCCCGGGCTGCGGTGGACGAAATGGATCGCGCGGTGATGGGCGCGGCCATAGTCCATGCCCTGCAATATCCGGTCCGGGTCCGCCGTGAACCCGCGATAGGCGAAGAACATCGCCTCGATCCCTTTCCGCAACTGCTCATCCGTCAGGAAAAGCAGAGTCTCGCCCCCGGCGCGTTCGGCCATCGCAACCTCCGTCGTTCAAGCCGAATTTACGTCAGCCTTGTTGACATTCCAAGACACAACCCGTAACACGGCGACGATTTAGCGCAAGAATCTGTCCGATGCGGACCTTTCAGGCGCAATATTTGCAAATCGGAGGGTGCCACCATGGCAGGATATGACGATCGGGACGGTTTCATCTGGATGGACGGCGAACTGGTGAACTGGCGCGATGCCAAGGTTCACCTGCTGACCCATGCGCTGCATTATGCCTCGTCCGTGTTCGAGGGCGAACGCTGCTACAACGGCAGGATCTTCAAGTCGACCGAACATTCGGAACGCCTGATCAAGTCCGGCAAGCTTCTGGACATGGATATTCCCTATAGCGCCGCCGAGATCGACGCGGCGAAGGAAGAGGTGCTGAAAGCGAACGGCCTGACCGACGCCTATGTCCGCGCCATCGCCTTCCGCGGCGCGGGCGAGGAGATGGGCGTCGCCAGCCTCGGCAACCCCGTCCGGCTGGGCATCGCCTGCTGGACCTGGGGCGCCTATTACGGCGATGCCAAGTTCAAGGGCGCCAAGCTGGACATTTCCAAATGGAAGCGCCCCAGCCCCGAGACCATCCCCTCCGAGGCCAAGGCGGCGGGCCTTTACATGATCTGCACCATGTCGAAACACGCGGCGATGGCCAAGGGTTGCAGCGACGCGATGATGTACGACTACCGCGGCTATGTGGCCGAGGCGACCGGCGCCAACATCTTCTTCGTCAAGGACGGAGAGGTGCATACGCCCAAGGCCGACTGCTTCCTGAACGGCATCACCCGGCAGACCGTGATCGGGATGCTGAAGGACATGCAGATCAAGGTCCACGAACGCCATATCCTGCCCGAGGAACTGGAAGGGTTCGAGCAGTGCTGGCTGACCGGCACCGCCGCCGAGGTCACTCCGGTGGGCGAAATCGGCCAATGGCGGTTCGAGGTGGGCGACCTCACCAAGCGCGTGGCGACCGAATACGAAAAGCTGGTCCGCGCCTGAGCGGCCATCGGGCGGCTGGCGCGATCAGGCGGGGATGTAGGTCAACCTGATCGCGTCCCCGCCGATCCGCTCGCAGGTCACAAGGCGAAGCGGCGGCCGGGGACCGGCGAAGAACGGTTTGCCGCGGCCGAGCACGACGGGGTGGAAGTAGAGCCGATACTCGTCGACAAGCCCCAGATCGGTCAGGCTTTGGGCCAGGTCCGGGCCGGATACAGAAATCTCTCCGGCAAGCCGGGTCTTCAGCCCGCGGACTGCCGCCTCGACGTCTTCCGCAACAAGGGTGGCGTTGGGACCGGCCGATTTCAACGAACGCGACACGACCCATTTCGGCAGGCTCCGCCACGCCTCTGCGAAATCGTGCTGTTCCGGGGTCCATTCAGGGTGGTCTTCGTCCCAGTAGCGCATGACTTCATACATCCGCCGGCCGTACAGGCTGCCGGTCAGGCCGCGCACATGCTCGATCCAGTGACGAAAGAGGGCCGCATCCGGGGCGAATCCGTCGTGATCGACATAGCCATCCAGGGACAGGTTCATTCCGAAGACGATCTTCGCCATGCTGTTAACCTTGCATCGGGGAGGTCAGGATAGCCCGATCCGGCATGATCCGCCCCCTGTAACCCCGGGTTATTCACAAAAAATTTTTCTCTTGCGATAATTGTTGTTGCATCGGGAAAATCTTTCGGATCAATCTGCCCCCGATTTCGCTGCCCGAAACCCGGAGAGCATGGCTCGGAAGACCACCCCCATTCCCGTTGCCCTCGGCACGCGGATTCGCAGGCGCAGGCAGGCCATGGGCCTGACCCTGCAGGAACTGGGTGGGATGTCAGGGGTGTCGGCGGGCTACCTTAGCCAGGTCGAACGCGACAATGCCGTGCCGACCCTTGGCACGCTGGCCGAGATCGCCGCGGCGCTGGATGTCGCCATCGACCATTTCATCGCCACGCCCCGTCAGGCCGACAGCGTGACCCGCGCGGGCAGCCGCCCCGGGTTCTCGCTCTCCGGCACCTCGGTCATCTACGAACAGATCGGTGCCGAATTTCCGGGGCATGAGCTGACCTCGTTCATCCTGAACATCCCGCCGGGCTACCGCTCGGAAACTGTCCAGCATTCCGGCGAGGAGCTGATCTTCGTCCTCGAAGGCGAAATCCTGCAGGTCGTCGACGGGCAGGAGTTCCTGCTGCGCACCGGTGACAGCATGCATTATCTGGGCCAGCACCCGCATTCATGGTCCAATCCGGGGCCGGAACCGGCGCGGCTGCTGTGGACCGGCAAGATGCTGCACGGGGCCACCGTGTCGGACTACATGTCGCGGGCCGCGATTGCCGTAAGGGAATCGGCTGACGAACGATGAAATTCGCGCCACAAAGGACGCACCGATGCACATGCCGGATCAACGGCAGGCGAACACCAACGATCCAATAAGGAGAGAGTGCAGATGAAACATCTTCCCGTTCTTGCCTCGGCGCTGACCATGGCGCTGGCGGCCCAGGCAGCGGAGGCCAAGACCTTCGTCTATTGCTCGGAAGCCTCGCCCGAAGGCTTCGACCCCTCGCCCTATACGTCGGGCGGCACCTTCGACGCCTCGGCCCACCCGGTCTACAACCGCCTGACCGAGTTCAAGAAAGGCACGACCGAGGTCGAGCCGGGCCTGGCGGAAAGCTGGGACGTTTCCGAGGACGGGCTGGAATACACCTTCCACCTGCGCCAGGGCGTGAAGTGGCATTCCAACGACAAGTTCACCCCCTCGCGCGATGTCAACGCCGATGACGTGATCTTCTCCTTCGACCGTCAGGGCAATGCCGACAACCCCTGGCACCAGTATATCGCGGGCGTGACCTACGAATACTACACCTCGATGGACATGCCGAACCTGATCAAGTCGATCGAGAAGATCGACGACCACACGGTCAAGTTCACCCTGAACACGCCCGAAGCGCCGTTCCTGGCGAACATCGCCATGCCCTTCGCCTCGATCGTGTCGAAGGAATATGCCGATACGCTGGACGCCGCGGGCACGCGCGAGGACCTGAACAACGCGCCCATCGGCACCGGCCCGTTCAAGTTCGTGGCGTATCAGAAGGACGCGGTGATCCGCTACACCAAGAACACCGAATACTGGGGCGACCCGGCGCTCATCGACGACCTGGTCTTCGCCATCACCCCCGACGCCGCGGTGCGCCTGCAGAAGCTGAAGGCGGGCGAATGCCACCTGATGCCCTATCCGGCCCCCGCCGACATCGATGCGATCCGCGCCGATTCCAACCTGAAGCTGGATGAACAGGCGGGCCTGAACGTCGGTTATCTGGCCTACAACACCACCGTTGCGCCCTTCGACAATCCGAAGGTCCGCAAGGCGCTGAACATGGCGATCAACAAGAACGCCATCGTCGACGCGGTGTTCCAGGGCCATGCCGAACCGGCCAAGAACCCGATCCCGCCGACCATGTGGTCCTACAACGAGTCGATCCAGGACGACGCTTACGATCCCGAAGCCTCCAAGGCCCTGCTGGCCGAGGAAGGCGTGACCGACCTTGCCATGAAGATCTGGGCGATGCCGGTGCAGCGTCCCTACATGCCGAACGCGCGCCGCACGGCGGAACTGATGCAGGAAGACCTGTCGAAGGTCGGCGTCAAGGTCGAGATCGTCTCCTACGAATGGGGCGAATACCTGGCCAAGTCGATGGAAGCGGGCCGTGACGGCGCCGTCATCCTGGGCTGGACCGGCGACAACGGCGATCCGGACAACTTCCTCTCGGTCCTGTTGTCCTGCGACTCCGCCGGCGAAGGCGGGGCGAACCGTGCCTTCTGGTGCAACGAGGACTTCTCGAAGCTTCTGAAGGACGCCAAGATCACCGCCGACCCGGCCGAGCGCACCGCGCTTTACGAACAGGCGCAGGTGATCTTCAAGGACCAGGCGCCCTGGTTCACCATCGCCCATTCGACCCAGTATGTGCCGATGTCGGCCAAGGTCTCGGGCTTCGTGATGAGCCCCCTGGGCGACTTCACCTTCGAGACCGTGGATATCGCCGAGTAATCGGGGCATCCTTCTGACGAAACCGGGCGCGCGGGGGCTGGTCCCCCGCGCGTCTTTCAAGGGACGAAGCCATGGTCCGGTTCATTCTTTCCAAACTGCTCTATCTGGTGCCGACCTTCCTTGGCATCACCGTCATCGCCTTCAGCTTCGTGCGCATCCTGCCCGGCGACCCGGTGCTTCTGATGGCGGGCGAGCGCGGCGTATCGCCCGAACGCCATGCCGAACTGTCGGCCCAACTGGGCTATGACAAGCCGGTGGTCATGCAGTATTTCGATTTCCTCGGACGGCTGTTCCACGGCGATCTCGGCAATTCGCTGGTGACGAAGAAGCCGGTCCTCACCGAATTCATGGCCCTGTTCCCGGCGACGATAGAGCTTGGACTTTGCGCCATCATCATCGCCACGCTGATCGGCGTGCCGGTGGGCGTGCTGGCCGCCATCAAGCGCGGGTCGTGGTTCGACCAGATCTCGATGACCACCGCCCTTGTCGGCTTTTCGATGCCGATCTTCTGGTGGGGCCTGCTGCTGATCATCTTCTTCTCCGGCATCCTTGGCTGGACCCCGGTCTCGGGCCGGATCAGCCTGATGTATTTCTTCCCCGACGTGACCGGCTTCATGCTGATCGACAGCCTGATCTCGGGCCAGAAGGGCGCGTTCTCCTCGGCCCTCAGCCACCTGATCCTGCCCTCTGTCGTGCTGGCGACGATCCCGCTGGCGGTGATCGCCCGGCAGACCCGTTCGGCGATGCTTGAGGTGATGGGCGAGGATTACGTCCGCACCGCCCGCGCCAAGGGGATGCCGCCCAGCCGCGTGATCGGCATCCATGCGCTGAGGAATGCCATGATCCCGGTCATCACCACCATCGGCCTGCAGGTCGGCGTGCTGATGGCAGGCGCCATCCTGACCGAGACCATCTTCTCCTGGCCCGGCATCGGCAAATGGATGATCGATTCGATCAGCCGCCGCGACTATCCGGTTGTGCAGTCCGGCCTTCTGCTGATCGCCGGCATGGTGATGCTGGTGAACCTGCTGGTGGACCTGACCTATGGCCTGATCAACCCGAGGATCCGCAACAAATGAGCGACGCAACCGTGAAACTGTCGGACGCCGCCATCCGCCGCCGGATGCTGGCCGAGTTCTGGTTCTACTTCAGCCAGAACCGAGGCGCCGTCCTTGGCCTGATCGTCTTCGTCCTGCTGGTGCTGGTCGCGGTCTTCGCATCGCTCCTGGCCCCGCATGACCCGACGATGCAATACCGCGACGCGCTGCTGGTGCCCCCGGTCTGGGAAGACGCAGGAAGGTCCGGCTTCATCCTCGGCACCGATGCCGTGGGCCGGGACATGCTGTCGCGGCTGATCTACGGCGCGCAATATTCGCTGTTCATCGGTATCGTCGTCGTCTCCATCGCCCTTGTCGGCGGCATCGTCATCGGCCTGCTGGCCGGGTTCTTCGGCGGCTGGGTCGATACCGTCATCATGCGGGTGATGGACGTGATCCTCGCCTTCCCCTCGCTTCTGCTGGCGCTGGTGCTGGTGGCCGTCCTCGGCCCCGGACTGACCAATGCGATGATCGCCATCGCCATCGTCTACCAGCCCCATTTCGCCCGCCTGACCCGCGCCGCGGTGATGTCCGAGATGAAGCGCGAATACGTCACCGCCGCCCGGGTGGCGGGGGCGGGCAACCTGCGGCTGATGTTCAGGACCATCCTGCCCAACTGCCTGGCGCCCTTGATCGTGCAGGCGACGCTTTCGTTTTCCTCGGCCGTGCTGGACGCTGCCGCCCTGGGCTTCCTCGGCATGGGCGCGCAGCCGCCTTCGCCCGAATGGGGCACCATGCTGGCCGAGGCGCGCGAGTTCATCCTGCGCGCGTGGTGGGTGGTGACCTTCCCCGGCCTCGCCATCCTGGTCTCGGTGCTGGCGATCAACCTGATGGGCGACGGGCTGCGCGACGCCCTTGACCCGAAACTGAAGCGGAGCTGACAGATGGCGCTTCTGAACATCCGCAACCTGACGGTGCGCTTCGCCACCGCCACCGGCAGCTTCACCGCCGTGGACGGCATCGACGTGTCGGTCGACAAGGGCGAAGTGCTGGCCATCGTGGGCGAGTCCGGCTCGGGCAAATCGGTTTCCATGCTGGCGGTGATGGGCCTTCTGCCCGATACCGCCACCATCACCGCCGACGAGATGACCTATGACGGACGCGACATCTCGCGCCTGACCGCATCCGAACGGCGCAAGCTGATCGGGCGCGAGATCACCATGATCTTCCAGGAACCCATCGCATCCCTGAACCCCAGCTTCACGACCGGCTTCCAGATCGAGGAGGTGCTGCGGCTGAACCTCGGGATGAGCCGCGCACAGGCCCGGGCGAAAGCGCTGGACCTCTACCGCGCCGTCGGCATCCCTGAGCCGGAGGAAAAGCTGAAATCCTATCCGCACCAGATGTCGGGCGGGCAATGCCAGCGGGTGATGATCGCCATGGCGATCGCTTCGAACCCGCGGCTTTTGATCGCGGACGAGCCGACCACGGCGCTGGACGTGACGATCCAGAAGCAGATCCTCGACCTTCTGATGAAGCTGCAGGAAGATTACGGCATGGCGCTGATCCTGATCACGCACGACATGGGCGTGGTGGCCGAAACCGCCGACCGCGTGGTGGTGCAATACAAGGGCAAGAAGATGGAAGAGGCCGATGTGCTGAGCCTGTTCGAGGCGCCGCAGAGTCCCTATACGCGCGCGCTGCTGTCCGCCCTGCCGGAAAACGCCACCGGCGACCGGCTGCCCACCGTCTCGGACTTCTTCCAGCAGGAGGCCGCGCGATGAGCCCCGTCGTCGAAGGCCGCGCCATCGTGCAGGACTACCACGTCCCCGGCGGCATGTTCGCCCGGGCCAAGACCGTCCGCGCCCTGAAAGGCGTGGATTTCAAGGTGGAGAAGGGCAAGACCCTGGCCATCGTCGGCGAATCCGGCTCGGGCAAGTCCACGCTGGCGCGGGTGATCGCGCTGATCGACGCGCCTTCGGAGGGCACGCTGCTGATCGAGGGCAAGCCCGTCGACATCCGCCGCCAGCGCCCGGGGCCGGAGATGCGGTCGAAGGTGCAGATGGTGTTCCAGAACCCCTACGGCAGCCTGAACCCGCGCCAGAAGATCGGCGACGTGCTGATGGAGCCCTTGGTGATCAACACCAAGGTTCCCGCGGCCGAGCGGCGTGAGCGGGCCGAGGCGATGCTGGCCAAGGTCGGCCTTCAGCCCGAGCATTTCAACCGCTACCCGCACATGTTCTCGGGCGGGCAGCGCCAGCGCATCGCCATCGCGCGGGCCCTGATGCTGAACCCTTCGCTTCTGGTGCTGGACGAGCCCGTGTCCGCGCTGGACCTGTCGGTGCAGGCGCAGGTGCTGAACCTGCTGGCCGACTTGCAGGACGAATTCGGCCTGACCTATGTCTTCGTCAGCCATGACCTTTCGGTGGTGCGCTACATCGCGGACGAGGTGATGGTGATCTCGAAGGGCGAGGCGGTCGAGCAGGGCAGCCGCGAGGCGCTCTTCGCCGACCCGCAGCACCCCTACACCCGCCAGCTTTTCGCCGCGACCCCGGTAACGGATGTCGAGGCGATCCGCGCCCGGGTGCAAAGGCGCAAGGCGGCGCGGGCGGTGGCCTGATCAGCCCGCCCGTTGGGCCAGAAGCCAGTCGCGCACCTCCTGCGCCGGGCGGGACAGCGGCGCCTGTTTCGGCCAGATGACGTGAAAATCCTTGCCGGTCGTCAGCATGTGATCGGTCAGCCGGACCAGCACGCCCTTGGCCACCAGCCCCTCGGTCAGGTGGCGCCAGCCAAGCGCCACGCCCTGCCCCTCGATCACCGATTGCACCACCAGCACGTAATCGTTGATCTGCAAGCCCCGGGGCACCTGCCGCGCCGCGATCCCGCATGAGGCGAACCAGTCCGCCCATGTGGTGGCAGATCGGAACGGCTCTTCCAGGTGGATCAGGCTGTGGGCCAAGAGGTCCTGCGCCGCCATCGGGCGCGGGTGGCGCGACAGGTAGGACTGGGCGCAGACCGGATAGATCTCTTCAGGCGCCAGCCCCTCGGCTTGATATTGCGGCCAGTCCTCGGGGACCCCGCCGCGGATGCCAAGCGGAATGCCCTCGCCCACCAGATCCATGTCGCGGTCCGAGGTCTGGATACGCAGGTCCACCTCCGGCAGGTCGGCGCGGAACTTCTCCATCCGCGGCACCATCCAGAAGGCGGCGAAGGCGGTGGAACAGGCCAGCGTCACATGGCTGCCGGTCGCCACGGCGCGCACCCCCTGCGCAGACCGCTGGATGTGCGAAAGCCCGATGGACACATCGGCATGGAAGCGCTGACCCGCCTCGGACAGGCGCACGCGGCGGTATTCGCGCAGGAACAGCGCCGCACCCAGTTGTTCCTCCAGCCGGGCGATGGCGTAGGAGACCGCCGCCTGCGTCATCCGCAACTCGCGCGCGGCGGCGCTGAAACTGGCCAGCCGCCCGGCGGCCTCGAACACCACGAGGCCATTGAGCGAGGGCAGGAGCTGGCGCAGGGTTTCCATAAACTGACCTTATCAACCTGATGAGATTTTTCCAGCGTTACAGCGCCGGGCTTGCAGCCTATTTTCTATGTCAGCTTATGAAGGATGCCAGCCATGCCGGACGGGGATACCAGCAAGCGCCAGCGCGGCGGGCGCAACCAGCGGCGCGAGGCGCGGGCGCAGGGCAATGTGGTGCACCGGCCCTATATCACGCGCGGCATCCCGACCTATGACATCCTGTCCGACGAAAGCCTGTCGAAGATCGAGACCACCGCCGAGCGCATCCTTGCCGAGATCGGCATCGAGCTGCGCGAGGATGCCGAGGCGATGCGGCTTTACCGCGAGGCGGGCGCGCAGGTGACCGAGACCGCGCCCGAGGTCTGGCGGCTGAAGTTTCCGCCCGGGATGCTGCGGGAAATCCTGAAAACCGCCCCGGCGGAATTCACCCAGCACGCCCGCAACCCGGAAAACTCGGTGCGGATCGGCGGCAGGAACGTGGTCTTCGCCCCCTCCTACGGCAGCCCCTTCGTGATGGACCTCGACCGCGGCCGCCGCTACGGCACCATCGAGGATTTCCGCAACTTCGTGAAACTGTCGCAAGCCTCGCCCTGGCTGCACCATTCCGGCGGCACGGTCTGCGAACCCACCGACGTGCCGGTGAACAAGCGCCATCTGGACATGGTATATTCCCACATCCGCTATTCCGACCGGGCCTTCCTCGGCTCGATCACCGCGGCGGAGCGGGCGGCGGACAGCGTGGAGATGTGCCGCATCCTCTTCGGCGCCGATTTCGTCGATGCGAATTGCGTCGTCATGGGCAATTTCAACACCACTTCGCCGCTGGTGCTGGATGGCGTCACCACCGCGGGCATCCGCACCTATGCCGCGGCCAACCAGGGCTCCATCCACCTGCCCTTCCTGCTGGGCGGCGCTGTGGCGCCGCTGACCATCGCCGGAATGGTGGCGCAGGGGCTGGCGGAGAGCATGGCCTCCTGCGCGCTGACGCAGTTGGTGCGGCCGGGCTCGCCCGCCATCCTTGCCAGCTTCTTCTCCTCGATGTCGCTGCGCACCGGCTCGCCCACCTTCGGCACGCCGGAACCGGCCATCGGCTCGCTGGTCATGGGGCAGTTGGCGCGGCGGCTGAACCTGCCGCTACGCTGCGCGGGGAATTTCAGCACCTCGAAGCTGCCGGACGGGCAGGCGATGCAGCAAAGCATGATGTCGATGATGTCGGCGGTGCAGGGCGGCGCGAACTATGTCCTGCATTCGGCCGGGTTCCTCGACGGCCTCCTGTCGATGTCCTACGAAAAGCTGGTGATGGACACCGACATGTGCGGCGCGCTGCATGCCTATCTGGACGGCATGGCGGTGGACGAGGACGCGCTGGCCTTCGAGGCGCTGGCCGAGCTTGGCCCCGGGCAGCACCTGTTCAGCACCCAGCACACCCTGCGGCACTACGAGACCGCCTATTGGGATTCCGCGCTGGACGACAACCAGCCCTGGGAGACCTGGGACGAACAGGGCGGCGTGGATTATGCGCAGCGCGCCAATGCCCGCTGGAAGAAGCTGCTGCGGGAATACGAGGCCCCACCCATCGACCAAGGGGTGGACGAGGCGCTGCTGGACTTCGTCGCCCGCCGCAAGGGCGAGATGCCCGACATGTGGTATTGAACCTAGCCTACATCAGCAGGCCCGGGCGCTCCGCCGTCTCGACCCTGCCGATGACGGCTGCCTGGCCGAAGCCGTGCTGGCGGAAGCAATCCAGCACCGCATCCGCAGCATCCGGCGCGCAGGCGACCAGCAGCCCGCCGCTGGTCTGCGGATCGGTCAGCAGGGCGCGGTCCTCGTCAGACAATTCCCCCTGCACCTGGGCGCCATAGCTCTCCCAGTTCCGCGCCGAGGCGCCGGTGACGAAGCCGCCCTGCAGCAGGCCGCGTGCCCCGCCCAGCACCGGCACCGCCGCCATGTCCAGCCGCACCGCGCAGCCCGAGCCGCGCGCCATCTCCAGCGCATGGCCGGCAAGGCCGAAGCCGGTCACATCCGTCATCGCATGGACACCCGCCATCCGCGCCAGTTCCGGCCCCGGGCGGTTCAGCGCGGTCGTCGTCTCGATCATCAGCCGGTATCCGTCCGCATCCAGCGCGCCCTTCTTCAGCGCGGCCGAGAAGATGCCGACGCCCAGCCCCTTGCCGAGGATCAGCACATCCCCCGGCTGTGCGCCGGAGTTGCGCTTCAGGTCGCGCGGATCGACAAGGCCGATGGCAACCAAACCATAGATCGGCTCGACCGAGTCGATGGTATGGCCGCCCGCGACCGGGATGCCCGCATCGCGGCAGGCCGCCGCGCCGCCTTCCAGAATCCGCCCGATGGTGCCGGTGGACAGCACCTTCACCGGCATCCCCACCAGCGCCAGCGCAAGGATCGGCTGGCCGCCCATGGCATAGACGTCGCTGATCGCATTGGTCGCGGCGATTCGGCCGAAATCCAGCGGGTCGTCGACGATGGGCATGAAGAAATCGGTCGTCGCCACCAGCGCCTGCGTCTCGCCGATCCGGTAGACCGCGGCATCGTCCGAGGTCTCGGTCCCGACCAGAAGTTCCGGCGGCACCGGCAGCGCGGGCGAGGCGCGCAGGATGCCCTCAAGCACGCCGGGCGCGATCTTGCAGCCGCAGCCGCCGCCATGGGACAGAGAGGTCAGTCTGGGTTCGGTCATCACTCGCTCCGTATCATCCCGGCCAGCCGGTCCGCCGCCGCGGCCAGCCCCTCGGGACCAAGGGTTTCAAGGGCCACCATCCGGCGCGGCACCTCGCTGCGCGCCCTGTGCTTCAGATAGCGCGGATCGTAATGCGCGGCGACCAGTTCTTCGGCCAGCGCCGCGAAATCGCCCCGGCCCGCCATCGCCTGCCAGCCGTCGATCCGCTCTGCCGCGTGATAGGGGCGCAGCAGATCAATGGTCGCCGCCAGCCGCGCCGCATCCGCGGTCACGTCGGCATAGGCGCGGGCAAGGTAGAGCGCACGTTCCTGCCGCGACGCCTCCAGTTCGATCCGCGGGGCGGTGCACATCGCCTTCCACAGCGCAGACGGCAGGCGGCACTCCCCGACCATGGCGCTTTCCGCCTCGACCACCACCGGGCGCGACGGGTCCAGCCCGGCCATCACATGGGCAAGCCGCCCTTCGAACATCCGTTGCGAGGGCTGCCCCCCGCGCGCGCCGAAGAGCGAGCCGCGATGGTTCGCCAACCCTTCGAGGTCGATCACCTGCACGCCCCGTTCCGCCAGCAGATGCAGAAGCTCGGTCTTGGCGGTTCCGGTGTTGCCGTCCAGCACGATGATCCGCCCGGGCGCGGCCTCAAGCTGCCGCAGCACCAGCCCGCGCCAGGCCTTGTAGCCGCCTGCGATGATCTCCACCCGCCAGCCGATCTGCGACAGGATGGTGGCGAAGGAGCCCGACCGCTGCCCGCCCCGCCAGCAGTAAAGCAGGGGCCGCCAACCGCCGGGCCGGTCGGCAAGCGCGCCTTCCAGATGCCGCGCCGCGTTGCGCGCCACCAGCGCCGCGCCGATCTTGCGGGCGGTGAAGGGGGCCACCTGCCTGTAGATCGTGCCCACCCGGGCCCGCTCCTCATCGTCCAGCACCGGCAGGTTGATGGCGCCCGGCAGGTGATCCTCGGCAAATTCGGAAGGAGAACGCACGTCGATGATGTCATCGAACCGAAGCGCCGCAAGATCGGGCAGGGAGGCAAGCGTCAGGGCCATGCCGCAGCGTTAGACGAAATCGGTCCCGTCTGGAAGCCGAAGCCGGGTCACGCCTCCGCCTGCCTTCCCGCCCTTCGTCCCAGCCCGGCCTGCGCCGCAAGCAGAAGCTTCATCAGCCCCATCGCGGCCAGCACCGTCAGCATGATCAGCACCGAGAAGGCCGCCGCCTGGGTCGAAGACCCCGCCTGGTCCAGCCGCATCACCGAAACCGCGCCGACACTCAGCTTCGGCGTGATCAGGAAGATCACCGCAGACAGGGTGACCATGCCGCGCATGAACAGGAAGAAGAAGACCGAGATCAGCGTCGGCACCATGATCGGCACCACGGCGTCGCGCAGGTTGGCCCAGATGCCGCCGCCGATGGTGGTCACGGTTTCCTCCAGCGGGCGCGGCACGTTGCGGATGCCTGTCACCATCGTCAGGAAGCCCTGCGAATGGTAGTGGTAGAAGTTGCACAGCGCGATCAGCAGCGTGGTGCCATACAGCAGGCCGGGAAAGGCCGCGCGGGTGTTGAACGACAGCACATAGGACAGGCCCAGCACCAGCCCCGGCACGCCGACCGGCACGATGGCCAGCAGGTAGACCAGCTTGGCGCGGCCCCGCGGCATCCGGCGCTGCGCCAGAACCAGCGCGAACAGCATCACCGTCCCGAAGACCGCGGTCATCAGCGAGGCGGTCAGCGAGGTCCAGAGCGGGCCATAACCGCCCTGCGTGGTGATGTTGTAGTTCTTCAGCGTCAGGCCCAACCGGTAGGGCCAGAGCTGGACGAAGCTGGCATAGATCACCACCCCCACCACCGCGATCAGGAACAGCGCGGTGAAATGCGTCAGGCCCCAGAGCGGGATGTCGCGCGGGGCCCAGCGGTCGGGCTCGACCGGGATCGCACCTTCGGACAGGCCGCTGCGCTGCGCTGCGACCTTTTCCAGATAGAAGGCCAGCAGCGTCGGGATCAGCAGCAGGATCCCCACCACCGCGCCCATGTTGAAGTTCATCTGCCCCACCACCTGCGCGTAGATCTCGGAGGCCAACACCCGGTAGTTGCCGCCGATCACGGCAGCATTGCCGAAATCGGTGATGGTGACGGTGAAGCAGACGAAACCGGCGGAAAGGATGCCGAAGCGCAGCCCCGGCAGGGTGATGTCGACGAACCGCCGCCAGGGCGAGGCCCCCAGCACCAGCGCCGCGTCGTATTGCCTGCGGTCGGCATGGCGCAGCGCCACGGCAAGGATCATCACCGCCTGCGGCAGCGCATACATGGAATTGGCGATCACCAGCCCGGGCAGGCCGTAAATCTGCATCTCGATCCCGGTCAGATAGGTGATCAGCCCGTTGCGGCCGAACATGAAGATCAGCCCAAGCGCCTGCACCAGCGAAGGCGCCAGCAGCGGCAGGATCAGCGCCAGCGAGACCAGCGCCTTCAGCGGGATCCTGGTCCGGTTCAGCGCATAGGCCATGACAAGGCCAAGCGAGACGCAGATCACCGCGGTCAGCCCGCTCATCACCAGCGAATTGCCGATCACCGTCCACAGGTGGCCAAGCGACAGGATCTCGCGGTAGTTGCCCAACCCGATGGCGCCATCGCGCTGCTGGAAGCTGCGCCAGACCACGATGGACAGCGGGTAAAGGAAGAACAGCGCCAGCCCGGCCAGCGGGATCAGCAGGACGACACGCTGGAACAGCCGTTCCTCGAACGGGGTTTCCAGCCCGCGGGAAACCGGCGGCTGCTTCATGGCGCCACCCAGACCCCGGCCCCGGGCGTCAGCGTCAGCGCGACCTGCGCGCCTTCGGTGAAATCGGGCAGGCGGTGGGTTTCGGCAAGAATGGTCTCGCCCTGCCAGTCCACCTCGATCCGGCTGACGTTGCCAAGGAAGGTCACCGCGCGCACCTGCCCTTCGCCATCCGGGTCGGGGCGGATCAGCACGTCCTCGGGGCGCAGCGCGAACAGACGGTCGGTCCAGCCGGGCGGCGGCGCGACACCGAACCGCGCCGCGCTGGCGGCCGTCAGAAGCGTGGAACTGCCGACGAAATCGGCCACGAAACGGGTGGCGGGGCTGGTGTAGATCTCGGCGGGCGATCCGATCTGCTCGATCCGGCCCGCGCTCATGCAGACCACCTTGTCGGCCATGGTCAGCGCCTCTTCCTGGTCATGCGTCACCATGATGGTGGGAATGCCCAGCCGGCGCTGCATCTGCCGGATCTCGCCGCGCAGGCCCGCCCGCACCCGGGCATCCAGCGCCGAAAGCGGTTCGTCCAGCAACAAGAGCGCAGGTTCCACCGCCAGCGCGCGGGCGATGGCCACGCGCTGCTGCTGGCCGCCCGAAAGCTGCCAGGGCAGGCGGTCGGCGAAAGCCTCAAGCGTCACCAGCGCCAGCAGTTCCTCCACCCGATGGCGGATCTCGGCCTGCGGGCGATTGCGCAGCTTCAGCCCGTAGCCGACGTTCTGCGCCACGGTCATGTGCGGGAACAGCGAATAGGACTGGAAGACGATGCCGAAGCCCCGGTCGCGGGCCCCGATGCTGGCCAGGTCGCGCCCCGCAAGGGTCATCGTGCCGCCCTCGTAGCTTTCCAGCCCGGCAACCACCCGCAGAAGCGTGGTCTTGCCGCAGCCCGAGGGGCCCAGCAGGCAGACGAATTCGTCGTCGCCGACGCTCAGGTCTATGTCCTTCAGCGCCTGATAGGCGCCGTAGAATTTCGAGAGCCCTCGGATGTCCAGGGTCATCGGTCCTCGCTGGGATCAGGGGAAGGGCGGAACAAGGATGGGGCTACGGGGCCGCAGATGGCCCCGTAGCCCGGGATCGGGTCAGCGCCCGACCGTTTCACGCCATTTCTCGATGATCGCGTCGCGGGTCTCGCCCGAGGCGGCGAAGTCCATCGGGAACAGCACCGCCGACAGGTCCTCGGGCAGGCCCGCCTTCTCGGCCTGCGGCGAACGCGGCACGCCGGGGATCGTCACCAGATCCTTGCGGGCGGCATAGGCCTCGGAGGCCCCTTCCCCCAGCGTCCAGTCGAGGAAGCGCCTGGCGTCCTCGGGGTTCTTGGCGCCCTTCATCAGTCCGTTCGCCTCAAGCTCGAACCCGGCATAGTCCGAGGGGATCACCATCTCGATCGGATAGCCCTCGTCGATCCCCTGCATCGCCACATAGGACAGCGAGGCCCCGATGGCGAATTCGCCCGCCTGCGCCATGCGGCAGGGCCGCGAGCCCGAGGTGGTGTATTGCGCCATGTTGGGGTCGATATCCTTGATCAACTGCCAGCCCGCCTCTTCGCCCATGCCTTGCAGGATGGCCGCGATCTGCAGGTAGCCGGTGCCCGAGGAGGACGGGTCGGGCATCACCAGTTCGCCCTTGTAGGCGGGGTTCTTCAGGTCTTCCCAGGATCTCGGCACCGGCGCGCCGATCTGTTCCAGCCGCACCGTGTTGACGCAGAAGGCACCGACATAGCCGGTGGGGGCGAACCAGCGGCCGTCCTTGTCGCGGAACGGCTCGGCCAGGGCTTCCTCGCCCTTGGCCGCATAGGGTTCAAGCTGATCGTAGATCGCCGGGTTCAGCATGTTGGTCAGCGCGAAGCCCCAGATCACGTCGGCCTGCGGATTGCCCGCCTCGGCGATGATTCGCGCGCCCAGGTCGCCGGTCGACAGCCGCAGAAGGTTGACGGTCAGGTCGGGCATGTCGGCGGCGGCACGCTCCAGATAGGCGGCGATCTCATCCTCTTCCAGCGCCGAATAGACGGTGATCTCGTCGGCGAAGGCGGGCAGCGCCAGCGCGCCCAGCGCCACGCCGGTCAGAAAGGCGAAAGGCTTCCTCATGTCTCGTCTCCTGTTGGTCGCTTCGTTTTCTTTTGCCGAAACGGTAGCGCAGGCTTGACGATGTGGCAATCTGTGTCTTTGTGTTAAGTTGAGTTTTTAGTCCGGCGCCCTTCGCGCCCTCCCCGGGATGCCCGCAAGATGACCCTTTCCACCCCCCTGCCGCCCGAGGATCTGGCCCGGACCGCGGTCTTGGCCAAGGCCATCGCCATCGAGGCCGGAACCCTGGGCATGGGCTGGTTCCGCCGCCCTGTCGCCATCGACATGAAGGCCGACCACAGCCCGGTGACCGAGGCCGACCGCGCGGTGGAAAGCCTGCTGCGCGACCGGCTGCGGGCGCAGTTTCCCGGCCATGCCCTCTTGGGCGAGGAATTCGGCGCCGAGGGCCGCGGCGATGCGCCGACATGGGTCATCGACCCGATCGACGGCACCCGCAGCTTCATCACCGGCTGGCCGGTCTGGGGCACCCTGCTGGCACTGACCCGGCAGGGCCGACCGCACCTCGGCATCCTGCACATGCCCGCCCTTGGCGAAACGTGGGAGGCCGCCCGGGGCCTTGGCTGCCGCTTCACCGGCCGCGACGGGCTGACACATACCGCCCGCGCCAGCACCTGCCGCAGCCTGTCGCAGGCGCGGTTCTACACCACCTCGCCGGATTATTTCGACGCCGCAGAACGCCCGGCCTATGAGGCCATCCGCGACGCCAGCCACGTCCGGCGCTTCGGCGGCGACTGCTATGCCTACGGGCTTCTGGCGCTCGGCCATGTCGATCTGGTGCTGGAAAGCCGCCTCCAGCCCTATGATTTCCTTGCGCTCGTCCCGGTGATCGAGGAAGCGGGCGGCGTGATCAGCGACTGGCAGGGCCGCCCGCTGACCATCGATTCAGGCGAACAGGTCCTTGCAGCCGCCACCGCCGAGTTGCACCATCAGGCGCTGGATCTGATCGCGGGCCGGGGGTGAACCATGTGGCAGGCCGAAAGACACCAGCGCATCCGGGCCCTGCTGGCGGCCTTCGGGCAGGTCGGCACCGACCGGATCGTCACCGAACTGGGCGTCTCGCGCGAGACCGTCCGCCGCGACCTGAAGGAGATGGAGGACGCCGGCATCCTGCGCCGCATCCATGGAGGCATCGTCCCGGCCCAGGGCGAAAGCGAGGCCCCCTACCCCGAGCGCACGCATCTGAACCTGCGCGAGAAGCGCGCCATCGCCGAGGCCTGCCTGCCGCTTGCCAGCCCCGGCCAGACCCTGCTGATCGACGCGGGCAGCACCACCGCCTGCCTTGCCGAAAGCCTGGCCGGGCTGAGCGGGCTGCTGGTCTTCACCAATTCCGTGGATGTGGCGGCGCATCTCAGCACCGCCTCGTCGCTGGCACGGCAGAACCGGGTCATCCTCCTGGGCGGCGACTACACGTCCGAGCCACCCTCGACCCGGGGAATGCCGACGCTGGCGGCGATCGGCACCATCCAGGCCGACCTCGCCTTCTCCTCGCCCTTCGGGCTGACGGCGGAAGAGGGCGCCACCAGCTATGTGCCGGAAGAGGCCGAGATCGCCCGGGCGATGTTTGCCCGCGCGATGAAGAAGGTCCTGCTGGCCGACCGCTCGAAGCTGGGCAAGCGCGGCCGGGTCTCCTTCGCGGCGCCGGATGCGCTGGACCATATCGTCATGGATGCCGGCGCGGCGGACTGCCCGCAATTCGCCGGCATCCGCCAAGCCGCCGGCGACCGGGTCATGCTGGCGCGGGTCTGATCAGACCGCTTCCTTGCGCAGCGTGATCGCCTCAACGATGGCCTCCATCGCCAGCACGCCGACCGGCCTGCCGTCGGCGGGGTCGGTGACGGCCAGACGGGTCACCCGCCGCTCGGCCATCACCCGGCCCGCCTCGTCCAGCGAGGCGTCGCCCGGGATCGTGTCCTGCGGCGCACCCTCCGCGGGCAAGGGGGCCATGGCGGTATCGGCGCGGATCACGCGGCCGCGGTTCACCTCGCGCACGAAGCTTTCGATATAGGCATCCGCCGGGCGCAGCACGATGTCCTGGCTGGTGCCCTGCTGGATGATCTCGCCGTCACGCAGGATGGCGATGGCGTCGCCAAGCCGCAGCGCCTCGTCCAGGTCGTGGGTGATGAAGACGATGGTCTTGCGGATCTCCTGTTGCAGGTCCAGGAGCACCGACTGCATGTCCACCCGGATCAGCGGATCCAGCGCCGAGAAGGCCTCGTCCATCAGGAGGATCGGCGCATCGTTGGCCAGCGCCCGCGCCAGCCCCACCCGCTGCTGCATCCCGCCGGAAAGCTGGTTGGGATATTTCTGCTCGAACCCTTTCAGGCCCACCCGTTCGATCCAGCGCATCGAGGTCTCGATGCGTTTTTCGCGCGGGATGCCCTGCACCTCCAGCCCGTAGCCGGTGTTTTCCAGCACGGTCCGGTTGGGCAGCAGGGCGAATTTCTGGAACACCATCGCCGTCTTGTGGCGGCGGAAGGCCCGCAAGGCCTCGGGCGGCATCTTCACCACATCCTCGCCCCCGGCCAGCACCTCGCCCGCGGTGGGCTCGATCAGCCGGTTGATGTGGCGGATCAGGGTGGACTTGCCGGACCCCGACAACCCCATGATCACCTGGATCCGGCCTGCGGGCATGACCAGGTTGATGTTGTTCAGGCCCAGGACGTGGTGGTGCTGCTGGTTCAGTTCCGTCTTGGTCATCCCCGCGCGCACGCGGTCGATCAGCGACGCCGCATCGGGGCCGAAGATCTTGTAGAGGTTGCGGATCTCGATCCCGATCGGCTCAGCCATGGATCACCTCGGTGTGTTTCTGCAGGCGCTTGCCGAAGGACTGGCTCACGCGGTCGAAGATGATGGCGATGCCGACGATGGCGAAGCCGTTGAACAGCCCCAGCGAGAAATACTGGTTCGAGATCGCCCGCAGCACCGGCTGGCCCAGACCCTGCACCCCGATCATCGAGGCGATCACCACCATGGCCAGCGCCATCATGATCGTCTGGTTGATCCCGGCCATGATCGTCGGCAGCGCCAGCGGCAGTTGCACGTTCTTCAGCTTCTGCCAGGCCGAGGAGCCGAAGGCGTCCGCCGCCTCGAGCATCTCCTTGTCGACCAGCCGGATGCCCAGATTGGTCAGCCGGATGATCGGCGGCATGGCGTAGATGACCACCGCGATCACCCCCGGCACCCGGCCGATCCCCAGCAGCATGACGACCGGGATCAGGTAGACGAAGCTGGGCATGGTCTGCATCACGTCCAGCACCGGGTTGACGATGGCCTGCATCCGGTTCCAGCGCGCCATGGCGATGCCCAGCGGAATGCCGACCAGCAGCGAGATCACCGTGCAGACGAAGATCATCGAGATGGTCTTCATCGTGTCTTCCCACATGCCGAAGATCCCGATCACCAGCAGGATGACGCCGGTCAGCAGCGTGATCCGCCAGCTGCGGCTGGCCACCCAGGCGATGCCGAGGATCAGCAGGAAGATCACGATCCAGGGCGTCCGCAGCATGAACTGCTCGGCATAGATCAGGAACACCCGCAGCGGATCGAAGAAGCTTTCGATGGCGCCGCCATAGGCGCGGGTGAAGTCGCGGAAACCGCTGTCGATGGTCTTGTTCAACTCGCGCAGGAATGCGCCATCCAGTTGCGGGAACTTGGTCAGGAAATCCATGTCGGGAATGCCTCTCCGGGGGTTGCCGGGTTGGGGGCCGGTTCAGGAACGGCGAAGGGGGCGATGACCACCGCCCCCTTCGCGACCTTTCCTGCGGCTCAGAGAGCGGCCTTGATCTTTTCGGCCGCCTCGGGCGAGACCCATTCCTTCCAGAGGTCCTCGTGCTGTTCGAGGAAGTAGCGCGCGCCGTCCTCGCCGGTGGCCTGGTTGTCGCTCATCCACGACATCACGCCGTTGACGGTGTCATTGGTCCAGGCCCGCTTGGACAGATAGTCCATCACTTCGGCGGGCGCGCCGTCGGCCCAGGCCTTGGCGACGACGGTCTGCACCTTGTCCTTCGGCCAGTCGTTCTTCTTCGGCTCGGCGCAATCGGCGTTCGAGGTGCACGAGACCCATTCGTCCAAATCGGCCGGAACGCCATGGTCCAGCTTGACCATCTCATACTTGCCCAGAAGCGCGGTCGGCGCCCAGTAATAGCCGACCCAGCCCTGCTGCTGTTCGTAGGCCCGCGCGATCGACCCGTCCAGGCCCGCGGCCGAGCCGGTGTCGACCAGGGTGAAGCCCGCGGCCTCGGCCCCATAGGCCTTGTAGAGCTGGGCGGTCACGACCGTGCCGCCCCAGCCCTGCGGCCCGTTGAACACCGCCCCTTTCGAGCTGTCCTCGGGATCGGGGAACAGTTCGGGATGCTTCAGCATGTCGTCGATGGTCTTGATCTCGGGATTGGCGTCGACGATGTATTTCGGCACCCACCAGCCCTGCACGGCGCCATCCGACAGGATGTCGGTGGTGACGACGATCTTGCCTTCGCCGATGCCCTGCTGGATCACCTCGGGCACCAGATCGACCCAGCCTTCGGGTGCGATCTCGGGCTGGCCCTTCTCCACCATCGAGGTGATGGTCGGCACGGTGTCGCCCTGGATGATGTCGGCGCTGCAGCCGTAGCCGTTGTTCAGGATGAACTGGTCCACCGCGGCGGCCAGTTCGGCGCTTTGCCAGTTCATGCTGGCGATGGTCAGGCTGCCGCAGTCCTGCGCGGCGGCCATGCCGGCGAACCCGGCCATGACCGTGGTGGCGGCCAGCGATGCGATCAGTTTCTTCATGAGGTGCTCTCCCTGTCAGGCGGTTGTCTTCAGCGCTTCGGGGCCGGGGAGGCGATCCCCGTCCTGCGCGATGTCTTTTGCCCTAGATGACCCCCGGGCGGGGCATGTCATCGGCCATATTGCGACATATTAGTGCAATATTGCGGCTGCGACAACGTGGCCGGCCAGCCTGAGGGCCGTGGCGGCCCCGCATGACGTGGCCAAGGGCGACGATCCGGCCGTCCCCGCATGGCATGCCGAAGGGCTGATGCTTTCCGTTCGGAAACACGCTATCTGGTCCCGCATCGACAGGAGCGGACGGCATGGCGATTACCCGATTTGCAACTCTTTCGGCACTGGCACTGTCTCTGGCCCTCGGCCTGAGCGGCTGCGAGGACGCCGGAGAGCGGGCCGCCCGGCATTACCAAAGCGCGCTGGCGCTGATCGAGGCGGGCGACACCGACCGCGCGCTGATCGAATTGCGCAATGCCCTGAAATACGACACCGGTCACAAGGAGGCCCGCGCCGCCTATGCCCGCCTTCAGCGCGAACGGGGCGAGCTGGGCGACGCCTACGGCCAGTATCTGCAACTGGCCGAGCAATATCCCGACACGGCCGAGGCCCGGCTGGCACTGGCCGAGATGGCGACCGAGGCCGAGGACTGGACCGAGGCGCTGCGCCATGGCCGCGCCGCCCGCGACCTGATCCCCGACAACCCCGCCGTGATCCTGGTGAATGCCGTGCTGGACTACCGCGAGGCGGTGCTGGCGCGCGACCCCGCCGCCGCCGAGGCCCCGGCGGCACTGGTGCGCGACCTTCTTGCCAAGGACCCGGGCAGCGTGATCGCGCTGCGCGTGGCGATCGACCATGCGGTGGCCACAGGCGACCCGCAGGCGGCGCTGCCGCTGGTCGAAGCCGCGCTGCAGGCCCGGCCCGACAACCGCGAGTTCCACGGCCAGCGGCTCAGGCTTCTGGCCGCGCGCAAGGACGATGCCGCCGTCGGTGCGGCGCTGAAGGAGGCGGTGGCCCGCTTCCCCGCCGACGCCGAGTTCCGCAACGCGCTGATCCTCTGGCACCTTCAGGCGGGGGACCTCGACGGGGCCGAGACCTTCCTGCGCAGCCTGGCCGAGGCGCCCGGCGCAGGCCCGGGCGAATGGCTGGCGGTGGTGGATTTCCTTGGCCGCGCCCGCGGCCGCGACGACGCCCGCGCCGAGCTGGACCGCCTGATCGCCAGCCAGCCCGATCCGGCCCTCTACCGCGCGCGCCGCGCCGCGATGACCTTCGAGGAAGGCGACACGCAGGCTGCCATCGCCGAGATGGAGGCAGTGCTGGCGGACAGCCCGCCTTCGGAGGAGACGGACGGCCTGCGGGTGCTGCTGGCACGGATGATGCTGGCCGGGGGCGACGAGGCGGGCGCGCGGGCGCAGGTGGACATGGTGCTGGAGCATGATCCCGAGCAGGTCGCGGCGCTGAAGCTGCGCGCCTCATGGCTGATCGCGCAGGACAAGCCCGACGAGGCCATCGCCATCCTGCGCTCGGTGCTGGCGCGCGCGCCCCGCGACCCCGAGGTGCTGGTCCTGATGGGCGAGGCGCATGAGCGCGAGGGCGCGCGCGATCTTGCCGGAGAACGCTATGCGCTGGCGGTCGCGGCCTCGGGCCGCGCGGCGGCGGAAAGCCTGCGCTATGCGCATTTCCTTATGGCCGACGGCAGGCTCGATTCAGCCGAAAGCGTGCTGGACGAGGCGCTGGCCGCCGATCCCGGCAACCCGGAGGTTCTGGACGCCATGGCGGCGCTGCAACTGCGCAAGGGCGACTGGGCCAAGGTCGCCCGGATCGTCGGCCAGTTGCGCGCCATCGGCTCGGACACGGCCATCGGCATGGCGAATGACCTGCACGCCGAACTGCTGCTGCGGCAGGACCGCACCGCCGAGACCGACGCCTTCCTGGACTCGCTGATGCGGGCCGGACAGTCCACCGATGCGACGCTGGCGCTTCTGGTGCAGGCGCGGGTGCATGCGGGCAAACTGGACGAGGCCCGCGCCCTTCTGGACGGGGCGCTGGCGCAGACGCCCCGGGACCCGGCGCTGCGGCTGCTGCGGGCGGGGCTTTTCCTGCTGGAAGACGATCCCGCCGGGGCCGAGACGCTGTATCGCGGCCTCATCGACGATTTCCCCGCCGAGAAGGCGCCGGTGGAGGCCCTGACCGCCATCCTGCTCCATCAGGATCGCGCGGAGGAAGCCGACGCCGTCATCGAGGCCGCCGCCGCCGCCAATCCGGGCACGGCCTGGCCGCTGCTGATGAAGGCCCGGCGGCTTGAGGAAACCGGCGACTACGAGGGCGCCATCGCCATCCACGACGAACTTTACGCCGCCGACAGCGGCAATCTGGTGGTGGCCAACAACCTTGCCAGCCTTCTGAGCAGCCATCGGGAAGACGCCGAAAGCCTGGAGCGCGCCTTCATCATCGCCCGCCGCCTGCACGGTCTGGGTATCCCGGCCTTCGAGGACACCTATGGCTGGATCGAATACCGCCGCGGCAACCCGGCCAAGGCGCTGCGTCATCTGGAGACCGCCGCCCGCGACCTGCCGGACGAACCCATGGTGCAGCTTCACCTTGGCATGGCCTATCACGCGCTGAACCGTGACGAAGAGGCCCGCGCCGCGCTGACCCGCGCGCTGGATCTGGCCGGGAACAACCCGCCGCCCCAGCTTGCCCGCGCCAGCGAGATCCTGGCGGAGCTGGACAAGATTCCCTGATGTCCAAAGCAAAAGGGCGGCCCGAAGGCCGCCCCGGTGGAAAGGTTCCGGTCAGGCGTATCAGGCCGCGACCGCGGCGGCCGCGCCCTTGCGGCGCGACATCAGCGCCAGACCGCCAAGCGCGCCCAGCAGCAGCAGGCCGGCTGCGGGCAGCGGAACCGGAGCGGTGGCCGAGGCAAGCACGATGCTGGTGGCGGTGCCACGCGGATTGTTCGGGTCCGTCACCGACGTGCCCTGCCACTGGGTGGCGAAGGAGGTGAAGGTCAGCGGACCCTCCGCGCCGTAGTTGAACGAAAAGTCGACCGCATCATGTCCGCCGCCGCTGACGCCATCAAGGGTGGAAGCCTGGCAGTTGGGACCATCGAAGACGCAGCCATAGTTCTGGTAGCCTGCGGCGAAGGTGCCGATCGAGGCGCCCCAGTCAAGCGCATCCCAGCCATCGACGCGCAGGTTGCCGATCGAGGCATCGGTGGCGAAGCCGAAGGAGGTGATCCGGTTCGAGGTGAACAGGCTCCAGAGCGAGTTCGGCGAAGAATTGTAGGCCGCGACGGTGAACGACCAGCGGTTGCCGACGATATTGGTCACCGTCCACACCAGATCGGCGGCAAGGTTCTCGTAGCTGAAGTTGACGGTGAAGCTGTCGCCGATCGAATAGACCGTCACGGCTCCCGCATCGACGGTGAACATGGCAGTGGCCAGTGCGGCCACCGAGGTCATGGCCGAAATCCTGCGGAAACCAGTCATCTTGATCTTGCCCTTCATGATCGTGCGGAGCGCCCGCACATACGCGAAACCGAAACCTGCGGATGTCGGCGATTTTTCGCCGTTCGCCACCTTTATGCCAGATTTGAACGGCTTTCCAAGTGCTCTTGAGTCGCCCTCGTCGCTTTGCAACCGCGGATTGCATCCGCCGCCTCGGATGCTCCCACAGGACACGCGGGGCGCGATATCTGTCCCGTATCCGGCCGCCATTGTTTCCTTATCGTTGCCGATCTCAAGGCAGCTTCCAAAGTTGATTCGAACTGCGCCGGGCCCGCGGCCGGATCCGTGGCAGATAGGCCCTGTGTAAGGACGGCGGTCTCGGGTATAAGGCAGGCCGCGCGCGCTTCGGGCGGGCGGTCTTTCTGGTTCCGGATGAGGTCGGATGTCTGCGGTCGATGGCATTGCACAAGGGCGGGGAACGCTGCGCAGCTTCCTGACCCCGGGCCTGTTCTGGCTTGTGGTGGCGCTCCTGGGGGCACTGACCTTCTTCCACGAAGGAATCCAGGAACTTCTGCGCGCATGGCAATTGCCGGAATACAGCCATGGGCCGCTGATCCCGGTCCTGTCGCTGCTGCTGTTCCTTCGCCAGCTCAAGACCGTGCCGGTGCGCCCCGGCCCGCTGCCCGGCCGCTGGCCGGGGGTGGCGCTGCTGGTCCTTGCGCTTGTGCTGGGATTCGCGGGCAAGATGATCGGCATCGCCGACATCGTCGCCTATGCGCTGATCCTGTGGGTGGGTGCGATCCTGCTGATCAGCTTCGGCTGGGAAAGGGGCCGCGGGCTTTGGCCGCCGGTGCTGCATCTGGTCTACATGCTGCCGCTGCCCGGCGCGCTTTACTACGGGCTTTCGACCTGGCTTCAGGGCGTCTCCTCGGAACTGGGGGTCTATTTCCTCGATCTCCTGCGTGTGCCGGTTTATCTTGAGGGCAACATCATCGACCTCGGCCCCTACCGGCTACATGTGGCCGAGGCCTGCTCGGGCCTGCGCTACCTGTTCCCGATCCTCAGCTTCTCCTACATCTTCGCGGTGCTTTATCAGGGCCCGATGTGGCACAAGGCGGTGCTGCTGCTGGCGGCCGCGCCGATCACGGTGGTGATGAACTCGGCCCGCATCGCGCTGGCCGGGGTGATCGTGAACCGCTGGGGCATCGACCATGTCGAGGGCTTCACCCATTTCTTCGAGGGCTGGGTGATCTTCATCAGCAGCGTGGTGCTGCTGTTCGCGCTGGCCTGGCTGCTGCTTCTGCTGCGCCGCCCGCGGCTTGGGCTGGTGCAGGCGCTGGATCTGGACAGCACCGGCCTTGCCACGCAGGCATTGCGGCTGCGGCTGGTCCAGCCGTCCGCCGCGATGATCGCGGGGGCGGTGCTGATGGCGGGGGCGGTGCTGGCCTGGCAGGCGGTCCCCGCGCGCGAGCCGGTAACGGTGGCGCGCGATCCCTTCGCCGCCTTCCCCGCGCAACTGGGGGCATGGCAGGCCGGGCCGCCGATGGCACTGGATGCCCAGACGGCGCAGATCCTTGCCGCCGACGACTACCATGCGGTGCAGTTGCACGGCCCCGCCGACGCCCCGGTGGAGCTGTTCATGGCCTGGTACAAGGACGACATGGCCGGCGGCGTCCATTCGCCCGAGGTCTGCCTGCCCGGTGGCGGCTGGGAGATCGCCGGGCTGCGCGACATCGAGGCCGGTCCTGCGGATGCACGCTTCACGCTCAAGCGCGCGATCATCCAGCAGGGGGCCTCGCGGATGCTGGTCTACTACTGGTTCGAGCAGCAGGGCCAGCGCACCGCCTCGGGCTTCGAGGCGAAGCTGCAACTGATGCTGGGCAAGCTTTCCAACGGCCGCCAGGACAGCGCGCTGGTGCGGCTGATCACCCCGATCCTGCCCGGCGAAAGCCCCGAGACCGCCGAAATCCGTCTTCAGGACAGTATGGTCGAGGTCCTGAAGCCCCTGCCCCGCTTCGTTCCGGGGTTGTAGCCCTGTCCCGGCGCTGGACATGGCGCCAATGGCGGGGCATCTATCGGCAATCCATAAAACTGGACAAGATGCCCGAACGATGCAGGTGACCGGCCAGCCGAGCGTTTCCCCGGCGCAGATACGTCTGAGGGTCCTTGTCCGCCGCCTTCGGGCCATGATCGGGCGCGGGTTCGGCCGTCCCGGCTTCGCGGAACTGCCCCCGCCCGAGCTTGTCGGCGAAGCAGAGCTTCTGCCTTGCGAGCCCGCCCTTTACGACGCCGCCCAGTTCGACCGCGTCCTCGCCTGCGGGTTCGACCTGGATGTGAAGGCCGAGCTTGCCAGGCTTGACGCGACAAGCTTCGCCGGGGCGCCCGCGCAACGCTACCGCCTCGGGGAAAGCATCCTGGTCGGCGGCATCATCGTCACGCAACAGGCGCGGCACATCCTGCGCGGGCTTTCCGAATGGCGCAGCCTGCAGGCCGAGATGGCCGCCCATGACCGCGCGACGCTGCTGAATTCGATGCAGGGGCTGTACTACTTCGGCCACTGGTTGCAGGATGATTGCCCCCTGTATGAGGCCGTGCGGGACGAACCGGCGCTGCTGTCGATGCCGCGCCCCGACTGGCCGGACCGCCATGTATACGAACGCGCTTTCGACCAGACCTGGACCCGGACGGATTTCGCCCATGTCGGCGACCTGACGATCTGGCGCGACCTGGGATACAGCACCGCCAAGGCCGGCCGGATCAGGGATCTGCGGGCAAGGCTGCGCCGGGCCTTGCCGGGGCGGGGGGACGGCAAGCCCGTCTACATCAGCCGCGGCAAGCTGGGCGAGCCGCGCAACATGTCCAACGCCGCCGCCTTCGAAGAGGCCATGCGAAAGGCCGGCATCACCGTGATCGAGCCGGGCCTGGACGGGGAAACCCTGGTCCGGACCATGCGGGACACGCCGCTGGTGATCGCGATCGAGGGAAGCCATGCCTGCCATGGCCTCTATGCCCTGGCGGAGGGCGGGTCCTTCCTGATCCTCCAGCCGCCCGAACGGTTCTACAATCCGTTGCGCGGCTGGGCCGCCCTGCTGGGGATGGGCTACGGCATCGTCGTCGGCAGCAAGGACGAGACCAGCTTCCACATCGACCCGGACGAGGTGCTGCGGATGGCGGATCGCCTGCGCGCGCGCTGAGGGTCAGTCCGGGGGATCGCCGGGACGCAGCCGCCCCCGGGCATTGCCGCGCAGGATTTCGGCCAGCCAGGCGCTTTCCCCGGCAATGTCGAATTCGGCTTCGACCACCCGCCGGCCTGCCTCGCCCATGGTTCGGGCGGCATCGGGGTCCGACAGGATCCGGCCGATCCTTTCCGCCAGCGTGGCGACATCTCCCGGCGGAACGGTGAAGCCGGTCACCCCGTCCCCGACCAGTTCCTGCACCCCGGCGACGCGGCTGGCGATGACGGGGATTCGGCTGGCCATGGCCTCCATCAGGACGACCGGCACGCCCTCGGCGAAGGAGGGCAGGATCAGGAGGTCGGCCTCCTCCAGCATCCGGGCCACTTCGGTCTGGGCGCGGAAACCGGCGAAGGTGACGGAAGGGGCGATCCCCAGCTCGCGCGCCCGCGCCTCGGCCCCCCCGCGCGAGGGACCGTCGCCGACGATGGTCAGCCGCGCTTCGGGATGGTCGGGCAGGATGCGGGCGAAAGCCTCGATCAAGAGCGGCGCCCCCTTCACCGGATCAAGCCGCCCGACGAAGATCAGCCGCTTGCCGAAGGCGCCGCGCGGCTGGCGGCCATAGGCCGAAGGTGTCACACCGCAATGGACGATGGCGATCTTGCCCCAGTCGGCGGGCCGCGAGAACAGCATCAGTTGCGAGCGGCAGAAATGGCTGATCGCCACCACGAAGCGCGCACGGGCGACCTTCTCGCCGATGGCCCAGCGTTCGGCCTCGAAGAAGATGGCCGGACCGTGCTCGGTGAAACTGAACGGAATGCCCGAGATCACCGAGGCCAGCATGGCGACCGAGCAACTGGAATTGCCGAAATGGTTATGCAGGTGCTGCACGCCACGAGCACGCAGATGTTCGGCCAGCACCCCGGCCTCGAGGAAGTAGAACATCTGCCAGAGCAGCGCTTTCAGCCCCGGCGGCCGGATGCGCCAGGCAAGCGCCAGCGCCGAAAGCCAGCCGCGGGGACTGCGCGCGAAGGCGCGGGCGTGGGCGGCCAGCAGGCGCAGCGGGTTCTTCGCGGCGGCCAGCACATAGAAGGTGTCGGCACGGGCGCGCAACTCCTCTTCGCCGCGGAACTCCGCGGCGTCGGGCGTGCGGATCGAACAGGTCAGGACCTCGATCCCCAGGGCACGCAGGGCCTCCACCTCGCGCAGGATGAAGGTATGCGAGACCTTCGGATAGTCGCCGGTCAGATAGGCGACCGGTCCCCCCGGCTCATGCTGTTCCATCATCCCTCACCCCGCTTGCGCCACCACCACAGAACCTTGCCCGCCCCGCCGGTGGCGGCCAGTTCCAGGCGCACGGAAAGGGCCGCCGAAACCGGACGCGCAGCCAGCGCGCCCAGGCCACAGAGCACACCCTGCGCCGCCCCCGCCGCCATCCAGAAGCCGACCCGCGCCGCGCCGCGCACCCCGCCCGCGCCGCTTTCGATCAGGCATCGAAGCTGGCCGTCGCTGAAGCGGCGGCGGCGCAGGAAGTGCATGGTCGCGCGGGGGGCGGGAACGATCTCGTGCACCAGCGCCTCCGGGCACCAGATCAGCGCCACGCCGTGATCGTCCACCAGCTGCCGGAACAGCCAGACATCCTCTCCCCCGCTATCGAAGCTGATATCGAAGGGCGGGTCGATGCGCGACAGCAGCGCGCGCTCGAACATCGAATTGCCCGAGCCGAGATAGGCGCGCAGCCCGCTGACATCCGCCCCGGAGGCCACCGGAAGGCGGCGGCTGAACAGCCGCTCCAGCGGCTGGCGCAGGGCCGGGGGGGGATCGCATTCGAATTGCGGCTCGACGGCGCCGAAACAGGCGCCAGCCCCGGGCGCGACGGCGGCGAAAGCGGCCAGCCAGCCCGGTGCGGGCCGTTCGTCATCGTCGAGGAAGACCACATGGCTGCCCCGGGCCTCGGTCACGCCGCGGTTGCGCGCCCGCGCCACGCCGGGGTGCGGTTCGTGGACATAGCGCACGAAGCCCGGCCGCGCGACGCCTGCGGCCGAACCTTCGGGCGAATTGTCCACCAGAACCACCTCGGCGGGATAGGCCAGAGACTCGACCTGCGCCGCCAGCGCCTGGAACAGCGGCGCGAGATAGGCTTCGCGCCGGAAGGTGGGAATGACGATAGACAGGGATAGCGGGACGGAATTCGGCGGATTTGACACGTCCATTCACCAGACCCCGGCGCCGGACCGGCGCAAACGCTTTGCCTCAATGCGGGGCGCAGACTACCGGCTCGGCGGCAGCTGAACAATAGGCCCCGGCTTGGCCCTTGCTTGCGTCTGGATCATGGACCGCCACCGAATGGCACATATCACGCGGATCGCAGCCCGGCGGATGCCGCATGACGCGCCAGGCACTGGACAACGGCGGCCCGATACCGCCATCAACGGGGCTGAGTTTTCCAGCCCGGTTCCCGCGATGACCAGCCCCATCAGTTTCAACCCCCAGGCCGCCGCCCCCGACCAGGTCCGCATCACCGCACCGGACCGTCAGGCGCTGCTGGCCGAGATCGCCGCCTTCCTGGCCGAGGGGCGCGGCTTCACGCTGGCGACGCTGAACCTCGACCATGCGGTGAAGCTGACGCGGGATCCGGCATTCCGCCGCGCCTATCTGGCGCACAGCCATGTCTGCGCCGACGGCAACCCCATCGTCTGGCTTTCCGGGCTGGCGGGCCAGCGGGTGGAGCTGATCCCCGGCTCGGAACTGGTGCAGCCGCTGGCGGCGCTCGCGGCCGAGCAGGGGGTGGGGGTGGCGCTTGTCGGCTCCACGCCCGAGGCGCTGGATCTGGCGGCGGCGCGGCTGCAGACCACCTATCCGCGGCTGCGGATCGTGGCGCGGATTCCGCCGCCCTTCGGCTTCGACCCGGAGGGAGAGGCCGCCGGGCGGGTGATCGAGGAGATCGGGGCCTCGGGGGCCTGCCTGTGCCTTCTGGCGCTTGGTGCCCCCAAGCAGGAGATTTTCGCGGCCCGCGCGGCGCGCGAGCTGCCGCATTGCGGCTTCGTCTCGATCGGCGCGGGGCTGGACTTCATCGCCGGGCACCAGAAGCGCGCGCCGCTCTGGGTGCGCTGGATCGCCATGGAATGGCTCTGGCGGATGCTGTCCAGCCCGCGGCGGCTGGCAAGGCGCTATCTCGACTGCGTGCTGATCCTGCCCGGCCTGGCGCGCGACGCGCTGCGTCAGCGGGGCGGGCCACGAAACCCGGCCTGACGGCCCGGGCACCTTATCGGAGAGGTGCTTGCCCCTCCTTCTGCAACCAATCGGTCCAGTCCGGCTCGATCAGGGGCAGCCGATGCCCGTCCAGCGTGGCGGCCAGTATCGCCGCGATGCGATCCGTCGCATGATGGTGTGAAAGCCATGTCCTGGCGAAGGCACGCCGCGCCTCGGGCAGACTGGCAGGTTCGGGCTTCAGGGCCTCGCGCATCGCCGCCGCTGCCGCCGCGGCATCTCCGATCGGGACCGGGGTGCCGAAGCGGGGGCCGGGCAGGTATTCCCGCAGAACCTCGGTGTCGGAATGGATCTGGGGCACGCCCAGATGCATCGCCGTCACCACGGTGATATGGCCCGCCCCACGCCCACCGTCCCGCAGCAGCGTGACATTGGCGGCGGAGTTGCGGATGCAGTCGATGCAATCGGCCATCGGCAGGTCGCGGTGAATCTCAAACGCGCGCTCCAGTGCCGGGTCCAGTTGCAGATAGCCCGGCACCACGGCGATGCCCCGAGTCTCGGCCAGGCGCACGGCTTCGGCGAAGGTCTCCAGGTCCCGGTTGTTGCGCCCGATCATGCAAAAGTAAGGTTTCTCCGCCGCCGCAAAGCGGGTGCTGTCCGCAGGCGGCAGGTCATAGCCCCAATGGCTGAAGACGAAGCGGTTGGCGGGCAGGCGGTGCAGGGCGGCGAAAAGCCCGGCCTCTTTCAGGGAATGCACGACGATGGTCGATGAGCGCGCGAAGATCCGGTCGATCAGCCGTTGCAGCCCGGCCCGGGCCGAGGTGATCGGCCGCGCCGACAGGTTCATCCCCAGCACCAGATGCGGCGCCCGGCTGCGCGTCAGGATCAGCGCCAGGTTGACCAGGAAACTGCGCCGGTATTCTGTGGAGACCACGATATCGGGCCTGCGGGTCAGGATGGTGCGGAAAATGTGCCAGCCGATGGCGGGCCAAGCCCGGCCGCCGGTGAGATGGACCTCGGTGCGGAAGCGGCGCGGGGCGAGCTTGCGGATATAGGCCGGGGGCTCATCGCTGACCGACATCTGGTCCCCGGCATTGAACTCGATGCAGAGCGGGTCTTGGCGGGCGCCCATGACAGGTCCTTCTCCGGTAAAGGTCAGCGCAGGCGGCGCAGCGCGGCCACGAGGTCACGCACCATCGGCCAGCGGTCGAACCAGCGCAGGACGTGGATGTCGGTGCGCGAGGATCGCTGCACGCCGATGGGGGGCACCGCGGCGAGCGTGGCGTAATGGGGATGATCGGCGCGGAAGCGGCTGATGGCTCCGTCCACATGCATCGGCCCGCCCGCCGGATCGCCGGGGGGACGGGTCAGGATGGCCTCCAGGTAGCGGACCAGATCGGCGATGGCGGGACCGCGCACGGCATAGAAATGGGTGCAGCCGATACCCTGCGCCGGATCGGTCCGCACGAGATCGGGAGAAAGGGCCTCGCCTTCCGGGGTGGATGCGTAGCCGCCATAGAACAGGCCCCAGGACTGCCCCTGCAGTTCCGCCGTCAGCGCGGGCAGGCGCCGCATCATGTCGGGAGTGAAGTCGAGGTCGTCTTCGCAGATCAGCACGCTGTCCCGCCCCTCGGCCAGTGCCTCGCGCAGCACGCCCAGGTGGCTGAGAAAGCAGCCCCGCGCGCCGATTGACGGAAAACCCGAGGTTTCAGCCGGACGCAGCGCCGCGAAAAGCCGGACCCGAGGATGATCGAAGGACAGGCCGATCCGGTGCAATTGATCCGCGAATTCCCTGCGCCTGTCGTCGCGGTGGGGCAGATTGATCACGGCCATCGTTCCGGTGACGGACAAGAAGTCTTCGGCAATCTGTCGTGTCATCCGGTCCTTTCCTCCATCCCCTCGGGTCATGTGCATTCGATCAGGCCGCGCCGCGCAGGCTGGCTGGTGCATCCCGGCCGGCGCGGCAGACGATGACGCCGGAGTGCGGAAGCGGGGCGGGATTCGGGCCGGTGGCGATCATGACCGCCAGAATGCACGAAACCGGCGGGCATCCTAGGGATAGACTGCCCGGCGCCATGATTTTCCTTCGGTATTTTCCTTTGTTCCCGGACAGGATAGAAAGGCGGGGTTTCCTGCCGCAAGGGTCCCGATGCCCAACGGTTTCGCCTATCTCATGTTGTTCGCCTGGCCCCTGGTGGCGCTGGCGCTGTTCCGCACGCTGCCGATCCACAAGGCGCTGATCTGGACGATGCTGGGGGGCTATCTGGTCCTTCCCTCGGCCACCGGCGTCAAGCTGCCGATGATCCCGGCGCTGGACAAGCATTCCATTCCGGCCCTCAGCGCGCTGGTTTTCTGCCAGCTCTACGCGCCGCGCCCACCGGCAATCCCGGGCCAGCCCAGGACCAAGCCCTGGACGAAAGAGCGCGCGGTGATCATCGGTCTTCTGGTGCTTCTGGTGGGCGCGGCCTTCCTGACCGTGCTGATGAACCCCGAACCCATCTTCATCGGCCCGCGCTTCATTCCCGGGCTGCGCCTCTACGATGCGTTCTCGATGCTCTCGGGGGCGGCGATCTCGATCCTGCCCTTCCTGCTGGCCTGGCGCCATCTGGGCACGCCAGAGGCCCATCGCGAGATCCTGCGCGCCTTCGCCTTCGGCGGGCTGGCCTATTCCCTGCCCGCCATGATCGAGGTGCGGCTGAGCCCGCAACTGCATACCTGGGTCTATGGCTTCTTCCCGCATGATTTCATCCAGCACATCCGTGCGGGCGGGTTCCGGCCGGTCGTCTTCCTGAACCACGGATTGATGGTGGGAATCTTCTTCTGCCTGTCGATCCTTGCCGCGCTGGCGCTGTGGCGCGAGGCCCGGCGCGAGGGCAGACCCGCCACCGGCTGGTTCTGCACCGCCCTGTGGCTGACGATCACGCTGGTGATGGTGAAAAGCGTCGGCGCGCTGACGATCGCGCTGATGCTGGGGCTGATCGCCGGCTTCGCCGGGCGGCGGATGCAGGTCGCGGTCGCGGCCATCGTGGCGGCGGTGGTCCTGCTTTACCCGATCCTGCGCGGAGCAGGCTTCATTCCGGTCGACAGGGTCTACGACATCACCCTCTCGGTCAGCGAGGAACGGGCCCAGTCGCTGAAGTTCCGCCTCGACAACGAGGACGAGCTTCTCGCCCGGGCCAACGAGAAGCCCCTCTCGGGCTGGGGCGGCTGGGGACGCAACCAGATCTACGCGGCCGAAACCGGCGAGATGACCAGCGTGACCGATGGCATCTGGGTCATCCTGATCGGCATCTACGGCTGGCCTGGATACATCGCCCATTTCGGCCTGCTGACGCTGCCGATCCTGCTCTATGCTCGACGACGCCGGCATTTCGGCCCGTCGCTGATCACGCCGGGGCTGCTGCTGCTGCTCAGCGCGGTGCTGATCGACTTTCTGCCCAACGCCGGGCTGGTGCCCTATGTCTGGATGATGGCGGGCGCCCTTGCCGGGTTCGTGATGCAACCGGCCAGGGCGGCGGACGAAACCAGTCCCGAGATGCTCCGGGGGATCTTGCCTGCGGAAGCGGCTTCCACCTGGCTGATGCGGGACACCTGCGCCGCGACCGGGCGGCGGCCGCGCGGAGTGGCTGGCGGAAGGTGTGGGGAAGAATGAGCGCGCGCGCGCCGTCTTCGCCCTTGCGGATCGGCCTGGTCACGCCCGCCTGGCCGGGCAGCAGGACCGCGAACGGCATCGCAACCGCGGTCGCGCATCTCGCCGCGGGGCTGGGGGCCTGCGGCCACGAGGTGACGATCATCCCCTTCTCGATCGACGCGCCACATGATTTCCCCCGGATCGTGCGCCCGCCGGAACAACGATGGAGCCTGCTCGACAGGCTCCGGCTGCGGCTGGGCCTCGACCCCGAAGGGACGGTGCGTCGCGGCGTGGGGCAGCGGATCGCCGCAGCCGCGCGGGAGGCGATCGACCGTCACGGCATCGAAATCCTGGTGATGGAGGAAACCCAGGGCTGGGCGGGTCCCGCCTGTCTTCAGGTTCCGATCCCGGTGGTGATCACGCTCCATGGCCCCTGGTGCCTGCACAAGGCGCTCCAGGGTCATGGCGACGCCCGGGCCGATGCCCGGCGGGAGGCGCGCGAGCTTGGGGCGCTGCGCCGGGCGCGGGGGATCACCTCCCCGGCGCGCGACACGCTGGAACGGACGGCGGCGCTGTGGTCCCTGCCCGATGTACCCCGGGCGGTGATCCACAACCCGATGCCGGTGCCGGCCGTGCCCACCGATGGCGATCCCGGGCGGATGCTGTTCGTAGGCCGGTTCGACTTCCACAAGGGCGGGGATGTGGTGATCGCGGCTTTCGACGAGATCGCCCGCAGGCATCCCTCCTGCCGGTTGACCTTCGTTGGCCCCGACAGGGGGGTGGAGCTGCCGGGTCTTGCGCCGCTGGCCCTGCCCGAGGCCCTTTCCCGCCTGCCCGAGACAGCGCAGGCAAGGATCGACATCCGGGGCGAATGCAGCCGCGAGGAAGTGACCGCCCTGCGCCGGACGCATGGCCTGACCATCGTCGCTTCCCGCTACGAGAATTTCGGCGGCACGATGCTCGAAGCGATGGCGGCAGGCTCGGCACTGGTCTGCACCCGCGTCGGCGGCGGGGCCGAGATCCTTTCGGACGGGGAAACGGCGCTGCTGGTTCCACCCGAGGACCCGCGGGCCATGGCCGAAGCCTGTCTCCGCATCCTTGGCGATCCCGCCCTTGCCCGGCGCCTGGGCGAGGCGGCGCGTGCCTATGTGGAAAACCATCTGTCGCCCGAGGCCATCGGGCGGCAGATGGCGGATTTCCTCATGCCGCTTTGCCGGGGCCGGACGGGCTAGATTCCCATGCGCCGCAGGCGATAGGCGATGCGCCGGTAGATGAAGGGCGGCAGCACGTTCTGCAGCACGGCATGGCGGGCTTCCTGCTTGTCCTCCTGGTCGATGGTGCCGGGGCGCGGCTTGAACAGGGTCGAATGCGCCTTGCGCGTCGCGTCCCAGGTCGCGGTGTAGTAGTAGAGCGCGATCGACATCCGCGGGTCGCCGTTCGGGTTGGCCACCGGCTCGGGGTTGCCGTGCCAGGTGTCCGATCCGGTGTTGAAACAGACCATGCGGTTGAAGATCGGCACGAAGCCCGCGGCCTTGGCGCTCATGTCGGTGTGCCAGACCTCGAACGTGCCGCCCCATTCCTCGCGCCAGTCCTTGTTGAGGTAGATCAGGATGTTGATCCGGCGTTCGAGGTTCAGCTTGCCGTTGTGGTTGAAATCCGCGTGGATATCGAGATGGCCGCCGTTGGCGACCACATGGATGCCGCCGCCGGCGAAATAGGGATCGGGGATCAGCCCCTCGATCCCGGTCAGTTCCTCGAGGAAGGCAAGGAATGCGCGCGAGTTCAACGTATGGAACAGGCTGCGGGTGTAGGGCTTCAGCCGCTCGGGCATGTAGCTGGATTTCAGCTTCTCCTGCGGACGGTTGAAGAAGGTCTCGGCCTCGGGCAGTTCGCGCAGTTCGGTGCGGACCCGGTCGAGGATCTCGGGCGGCAGGAAATTGTCGAAACAGCCATGCGGATAAGGTTTGCGGGCGCGGTAGGCTTCGGCTGCGGCACGGCCGGCCTCGCGGGCGGCATCGATCGGCAGCAGCAGCGTTTCGGGGTCAATGGGCAGGACAGGAGTAGACATGGCGATCCTCATGGCGATGACATTCGGAAATCCCGCATTCTGATCGGATCAGACTGCGGGACAGGGAGAATTTCAAGGCATACCGGATCTCCGACAGGACAGGCCTGCCCGTCCGGTCCGCCGTCAATGCCCCGAGGCCATCCGGCGGAAGGTTTCGTTCTGGGCGACAAGCTCGTCATAGGTGCCTTGGGCGACCAGTTGCCCGTGCTCCATCAGGAAGATCGTGTCGCAGGCCCTTACCGTGGTCAGACGGTGGGCGATCAGGATGATGGTCTTGTCATCGCGGATATTCTGCACCGCCTCCATCACCACCCGCTCGGTGATGTTGTCCAGCGCCGAGGTCGCCTCGTCCATGATCAGGAGCGAGGGGTCGCGATACAGCGCCCGCGCGATGCCGATGCGCTGGCGCTGGCCGCCGGAAAGCCGGACGCCCCGCTCGCCCACCACGGTGTCGTATCCCTGCGGCAGGTCCGAGACGACGAAATCGTGCAGCGCGGCGGTGCGGGCGGCACGCTCGACGGCGGCCATGTCGATCCGGTCCTTCGGAACGCCGAAGGCGATGTTGGAGGCGATGCTGTCGTCGGTCAGGAAGATCGTCTGCGGCACATAGCCAAGCGTCTTCTGCCAGCCGCGCCGGTTTTCCAGGGTGACGGGAGTGCCGTCGACGCGGATCTCGCCGCCATCGGGCACCAGCAGACCCAGGATCAGGTCGACCACCGTCGTCTTGCCCGCCCCGGTGCCGCCGACGATGCCCACGGTGGAGCGGGCCGGGATCTTCAGGTCCAGCCCGGTCAGCGTCGGGCGCCCGGCGCTGGCATAGGTGAAGCGCACATCGGACAGTTCGAGCCCATGCTCAAGCCGCAGCGGGGCCTGTGCTGCCACCTGCGGCCGGGGAACGCGGCTGGCCTCGGCGTAATCGCCCACGATGGTATCGAGGATGGCCTTGCCGCCGCGCATGGTGGCAAGGCCGTTGTAGATCTGCTGAAGGGCCGGCAAGAGCCGCATGACCGAGAAGGCGAAGACGCCAAGCGTGGGCACGATGTCGGCGATATTGCCGTCACTGCGCAACAGAAGCACGAGGATCACCGTCAGCAGGGTGCCGAAGGTGATTGCTTCCAGCGCGAAACGCGGCAGTTCCGACATCACCCCAAGTGCCGCGCTGGCGCGGGCGCTGCGGCGGGCCGCAACCTTGTAAACCCCGATATAGCTGTCCTCAAGCCCGAGGAGCTTGACGTCCTTGATGCCCCCCATCGCCTCTTGCGACACGCGGAAGCGTTCGCCAAAGGCCAGCATGAGGTCTTCCCCCACATGGCGCAGCCTCTCGCGCAGGCGGATGTAGATCAGCGCGTAACTGCCGCCCAGAAGCCCCGCGGACAGGAATGTCACCACGGGATCAACCAGGATCAGGAAGCCCACGATCGCCACGACCAGGAAGATGTTGGCGATCAGCCGCAGCGCCGGGGCGATCATCCGGCCCACCAGGCCGTCGGTCTCGTTCAGGACGTTCTTGCCGATATCGGCGCTGTTGCGTTCCAGAAACCAGGTGTAGGGCTGGTGAAGGTAGGCCCCAAGCAGCCGGCTGGAGATGGAATAGCCGCGCATGGCCGAGAAGCGGATCAGCGCGTAGCTTCCGGCCGCCTTGATCACGAGGCCGATGACGACGACCGCCGTCACCGCCACCGCAAGCGCGACCTGGAAGGAAAACAGGCTGTCATAGCCAAGCATGTCCCGAAAGGCCGACAGGGCGCGGCTTTCCCCGATGCTTGCAGGATTCGCCAGCACGTTGAGCAGCATAAGGACAGAGGAGATGCCCGCCACCTCGACCAGCGCGACGAGAACCATCAACGCGGTCAGCAACCAGAACTGGCGCCGTTCACGTGCGTTGAACAGCGAAAGAATCTTGCGGTAAACTTCGGTCACGGGCCACTCCGCTCAGGTCGCGGGCCATGTTGCTGCGTCGCGCCGGCAAAAGAAAGGCCGAATCCGGCCTTTCCCGGGGCAGGGCCCGTTCGGTCTCCGGCAGATCAGAGATCCCAGACCGTGATCGTCACCTGCGCGGGGGTATAGTTGCCCATGTCGTCCGCAGCCCAGTAGGTGAACGTGTCGGTGCCGGTAAAGCCGTGATTTGGCCGATACATCACCATGCCGTTCTCCTGCTGGAAGACGTCGCCGTGCGCAGGATCGGTGAAGCCGCTGATCGTCAGCGCGCGGCCCTCGGGGTCGCGGTCGTTGGCCAGGACGTCCAGCACGATGTCATGGCCCATCTCGACCCGCGCGCTGTCATTGCCGGTGACCGGAGCGGAGTTGGCGGGATCGTAGCGCCCGTGGTTGGTGGCGCCCCAGCTTCTGAGTTCGGAGTCCGAAATGTTCAGATACACCTTGTAGCTGAACTTCAGCAGTTCCCCGGTGGCCCGGTCGGCGACGAAATCGGGGATCAGCGCGATCTTGCGCCCGTCTGCCGTGGTGTAGTAGCCCACCTCCTTCAGCAGGTCCGGCACTTCCCAGCGGTAGATCGTCTGCGGATCGTCCATCTTCTGCCGGCTGGTGGTGCCGAGCGAGTCGATCTTGGTGCCCAGCAGGGTCAGGTCCTGGTTCCCGCCGATGGTCACGGTGGGTTGGGTGAACTGCAGCCGGCCCGTGACCAGATCATCGGAATCTAGGATCTGGTGGCGTGCGGGATTGTAGCCGACATATTGCTGCCGGACGCCGTTCATCTCGACATCGATCAGCACGAAGCCGACATCGCGGTCCGGGATGGCGTAGGTATAGCCCTGGGCCATGTCCACGCCGGTGTTGAAGCCGGTGATCTTCAGCCCGTTCACGGCGATGTCGAAGGCGTTGGTCCCGAAGTAGAAGCCAGTGTCGGGGGCGAAGAACCCCGTGCGGGTGGTGGCGACCAGATCGAAATCCTTCAGCGTGTAATGCGCCGTATAGCTGATATCGACGCCCTTGCGGGTTTCCCAGTTCAGGAACCCGTCCAGCACCGAACGGACATCGTGGCCCTGCTGGGCATTGGCCTTGATCACCATCAGGCCGATCTCGGTGCCGAAGGCCTCGTTGTCGCGGAAGCCCTGGATCGGCACGTGATCCGGGTTCATCCGGTCTTCGCCATAGGCGATCTCGGGCTGGTCCAGCGTGGAACTGAGCGGGCCGGACGGCGCCGAGCGGTGCATCCAGACATAGCCATGGGTGGTGTTGATCGCGATGTTCTCGGCCGCCTCGACCAGACGCCCGGCGAAGAAGAAGCCATCGCCCGTGCGGCCGTTGTCATGGCGGTCGAGATCCGAAGGATCCTTCGCCGGAACGTCTCCCCAGCTGATCCCTTGCGAGCGGATCGCCATGTTGCCTTGCCAGATGCCGACCTCGTCCCCATCCTCGGCGGCGAAGGCCGCGCCGAAGACGTCGAAGGCCACATTGCCGATGAAATCCGCATTCGACGAGTGATGCACGAAGCCCCAGCCCGGCGAGCCCGAGACCGTGTTGCCGATGGCGATCGCCGGATCGTCCAGGTCGGTGGTGCCGGTCTTGTGGAAGTGGAAGGAATAGCGGCCCTTGACGTTGCTGTCGGCCGAGACCGAGGACAGCGCCCCCACATCCCAGGCATCCCGCGATTTGTCGGTCCGGCCGAGGTCGTCGAAGGCCGCGTAGCGCACATCGACATCGTCGCTGTGCATGAACATGACGTGGCCGCGATGATGCACCGCCGTCGCCGCGCCGTCCTCGCTGGCGAAGGTGATGTTGCGGGTCATGTTCGCCACATAGGCGAAAAGGTCATCGCGCGGCGTGTCGTGGTTGAACTGGAGCGGCCGGTCGATGGTGATGCTGTTGCCGTTGATGGCGGTGATCCTCACCACCTCGTCCTGGCTCTCATGGTGGACGACGCGGCGCAGGTCGTTGTCCCAGGCCCAGCCCTGCTTGTGCGTGCCCGAGACGACGATCGTGTCGCCCACGCGCCAGCCGTCGGGGCTGTCGGCCAGGGTGATCGTCTGCTGGCCCGCCATGGGCGCGGTCGCGACCTTGTGGAAGGCGTCCTTCTCGGCGCCGTGGATCTCGACCGAGCCATGCGAGATCACCCCGCGCGACATCAGCATCGGGTCCCAGGCGGTGTTGATGTCGCCGTTGTTGGCGATCAGGATTTCGGTCCTGACGCCGGCATCGACGGGATGGTCGGCGGTGCCGATCTCAAGCCGGCCGGTGGGCGCGATCACCAGCGTGTCGACGATCATGCGCGTATCGGCATCGGTGGCGAAGTTGAGCTCGCCGTCCACCCGCACGGTGAACAGGGAGGCGTCGCTTTGCCCGTCATAGGTGACCGCGACCCCCTTGGGGATCAGGACCTTGGCATCGGCGCCGGGAATGCGGCCCTGATACCAGGTGCCGGGATCGAACCAGTCGCCATCGGCGATGGCGACATGGGTCGCCTGCGCGCGCGGGACAAGCTTCAGCACGGCATCATGTTCACGCCCCATCGAGGCGTTGTCGCCATGGGCGTGGGCTTCCGGCTCGCTCATCACGGCGCGGACAAAAGCCTCGATCTCGGCCGGAGTCGTGGGCTGCGGGGTACCGCCGGTGTTTCCACCATGATCGTGGCCCCCATCGGAACCGCCGGTGTCGCCGCCGTGATCATGATCGCCGCCCGTGCCACCGTCCGATCCGCCGGTATCACCACCATGATCGTGGTCGCCTCCGGTTCCACCATCCGAGCCACCGGTATCGCCGCCGTGATCGTGGTCGCCTCCGGTTCCGCCATCCGATCCGCCGGTGTCACCACCATGATCGTGGTCGCCTCCGGTGCCACCATCCGACCCGCCGGTATCGCCACCATGATCGTGGTCGCCTCCGGTGCCACCATCCGACCCGCCGGTGTCGCCGCCGTGATCGTGGTCGCCCCCGGTGCCACCATCCGACCCACCAGTATCGCCGCCATGATCATGGTCGCCTCCGGTGTCGCCGGGCATCTCGTGGCTCAGGCTGTCACCACCCACAAGCTGGCGGACATTGTTGCTGTCGGGGCCGCGCCATTCAAGACGAAGGCTCTGTTCACCGAAGTTTTCGAAGTAACGGATCTCGATCGTATGCGACCCGGCGGTCAGGTCCAGCCGCACCGTCCGCTCGGTATGGGCATGGGCGCCGTCGTTGTCGATCACCCGCTGCCCGTCGATGTAAAGCGCCGAGCCGTCGTCGGAGGCAAGGTAGAAGGTGTAGCTGCCCGCCTGCTTCACGTTCAGGTCGCCGGTGAAGCGGGCGGCGAACAGGTCGGTGCGGCCGTTTTCCCAGAAGCTGCCGTCCTGCGGTCTCCAGGGCAGTGAATCCACATGGCCGGTGGCAGTCTTCGGGTCGTCAAAGTCGATCTGGCCGAGGCTCTTCACCGCCGCATCCAGGGTAAGATATTCCGCCCGCAACCCCTGCATCCGGTTGCCGGGCGCGGGGTCGGGATTGGGGTTTCCGCCGGTATCGCCCCCGGTGTCGCCATCGGAACCGCCGGTATCGCCGCCATGATCATGGCCGCCCCCGGTATTTCCGCCGGTGTCGCCGGGCATCTCGTGGCTGAAGCTGGCGCCGCCCACAAGCTGCCGGACATTGTTGCTGTCGGGGCCACGCCATTCGAGACGCAGGCTCTGGTCGCCGTAATTCTCGAAATAGCGGATTTCGATCGTATGCAGCCCTGCGGTCAGGTCCAGCCGCACAGAGCGTTCGGTGGTGGCATGGGCACCGTCGTTGTTGATCACCCGCTGCCCGTCGATGTAAAGCGCCGAGCCGTCGTCGGAGGTCAGGTAGAAGGTATAGCTGCCCGCCTTCTGCACATTCAGGTCACCGGTGAAGCGGGCGGCGAAGAGGTCGGTACCGCCACCCTGCCAGAAGGCAGAGTTGCTCCGCAGATGGTTCAGCGACTCCACATGGCCAGTGGCAGCCTTCGCACCGGCGAAGTCGATCTGGCCGAGGTTCGCCACCGCGGTATCCAGGGTGAGATATTCCGCCCGCAACCCCTGCATCCGGGTGCCGGGCGAGGGGCCGGCGTTTCCGCCCGTATCGCCCCCGGTTCCGCTGCTCGATCCGCCGGTATCGCCGCCATGATCATGGCCGCCCCCGGTGCTCCCGCCGGTGTCGCCGGGCATCTCGTGGCTGAAGCTGGCGCCGCCCACAAGCTGCCGGACATTGTTGCTGTCGGGGCCACGCCATTCAAGACGAAGGGTCTGGTCGCCCGCTGCCTCGAAATAGCGGATCTGGATGTCATGCGTCCCCGCGGCAAGCGTCAGCGTCGCCCGCTGTTCACTCGTCGCGTGCTGGCCATCGTGGTTGATGACGCGCTTGCCGTCGATGTAAAGCGCCGAGCCGTCGTCCGAGGTAAGATAGAAGGTATAGCTGCCTGCCTTCTGCACGTTCAGCTTGCCGTCATAGATCGCGGCAAAGTGGTCGGTCGGCCCCCCTTTCCAGAAGGCGCTGTTGCTCTGCAGATGGTTCAACGAGGCGACGGTGCCGGTCGAGGTCGGGGGGGCGCCGAAGTCGATCTGCGACAACGTGCGGATCTTCGAGGACAGGGCGAAGTAGCGGGCGCTCAGGCCGGTTTGAATGCTCATGAACCAGTTTCCCTCAGGCGAACGCCACCGGTGGAACCGCGGCGAAATGTTGCACGTTGTGTCTCAGCGAAGGATCGCAATGATCCGGAATTCCGTTGGGCGGGCGGGGCAACAACGTCTTAACCATGAACAGGGCCGTCCCCGGACAGAATCCGACCGGAGCCGCGGACGCGCTTGTGCTGTCCGTCGTCCTGGCCGACGCCTCAGGAAGAATCTTCACTGACCCGCACCTCGTCGCTCCGGCTTCTATGGCCGGGTTGCAGGGCAAACATTGCTTAACGCGATTCCCCAAGGCAATAGGGCGCGTTTCGATTAGGCAATATAACGCCCAGCCCCCGCGCGGGATCATGCAGGCTTTCGCCGAAAGGACGTCCATGCCGCGGACGCTCCGTGGGCGGCCCGGAGGATGGGTGGAACGTCGCGGATGGGACAGCCGGATCGTCATGCGGCCTTGGCACTCCGGGAATTGGTTCGGCTGCCTTTTAAGGGCCATCCCGGGCGAAACTTTGCCCTTTTTAAGAGATTAACCGGGCGAAATTCCGCCATGGGTTGCGGGGACCCGCTTTGTTTCCCGCCCTTCACCGCTAAACTCGACGCATTGATGATCGGCCATGGGGGATTCGGCGCAAGCCGGTCCGGTGCAGGCGGAGGATGGACGGATGGTCCTGGGACTTCTTCTGATCGCGATGCTGGCTGGCGCCCTTGCCTCGGCGCTGTTGTTCATCACGTCCTGGCCCTGGTGGGTTGTCCTGTTGGCCTATCCGGTGGCGGGAAGCGCGACGATGCTGCTGTGCGCCGTCGCGCTGGCCGGATTTTCCGGCCGCCGCCAACCTGTCGCGCCGGAGCCCGCGCTTACTGCCCCGTGCCCCGCACCACAACGCTGACCGTTGCCAGAAGCACCCGCAGGTCCGTCGCCAGCGACAGCTTGCGCGCGTAATCCGCGTCGAACTCCGCGCGCTGCGCGAAAGTCGACGTGTTGCGCTCCGAGACCTGCCAAAAGCCCGTCACCCCCGGGCGCAGGGTGAAATAGGCGCGGCCGGGGTAAAGCACCTCCTGCTCGGGCAACATCGGGCGCGGGCCGACCAGGCTCATGTCGCCCTTCAGCACGTTCCAAAGCTGCGGCAGTTCATCAAGCGAGGTCTTGCGCAGGATCTGGCCAATGCCGGTGATGCGCGGGTCGCGGGTCAGCTTCTGGTAGGCGTCCCACTCACGCCGGGCGGCCTCGTCCGCGGCGAGATGCGCGGCAAGACGGCTGTCGGTGTCCGGCACCATGCTGCGCAGCTTCCAGAGCGTGAACTCCCGCCCGCCGCGGCCCAGGCGCTTTTGCCGGTAGAAGGGCGAGTGGCCGTCGCGTGCCACCAGCACGGCCAGGATCGCCACAACCGGCAGGACGACCGGCAAGGCGAGCAGCACCAGGACCACATCCAGCAGGCGCTTGAACGCCCCGCCATATAGTCCCCTTCGCGCCGGCGGCAACAAGGTCTGGGCAGAATCAATATTGGAGTGCTCAAAATCACCGACCCTGCCGTCGATACGAATATTCATCTCGGGCCCTCCAGCGTGGGATCGAAAACACAAGGTTTCAAAGGCCCCCGAATATTGGAGGCACGGTTTTCTGCAAAATCGGGACGCCGGGAAATCTTCCCCGAACAGGGTTTGGCGCTGCACCGGAGACTAGCAACGGAACAGGGGGGCAGCAATATGGGTATTCTGACCCACACTCGTAAAAAGGGTTTTATAGTTATAAATTACAATTATGAGTTGTATTCGGGGATTGGATCTCCCTCTTTTCTTCCACGATGAAAAGCAGCTTCTCATAAGGGCATCGGCAGATACGATCCCCGCTTTTCATAAATTTTCAATCGGTTCTTCCGCAGCCTCTCCCTTGCGGGCAAGGCAACCGGCTCGCCCTCGGCAAAGGCATGAGAAATCCATGGCCCGTTCGCCGGGCCTTCACGGTTCCGTGTGCTCCCGTTCCAGGCGGGCCGTTCCCCCGCCGATATGTGATGAGGGCAGGCGCGGACGATTCGCGGAAAGCTGCCGATCAGCCCGTCGCAAGGCAGGGACGTAGCCGGACCAGAAGAAGACAGGCTCCTCACCCTGCGGCCGACGGGTCAGGCGCGGGCGCGCAACGCCGCTACCAGCACCAGCAGCGGCCCCGGCAGTTCCAGCAGCCAGTTCAGCCGCATCCCGGCGATCTGCGTGCCGATCAGCACATCCATGTGGTGAAAGCCCGCCGCACGGATCACCACGAAAACCGTCACCAGCACCAGACCCAGAAGCGCAAGCCCCGTTCGCGCCAGCGTCCCGCGCAACAGCCGCCGCAGGCCCAGCAATGCCAGCACCCCGGCCATGGCCAGCATAAGGATGAAGGCCAGTTGCACCACGCGGCGGTTCTCATACCAGCCCTGCGCCTGCGCCATGCAGCGCGCAGCGGCGGTCAGGAAGCTTTGCAGGTCAAGCTGCTTGTTCACCGCAAGGAACAAGAGAAGCAACGCAGAGAGGGTCCAGAACGTCCGCTCGCGCCCGCGGGTGCCGGGCGGGAAGGCATCCCGCCGCACCACCGACGCCGCCGCCAGCCCGGCCAGCAGATAGACCCCCACCGTCACCCAGCCCATCAGATGGGGATCGCCGATCTTGGGGCTCCAGACCGAGAAGATGCACTCCATCAGCCCTTGGCCCCCTGACCGCGGGCGTAGACGTCCTCGTAACGGACGATGTCGTCCTCGCCCAGATAGGCGCCGGTCTGGATCTCGATCAGCACCATCGGCACCTTGCCGGGGTTCTCCATCCGGTGGACCGCGCCAAGGGGGACATAGACCGACTGGTTTTCGGTCAAAAGACGCACGTCCTCGCCGATGGTCACCCGCGCGGTGCCGGAGACGACGATCCAGTGTTCGGCCCGGTGCATGTGGCTTTGCAGGCTCAGCGCCGCGCCGGGGTGGACGGTGATGCGCTTGACCTGGAAGCGGTCGGCCAGGACCAGCGTCTCGAACCAGCCCCAGGGGCGATGGTCGCGGGGCAGCGTCTCGGCCTGTCGGATGCCGCGCGCCTTCAGCCGGGCGACGGCCTCCTTCACCTCCTGCGCGCGGGAGCGGTCGGCCACAAGCACCGCATCGGCCATGGCGACGACCACGGTGTCGCGCAGCCCGATGCCCACGACATGCATCCCCTCGGTCTCCGAGCGCAGCAGACTGTCCGCGCAGTCGAGCGTGGTCACCTCGCCATGTGTGGCAAGGCCGTCCTGCGCGCCCTCGCGCCAGACGGCGTTCCAGTCGCCCAGGTCCGACCAGGCCCCGGCGAAGGGCACGACGTCAAGGTTCCCGGCCCGCTCCATCACCGCATAGTCGATCGAGATGTCGCGCGCCCGCGACCATGGCCCGGGCGCCAGCCGCAGGAAGCCCAGGTCTGCCTGCGCGGTTTCGACCGCCTCGGCCACGGGGGGCAGCAGATCGGGAGCATGGGCGGCGAAGGCCGCCTTCAGCGTGGCCGCCGACATCAGGAATATCCCTGCATTCCACAGGTAGCGCCCCTCGGCCAGCATCGCCTCGGCCCGCGCGGCATCAGGTTTTTCCACGAAGCGCACCAAGGGCTGCGGGGCGCCGTCCTCGGGCGGGGCGGAAAGCTCCAGCCAGCCATAGCCGGTTTCCGCGCGGTCCGGTTGGATCCCGAAGGTGACGATCCGCCCCTCCTTCGCCCGGGGCAGGCCGAGCGCGACGGCGGCGCGGAAGGCCGCCGGGTCGGGGATTTCGTGGTCGGTCGGCATGACCAGCATCAGCGCCTCGGGGTCCTGCGCCGCAAGATGCAGCGCGGCGGCCAGGATCGCGGGGGCGGTGTTGCGGGCCTCGGGCTCGATCAGCACCGCGCCGGGGTCGATGCCGGCAAGGGCAAGCTGCTCGGTCACGATGAAGCGGAAGTCGGAATTGGTGATCACCACCGGCGCGGCCACGCCCTCTGCCCCCGCCATCCGCGCCGCCGCCGCCTGAAACAGCGTAGCCTCGCCGGTCAGCGGCACGAACTGCTTGGGAAAGCTCTTGCGCGACAGCGGCCAGAGACGGGTGCCGGAACCGCCGCAAAGAAGGATGGGGTGCAATGTAGGCATACCGGAACTTTCCTCGGATCAACCCGCACTGTCACGGCACGACCCGGGCATGACAAGGGCCAAGAGACGGCAGGATCGTGAAAATCCGGCCGGCAGCTTCGTTCGGCCCGCCCGGAACCGCCCTGACCGGAAGTCAGCCTCCTCCGCCTGCCTTGGCCGGGGTGACGTCCGCGAGCTGGCCCCCTTCGGCCAGGATCTCGCGCGGGGGCGGGTGGCTGATGAAATTCACCGGGCTTGCCGTCGGGCCATAGGCACCGCTGGCATGGATGGCAATGAGATCGCCCTCCTCGACCCGCGGCAGCAGAACGCCGGAACCCAGCCGGTCGATCGAGGTGCAGAGCGGGCCGGAGATGTCCAGCTTCTCCTCTCCGTCACCGCCGCCGACGCGGTGCATCAGGTAGTTGCGCCGCAGCACCATGCCGAAATGCCCCGAGGCCGCCAGATGGTTGTTCATCCCTCCGTCGCAGATGGCGATCCGGCTGCCGCGCGACTGCTTGACCGAAACCACCCGGGTGACGAAATAGCCCGCCTCGCCGACCAGATGGCGGCCCAGTTCCAGCACCGGCACTGTCGCGGCGAAGCGCGGGTCGCCCTTTAGTTCCGCAAGCACCGGGGCCGCGCCCTCCGCGATCTCCTCCAGGTCCAGCGGCGTGTCGCCCGCGTGATAGGGGATGCCGAGGCCCGAGCCGAAGACCAGCCGCTTCGGATACAGGTCATGCGCCGCGCAGAGATCGCGGAAGATGCCGATGAAGATGCCCCAGTTCTCGACGATGGCAGGCGCCTTCAGGCATTGCGTGCCGGAATAGATATGCAGCCCGGTGACCTTGAGCCCGGGCAGGGCGAGGATCTCTGCCAGCGCCGCCGGGGCTTCCTCGATGTCGATGCCGAAGGGGCTGGGGCGCCCGGCCATCTGGTCGCCGAAGCCCTTGGGCACGCGGTCGGGCGCGATGCGGACCAGCACGTCCTGTTGCCGGCCCAGCTCCTGCGCGATGCGGCTGGCGGCCCGCGCCTCGCGCAGGCTTTCGACCACCAGTTCGCCAAGGCCCGCCCCGATGGCCATGCGCAATTCTTCGTCGCGCTTGGCCGGGCCGGTGAAACTGGCATGCGTGGCTTGCCAGCCGGAGGCCATGGCGGTGCGCAGTTCTCCGCCCGAGGAAACGTCGATATAGGGCACCCGCCCGTTCAGCCAGGCCAGCAGGGCCGGGTTCGGGTTCGACTTCACCGCATAGGAAAGCCGGAACCAGCGGCCCAGCGTGGCCTCGATCCGGGCCAGCCGCGCCGCGATCCGGTCGGTCAGATAGACATAGGCCGGGGTGCCGAAGCGGGCGGCGGCCTCGGCCAGAAGGGCATCGTCGGCGCCGGGGTCAGGCCTGTCCATTCGCGTAATCCACGATGCGCGCCACGCTGTCGAAATTCTCCAGCGTCACGTCGGCGGGACGGACCTCGATCCCGGCCTTCTCCTCGACGAAGCCGATGATGTTCATCATCGCCACGGAATCCAGCAGCCCCGCCGAGAACAGTTCGGTCTCGGGGTCGATCTCGTCCTCGATGTTCAGGAAATCGCGCAGGAAACGGATCAGGTCTTCGGCGGTCAGGCTCATGCAGGGTCCTTTGCGGTTGTGGCTGCGGCTTTCGCAGTGGCTATGACGGCGGGGCGGTCCAGCTTGCCGCTGGCCGTGCGGGGCATCGGCCCCGGCCAGGGGTGGATGCGGCGGGGAACCATGTAATGGGGCATGACGCGGCGGCAATGCGCCATCAGCGCCGCGGGATCGGCCCCTTCGACCAGGCTTGCGGCGACATGGACGACCTGCCCCATGTCGTCATCCTCGACGCCATAGGCCACGACATCGGTGACCAGCCCGCCCTGCGACAGCAGGTCCTCGACCTCGGTCGGCGAGAGGCGGAAGCCCGAGGTCTTGATCATCTCGTCCATGCGGCTGACGAACCACAGGTCGCCATCCGCATCGACGCGGACCAGATCGCCCGACCAGACCACCTGGGCATCACCGATGATGCCGCGCAACTCGGCGCAGGGGCGGATCTTTTCGGCCGTCAGGTCGGGGCGCTCCCAGTAGCCAAGGCTGACCAGCGGGCCGGCGTGGACCAGTTCGCCCTGTTCGCCCGGACCGGCGGCGCCCTCTCCGGGCTTGACGACGAAGATCTGCGCGTTGGGAATCGCCTGCCCGATCGAGCCCATCTTCGCGGCAAAGCGCGCGGGCGGCAGCCAGGTGGAGCGGAACGCCTCGGTCAGGCCATACATCAGGAAGATGTCCACGCCGGGGAAAACCCCGGGCATCCGTTCAAGGATGTCGGGCGGGATCTTGCCGCCGGTGTTGGTGATGCGGCGCAGCGCGGGCAGGCGGATGCCGGAATCGCCCAGGTAGCGCACGATCTGGTTCCACAGCGGCGGCACGCCCGCGATGGTGGTGACGGCCTGATCAACCGCCATGCGCACCACCTCGGACGGCATCGAGACCGGCTGGTGCACCACCGTGCCGCCGGTCATCATCATCGTGGTCAACTGGTTCAACCCGGCGTCGAAACTGTAGGGCAGCACGGAAAGCAGCCGGTCCTCCGGCCCCAGCCCCAGGTATTCGATCACCGAGGCCGCGCCGATGCGGATGTTGCGATGGCTGAGCATCACCCCCTTGGGCCGGCCGGTCGAGCCGGAAGTGTAGATGATCATCGCCAGCGCGCCGGGATCGGGCGGCACTTCCGCGGCCCCGGCCTCCGGAAGACTGTCCCAGGCGGTGGCGCCCGCGGGCAGCGGCCCCTTCCCCTGCACCAGCAGATGCGCGACCGAGGGCGGCAGCGGCGTGGCGGCGATCCCCTTCAGCGCGCCCGCCCCCAGGATCGCCGCGCTGGCCCGGCAATCCCCGGCCACATAGGCAAGCTGCGCCGCCGTCCACTGGTGGTTCACGTTGACGACGACGGCCCCGATCTTCCAGGCGGCGAACATCGCCACCACCTCGTCGATGCCCTTGCGCAGATGCACGATCACCCGTTCGCCCGGGCGGACGCCCGCGCCATGCAGCCAGGCCGCGATGCGGTCGGCCTGCGCGGCCACCTCGGCAAAGCTGGCCTGCCGCCCGGCATCGACCAGCGCCACGCGCCCGCCCCCACCGGGCAGGTTGTCGGCCAGAAGCCGCCAGACCGAGGACTCACCGGCAGGGATCATGAGGCCGCGTCTTTCCTGGCCTTCTGCGCGAAGATCGGCAGGTTGGGATAGATCCGCGCGGGCGAGCCCACCGCCATGCAATCGTCGGGCACATTGGTCGAGACGGCGGTGTTCGCCCCGATCCGCACCCGGTTGCCGATGCGGATTTTGCCCAGCACCGTCGCATTCACCCCGATGAACACGTCATCGCCCAGCCGTGGCGCACCGGCGCGCTCCATGTTTGTGCCGATGGTGACGTTGTGCATCACGCCGCAGCGATCGCCGATCACCACGTCGGGATGGATCGAGAGCGAGCCTTCGCCATGGATGATGTGGAAATCCTCTCCGATCACCACCCCCGGCGGGATCCAGATCTTGGTGATGTTCAGCACGAATATCCGCAGCAGCCCGTAGAACTTGTTGGCCACGAAACGGCCGATCCGGCTGCGGCGCTGGATGGCCCACCGTCCATAGCGATAGATCGCCAGAGAGACGAAGCCGGGATCTGTCAGCACACGGCCGTGTCGCACATAGTCTTTGCAGATATCACGCCACACAGGCTTTCACTTCCCTGATGCCCATACACCGGGCCAATCCCATTTCCGATCACAAAGGTTTAGGCGGATAATGCTTGGGAGCCCCATTCATTTCAAGCCGCGAAAACCCCGTGCCGCGTCACCCCCGGTCCATCAGATCCAGCGTGCGGCATACATCCTCCCAGCCGATCTCGAAACCTCCGGTCGTTCCCTGGCCCACGATCATCGCATACCGCTGTTGCCACCGGTCGCTGAGGAGCTTGAGCGAGGTGGTGGTCCGGTCGGGGGGTTGCAGCGTCAGGACGGTTCCGCCCGGGGCCATGGCCGCCACGCCATGGACCAGATGGCTGCCCTCGATCCCGGCCACGATGCGCGCGCCGCCGCAGGCCTCGGCCAGGGCATCGACGCTGTGGTCGAAGGGATACATCACCCGGAAGCCGTATTCCGCCTCCAGCCGCTCGGCGATTTCGGTCTCGTTGCGCATCAGGCGGGCATCGCCGCTTCCGCCGCGCAGCAGGAAGACCCCGGGCAAGGGGCGCGGGTCCAGACCCGCCAGCAGGCGCGCGCGCATGTCCTGCGCCCGGGCAAGACGGCCGGCGTTGTTCTGCACGTCCTCGAACAGGATCAGCTCATCGAAATGCACGTCGCCTGTACGGCGGGGGGCCATCGACAGCAGTTCCTCATAGCGCGCGACATGGCCGGCGCGCGGCGGCGGGGCCGAGGTCACCGGCAGGCCATGGGCCTCGGCCAGCCGGTAGGCCAGGCAGTCGTTCAGAAGCCAGTTGCCGAACCAGCGGTTGCCGATCCAGCTTTCGTAAAGCGCCCCGGACAGATGTTCGCGGGGCCTGACATGGCCCAGAGCAGTGCGGCGGGCGCGGCTGCGCAGATGCTGCTCGGCCCCGCGGCAGGACAGCACGCCATCGACGAAATCGACATCGCGCAGCCGGTAGCCGAAGGTCGGCCCCGCCTTCTCGCGCGGGTTGCCGGCAAGCGAGCCGATGACATCGTCAAGCGAGCCGAACTCGGTCCTTGTGATGCGCTCGACCTGGCCGGGCAGGACGATGACGGGCGGCACCTCATGTTCGCTGGCGGGCGAAACCTCCCACCGCTCCACCGCGCGGGCGGTGATGTCGGGAACCGTTCCGCCAAATCGCCGCCGCAAGACGTTCAGAAGCGGGCGCAGGGTCAGCATGGCGGGGTCCGGTGCAGGGAGGTTCCGCGCAGGTTAATCGGATCGCGGGGGCGAGGAAAGCCTGCTGCCGCGATCATGGCCCCTCCTCCGACAGCAGTTCGGCCAGTTGCCCCGCGATCAGCGCATGATCCGCAAGCGAGGGATGCCAGTGGCAGGCCCTCCGCGCCAGCCGGGGCAGGATCAGGAGATCGGCGCGCATCCCGTCGCGTTGCAGCGCCGCCTGCGCCTGCCGATAGGGCTCTACCAGATCGGGGCCGTATTCCCCAAAGGCCAAGAGCACCAGCCGCGCACCCGGCGAATGCGCCGCCCGGGCGCGGGCCAGATCCTCAACACCCCGGGCCAGGGCAGCGCGCATTCCTTCCACGCCCCCCGGCCATTCCGCCTCGGTCAGCGGTTTGCCCAGGTCGTTCGAGCCCAGGCCGATGACGACGATCTCCGCCGCGGGTTCCGGTGCGAGCGGCGCGCCGGGATCGCCCGGCAGGGCAAGGGCATGAAGCGCGCTCATGTTGTCCGGGTTCCGCACCAGCGTGATCCCCGACCGCGCGATCACCCGGTAGTCCATCCCCAGTTCCCCGGCCACCAGCGCCGGAAAGGCCCGGGTGGCGTCGGTGGTCAGGAACTGCTCGTCCGGCGAACAGGTCCGTCCCCGGGAAGTGACGCCGTAGCCCACGCTGTCGGAATCGCCGAGAAACTCGATCACGCGGCCGGGCTCGGGCGGCGGCAGCGGCTGGCCGCCCTGCGGCAGGAAAAAGCCGCCGAACCAGGCCGGGGCCCAGGATTCGCTCAGCTTCTCAAGCCGGACCCTGTGTTCCCCCTCTCCCAGCCCCTCGATCCGAACCTCTGCCGCGCCGGGGCGGGTCAGGGCAAGCACATGATCGCCGATCGTGATCCGGTAGCGGTTCTCCCCGTCATCCAGCCGCAGGATCAGGCCGGGGCCGGTGAAACGCGCCTCGGCGTGAAAACCCGGCCATTCCTGCCGGAACCCACCCCCGAAAGGGCTGGCGACGCCGCCGATCCGGGCAGGCAGCGCCTCGGCCTGATCGCCCGGCAGCGGATGAAGGCTGGCCGACAGTTCCGGCTGGCCTCCGGGTTCAAGCACCAGCGCGGGCGGCATTTCCATTGGCGGCTGGTGGCGCAGGACGATGGCGAGGCCCAGCAGCACAAGCGCCGCCCCCACCGGAAGCAGAACCCTCAGATTCGGGCGAAGCATCGGCATCGGGCGAATCCTTCCAGGTCCAACCCCGGCCATCCTATCCCCGAACGCAACCTGCGTCCTGACCCGCCCGATGCTTCACGCCGAAAGGCTCAGGGCCGGAATTCGAAGCTGCGGCCCAGAGAGACGAAGGCCGAGGGGGATTCTGCTCTTCCGTCCAGGTCGTGGCGCACGCGGTAGCGCATGCCGACATCCAGGCGCCAGTCGGGGGTCAGGGCGTAGCGCCAGGTCGCGCCGATCCCTGCCACCTCGATCCGCTCCGACGGGGAGTCGCTGACCTCGTAGCGGAAATCCAGCCCGATGGACGACAGCGCGTTCACCTCACGCGACCATGTGACGTCGAAGGCGGTGTTGACCGCCGTCTCGTCGTCGTCATCGTCATAGGAGACCGAGCGTTCCAGGTTTATGTCGATACGGCTGTCGGGCAGGGCGCGCGACCAGAGGAGGCCGCCGATCAGGTCGGTGCCCGCCGCATCGCTGCGGGTCACCCCCAGCCGGGCCGAAAGCGCGCCCATCGGCAGGTCCATCGTGCGGCCGACCTCGAAGGTGGTGCGCGTGCCCTCGTCGGCATCGGTGATGACCGTCAGCGCCGCCGTGGCGCTGCCGTTGGGCATGTCGTAGTTCAGGTCCAGCCGCGCGAAGGGGCCAGTCTCGCGGGTGGTGACGCCGAATTCCTCGGTGTCGATCCGGGTGTGGCCCAGCGACAGGCCAAGGTTCAGCCGTTCGGACACCGCGTAGTCGAAGCCGACACGCCCGGTCAGGCTTTCGGTCACTGTGCTGGCGAGGTCATCTTCCTCGGCGCGCGAGGCGGCCACGCCGATGCGGCCCGTCAACACCTCGGAAAAGCGCAGCCGTGTCTCGAGGTCCAGCCGGGTGGTGCGGATGTCGTTCAGGTCCGGGTCGGTCACGTCCTGGTATTCGGTCACGTCATGCGACAGGCTCGCCGCAAAGCCCAGGGGCGCGGTGCGGCCGGTTTCGAACCGGAGTCCCAGGCCGTAGTCGGTGCGCGTGCCTTCATCCGCGTCCTCGGTCAGGTCGCGGTCGAAGGCGTCGACATCGTCCCGGCGGTAATGCGCGGTCACGCCGAACAGGGCGTTCGGCACCTCGCGCGTGTAGGCGAAGGTCAGGTCCGGGCGGCCGACGACGATCTCGGTGCCGTCGCTGTCGGGGGTGTTCTCGATCACCAGCCCGGTCGAGGCGTTCAGTTCCAGCCAGGAAAGCGCGGTCCGGTCGCTGAGGCCGAAGCTGAGCCGCGTGGTGGCCGCGATGCTGTCGCCTTCGTCCGGAACTTCGAGGCCGAGGTTGCGCCCCGCCTCGAAGCGCTGTTCGATGCCGAAGACCATGCGCAGCCCGCCCTCGTCCTGCGCCAGCGCGGGAAGGGCGGCAAAACCCGCACCCAGAAGGCCCGCGCCCTGAAGGACCGTGCGCCGGAACCTGCGAGACCTGATGACCATGCCGCGCCTACTCGAACAGGCGGCGCTGCGGAACGACGATCACGTCGCCATCGACCAGCTTCATCGAGCCTCCGGCAAGGCCGCGCTCGATCGCATCGTAGTCGATGGCATAGACCCGTTCGGTGCCCGAACGGTCGACCCGGCGCAACTGGATGCGCTTCTTCGCCGCGAAGGGCGACAGGCCGCCGGCCTGGGCGATGGCCTGCAGCAGCGTCGTGCCCGGCGCGACCTCGATCCGGCCCGGGGTGGCGGCGGCGCCAAGGATGAACACGTCGATCCTGCGCGGTGCGGCCGCGGGTGCGCGTTCGCCCAGAGAGCTGAGCGTCACATAGACCGTGGGAGGAGAGGCGAAGTTCGGCGCCAGCCGGGCGGCGAGATCGGCCTGCACCTGCGCGAGGCTGCGCCCCGCAGCCCGGACCGAACCCGCCATCGGCACCGAGATCTGCCCGTCCGGCAGCACGATGGCGCTGCGGTTGAGATTGCCGTCCTCCAGCACCTCGATCTGGACCACGTCGCCCGCCCGCAGCCGGTAATCCTGCGCGGCCCCCGGCAGTGCCAGAAGCGGCAGCATCGCCAGCGCGGCGAACAATGCACGAATGATTGTCATCTTTACTTCCCTCATCCTTCCCCCGGTATACAGGGTGGCCCGAACTGCGGCGAGAATAAGGAAAGCCGCGGCGCACTGAAAGCAGAAAGTGCCCGGAAAAGACCATCTTTCCGGCAGGCCGGGGCCGATTGGATGGATCCGCACCACAGTTCCGGCCCCCCTGGACGGGGCAGGGCGGTTTCAGGGGGCGACGCCGGTCAACGGGGTGGAGCGGGCGGCCTCCCACGCGATCTGTTGCATCAGGAGCGCAGTCTCGGGCGCGGGGGCCTCGGCCGGGGTGCCGTCGGACAGCAGCAGGTCATGGGGCAGGCCGACCGGGCTTTTCTGGTAAAGCACGGCATAATGCACCAGCGCGACAAGGTAGTTCCCCTGGTCGCCGAGATGGATGTCGTCCCTTTCCCCCTCGGGCGTGAAGGCAAAGAGATCGCGGCGGTCGCGCACGCTTCCGACACCGCCCTGCGCCTCGACCGCGCGGACGAAGGCCGCCAGCGCCTGGCCTGCCGGGATCAGGTGGATGCGGGCATCTTCCGGCAGGCGGCCAAGGGCGGGGCGCAGGATTCCCGCCTCCCAGTAGCGGGGCAGGTCGGCGTCCACCCGCTCCAGCCAGCCCTCGGGATCGTCCAGCCCGTGCCAGGTCTCGTAGAGGTAGATCCGCACGTCCGGCCGGGCGGCGCGGGCCTCCTCGGCCCAGAGCGCCAGGTGGCGCGGGCTGTCGTAATAGCGCAAGGAGGCGCGGATCTCGACCATCTCGGTCAGGACGACGGCGTCGTAGTCGCCGCTTTGCACCGCCTCATGCGCGGGGCGAAAGCGGGGATGGTCGTTCTCGACATCGAAGCCGTTGATGTCCTTGCCGTCCCAATGCGCCTTCATCGTGGTGCCCCAGCCCAACTGGCTTTCGTAGCGATGGCCCCCGCCCGCAAGCTGGGCCAGCATGGCGGGCATGTCGCGATTCACCAGGCTGTGGCCGATATGATAGACGGCAAGCGGACCTTCGGGGGCGGGCAGGGGGGCGGCATAGCGGGCCGCCATGGCGGCGTCATCGGGCTCGGCCGCCGCGCCGCGCCACCAGAGCGCCCCGGTGGCCGAGGCCACCAGCGCCAGAACCGCTGCAAGGATGCCGCTGCGTTTCATGTCGTCACTCCTGTCAGGACCGGGCCGCCCGTTCGGGCAAGACGGTCACAGCTTCTTCTGTCTTTCTGATCACGGAAGCTTCGATCATACCATGACTTGCGTCTCTGCCCATCCTCTGACCGGCATCCGGCCGCGGATCGGGGACGGGATTTCCCGGCTTGCGGGCCGGGCCGCGGAGATGTCCCCTGAAAAAGGAAAGACCGGGGCGAATGCGGACGATCGCAAGGACATGGATGATTCGCACAGGGGAAAACCCGCCCCCGGAACCTGAACCAAGGCGTGAACGGATGCAGGGGGACAGGGCTTCCCATCGGAGATTTCCTTGAAAAATGATCGTGCCAGGCCCCTGTCCGGCGGCTTTTGTGGCATCGGTGTGGCGTTTCCCCTTTCCCGACCGCCTTGTTTCCACCATCTGGCTGGGATGAGATAGGCGGGCCCGCACGCTGGCGCGCCGAAGGAGACCGAATGAGGAAGGCACGGATCTGGCATATCCTTCCCGGCCTTGGCCGATGGAACCTGCATGCGCCGGAGCCACCGCCCGTGCGTGAGGCACGCCTGTCTGCCTCCTCCGCCCCCTCGCCGGCGGCGGACGCGCGTCTTCGTGCCGCCTTCACGGCGGTGCGGGATGATCCGCCTCTGTCCGCCGGCCGGGTCCCCTCTGCCCGGCAGCCCCGGTTCGAGGCGGCCCCCCGGCATGAAGACATGCCCCCCCAGCCCGGCCCCTCCGTTCCGGCCACCGGCGCCGCCGCGATGCCGCTGGATATCTACACCGGCCATTTCGGCCTGACCACGCGGCCCTTCGCGCTGACCCCCGACCCGGATTTCCTGTTCTGGTCGCCAGGCCACAGGCGCGCCTACACGATGCTGGAATACGGCATTCTCACCCGCGCGCCGATCACGCTGATCACGGGCGAAGTGGGGGCGGGCAAGACCACGCTCCTGCACCAGCTTCTGCGCGGGCTGGGTCCCGAGGTGCGCGTGGGCCTGATCTCGAATTCAAGCGGCGCGCGCGAGGAACTGCTGCGCTGGGTGCTGATGGCGCTGGACCAGCCCGCTGCCTCCGGCGAGACCTATGTCGACCTCTTCGCCCGCTTCCAGACCTTCCTGATCGCCGAATACGCCCGGGGCCGCCGGGTGGTGCTGATCTTCGACGAAGCCCAGAACCTCGACCGCGAGGCGCTGGAAGAGTTGCGGATGTTCACCAACATCAACTCGGGCAAGGACGAGTTGCTGCAACTGGTGCTGGTCGGCCAGCCCGAACTGCGCGAGACCTTGCGCCGCCCCGACATGCGCCAGTTCGCCCAGCGCGTGGCCTCGAACTTCCACCTCTCCGAGATGGACCAGCACGGCGTGCAGGCCTATATCGCCCACCGCCTGAAGGTGGCCGGCTGCCCGCGGCCGCTTTTCAGCCGGACGGCGGTGGCGCTGGTCCATGAGGCCACCGGCGGCGTGCCGCGGCTGGTCAACCGGCTGTGCGATCTGGCACTGGTCTATGCCTTCACCAGCGAACAACGGAACGTGACCCTTGCCACGATCCGCCAGGTCCTGGATGATGGGGCGTTTTTTGCGGTAAATATTCCCGCTTCCAAAGGTGACGGGTTAGGATGAATCTGGATATCCGCTTTTATCTTGCCCTGCTTTTGCGGCGCTTGCCCTATATCGTGATCATCGTGGCGGCCTGCGTGGCCATCGGCACGGTCGTCGCCTATACAAGGCCGCCGGTCTACCGGGCCGAGGCGCGGCTTCTGGTGGAAAGCCCGCAGATTCCTACCGAACTGGCCGCCACCACGGTCAGCTCCACGGCGGACGAGATTCTGTTCTCGATCCAGCAGCGTCTGCTCACGCGGGCGAACCTGCTGGACCTGTCCCGCAAGTTCAACGTCCATGCAGACAGGCCGGACCTGACGCCGGACGCCATCGTCCGCCAGATGTATCTGCGCATCCGCATCGAACTGCCGCAGATGCATCAGCGCGGAACGGGGATCGTTGTCGTCTCGTTCGACTCGGGCGATCCGGTGCAGTCGGCCGAAGTGACCAACGCCATCGTCACCCAGATCCTCGAGCAGAGCATCGAGTTGCGCACCGCCGCCTCGGGCGGCACGCTGGATTTCTTCCAGCAGGAGGTGAAACGGCTGAGCGAAGAAATGGCCCAGCAGAACGCCCGCATCCTCGAATTCGAAGAGGCCCACCGAGACGCCCTGCCCGAAAGCCTGGAATACCGCCGCACCCGCCAGGCCGCCCAGCAGGAACGCCTGCTTCAGGTGGAACGCGAACTGGCGGGGCTGCGCGACCGCCGCCAGCGGCTTTCGGACCTTTACGAACGGACCGGGCAGATCGGCCCCACCGGCAGCACGCTGACGCCCGAAGAGCAGCGCCTGCTGCAACTGCGCCAGGAACTGGCCTCGGCGCTGGTGATCTATGCGCCCGACAACCCCCGGGTGCGCGCGCTCCAGACCCAGATCGCCGCCCTGGAAGAGGCGGTCAACACCCAGCTTGGCGCCGGGGGTGCCGGGGCGCCTACCACCTTCGAGCTGCAGATGGCCGACATCGACGGCCAGATCGCCTTCCTGGCCGAGCAGAAGACGCTGCTTGAACGCGAGTTGAAGGCGCTTGAACTTTCCATCGAGGCCACCCCCGCCAACGCCATCGAACTGGGCGGGCTGCGCAGCGACTACGAAAACCTGCGCGTGCAATACGATCAGGCGGTGGCCAGCCTGGCCGAGGCGCGGATGGGTGACCGGATCGAGGTCACCGCCCGCGGCCAGCGCATCACCGTGATCGAGCCAGCGACCGTGCCCGCCTTCCGTTCCGGCCCCAACCGCAAGCTGATCGCCGCCGCCGGGCTGGGGGCGGGAATCGCGCTCTCGGTGGCGCTGATGGTGGCGCTGGAACTTCTGAACCGCACCCCGCGCCGCCCGGCCGATCTGGTCGCCTCGCTTGGCATCACCCCGTTCGGCACCATCCCCTATATGGAGACCGACGCCGAGATCCGCCGCCGCCGCATCCGGGTATGGGCCATCACCGGCACCGTCCTGTTGGGACTGCCGCTGCTGGCCTGGCTTGTCCATGCCTTCGTGATGCCGCTTGACGTTCTGGCGGTGAAGCTGGGCCTGGCCCAGACGATCGACCGCGTCTTCCCCGGCTTCATGGAGTAGCCGTCATGGAACGCATCCAGTCCGCCATCGCCAAGGCCCGTGCCGCCCGCGAAAGCCAGCCCGCCCCGCAGGCCGCGCCGGCCGAAGGGCCCCGCGATCCGGGGGTCGAGGCCGCCTGGGCCGCGCTTGCCCCGGCCACGCTTGATTCCCACCGGCTGGACGCCCGCCGGATCGTCGCGCATCGCCCCGGTCTGCCGGCCCTGCCCTTCGACCTGATGCGCACCAACCTGATGCCGCAATTGCGCCAGAAGGGATGGACGCGCGTGGCCATCACCTCTCCGGGCAGCGCCAGCGGCAAGACCACCACGGTGCTGAACCTGGCCTTCAGCCTTGCCCGGCAGGCCGACCTGCGGGTCATGGCGCTGGAGATGGACCTGCGCCGCCCGGCGATGATGCCGACGCTGGGCCTGTCGGGAAGCTGGCGCTTCGCCGGGGTGCTGGACGGCTCGGTCCCCGCCGAGGGGCAGTTGCTGCGGTGGGGACCGAACCTCGCCCTGGGAATGAATGCCGAGCCGGTGCACAGCCCTGCCGAACTGCTGTCCTCGGCCCGCGCCGCCGCCGAGGTCGATGCGATCGAGGCGCGCTACAAGCCGGATGTGATACTGTTCGACATGCCGCCGCTTCTGGTCAGCGACGACACGATCGCCTTCCTCGACCAGGTGGACTGCGTGCTGATGGTGGCCGCCGCCGAGGAAAGCACCGTGGGCGAGATCGACCGCTGCGGCAAGGAACTGGCCCGCCACACCCAGGTGCTGGGCGTGGTGCTGAACAAATGCCGCTTCATGGACCGTGACGAGGGTTACGGCTACGGCGAATACTGATCCGGGTCGAGAAGCCGGGCCGGAACGCCCGCCGCGATCCTCCCGCCGGGCACATCGCGGATGACGACGGCATTTGCCCCGATCCGCGCATGGGCGCCGACCATCACCGGGCCGAGGACACGCGCGCCGGCGCCGATGTCGACATGCGCGCCGATCCGCGGCAGGCCCTCCCTGCGGCCGGTGGTGCCGACGGTCACCTGCTGGAAGATCAGGCAGTTCGGTCCGATCTCGGTTGCGGGATGGATGACGATCCCGTTGGGATGGGGGATCAGCAGCCCCCCGCCGATCCTTGTGCCCAGCGGGATATCGGCCTGGGTGATCACCGACCAGAAACGGTGCGACAGCACCCAGCGGATGCGCGCCAGCCGGGCCAGCGGCCCGCGCCGCGCCCGGGCGGCTGCATGGCCGCGCAAGCTGCGCAGAAGCCGCCGCGACGGGTCCCACCAGCGGCGCGGGACCTCACGCGACCAGTCGGGCTCAATGGCGATGCCGGAGATATCACCAGAGGGGTTGAACATCGACTACCTCCACGAAACCCGGCGGCCGGGAACAAGATTACACAGGTCATATAGGAAGCGGGGCCGGTCGATGCAGGGGGGAGCCTCCGGCATCTGGCAGGCACGGGTGGAGGTGAAGCGAAAGGACGGCCTCGTGCAGCCGCTCCTTCCCGGCGTTGCCCACAGGGGCAAAGTTCAGGGCCTTGTCCTTATACCGGGTCAGACAGCCGACCGGCGTGCCGCAACCTGCGCCCCACCTGTCCGTCCTCATGCCTGCGGCTCTGCAATCAGGTCGATCCCGGGCGCTTCGCACCGCTGGCGGAGGAATGTGCCAAGTTCACTGGGGTCCGAAATCACCATGCCGGGACACTTTTTTGGCAGTACCGCCAAAAGGTATCACGCGGCAATACTGCAATCAAGGATATGATATTTCGGCAAAAACCCGGGATGGGCCCTTCTCCTCGACACCGGTTGCCTCCAGGTCCGGCATCCGGTTCACTGATCGTCAACCGATCGCGCTTATCCAGACCATGTCCGATGCCGCTCATATCGGGGCGGCCTGGGATTTTCCCATCGTCCGAAGCCCGGACTTCTGCTAGCTGATGGGCGTCTGTAGGCCATGAGGGGACGTGCCTTTGATGAAGCAGCGGGACAGTCTGGCGGGGCGGGCCGAGATGCGGGCTGTGCGGCGGCGGTCCCGCCGGTCGCTGCTGGCGGCCTTCCTGTTCTCGATCTTCGTCAACCTGCTGATGCTGACCTCGCCGCTTTACATGCTGCAGATCTATGACCGGGTGCTGGCCTCGCGGTCCGAGCCGACGCTGCTGGCACTGTCGGTGCTGGCGGCCTTCCTGTTCCTTGCGATGGGGCTTCTGGACCATGCGCGCAACCGGGTGATGGTGCGCATCGGCGCGCGGATACAGGCCGACCTCGACCACCGGGTGCTGTCGGCCGCCTTCCGCCGCCTGACCGTCGTGCCGCAGGATCCCGCCGCCCATTCCGCGCAGCGCGATCTTGAAACCGTCTCGCGGGTCTGGGCCTCGCCCGCGCTGATGGCGCTGTTCGACCTGCCCTGGACGCCGGTCTTCGCGGCGGCGCTGTTCATCTTCCACCCCTGGCTGGGCTGGACCGCCATCGCCGGCATGGTGACGCTGATCGCGGTGACGGCGCTGAACCAGCGCATGACCGAAGCCGCGGTGAGGGAGGCGATGTCGATGGGCCTTCACGCCGACCGCCAGGCCGAGAACCTGAAGGCGGAATCCGAACTGGTCCGCGCCCTTGGCATGACCGGCGCCGCCTTCGCGCGCTGGCAGGGCTCGCGCGGGCGGGCCGCCAGACAGGCGCTGGCGGTGGCGGATACCTCGGGCGCCTTCTCCGTATTGACCAAGACCTTCCGGCTGTTCCTGCAATCGGCCATCCTCGGCATCGGCGCCTGGCTGGTGCTGCGCAACGAGCTTTCCCCGGGGGCGATGATCGCAGGCTCCATCCTGATGGGCCGCGCCCTGCAACCGATCGAGGTCGCGGTGGGCCAGTGGTCCACCCTGACCCGCGCCCGGCAGGCGCAGCAGCGGCTGGAGGGGCTGCTGTCGGAGGTGCCCGAAGAAGAGCCGCGCACCGCCCTGCCCCGCCCCGACGCGCTGCTTGAGGTCCGCAACCTTTCGCTGGTCGTGCCGGGCGAGGGCAAGACCGTCCTGCGCGGCGTCTCCTTCACGCTGGAGCCGGGGCAGGCGCTTGGCATCATCGGGCCGTCCGGGTCGGGCAAGTCCTCGCTGGCCCGCGCGCTGATCGGGGTCTGGCCGCCCGCCGTGGGCTCGATCCGGCTGGATGGGGCGACGCTGGACCAGTATGACCCCGACACGCTTGGCCGCTACATCGGCTATCTGCCGCAAAGGGTGACGCTGTTCGATGGCACCATCGCCTCGAACATCGCCCGGCTGGACGGCAAGGCCGATCCCGCCAAAGTGGTCGCCGCCGCGCAATCCGCCGCCGCGCATGAACTGATCAAGGCCCTGCCGCAGGGCTATGACACCCAGGTCGCCACCATGGGCGGCCGCCTCTCCGGCGGGCAGGTGCAGCGCGTCGGCATGGCCCGGGCGCTTTACGGCGACCCGGTGCTGCTGGTGCTGGACGAGCCCAACTCCAACCTCGACAACGACGGGTCGATGGCGCTGAACGCCTCGATCCGCGCCGCCAAGGAGCGCGGCCATTCGGTGCTGATCATGGCCCACCGCCCGGCCGCCATCCAGGAATGCGACATGCTGCTGGTGCTGAACGACGGCGCCCCCACCGCCTATGGCCCCCGCGACAAGGTGCTGCGCGAGATGGTGAAGAACGCGGGCAGGATCGCCAGTTCCGTCGCCCCCGGAGGTGTCGCATGACCGCGCCGAACCGCCCCTTCTGGTCCACCCGCGGTCCCATCGCCCTTGGCCTTGTCACGCTGGCCCTGCTGGTCGGCGGCTTCGGGGCCTGGGCCACGATGACGGAACTGTCCGGTGCCATCGTCGCCCCCGGCCGGATCGAGGTGGAACTGAACCATCAGGTGGTCCAGCATCCCGACGGCGGCGTCGTCGCCGGGATCGACGTGACCGAAGGCGCGACGGTCGCCGCCGGGGATGTGCTGATCCGGCTGGACGGCACGCTGCTGCAATCCGACCGCGCCGTGATGCAAGGCCAGTTGAACGAACTTTCCGCCCGCCGCGCCCGTCTGGCCGCCGAGCGGGACGGCCTTCCCTCCCCCACCTTTCCGCCGGAACTGACCGCCCTTGCCACCGCCGACCCGACCGTGGCCGAACTGCTGGACGGCCAGCGCCGCCTGTTCGCCGCAAGGCTGGGCGGCTTCGCCACGACGAGCGAACAACTGCGCCGCCGCATCGGCCAGATCGCCTCGCAGGTCGAAGGGGTGAACGCGCAGAAGGCCGCGCTGGACACCCAGCTGCAGTTGATCGGCGACGAACTGGCCAGCCAACAGGCCCTGCTGGCCAAGGGGCTGGCGCAGGCCTCCACGGTCCTTGCGCTGGAGCGCGAACAGGCCCGCCTTCAGGGCCAGCAAGGCGAGCTTACCGCCACCCGCGCCCAGGCCGAAGGCCGCATCACCGAGACCGAGCTTGAGATCAGCCGTCTCACCGGCGCCCGCATCGAAGAGGCCGAGGCCGGGCTGCGCGACATCGGCCCCGCGCTGATGGAACTGTCCGAGAAGCTGCGCGCGGTGGACGAGCGCATCGCCCGGCTGGACATCCGCGCCCCGGTCGCGGGCGTGGTCCTTGGCCTGGCCGTCACCACCCCCCGCGCCGTGATCCGCCCCGCCGACCCGGTCCTTTACATCGTGCCGCAGGACCGGCCGCTGGTCATCGCCACGCAGGTGGCGGCGATCCATATCGACCAGGTCCATATCGGCCAACCGGTCGAACTGGTGTTCTCCGCCTTCTCCAGCCGCAATACGCCGCATCTGAAGGGCAGGATATCCGTCCTTTCCGCCGACGCCTTCACCGATCAGGTCACCCACGCCTCCTATTACCGCGCCGAGATCCTACTGGAGGAAAGCGAACTCGCCAGGCTGGGCGGCCTGCCCCTCCTGCCGGGAATGCCGGTCGAGGCCTTCATCCAGACCGAGCCGCGCACCCCGATGGCCTACCTCCTCAAACCCTTCACGGACTATTTCTCGAAGGCGTTCCGGGAAAGCTGACGGCCTGAACGGAAACGGCAGGGGAAACCACTCCCTCCCGGATCACCCGGTTCCGGCCGGCAATGGACAATAAACCTGTGTGACCTGTCCGGCAGGACAGTCTTTAGACGCAGGCCCTCGCCTCGGATCATCGCCCGCATCCATTGTGGGAAGCAGAGCGCAACAAGGGTGGCGGCACAGATCGAATCAAGCAATATTGAGAATGATTTGCAATTGCATAATCTGCCGGAACGAGTATTGATAATGCGAACCGATTGCAACAAAGAGACTCAGATGCTTGCGATGACGAGGCGTTCGCTTCTGGCAGGTGCCGCCGCCCTGGCGATCCTTTCCGGCCCGGGGATGGCCCCGGCGCTGGCGCAGGACGGCAAGCTGACCGTCGTCGCAACCACCGGCATGATCGCCGATGCGGTGGTACAGGTCGGCGGCGACCGGGTCGAGGTTCAGGCGCTGATGGGGCCGGGGGTCGATCCCCACACCTATCGCCAGACCCGTTCGGACATCGCGGCCATGACCTCGGCGGATGCGGTGTTCTGGCACGGGCTTTATCTGGAAGCGCAGCTTGAGGATCTGTTCCGCCAACTGGGCGAGACCAACAAGGTGATCGCGCTGGCCGAGCATCTGCCGGCGGACCGCCTGCTCGGCTCCGCAGACTACCCGGGCCGCTACGATCCCCATGTCTGGATGGACCCGGGGCTGTGGTCCGGCGTGGTCGAGGCGGCGCGCGACGCGCTGATCGAACTGGATCCCGAGGGCGCCGATGCCTTCCGCGCCAATGCCGAAACGCATCTGGCCGGGATCGCGGCACTGGGCGACTATTCGGCGCAGGTCCTGGCGACCGTGCCGGAGGACGCCCGCGTTCTGGTTACCGCCCATGATGCGTTCAACTATTTCGGCCGGGCCTATGACTACGAGGTGATGGGCATCCAGGGCATCTCGACCGAATCCGAGGCCGGACTCGCACAGATCGAAGCCCTGGTGGGCGTGCTGGCAGACCGCGGGATCGGCGGCATCTTCGTCGAATCCTCCGTCTCCGACCGCAACGTCATGGCGCTGATCGAGGGCGCCGGGGCGCGGGGCCATGCCGTGACCATCGGCGGCCAGCTCTTCTCGGATGCGATGGGCGATCCCGGCACCTATGAAGGCACCTATATCGGCATGATCGACCACAACGTCACCACCATCGCCCGCGCCCTTGGCGGCAAGGCGCCGGAGGCCGGGATGAACGGCCAACTGGGGCAATAGGATGAACATCGGTCCCGAACTGGTGGCGGCAGGCGGGCGCAGGCTTGCCAGCGACCATCCCGAAAGCCCGCTTGCCATCGCGGGCCTGACCGTAAGCTACGGCGAGAAGCCGGTGCTGTTCTCGGTGGATTTCGTGACCCCGCCGGGGGCGATGCTGGCGGTGATCGGGCCCAACGGCGCGGGCAAGTCCACCCTCATCAAGGCCGCGCTCGGCATCGCGCCCCGTGTCTCGGGCGAGGTGACGGTGTTCGGGCAACCCTGGAAACAGGCCCGCCACCGCGTCGCCTATGTCCCGCAGCGCGCCAGCGTGGACTGGGACTTCCCGGCGACCGTGCTGGATGTGGTGCTGATGGGGCTTTACCGCGAGATCGGCTTCCTGCGCTTCGCCGGGGCGCGGCATCGCAAGCGCGCCATGGACTGCCTTGAGCGGGTGGGGATGCAGGCTTTCGCGCATCGCCAGATCGGCCAGCTTTCGGGCGGCCAGCAGCAACGGGTGTTCCTTGCCCGCGCGCTGGCGCAGGATGCCGGGCTTTATGTAATGGACGAGCCCTTCGCCGGTGTCGATGCCGCGACCGAGCGCGCCATCATCGGCGTGCTGAAGGACCTGAACGACCGGGGCCGGACCATCATCTGCGTGCATCACGACCTGGCGACGGTGCGGGACTATTTCACCCATGTGCTGATCCTGAACGTCCGCAAGATCGCCGACGGGCCGGTCGACCGGGTCTTCACCGCCGAGAACCTGCAAACCGCCTATGGCGGGCGTCTGGCGACCGCCCAGATCGACCGGATCGCGGCGGGGCTGACGGGATAGGGCGATGGACGGGTTCCTCTCGGCGCTGTTCCTTCAGGCGGGCTACAACACCGCGCTGGTGACGGTGGGCGCGGCGATCCTCGGCGCAAGCGCCGGGGCCATCGGCAGTTTCGTGCTGCTGCGCAAGCGCTCGCTGGTCTCGGATGCGATCAGCCATGCCACGCTGCCGGGGCTGGCGCTGGCCTTCATCGTGATGGCGGCGCTGACCGGCGACGGGCGCTGGCTGCCGGGACTGATGATCGGTGCCGCGATCTCGGCCGGGCTGGGGCTGCTGGTGGTGGACTGGCTGACCGCGCGCACCAGGCTGGCCGAGGATGCCGCCATCGGCGCGGTGCTGTCGGTCTTCTTCGGCGCAGGCGTGGTGCTGATGACGGTGATCCAGACCTTGCAGACCGGGCGGCAGGCGGGGCTTTCGGGCTATCTGCTCGGCTCCACCGCCGGGATGCTGCGGTCCGAGGCCCAGATCATCGCGGTTGCCGCTGCCATCACCGGGCTTGCGATCTTCCTTTTGCGCCGCCCCTTCACGCTGGTCTGCTTCGACGCCGAATATGCTGCCGTGCGCGGCATCAGCATCCGCGCGACCGATCTTGCGATGATGGCGCTGCTGATGGCGGTGACGGTGATCGGGCTGAAGGTCGCGGGGCTGGTTCTGATCGTGGCGCTGACCATCATCCCGCCCGTCGCCGCACGGTTCTGGACCGACCGGCCCGGGCGCATGGTGGTGATCGCCGCGGCGCTCGGCGCGGCGGCGGCGTGGCTGGGGGCGGTGGTCTCCTCGCTGGACCGCGGGCTGCCGACCGGCTCGCTGATCGTCCTTTTCGCCTTCGGGCTGTTCATGATCTCGCTTGTCCTGTCGCCCCGGCGCGGCCTTCTGGCCGGCGTCGTTCACCGGCTGGGGTTTCAGGGGCTGGTGCATGAACGTCAGGGCCTGCTGGCGCTGGCGCGGGGCGAGCCGATCTACGACGCGCAGACCCTGCGCCGGTTGCGGGCGCGCGGCTGGATCCGGCCCGATGGTGTCGCCACGCTGGAGGGCCGGGCCGCCGCCGCCGCCGCGCAGCGGGACGAGGCGCGCTGGAGCCTCTATCGCAGCCTTTATCCCGAAGCGGCGGCAGGATCCCCCTCGCAGGGCATCCGCCCGCTGGTCGAGGTTCTGCCGCCCGACATCATCGCCGACCTCGACCGCAGGCTGGGCGAGGAGACCGATCTTCGCGGGGTGCAGGCATGACAGACAGCTTCGTCCAGCTTTCGCTGACGCCGATCCTGATCGGGGTGCTGGCCTCCTGCGCCTGCGCGCTGCCGGGCAATTTCCTTGTGCTGCGCCGCCAGAGCCTGATCGGCGACGCCATCAGCCATGTGGCCCTGCCGGGGATCGTCGTGGCCTTCCTGCTGACCGGCACGCTGGCCGCCGGGCCGATGCTGGCGGGCGCGGCAGGGGCGGCCATCGTCGCCGTGGGGCTGATCGAGCTGATCCGCCGCCTCGGCAACATCGAGCCGGGGGCGGCGATGGGCGTCGTCTTCACCACGCTTTTCGCCGCCGGGGTGCTGCTGCTGGAGCAGAGCGACACCAGCAAGGTCCATCTGGACGTGGAACATGCGCTTTACGGCAATCTGGAAAGCCTGATCTGGCTGCGCGGCACCTCATGGGCGGCGCTGGCCGATCCGGCGGCGCTGGCCGCGCTGCCGCCGCAACTGGCGCGGCTGGCGCTGGTGCTGCTGGCGATGGTGGCGTTCACGGCGGTGTTCTGGAAAGAGCTGGTGATCGGCACCTTCGACGCCGCCTTCGCCGAAAGCGTGGGCGCCCGGCCCGGCCCGGTCGGCTTCGCCCTTGTCGTCATGGTCGCGGTGGCGGCGGTGGCGGCCTTCGACGCGGTGGGCTCGATCATCGTCATCGCCATGTTCATCTGCCCGCCCGCCGCCGCGCGGATGATGACAGACCGGATAGGCCCGCAGATCGCATGGAGCCTTGGCTTCGCCACTCTTGCCGCCATCCTGGGCTATGTGCTGGCGGGCTACGGGCCGATGTGGGTCGGCGGCAGGAACTCGGTTTCCGCCGCCGGTATGATCGCAACCGTCTCGGGCCTGATCCTGGCCCTTGCGGCGCTGTTCGGTCCCAGAAGGAAGGGCACGAAAGCGATGACCGGCTGAACCGCAGGGAAACAGGTGGCCTTGGGCTGGGTCGGCAAAGGCGCTTAACCTTCTGAATCCTCTATACGAATCCAGTTGACAAATGGGCGCTGCAACGGCGGCGCCAACAGTCATCACTCCCTGATTTTTTTCGTATACAAAATTGATTTATTATGTCCACAATCTTGATGAGATTTTGGCGACATCGCCATGGGCCGCCTCGTCGGCCGGTCCATGGCAGTCAAACAGGGAGGAAGAAATGAACCAGCAATCCGGGATACACCCGGTCGACCAGGTTCCGCCGCCACGCGAGCTTTTCGTCTATGGCCTACAACATGTGCTGATCATGTATGCCGGGGCGATTGCCGTGCCGATCATCATCGGCGGCGTCCTGAAGCTGCCGAAGGATCAGCTTGCGCTGCTGATCAGCTGCGATCTCTTCGCCTGCGGCGTGGTGTCGATCATCCAGTCGGCAGGCTTCTGGAAACTGGGCGTCCGCCTGCCGGTGATGATGGGTGTCACCTTCGCGGCGGTGCCCCCGATGGTCGTGCTGGCGGGCAATCCCGAGATGGGGGCCGCGGGGCTTTTCGGCGCGATCATCGGCGCGGGTATCGTCAGCATGCTGCTTGCGCCCGTGATCGGCCGCTTCGTCCGTTTCTTTCCGCCGATCGTGACCGGCACCGTGATCACCGTCACCGGCCTGACCATCATGCGCGTCGGGCTGAACTGGGCCGCCGGGGGCAACCCCACCGTCACCCAGGTCGTCGACGGTGTGGCGACCACCGTCCCGAACCCTGCCTATGGCGCGCCGGACAATCTGCTTTTCGCCCTTCTGGTCCTGATCGTCATCCTGCTGATGGCCAGGTTCGCCAAGGGCTTCTGGGCGAACATCTCGGTCCTTGCGGGCCTTGTGGTCGGCTTCCTGGTGGCGCTGGCCCTGGGGCGGGTCGATTTCTCGGGCCTGTCCGAGGCCCCGTGGATCGAGCTTGTGCGCCCGCTGGCCTTCGGGGTGCCCACCTTCGACTTCTGGGCGATCCTTTCCCTCTCCATCGTCATGGTCATCGTGATGGTCGAGACCATCGGGATGCTGCTGGCGGTGGGCGAGATGGTGGGGCGCCGTCCCGATTCCAGGGCCATCACGCGGGGCCTGATGGTCGACGGCTTCGGCACGATGTTCGGCGGCATCTTCAACACCTTCCCCTATGTCTCCTTCTCGCAGAACGTCGGGCTGGTGGGCGTCACCGGCGTCCGCAGCCGCTGGATCTGCGTGGCGGCCGGGGTGATCCTGATCGTGCTGGCGCTGTTTCCCAAGCTTGCGGTGATCGCGGCCTCGATCCCGATCTATGTGCTGGGCGGGGCGGGGATCGTCATGTTCGGCATGGTCTGCGCGACCGGGATCAAGATCCTGGCGGCGGTGGATTTCTCCGTGCGCCACAATCTCTTCATCGTGGCGATCGCCGTCGGCTTCGGGATGATCCCGCTGGTCGCACCGGCCTTCTTCACCTACATGCCCGCCGCCCTGTCGCCGCTGACGCACAGCGGCATCGCGATGTCGGCACTCGCAGCCGTCTTGCTGAACGCCTATTTCAACGGCGGCACGCAGGTTCAGGCAGAGGCGGCTGCCGGGCGGCCTGCCGAATGATCCGGTGAACGGGGTTCGCCCCAGCGGAGCCCTTCGTTCGGGGGCTCCGCACATTTGTCGCATTGTGGCCGGATATAATGTGCACAATAATATATTAAATTGTGGACATTATGATTGCCCAAGATAGTATCTCGCCATGAACAACCTGTCCGACACGCCCCGCGACCTGCATGCTGACGACGCCTGCGTCACCACGCATGTCCTCGATCTTGAGAAGGGGTTGCCGTCGGCGGGAATGGGGGTCTCCATTTCGCGGCTGTCGCCCGGCGGGGAAGCCCTGCTGACGCGGGCAGTCACCAATGACCAGGGCCGGCTGGAGGCTCCGCTGCTGACCACCGCCGCCACGCAGGCGGGGACGCATGTCATCGCCTTCGACACCGCGAATGGCTTCTTCGGCAGGATCAGGATCGAGTTCGACCTTGCCGACCCGGCCCGCCACTACCACGTGCCGCTGATCCTTTCGCCCTTCGGCTTCAGCACCTATCGCGGGGCGCCGCCCCACCGTTCGCCCGCCCCTGCCCCCAGAGCCGCGGCATCGGCCGCTTCCGCCGCCACCCTCGCCTCCGGCGCGCCGCCCGGCTCGCTGGGGCCGGGCCTGACGGTCCATGTCATCGACATGGCGCAGGGCATCGGTGCCGGCGGCATGGCGCTTGAGGTCAGCCGCCCTTCGGCGGCGGCAAGCACCGGCTTCGTGACCAATGCCGAAGGGCGCACCGCCGACTGGCTGGTCGGGCCGGGCTGTCTTGAGGCTGGTCAGTATGAGATCCGTTTCGACCTTGCCCGCTACTTCGAGGCCACCGGCACGCAATCCTTCTTCACCCGCGCCCTCATCGGCTTTCGCGTGACCGATGCGGAGCTGCATCACCACATCCCTCTTCTTGTCGCGCCTGCCGGATACTCCTGCTACCGCGGTTCCTGACGTGAGGTGCCCATGACCGACGCCCTGTTCTCGATCCCGATGATCGACCGTTTCATCGGCTTCGACACGATAAGCCGGAACTCCAATCTGCCGTTGATCCATTGGGTCAGGGACTATCTGGCCGGTCTCGGGATCGGCTCGGTCCTGACCCATGATGCGGCGGGGCAGAAGGCGAACCTCTTTGCCACCATCGGCCCGACGGACCGGTCCGGGATCATCCTTTCGGGCCACACCGATGTCGTTCCCTGCGAGGATCAGGTCTGGACCAGCGATCCTTTCCGCCTTGCCCAGCTTGATGACCGGGTGGTCGGCCGCGGCGTCTGCGACATGAAGGGCTTCCTTGCGATCGCCACGGCCTTCGCCCCGGTCTTCGCTTCGCGCGCGTTGAAGACGCCGATCCATCTGGCGATGTCCTTCGACGAGGAAGTCGGCTGCCTGGGGGTGCCGCTGCTGATCGACGACCTGAAGGCGCGGGGTCTGGCGCCGCTGGCCTGCATCGTCGGCGAACCGTCGCGGATGGGGCTGATCCGCGCCCACAAGGGCAAGATCGGCGGCCATGTCACAGTGACCGGCCACGCGGCCCATTCCGGCGTCGCCCATCTGGGCGCGAACGCGGTCGAGGCGGCGGGGGAGGCGATTGCCCGCCTGAAGACGATCCAGCGCCGCCTGCGCGACGAAGGCCCCTACCGGGACGAGTTCGACGATCCCAAATATACGACCATCCAGACCTGCATGGTCCATGGCGGCACGGCGGTGAACATCGTCGCCGCGCAATGCAGCTTCGACTTCGACATCCGCTACCTGCCCGGCGAAAACCCGCATGACTACGTGAACGAATGCCGGGACTTCGTGGTCCGCCATATCGAGCCGGAGATGAAGGCGGTGAACCCGGATTGCGGGTTCAAGTGGGAGTTCGTGCCCGGCTGCGCGGCGCTGAACACCGCCGAGGACGACCCGGTGATGGAGATGGCCCGGGCGCTTTCGGGCGAGAAGACCGCCGCCTGCGTGGGCTTCGGCACCGAGGCGGGGCATTTCCAGGAGGCTGGCATTCCCACCTTCATCTGCGGACCGGGCAACATCGACCAGGCCCACAAGCCGGACGAATTCCTGACGCATGACCAGATCGCCCGCTGCGAGGCGTTCCTCTGGCGTCTGGCCGACAGGGTCTCCGCCTGACCATGGCCGGGGGCCTGTCCGTCCATGCCGTGGATCTGACGCGGGGCGAGGTTGCCGTCGGTCTGGCGCTGGAACTGCGCGACGGCGGAGGGAGGCTGATCGCTTCGGGGCGGATAGCGCCGACCGGCCTGGCCGACTGCGCCGGGGCGCTGGCGAGGCCGCTGGCGAGGCCGCTGGCTCCGGGCCGTCACAGTCTGCGCTTCAGGGTCGCCGATTATTTCCGGCAGCGGGGTGACGATCTGCCGGAGGTACCATTCCTGGACGTGGTCCGCTTCGACTTCGAAGCCGGGGCGCCCGATTTCCACATCCATCTGCCCTTCAAGTTCTCGCCCTGGGGCTATTCGCTTTTCCGGGGGAACTGATCTTGGGTGCGATCTCGGTCCATGCCGTCGATATCGCTGCGGGCCTTCCGGCCTCGGGGCTGCGGGTCGACCTTGTCCATCACGCGGCGGGCGGGCCGGTCTGGCTGCTGCGCGGCGGGCTGACCGATGCCGCGGGCATGATCGGGGTGCCGAATGATGCCCGCGGCCAGTTCGAGGCGATCTTCCATCTGGGCGACTATCAGCGTGCGGCGGGACAGGACGGTCCGGTCTTTCAGGAAGTGCTGACCTTCTCCTTCGGGATCGACGATCCCGGCCGCCATCATCACCTGCCGCTGAAGTTCACGCCCTTCGGCCAGTCGCTGTTCCTGACCCGTTGAACCGCCAAGGGGGAAAGGGTCAGTCCCAGAACCCCTCGTGGCCCTTCATGATCTCGTCCTCAAGCTCGGCGAAGGGGCCGCGCACCTGCACCTTGCGGCGGCCTGCGTCGAAAACCGTCCGGCAGGGCAGGTCCATGGTCAGGTTCTCGGGGTGGTCGCCGGTCAGGATGCCCAGCCGGCGCTCGGTCATGCCGAAGACGACGGCGCCGATGCCGGCCCAATAGGCCGAACCCGCGCACATGCAGCAGGGCTCGACCGAGGTATAGAGCGTGCAGCCTTCAAGAAACTCCGGCGAATACGTCTTCGCTGCGGCCCGCGCCAGATTGGTTTCCGCATGGCCGGGGCCGCCGTCGGTCGGAAAGGCGTTTTCGGATTCCAGCAGGATCGTCCCCTCCGGTCCGACAAGGATCGACCCGAACGGATGCGCCCCGTTGGCCCTTGCCCGCGCCGCGACGCGGATCGTTTCGCGCAGGAATCCCAGATCCAGTTCGTTCTGTGTGGGCATGTGATCCTCCATCGTCTGTTGGGGCGATTTTTGTAGACAATTACAGTTAGTATTGAGCACAATATGAAGGCAAGCAAGCAGGAAGTGCGGTCCGCCGGGCCGCGAGTGTCAACCGCTCCACGCAAGGGACAGATCCATGGTCAGGCGCACAACGGTCCGCTTTCTCCTGAACGGGGATCTCGTCGAACTTGGCGATGCAGGGCCGACGACCACGGTTCTCGACTACCTGCGCGAGATCCGGGATCTGCGCGGAACCAAGGAAGGCTGCGGCGAGGGCGACTGCGGCGCCTGCACGGTAGCGGTCGGGCATCTGGAGGGCGGCGCGGTGCGCTACCGCGCCGTCAACGCCTGCATCCAGTTTGTGGCGACGCTGGACGGTTGCAGCCTGCTGACCGTCGAGGGCATCGGCCAGCCCGGCGGCCTTCTCCATCCGGTGCAGGCGGAAATGGTGGCGCGCCACGGGTCGCAATGCGGCTTCTGCACGCCCGGATTCATCATGTCGATGTATGTGCTCTGGGCAAGCGGAAGCCGCCCGTCGCGCGACCGGATCGCCGAAGAGCTTGCCGGGAACCTTTGCCGCTGCACCGGATACGGGCCGATCGTCGATGCGATGGAGGCCGCCATGGGGCAGCCCGCCGTGCTGGCCGCAGAAGAACGGATCGCCACGCTGCTGGCGACCATCCGCCCCGAGGGCGAGGAGTTGCTGCTTTCCGGCCCCGGGGGCACCTTCCATGCGCCGCTGACGCTGGACAGCCTGGCGCGGGCCTGCCAGGAGGCACCGCAGGCGACCGTTCTGGCAGGCGGGACGGATGTCGGCCTTTGGGTGACGAAGCAGAACCGGAAACTGCGCCATGTCATCCATACCGGTCATGTGACGGAACTTCTCGACCAGCGCGAGACGCCCGATGCCTTCTTCATCGGCGCGGCAGTCCGTTACAGCGACCTGCCGCCCGCGCTTCTTGCAGATTACCCGGATTTCGCCGCCGTGCTGCGGCGCATCGGCTCGCGGCAGATCCGCAATCTCGGCACCATGGGCGGCAACATCGCCAACGGCTCCCCCATCGGCGACACGCCGCCGCTGCTGATCGCCATGGGCGCGCGCCTGCTTCTCCGGCACGGGAAGGCGCAGCGCGAGATCGCGCTGGAGGATTTCTTCCTGGCCTATGGCAAGCAGGACCGCGCACCGGGCGAGGTGGTGGCGGGCGTCGTGATCCCCCGCCCGCGGCCCGGCTGGCGGTTTTCGGCCTTCAAACTGTCCAAGCGCTTCGATCAGGACATCTCGGCGGTCTGCGGCGCCTTCAACCTGAAGATCGCCGATGGCCGGGTGGAAGCGGCTCGCATCGCCTTCGGGGGGATGGCAGCCACCCCGAAACGGGCGTTTGCGGCAGAGGCGGCGCTGACCGGCCAGCCCTGGACGGCGGAAACGGTCGAGCGCGCCTGCGCGGCGCTTGAGCGGGACTTCTCTCCCATCGCGGACATGCGGGCCAGCGCAGATTACCGCCGCCAGGCCGCCGCGAACCTTCTGCGCAAGGTACATCTGGAAACCACGCTGGACAAGGCGAAGACACGGATCAGGGCGTAGGGGGAAACCGGAATGGGCAAGATCGGCAACACCATCGGGCGCAGCGCCGCCATCGCGGGCGGCATCCGCAGCCGGCTGGAACATGAAAGCGGCCAGAAGCATGTGACAGGCGCCGCCGCCTATCTCGACGACATGCCCGAGCCGCGCGGGACGCTGCATCTTTACCCCTGCCTCAGCCCCCATGCCCATGCAAGGATCGCCCGGCTGGACCTCGGCCGCGTCGCTTCCGCGCCCGGCGTCCGTGCCGTCCTGACCTCCTCCGACATTCCGGGGACCAACGATTTCAGCCATGGCGGCCTGGGCGATGACCGGGTGTTCTCGGACCTTCTGGTCGAATATGCGGGACAGGTGATCTTCGCCGTCGTTGCCGATACCCGCGCGGCGGCGCGCGATGCGGTGGCGCTGGCCGAGATCACCTATGAAGAGCTGCCCGCCATTCTGGATGTCGATGCCGCGCGCGACGCGGGCAGCATGCACGAACCGCCGAGAACGCTGAAGCGCGGCGACACCGCAGCCGCGATCAGCGCCGCGCCGCACCAGCTTTCGGGCCGGGTGTCGAACGGCGGGCAAGAGCACTTCTATCTCGAAACCCAGATCGCGCTGGCCGTGCCGAAGGAGGACGGGGACATCCATCTCTACTCCGCCACGCAGGACCCCAGTGCGGTGCAGACCATCGTCGCGCGGGTTCTCGGCCAGCCCGCCAATACTGTGACGGTCGAAGTCCGGCGCCTCGGCGGAGGCTTCGGCGGCAAGGAGACCGTGCCCAGCCACTTCGCCGCCATAGCCGCCGTCGCCGCCCGCAAGACAGGCAGGCCCGCGAAGATCCGGCTCGACCGCGACGACGACATGAAGATCACCGGCAAGCGGCATGAAATGCATACCGACTACCGGGTCGGGTTCGACCGCGACGGGCGCGTCCTGGGAATCGAGTTCGACATCCATGGCGCTTGCGGCAACTCGCTGGACCAGTCGATCCCGGTCCTGAACCGCGCCGTCTTCCACGCCGACAACTGCTATTATTTCGAAAGCTTCCGGGCCACCTGCCACTATTGGAAAACCCATACGGTCAGCGCCGTGGCCTTCCGCGGCTTTGGCTCACCACAGGGGCTTCTGGTGGCCGAGCGGGTGATGGACCGGATCGCCCGGCATCTTGGCCTTGATCCGCTGGCCGTGCGGCAGGCCAATTTCTACGGCAGGCACGACCGCAACATCACGCCCTATGGTTCGGACGTGGGCGACAATCTTCTGGGCCGGGTCGTGCCCGACCTGATCGCCTCGTCGGACTATCACGCCCGGCGCCGGCAGATCACCGCCTTCAATGCCGCCTCGCCCGTGCTGAAGAAGGGGCTTGCGCTGATGCCGTTGAAATACGGCGTCGGCTTCGGGCTCAACTTCCTCAACCAGGGCGGCGCGCTGCTGCATCTCTATGCCGACGGCTCTCTGCACATCAACCACGGCGGGGTGGAGATGGGACAGGGCCTGCATACCAAGGTGGCGCAGGTCGTCGCCGAGGAGCTTCAGGTCGATGTCGCGCGGATCCGCGTTTCCGCGACGACCACCGAGAAGGTGCCGAACACCGTGGCGACCGCGGCCTCGTCGGGAACCGACATCAACGCGGCAGCGGCCCGCAACGCCGCGGGCAAGATCCGGGCCCGGCTGGCCGACTTCCTGTGCCAGGACTGTTCCGTTCCTGCGGACCAGATCGAATTCCTTCCCAACCGCGTCCGGGCGGGCAATCAGGAGATCAGCTTCGACGAGCTTGCCGGGCGCGCCTATATGGCGCGGGTGTCCCTGTCCGCGACCGGCAGCTACAAGGCGCCCGAGAACGATTACGACCCTGTGGCGATGACCGGCCATCCCTACCGCTACTATGTCTACGGGGCTGCGGTCGCCGAAGTGACCATCGACACGCTGACGGGCGAGAACATCGTCGACAGGGTCGATATCCTGCATGACGTGGGCCAGTCGCTGAACCCGGCACTGGACTTCGGCCAGCTTGAGGGCGGGTTCGTGCAGGGAATGGGCTGGATGACGACCGAGGAACTGGTCTGGGACACGGCCGGGCGGCTGCGGACCCATGCCCCCTCGACCTACAAGATCCCCGCCTGCGCCGACAGGCCGCGCGAGATGCGGATGGCCTTCCTCGACGGCACCGGAGAGATCCCCGACACGGTCTTTCACTCCAAGGCCATCGGCGAGCCGCCGCTTTGCCTTGCGCTTGTGGTGCTGAGCGCGATGGCGGATGCGGTCGCGCAGGCGGTGGGACCGGGCGATTTGGCCGGACTGGATGCGCCCGCCACCGCCGAGAACATCCTGATGACACTGCATCGGAACAGGCAGGCCGCCGCCTGATCCTTGCCGCTGCAAGGCGAAACGGCCGCCCTGCCGGGGCGGCCGTGTATCTGTGTCATGCTGCCGGTGAGACGCGGCCTCAGTCCGATCCGGGCAGCGAGGTATCCAGTTCGACCGTCAGCGACCCGTCCAGGATGGCGGCGCGCGCCCTGGCGACATTCTCCTTCACCTCGGCCGGGATCTTGTCCTCGAAATCGTGGTAGGGCGCGATGTCGCCGCCGCCCTGCGCCATCGGGAACCAGACCGCCTCCATCGGCGCATCATAGGGTTCCCCGCTTTCCTGCCTGGCCTTCCACTGGTCGATAGCATAGCGGATCTGCGGTTCCCAGAACACCATGGAACTGGTGGGGACCACCTCGGGCGCGATGGTGCTGCTATCGATATAGTTGCCGATGCACAGCACCTTGCGCTCCTGGCAGGTCTGGAAGGACTCGCCCAGCTGGAAGATGAGGTCCGCCCCCGCCGCGATCTGCGCATTCGCCGCTTCGGCCGCCTTGGCCGGATCATACCAGCTTTCGATGAAGGTCACCGAGACCTTGACGTCGGGGTTCACCGACCGGGCGCCCGCGCGGAAGCCATTGACCTGATCGTTCACATCGTCCGCCGGGAAAAGGCCCACGACGCCCAGCCGGTTGGATGCGGTCATGCCGCCCGCAAGGACGCCGGCAAGATAGGCCGGTTCGTGCAGATGGGTGTAGATGAGATAGGAATTGCCCCCGAGCGGCCGGTTGCCCGCGCCCACCGATACGAACATCGTGTCTGGATAGCTGTCCTTCAACTCCTCGACCTCGTCCGAGAAAGAGCTGTGGGCCCAGATGATGGGATATTCCCCGGATTCGGCGTATTCCTCGAGAACCGTGACGCCTTTGTCGCCGTAGACGTTTTCCGTATAGGCAAGCTCAAGCTCCAGCCCGTGGGGCTTTTCGGCCTTCACCCGCTCGAAGGCATCCACCCAGGCCTTGACCCAGGCGTTCTCGACCCCCGCCGGAAAGGCGGCGGCGAATTTCAGCGTCGTGGCCTCCTGCGCCTGGGCTGCCACCGCCGACAGGCCCATGGCTGCACTGGCCGCGAAGGTCCTGATCATTCGTCCGAATTTTGCCATTCATTCCTCCTGTTGGTTTTTAGCCGTCGGTCGACTCGGATCGTGCGGCCTTGGCAGGAATTATTGTGCACAAATATTGTTTACAATGTAGCAAAATTTTGTGCGTATCGGACCGGACAGGGCTGATCGTTCAGGAAACGTGCGGATCGCGGTTCCAGTTCTTGTAGATCAGGTAGCGGGCATTCGCCTTGCCGATGGCACCGAACCACTGCGGGCAATAGGGGCCCATCCAGATCACGTCCCCCTCGGCGACGGGATACCAGCAATCGTCCAGCCGGTAGATGCCGCCGCCATTCAGGAACAGAAGCCCGTGTTCCATGAAATGCGTCTCGACATAGGGAAGCGAGGCGCCGGGCGCGAAATCCATCACGTTCACTTCGCAGTCGAAGGAAAGCGCCTCGGGCAGCAGCTTCTTGAGCATCAGGCCGGGATCGCCCTTCATCGGCACCGCAGTCATCGCCTTGCAGTCGCCGACATGCAGGGCAGGCGGCTCCGCGCCCGGCAGCGGAACATGGCGGCGCTCCAGCACGATCAGTCGCGAGTCGCCCGTGCTGCGGATGCGATGGTCCGTGTCGGCGGGCAGGAAGGCATAGCCCTCGGCTGCAAGGGAATGCACCTTGGCGCCGATCACCAGATCCACCCCACCGTCAAGCACGAAGAAGAACCGCTCATAGCCGGGCAGCGGCGGCAGGGCCTCGGCCCCCGCGGGCATGTGGGCGAAGAATTCGGTGAACCGCGCGCCCATCTGCGGGGCGATGACGAAGACCAGCGGGATGCCCGGCCAGTTGGGCAGGGTCGTGCGTTCGTGGCTGTCGGCGCTGATCAGCGCATGGTTGTCGCGAAAGCTGGCACGGGTTTCGCCGAAGGATTGTCTCATGTCGTTGCCCCGGTTGGAGAGGAGGAGGGATGGGTGGCCCGCCAGTGGCGGGCGATCTCGTCGCGCCGGCAGACCCAGACATCGGGATGCTGGCGCACATGGGTCAGGAAACGGTCCAGCGCCGCGATCCGGCCGGGCCGCCCGGCGATGCGGCAGTGCAGGCCGACCGACATCATCCGGGGCGCCGCCGCGCCCTCGCGGTAGAGCCAGTCGAAGCTGTCCTTGAGATAGGTGAAGAACTGGTCGCCCGAGTTGAAGCCCTGATAGCCGCCGAACTTCATGTCGTTCACGTCCAGCGTATAGGGGACCACCAGGTTTTCGGCCTCGCCGATCCGTTCCCAATAGGGCAATTCGTCGGCATAGCTGTCGGAGTGGTAGAGAAAGCCGCCCTCCTCGGCCACCAGCCGGGCGGTCTGCGGGCTGATGCGGCCGGTATACCAGCCCAGCGGGCGCTGGCCCGTCAGGTCGCGGATGATGCCGATGGCGCGCTGCATATGGGCGCGCTCGGTCGCCTCGTCGATGTCCTGATAGTCGATCCAGCGCCAGCCGTGGCTGGCGATCTCATGCCCCCCGGCGAACATGCGGCGGGCGGCCTCGGGGTTGCGCTCCAACGCCATGCCGACCGCGAAGGCGGTGAAAGGCAGCCGATGCGCCGCGAAAAGCGACAGCAGCCGCCACACGCCGACCCGGCTGCCGAATTCGTAAAGCGACTCGATCGTCAGGTTGCGGCGGCCGGGCTGTGGCAGGATGCCGACGATCTCGGTCAGATAGGCCTCGGAGGCCGGGTCGCCATGCAGGACGCAGTTCTCGCCGCCCTCTTCGTAGTTCACCACGAAGTTGAGCGCGAGCCGTGCATTGCCCGGCCACCCGGCCGCCGGCGGCGTGGGACCGTAGCCGGTCATGTCCCGCGGATAGGTTGTGGGCAGGTCCATCCCCTACTCCAGGTCCAGGGTGACGGCACCCTTTTCCGCCAGCCAGCCGGCCAGTTCCTTGCGCTCGGCATCCGTCATTTCGGTCAGATTGCCGGGGGGCATGAGGTCGCTTGCGATGGCAAGGGTCATGATCTGGTCCTTGCGGACCTCGATCTCGGCCATGGTCTCCAGATGGACGCCGTTCGGCGCGGCGGCAAAGCCCTCGAATGTGGGAACAGTCGCATGGCAGACGGTACAGCGGGTCTGCACGATCTCATGGATACGGGCATCGGCGGCGGAAAGGGCCGACCTGTCCTCGACCTGAACGGTGCGCGGCTTGAAGCTCAGCCCGATGCCGAGGGCGAGTAGGGCCACCGCCAGCCCCAGCAGGGCGCGCGGCTTCCGGTCGGTCCGCAGATAGACGTTGCGGTAGTGGCGCAGCGTGAACAGCGCCGCCATCACCAGCACGAGGATCGCCCAGGCCAGATCGCTGGAGGTCGCCATCGGGAAATGCGCGCTGAGCATCCCGAAAAGGACGGGCAGCGTCATGTAGTTGTTGTGCTGCGACCGGCGCTTGGCCAGCTTGTGGAAGGCCAGGTCCACCTCCTGGCCCGCCTGCACTTGCCGGCGCATCCGGATATGGTTGGGAATGATGACGTATTGCACATTCGCCGCCATGATGGTGCCCAGCATCGCCCCGACATGGACGAAGGCGGCCGGAGGGTTGAAGATCCGGGTCAGGCAGAAGCTGGCGGCGGTGACGACGATGGCCATGACGCAAAGGACGGCCGTGTCGGACTGCACCCGCTTGCAGGTCTGGTGGTAGATCAGCCAGGGCAGCACCAGCGCGAGGCCGCTGAGAAGGACGGCTTCGATCACGGTCAGGGCGGACCCCGGCGGGATCAGATAGACCGAGGGCCCCCGCCAGTAGAACCAGGCGATCAGGAACAGGCCGGTCAGGAAGGTGAACTGCGCCGGTCCCGAATGTGCCAGCGTTCGGGGATTGTCCTGGGTGGGCCAGTAGCGCTCATGGTAGTAGAAGCTGCCACCATGCATCTCGTGCACTTCGCCCTCGACATTCGGCTTCAGCGTGGGGGCTTTCGGCTTGCGCTCGGACAGGTCCAGCCAGTTGAAGTAGAAGGAGGTTCCGATCCAGGTGATCGCGAAAAGGACATGCGCCCACCGGCCAAGGATGCCCAGCCATTCGATCAGGATGTTCATGTCTCTTTTCCGTTGTCGCGGGGTGGCATGGTCTGGAAGTCCTTGAACAGACGGGTAAGCGAGGGGGACATTCCCGAAAGCGGCTTGGCGGGCGGAAAGGCAAGGCTGCCCGCCCTCGGCTTGGCCGGGGCCAGCGCGTGAAGCATCCGCAACTGGTGGACGGCTGCCACCACGCCGTCCACCACCGGCACCGGCACCATATCGCGCAAGCGGTCGGCCAGCCCGGCAAAGACCGCGCCGGCAAGCACCACCGCCTCGGTGCCCCGGTCCTGCGCGGCATCGGTGATCGCCGCCGCAAGATCGGGCAGCACCTGCGAGGTATCGCGCAGCTGCGCCTCGGTCAGCGGCGGCAGCGACAGCACCCCCGCCGACCTTCCGGCCCAGCCGTAATGGGCGACAAGCTCTTCGTAGATCGGAACCGCACGGTTGCCGAAGGTCAGCAGCGAGAAGCGCCGCGCAAGCGTCATCGCGGCCAGCATCCCGGCCTCGCTCATCCCGACGACCGGGATGGGCAGCATCTCGCGCAGAGCGTCGAGACCGGTGTCGAACGAGATCGCCAGCAGGATGCCGTCGGCGTCGCCCGCATGTTCAGCCGCGAGGTCAAGCGCTTCCGCCGCCGCCATCACGCATTCCGAACGTGTCCCGACGATGGGCGGGCCACGGCGGCCGGTCACACCGGTCACCCGGCACTCCGGTCCGGCGGCGGCCCGGGCGGTCTCGACCACGCGGTCGGTCACGAACTGGCTGGTGTTTGGGTTGAGGACGAGGATTTTCATGCTTGATCCGGTCTTGCCTGTCTTGGACCTATCGCTCGCCCCGGAAGTAGGGCACGCCCAGCCGGGCGGGCTCTTCCGAGCGGCCGCGGCGACTTTTCAGCACCATGAGGACGATCGCCAGCACATAGGGAAGCGCCAGAAAGATCTGGTAGGGCATCTGGACGCCGATGCCCTGGATCTGCAGTTGCAGGGCATCGAGGAAGGCGAAGACCAGCGCCGCGATCAGGATGCCGCTCGGCCGCCAGTTGGCGGCGATCACGATGACCAGCGCCAGCCAGCCCCGGCCGTTGGTGATGTCGGGAACGAAGCGGGCCGAGGAACCTATTGTCACGAAGGCCCCGGCAAGGCCGCACAGCGCCCCGCCGGCTATCACAGCGCCATACTGGCGCAGCGAGACACTCATCCCCTTGGTGTCGATCGCCTTGGGGTTTTCGCCCAGGCAGCGGATTTCCAGCCCGTATCTGGTGCGATACAGGAAGAACCAGACCGCGGGCACCATCAGCAGGGCCACATAGGTCAGCGCCTTCTGGGTGAACAGGATCGGGCCGATGTAGGGGATCTCGCTCAGGAACGGGATGGGCATTATCGGCATCACCGCGACGGTCGGCATGGCCTGTCCCTCGACCGCGACGAAGGCCTTGTAGAGATAAAGAGACATGCCCGCCGCCAGCAGGTTCAGCGCAAGGCCGGTCACCACCTGTTCGACCTTCAGCGTGGCCGCCATGAACACCATCAGGAAGGACATGGTCATGCCCGCGACGATACCCAGAAGCAGCCCCGCCATCGTCGAGCCGGTGGCGTAGGAGCCGATGAAGGCCGCGAAGGCCGCCATCAGCATCGTGCCCTCGACCCCCAGGTTCAGGATACCCGCGCGCTCGGCGATCAGCTCGCCAAGGGCTGCCAGGATCAGAGGGGTTGCGATGCGGATCGTCGCCGCCAGGACACTAATGACGATGGTATCGGTGAAGAGGTCGCCCATCAGTTGGTCCTCCAGACGATGCGGAAACGTGTCAGGGCGGCGGCGGCCAGAAAGAACAGAAGCGTGATCGCCTCGATGGCAGAGATGATCGCGCTTGGCGCGCCGGTGGCGACCTGCATCTTGATGCCGCCGTTCTCGAAGCCGCCGAACAGGATGGCGACGATGATCACCCAGGTCGGGTTGAGCATCGCCAGAACGGCGATGATGATGCCGGTGAAGCCGAAGCCCAGCGAGATATCCGCCTCAAGCCGGTGGTTGACGCCGAAGACCTGGATCATCCCGGCCAGCCCGGCCAGCCCGCCGCTGATGACCATCACCGCAATCGCCGTCCGTTCGACGTTGATGCCCTTGAAGCGGGCGGCGCGGGCGTTCAGGCCGACGGCCTTCACCTCATACCCGAACCAGCTTCGGTTCATCACGACATGGATGGCGATGGCGGCGAGGATGGCGACCAGAAAGCCGAGGTGCAGCTTGCCCGGCGCCCAGAGGTCGGGAAGCCACACCGCCCTGTCGATACGGTCGGACTGCTGGTAGAAACTGCTCTGGTCGCGCCATGGTCCGACCAGAAGGAAGGACAGCAGGTAGAGGATCACGTAGTTCAGCATGACCGTGGTCAGGACCTCGTTCACCCTGAAGGCGGAACGGAGCCAGCCCGCCAGCCCGCCGTAAAGACCACCGCCGACGAAACCCGCCACGAAGAGAAAGGGCAGAAGCGCCATGCCCATCGCCGGACCGGTCATCGTATAAAGCCAGTAGGAGGCCATGGCCCCGGCGAACAATTGGCCCTCGGCGCCGATGTTCCAGACCTTGGCGCGAAAGGCGACGGTGATCGCAAGGCCGGTGAGGATCATCGGCGTCGCCTTGGCCAGGGTCCGCGCGGTTGCCCGCAATCCGCCGAAGGCTCCGTCGAAGATGGCCGTGAACGCGACCGCGACATCTGTTCCGGCGCTTTTGAGCAGAAGCGCGCTGACGGCAAGCGAGGCCAGAAGCGCGATGGCCACCGACAGGGCCTGCCAGCGGGCGCTCGGGGCGAGCCGTGCTTCGAGACGCAATCCCATCAGGAAATTTCCTCCGCCTTGCGCGCTGTTTCCTGGCCCGCCATCAGCAGGCCGATCTGTTCGATGTCGGCCGTCCCGGCGGGGAACTCGCCCAGGATGCGGCCCTTGAAGATGACGACGATCCGGTCGGCGAGGCTCAGCAGTTCATCCAGTTCCTCGGATGCGAGAAGGATGCCGAAGTTGTTGCGGCGCTTCTCCAGCAGCCGCTCGTGCATGTATTCGATCACCCCCACGTCCAGCCCGCGCGAGGGCTGGTTGGCGAGGATCACCTTGGTCGCCTGCGCGAACTCGCGCGCGACGATCACCTTTTGCGCATTGCCGCCCGACAGGCTGCGGGTGCGCGTGGCTTCGGACGGGGCCTTGATCTCAAGCTCGGCGATGGCCTTGCGCGCGAAGTCGCGGATCGCCCCGAACTGCAACAGCCCCCTCCGCGCGAAAGGCTCCCGGCGGTGATGGCCGAGGATGAGGTTGCTCTGGATGTCGTAGTCGCCCACCAGCCCGTCCGCGAAACGGTCGTCGGGGATGTAGCCCATCCCCAGCCGCTGGATTTCGGCAGGGCTGCGCCCGGTGATGTCGATGCCGTCCATGCGGATCGTGCCGCCACGGGTCTTCCGCACACCGATCAGCGCCTCGAAAAGCTCTCCCTGCCCGTTGCCGGCGACACCCGCGATGCCGACGATCTCGCCCTGATGCACGGTGAGGTCGATACCCGACAGCTTCTCGGTGCCGAAGTCGTTCGCCGCCCGCAGATCCTGCACCTCAAGCACCGGCTTGCCGCGGGGATGTTCGTCCCGCTTGACGCGAAGCTCGACCGAACGGCCGACCATCATGTTGGTCAGCGCCTCTTTCGTCGTCTCGCGCGTATTCACCGTGCCGATGACCTTGCCGCGGCGCAGGACCGTCACCCTGTCGGACTGCATCACATCGTCGAACTTGTGGCTGATGAGGATGACGGACAGGCCGTCCGCCGTCATCTCGCGGAAGATCTGGAACAGCCGCCGCGCCTCTTGCGGGGTCAGCACGGCCGTCGGCTCGTCCATGATCAGAAGCCGCGCGCCCTGGAACATCGCCTTCAGAATCTCGACCCATTGCTGCTGGCCGACGGGCAACTGCCAGACCCGTGCGTCCAGGTCGATATCGACATCGTAGCGCCGGCCGATCTCCCTGATCCGCGCGGCCGCGTTCTTCAGGTCGAGGATGGGGCGCGCCGCGCTGGTGCCGATCACGATGTTCTCCAGCACGGTCATCGAGGGGACCAGCACGAAATGCTGGTGGACCATGCCGATGCCGCGGGCGATGGCGTCGCGCGGCGAGGTCAGGCCCGCCGGGTTTCCCTCGACGGTGATCGTGCCTTCGTCCGGCTTGTAGAAACCGTAGATGCATTCGGCGATGGTCGACTTGCCGGCGCCGTTCTCGCCCAGCAGGCAGTGGATCTCGCCCGGCATCACATCGAAGCTCACCCGGTCGTTGGCCACGACCTTGTGAAACCGCTTCGTCACCTGATCCACTTTCAGGAACGGCTGCATTCGCGTCCTTTCTTGGCTTGGAACCGCATCCGGGATGCCGGCCGGGACCCTGCTTCCCGTTTCGCCCTTTTGAAAAATTGTGCACAATATTTTTCATGGTTGTCCACACATTTCTCGCAAGCGGCCTGAAAACCTGCGGGTGCCCGGCTTGTGCGGGTAGCTTGTCAGCCAGCGGAAATGCGCGGTATCTAGTCTGGTGGCCGGGGAAGCAGGCTTCGCCCGTCGGAATGGTGAGAGAAAACATGTCGCAATTGTCGGGAGGAGAGGCAGAGCAGGAGCTCTACCGTGAGATCCGCCGCGCGATCGCCGAACGGCGGCTCGTGCCGGGGATCAAGCTGACCGAGGATTCGCTGGCCTCGCTTTTCAACGTCAGCCGGGCGAGGGTGCGGAAGGTCCTGCTGATTCTGGCCAAGGAACATATCGTCCGGCAAGAGCCGAACCGCGGCGCCTTCGTCTGGCGCCCGACCGTGATCGAGGCGCGCAACATCCTGGATGCCCGCCGCCTTGTCGAGGGCTACATGGTCGAGGAGGCGGCGAAATTCGCCACCCCGCAGCAGATCGCCGAGCTGCGCGCCATCCTGACCGAGGAAGACAAGGCCCGCGCCGCCGAGGATGTCGCGCCGATGATGCGGCTTTCGGGCGAGTTCCACCTCAAGCTGGGCGAATGCGCGCAGAACCCGGCACTGTGGGAGTTTCTCAACGGGCTGGTCTCGCGCTCCTACCTCATCCTGGCGGTCTATCAGCGGCGCGACGTCAAGACCTGCCCGCAGGACGACCACAAGAAGATCGTCGATCTGGTCGAGGCCGGAAACGGGCCGGAGGCGGCCCGCTGGATGGCGCATCACTTCGACCATATCGAGGCAGAGCTCGACCTGGTCGAGGAATCCGTCGCGGCCAAGCCCGGCCTGAAGGACATCCTGATCGCCCCCAGATGATCGGGACCACGGGCAGGATGCGGCCGCAGCAACCCGGCTTTCGTGTGAAATGCCGGTCCTGCGTCAGGACGCCTGACCCGCGGCCTCGCAGCGATAGGTCACGTCGAAGCCGAAGGTCGATTTCTGAACCATCGTGGCAAAGGCCGCGGACTTGCCGAAGCGGGCGCATTCCCGGGCGGCAATCGTGTCATAACGCGGCGGCGGCGCAGTTCGGCTTGCGTCGATCAGCCCATGCAGCACGACCCGTTCGCCGTTGCTTTGCAGGATGCGCAGCGACTCATCGGTCTCCGTCGTCACGCATCCCGCCAGCGTCAGGATCAGGACCGGCAGCAGCGGGACCCATCCGGCCTTCATTCGCATCTGGCTTCCCCTTTATTCGGCGGCTTCGAAACGGAAGGGCGCGGCGGCCGCAAACTGGTCCGACACCTCGCCCGATTGCAGATTGGTCATGTCGAGCCCAAGGTCCAGCATCCGCAGGTCCCTTGGACACCACATGGAAAGGGTCGCCCCGCATACCCACCCCTCGGCACCGCTGTAGATGACGCGGGTGCAAGCCTCGGCAACCGGCGCGGCGGCAAGCGGAAGGGCAAGACTGCGGAGTACTGGCATCGTCCTTTCTCAGAAGCGCCACGTGGCGCCGAAAAGAGGCCCGGCCATGGTCACATCCACCGCCGTTCCGCCGCTGCGGTAATCGACATTGAGCTGGCGATAGCCCGCCGAGATCCAGAGATTGTCGTTCACCTGGTAGTTGACCGTCGCAAGGATCTGGCTGGTGCTTTCCGACCCGGCGCCGAAGCCGCCGAAATCGGCATAGACGACAGCCGACCATTGCGGGGCCAGCGCGATATTCGCCCGCGCCGCCAGGATCGGATCGACGAACTCCTTGCCCGGCGAGGCCTGCATCGCGCCCCCGGCCACGGTAACGCTGCTCTTGATGCTCCAGGCCCTCGCACCGCCCAGCAGGTCCAGCGTAAGCTGTTCATTCTCGACAGCCCGCCAGCCTGCCAGCAGCGTCAGCGAGCGTTGGGTCAGCTTGCCCTCGGCCGGCAGGTCGCCCGGAGCGATGCCGGACTTGGAGCTGGAGGACCAGCTGAGATCGCCCATGATGACCAGCCGGTCGCGCCGCGCATAGCCCGACAGGAAGAAGGCGCCGTCCGTGTCCTTGATCACGTCCGAGAACGACTTGTCGAAGGAAAGCGTCGGCGCCCCGGTCATCGGCGTGACATCCCCGCCAAGCCCCGCCGCCCAGACATAGGGCGTGATCTGGCCCGACCAGTCCTGGGCCAGCGCGGGAAGCGAACCCATGGCGGCAACGGCCATCCCGGCCATCAGATTGCGGATCATGTCGCTCTCCTTCACAGGCTGTTCCTGAACATGCGGCCGCCCTTCATGATCAGCCGCAGATTGTCGGCATCGGCCAGCCAGTCGAGCCCGGCCTCGGCATCGCCGTCGATGACCAGCAGATCGGCAAGCGCGCCCTCGGCGATCACCCCGAGCCTGCCGTCATAGGGCGCACGGTTGCCCGAAAGGGCCAGAAGCTCACCCGCCGCGCCGGTGGCGCGATGCAGCGCCTCCAGCGGCGACATGAAGCGCGCCAGCTTGGTCAGCTGCCGCGCCTGGCTTTCTCCGCCGCCATAAAGGATGTCGGTGCCGAAGGCCCAGTTCACCTTGTGCTTGTCCGCCCATTCGAAGGCGCGCATCGTGCCCTCGGCCACGGCCTTTTGCGCCGCGACGGCGGTGGGATCGGTGTATTTGTTGGCGTCCTCATCGGCGAGGAAGGGCTGGATCGACCACCAGGTGCCGTTGTCGGCCATCATGCGGACGGTATCCTCATCCGCAAGCTGCCCGTGCTCGATGGATCTGACACCTGCCTTGATGCAGCGCTGGATCCCCGCCGAGGTATAGACATGGGCGCAGACATAGGTGCCCCAGTCGCTGGCGGCATCCACCGCCGCGCGCATCTCCTCCTCGGTGAATTGCAGCGATTCCAGCGGGTCGTATTGCGAGGCGACACCGCCGCCGGCGGAGATCTTGATCTGGCTGGCGCCCTTCATCAACTGCTCGCGCGTGCGGCGCAGCACCTCGGGCACGCCATCGGCCAGCGCAGACATGCCTTGCTGCGAGGCATAGTCCGCCGGATCGGAAGGCATCATCGGCAGGGCGTTCTGGAAGCGGAAGTCGCCATGACCCGAGGTCTGGCTGATGATGGCCCCCGCCGGGAAGATGCGCGGACCGGCCACCACGCCGCGGTCCACCGCCGCCTGCAGGCCGAAGGCCGGGCCGCCGACATCGCGCACCGTGGTAAATCCGCGCTGAAGGGTGGCGCCTGCCTCCTTGCCCGCCATCAGGTGCAGGAAACCGATATCCTGCGTCATGGCGACGATCTGGCTGACCGAGGCCAGCGTCGCGTGCCAATGGCTGTCGATCAGCCCGGGAATGACGGTGCGCCCGCCGCAATCGATCCGCTCGGCCTCTGCCGGGCCCTGACCCCGGGCCGGCAGCGCAGAGATGCGCCCGCCCTCGATCAGGATGTCGACACCGTCGCGCAGGGACAGGGTGGTGCCATCGAAAAGCCGGAGGTTGGTCAACAGGATCGGAAGGCCGGGCGTCTGCGCCTTCACCTCCTGCGGCGCGAGGCCGAAACCCGCGAACATGCCGACCACCGCCGCCATTCCGCCCAGCATCTGACGCCGCGAGATATCCGCTTCGATCCTGCGCATGGCGGCCAGTGTTTCGGGGCTGCCACAATGGCAAAAACGCAATTGTCCAGTGTCGGATACGGCCTCAAAGCAGGTCTGGCACATGCCTTGTCCCTTCTGGAAAAAAATCTATGTGAAACAAACTATAGAAGACATGATGGCAGTTGTCACAATCGAATAT
>CAYLSD010000001.1:101088-276541 GCA_964386345.1 uncultured Fuscovulum sp.
AATCTATGTGAAACAAACTATAGAAGACATGATGGCAGTTGTCACAATCGAATATAGGGCGGCTGGTGACGGAACGGGCGCGTTCAGCCCGTCACCACGGCCCTCTGCTCCGGCATCCCCATCGAGATCAGGAATTCCCGTTCCGCCTGCGCGTCGTGGAAGGCTGCCTTGCCGCCGATTCCGCGCCAGCCGCCGAGGACAAGGCCCTGCGCCACCGCGCCGCCGAGGGTCGTGCCGGGGCCGGTGACGATGAACAGGTCCGGCGCGAATTCCCGCGCGGCGACGGAAAGGGCGCGGGTGAAATCGTAAGGCTCCACCACCTGATGGCCCAAGGTGTAGGCGCGCAGCGCCTGCGGATCTGTCGCGCCGGGCCACCAGATCGCGCCGCGCCCGTCGATCAGCGGCAGCTTCGGCTGGCCGAAAAGCGTGGGCGGCAAGGCTGCGCGCCCTTTCGCGGCGACGGGTTCCTGCATCGGGGTGTGGAAAGCCGCGTGATTGCCAAGGCGCATCGGAAAGCGGCCCTGCGCGGGCGGAACGGCGGCCTCGAAGGCCTTCAGCCCGGCCTCGTTCCCGGCCAGCACCAGCATCCCGCCAAGGTCGATCGAGAGGAACAGCCGACGGTCCGGGCGCGCCGCGATCCCGGCCACCAGCTCCAGCAGCGCCGCCTTGCGGGCGGGATCGGGGCGCCAGTCCTCGCCCAGCCAGGGATGGACGACCTGGCCGCCGATCATCGCCTCATGCATCAGCGTGCCCATGGTGTTGGCGATGCGGAAACCGTCTTCCGGCGTCACCGCGCCACCGCAGGCCAGCGCCGAATACCAGCCCATCGAATTGCCTGTCACGGCGACGACCCGGATGGCCCGGCGGTCGAGCGAGAGGAAATCCCCCAGCGTCGCGGCATAGATCAGCCCCGCAGCATTGTCGCCGCGCGAATGGGTGGCAAGGGAAAAGCGCGCCGCACCGTCCAGCGCCGAAAGCGTCTCCTGCCCCGCCGCGCGCCTTTGTGCATCGAAAGCCGCAAGCAGCGCCGGGTCGGGAAAATGGCGTGACAGCCAGCCCAGTTCGGCGGCGTTGTAGGTGCCCCGTCCGGGGCAGATCACGACGGCGGTCTTCATGCTTTCCCTCCGGCAAGGGCGATGGCGGCGGCGGCGATCCCCTCGGCCGAGGGCATGGTGGCGGCATAGGCCGGGCCGGTGGCGATGAAGCTGTCCTCGGCGGTGATCCGCGCCAGCTTCGCCGCCGAAACCTCGTGGAAATGCGCCATCAGCGCCTCGGCCACGCCGCCGGAATGGCGGGTCTCGTCCACGATCAGCACATGCCCGCAGCCCGCGACGGCATCGGCCAGCGCCTCCTTCGGCAGGGGCGAAAGCCAGCGGGTGTCGACGATCCGGGTCCTGATCCCGGCCGCCTCGATCTCCGGCAGTGCCTTGTGCGACAGATAGACCCCGTTGCCGAAGGTGACGATGGCAAGATCGGCGCCCTCCCCCTCGATCCCGACCTCGCCCTGCGCGATGGTCTCGGAGCGGTCCGGGTAGCGGCGCAGCCAAAGCCCGTCCTTGTCCTCATGCAGGTCGCGCATCGGGTAAAGCGCGATGGGTTCGAGGAAGACCACGACCCGCTGCTCCTCGCGCGCCAGCCGCACGCATTCGCGCAGCATCCGCGCGGCATCCGCGCCGTTCGAGGGACAGGCGAGGATCACGCCGGGAATGTCGCGCAGGACGGCGACCGAGTTGTCGTTGTGGAAATGACCGCCGAAACCCTTCTGGTAGCCAAGGCCCGCGATGCGCAACACCATGGGGTTGGTGAACTGCCCGTCGGAGAAGAAGGAAAGCGTCGCCGCCTCGCCGCGGATCTGGTCCTCGGCATTGTGGAGATAGGCGAGGAACTGGATCTCGGGCAGGGGGATGAAGCCGTTCTGCGCCATGCCGATGGCAAGGCCCAGGATCGACTGTTCGTCCAGAAGCGTGTCGATCATCCGGTCCGGTCCGAAGCGGGCCTGCAGCTTCTGCGTCACGCCGTAGACGCCGCCCTTGCGGCCCACGTCCTCGCCCATCATCACGACGGCGGGATGTTCGAGCATCAGGTCGGTCAGCGCCCAGTTGATCAGCCGCGACATGATCTGCGGCTCGTCCATCGCCTTGAGGTCGGCACCGAAGGCAGCCGCGCGCGCCTCGGCTGTCGGGCCGTTGGTCGGGCGGCAGGCGCGGGCGGGCGGGATCAGGCTGGCCATCACGCCTCTGGCGTCCTTCAGGCGCGGGCGCGTGACCGCCTCGGCCGCGACGCGGGCCACCCGGTCGGCGGTTTCCCTGTAGATTTCCAGTGCCGCGGCGGGGGAAAGCACGCCGGCCTCGTCCAGCAGGCGGACGGAATGGAGCAGCGGGTCCTGCGCCTCCTCGGCCTCGACCTCGGCCTTCGGCAGGTAGGTGGTGGGCATGTCGGCCCCGGCATGGCCGTAAAGCCGGATGGTGCGGACATGCAGGAAGGCGGGCTTGCGGCGGCTGCGGACGTAATCGGCGGCGGCCAGCGCGGCGGCATGGGTGTCGTAGATGTCCAGCCCGTCGCAGGAGAAGTATTTCAGGCCGGGGCGTGCGCCGAAGGTGGCCTCGATCCATCCCTTCGGCGTCCGGGTGGAGATGCCGATGCCGTTGTCCTCGCAGCAGAAAAGCATCGGCAGGGGGATCGACTGATACGCTGTCCATTGCGCGGTGTTGAAGGCGCCCTGCGCGGTCGAGTGGTTGGCCGAGGCATCGCCGAAGCTGCAGAAGGCAATCGCGTCGTCTGGCAGGATCGCGTGTTCCGGCCGGTGCCGGCGCGCGGCGGCGATGGAATAGGCGGCGCCGACGGCCTTGGGCAGGTGGCTGGCGATGGTCGAGGTCTGCGGCGGGATCATCAGCGCCTTCGACCCCAGCACCTTGTGCCGTCCGCCGGAGATCGGATCCTCGGCGGAAGAGGCGAAGGACAGCAGCATGTCCCAAAGCGCGGTCTGCCCCGGCACCTGTCCGGCCCGCTGGATCTGGAAGGCGGCGTCGCGGTAGTGCAGGAAGGCGATGTCGGTGGGGCGCAGCGCGGCGGCGACCGCGGCCATCCCTTCGTGGCCGGAAGAACCGATGGTGTAGAACCCCGTCCCCGCCGCCTGCATCGCCCGGCTCGTGCGGTCGAGATGGCGCGACAGGCAGGACGAGCGGTAGAGCGAAACCGCCAGTTCCGCGGACAAGGGGCCTGCGGGCGCGCGTCCCGCGGGCAGGTCTCCGGCGGCGACCCGGCGGAGGAAGTTCTCGTGAACGATGACAGAGCGTCCCATTTGGGTCCTTTCCCCGGTGGCGGATCTCAGGCCGTGACGGCGGCGAGCGCGGCATGGATGCGGCCGATCCCCGCATCGAGATCGGCCTCGGCATAGGCGAAGGAAAGCCGCGCATGGCCGGGCAGGCCGAAGGCGCGGCCCGGGACGATGGCGACCCCGGCCTCGTCCAGAAGCCAGGCGCAAAGCGCCGCGTCCGAGGCAAAGCCGCCCGCCTCGATCGCGCCGGTCATGTCGGGGAAGGCGTAGAAGGCGCCGTCGGGCGCGGGGCATCTGACGCCCGGCATCGCATTCAGCCCGGCGACCACCCGGTCGCGCCGCGCCCGCATCGCCGCGCGCCGCGGTTCCAGCAGGCCCTGATCGCCGGTCAGCGCGGCCAGCGCCGCAGCCTGGGCGATGGAGCAGGCGCCCGAGGTGATCTGGCCCTGCACCGCCCCCATGGCCCTGACCAACGCCGCCGGCCCGATGCCCCAGCCGATGCGCCAGCCGGTCATCGACCAGGCCTTGGACACACCGTTCACCACCAGCAGACGCCCCGCCAGTTCCGGCGCCGCGCTGCGGAACGGCGTGAAGGGGACATAGCTCAGATGTTCGTAGATCTCGTCCGAGAGGATCCAGACCTGCGGATGGCGGGCCAGCATCTCGGCCAGCGCCCGGATCTCGTCGCCGGAATAGATCGCGCCCGAGGGGTTCGAGGGCGAGTTCAGCATCAGCCAGCGGGTCCTCGGCGTGATCGCAGCCTCCAGCGCCGCGGGCGAAAGCTTGAACCCCGCTTCCATCGTGCAGGGGACCACCACCGGACGCCCGCCCGCCATCAGCACGATGTCGGAATAGCTGGTCCAGTAGGGTGCGGGCATGACCACCTCGTCGCCCGGATTCAGGCTGGCCAGCATCGCATTGGCCAGCACCTGCTTGGCGCCGGTCGAGACGATCACCTCGGCGGCGGTCACGCCATTCCCGGCCGCGATGGCCCCCCGCAGCTCCGGCGTGCCCAGCGTCGCCGGATAGCGGGTCTTGCCCGCCAGCGCTGCCCGATGTGCGGCTTGGATCACATGGTCGGGCGTCGGGAAGTCCGGCTCGCCCGTCGAAAGCGCCACCACGTCGCGGCCCGCCGCCTTCAGGGCTGCGGCTTTCTCGGAAAGCTGGACGATCTCGGATATTTCCAGATCTACGATGCGCGAGGCGCGGGTGAAGGCGGTCATGGCGGGGCCTTTCAGGGTATTGGTCAGAAACGGGCTTCGGTCAGATGCACCAGTTGCGCCCCCGCCTCGTAGAAGGCCGAGCGCAGGCCGCGCAGGGCGGCGGGCGCAGGCTGGGTCAGGGGAAGCGGCAGGTCTTCGGCCCGCATCTCCCCGGCAAGGAAAGAGGCCATGGCGCGGCCGAAGACGGTGCCCGGCGCGATGCCGCGCCCGTTGTAGCCGCAGAAGGCGAAGACGCCTTCCTCCAGCCGGTGGAAACGCGGCAGGTTGTCGGCGGTCAGACCGATATTGCCGAACCATTCGCTTTCGAACTCCACCCGGCCGATCTGCGGATAGATCCTGCGCAGCGCGCGTTTCGCCCAGGCGCGGTGAATGGCGGTGCCGGTGTTCCTCAGCGCCCCGACCGAGCCGAAAACCAGCCGGTTCCGGGCATCGTAGCGGAACGACAGCAGCACATCCTTGGTATCCCAGACCCCCTGTCGGCCGGGCAGGATGCTCTGGACGACATCGGGCGGCAAGGGCCGCGTCGCCATGTTGAAATAGGGCAGCGTGACCTGCTGGCGGGCGATGCCCTGCATCACCAGCCGGGTATAGGCATCGGTCGCAACCACCACCCGCCCGGCATGGAGCCGCCCTCCGGGCGTGGTGATGCGCCAGCCGTTGCCCTCCTGTTGCAGCGCAGTCGCGGGGGTGGAGGTGTGGATCACCGCCCCGGCGCGCATCGCCGCCTGCGCAAGGCCGCGGGCATAGGCGAGCGGCTGGATCGTGCCCGCCCGCCGGTCGAGCAGCGCGCCCTCGTAATGGCCGGTTCCCAGCATCGCGGCGGCTTCGGCCTTGCCCATCAGCTCCACCGGGGCGCCGCGCGCCTGCCATTGCCGCGCGCGCTCGGCCAGTTCCGCGGAACCCTTGGCGCCCACCCCGGCGTGCAATGTGCCAACCGGATTGGCCTCGCAGTCGATGCCGTGGCGGCGCACCATCTCCCAGACGCAGGACGGGCCTGCGCCGAGGAAATCCAGAAGCCGGTTGCCGTAGTCGGGGCCGAGGGTCGAGACCAGCGCCTCGGGCATCACCCACATCCCGGCATTGACCAGTCCGACATTGCGCCCCGCGCCGCCGAAGCCGATCTCGGCCGCCTCGATCACGGTGGCCGCGATGCCCCGTTCGGCAAGGTGCAGCGCGGCCGACAGCCCGGTATAGCCCGCGCCGATCACCGCCACATCGGTGCGCGCCTCCCCCTCCAGCGGGCGGGTCGCCGGGGGCTTCGGCGCGCTTTCTTCCCACAGGCCATGCGAGCGCGGATCGTTCAGCATTCTCTTCCCCTCGAGGACCCGGGCGCCGGTCATCCGCGCCGTCCCCTTCTCGCGGCCTTTTCTCGGGGAAACCGGCGCAGTAGGATAACGAAGCTTTGTCATGACATCATGCCGGGTCGTAATGTCCCTACGCGCGCCCAGACGTTTCCTGCCTTCCGTCTCGCTGCTGGCGGCCTTCGAGGCCGCGGCCCGGACCGGCTCTATCACCGAGGCCGCGGCCGAACTGTCGCTGACGCAATCGGCGGTCTCGCGGCAGATCAAGGCGCTGGAGGACCAGCTCGGCTTCGAGCTTTTCGTGCGGGCCAAGCAGAAGATCCGGCTGACCTTCGGCGGCCAGGTCTATGCCCGGGAAATCCGCGATGCGCTGGGACGGATATCCAGCGCCTCGCTCAACCTGCTGGCAAATCCCTCGGGCGGCACGCTGACGCTTGCGGTGCCGCCGACCTTCGGCGCGCGCTGGCTGACGCGCCGCCTGCCCCGCTTCGTCGAGGCGCATCCCGATGTGATGCTGAACATCCTGAGCCGTCTGACCCGGTTCGATTTCCGCGAGGACGTGATCGACGCCGCGATCCATTTCGGCAACGAGCCTTGGGCTGGGACCGAAATGCTCCGCCTGCGCGGCGAGGTGATGATCCCGGTCTGCTCGCCCGGCCTGTGCCGGCGGTTCGGCTTTGCCGACGCCGCCGACATCCGCCGCGCGCCGCTTCTGCACCTGACGACCCGCCCCGACGCCTGGGAGCGCTGGCTGGCGCGGCACGGCGTTGACGACCGCAGCGTTCACGGGATGCTCTTCGACCAGTTCGCCACGCTTTACGAGGCCGCCGCAGCCGGCCTGGGCGTGGCGCTGCTGCCGGAATTCCTGTTCGCGGACGAGTTGCGCGCGGGCCATGTCGTCCGGGCGCTGCCGCTGCCGATGGAAAGCGAAGGCGCCTATCATCTGTGCTGGCCGCGCGAACGCGGCGACCACCCGCTGCTGTCGCTGTTCCGCGACTGGCTGACCGCAGAAATGGCGCGCAGCGAGACGGGTCATGACCTTTAGCGGGCTTTCGCCGCGGCCCTCATTCCGTTCCGGCATGAGATCAGACGGAATGATCGAAAGGCACGGCCGGGGCGCTGTGGTATCAGCGCGGGGCGACAGCACCGGGCAGCCGCCGGGCCGATGATGTCCGCAAGTCGTGCCGGCCTGCGGCCCTGTCCTGCCGCCCACCCCTTCACCTGCCGGCACCGGCGCGGTGAGTTTCGCCTGAAGGAGCCTGACATGTCCCAGAGCATCGCCGCCCGCGCCGCCAGCCTGCTCGACCGGCTTGGCGTGCCCGCTGCTGCCTATACCGGCGGCAGCCTTGCCAGCTTCACCCCGGTCACCGGCGAAGAGATCGCCCGGCTGAAGCCCGACACCGCCGCGACGACCGAAGCCGCCATCGCCCGCGCCAGATCGGCATTCGAGGCCTGGCGCGTGGTGCCCGCCCCCCGCCGCGGCGAGCTGGTGCGGCTTCTGGGCGAGGAGCTGCGCGCGGCGAAGGAGGATCTGGGCGCGCTGGTCTCGATCGAGGCCGGCAAGATCCCGTCCGAGGGCCTGGGCGAGGTTCAGGAGATGATCGACATCTGCGACTTCGCGGTCGGCCTGTCGCGCCAGCTTTACGGCCTGACCATCGCCTCCGAGCGTCCGGGCCACAGGATGATGGAAAGCTGGCATCCGCTGGGCGTGGTCGGCGTGATCTCGGCCTTCAACTTCCCGGTTGCGGTCTGGTCCTGGAACGCCGCGCTGGCGCTGGTCTGCGGCAATGCGGTGATCTGGAAGCCGTCGGAGAAGACCCCGCTCACCGCGCTTGCCAGCCACGCGATCCTGGAGCGCGCCCTGAGACGTTTCGGCGATGCGCCCGAAGGGCTGAGCCAGGTGCTGACCGGCGGCCCGGATGTCGGCGAGGCGCTGGTCACCAGTCCCGATGTCGCGCTGGTCTCGGCCACCGGCTCGACCCGGATGGGGCGGATCGTCGGGCCGAAGGTCGCGGCGCGGTTCGGGCGCTCGATCCTCGAACTCGGCGGCAACAATGCCGGGATCGTCTGCCCCTCGGCCGATCTCGACATGGCGCTGCGCGCGATCGCCTTCGGGGCGATGGGCACCGCGGGGCAGCGCTGCACCACCCTGCGCCGCCTGTTCGTGCATGAAAGCATCTATGACGCGCTGGTGCCGCGTCTGATCCGGGCCTACGGCTCGGTCCCGGTCGGCAATCCGCTGGAGGGCGCGGCGCTGGTAGGGCCGCTGGTCGATGCCCGGGCCTTCGACGCGATGCAGCAGGCACTGGCCACGGCAAGGGCCGCCGGCGGCAAGGTGCACGGCGGCGAGCGGGTCGCGGCCGGGCCCGACACCGCCTTCTACGCCCGGCCGGCCCTGGTCGAAATGCCGTCGCAGTCCGGCCCGGTGCTGGAGGAAACCTTCGCGCCGATCCTCTACGCGATGAAATACAGGGATCTTTCCGACGCAATCCGCCTGCACAATGCGGTGGGCGCCGGTCTTTCCTCGTCGATCTTCACCCTCGACATGCGCGAGGCCGAGACCTTCCTTTCGGCGGCCGGGTCGGACTGCGGGATCGCCAACGTCAATATCGGCACTTCGGGCGCCGAGATCGGCGGCGCTTTCGGCGGCGAGAAGGAAACCGGCGGCGGGCGCGAGAGCGGCTCGGACGCCTGGAAAGGCTATATGCGCCGCCAGACCAATACGATCAACTACTCGACCCAGCTGCCGCTGGCGCAGGGCGTGGTCTTCGACATCGAATGACGGTGGCGTGACGGGGAAACCTGCCTGGAAGAGGCGTGCGATCCGGTGATCGCCCGTCTCCGGCATGACGACGACCGAAGTCGGCCGGACAAGACCGGCGGACTGTCGGCGCATCGGGTTACAGCATCTGCGGCCCGCTCCGTTCCACCCCCTTCGGCTTCTCCCGTGCCCCTTGTGGCGAGAGCGGCATTCGCCGCCCAGCCAAGCCCGTGACGCGGATGGGCTTTGGCCCCTGCCGCGCAGCCCGCCAAACCATGCGGCAGCACATGCCCCGGCGAGCCCTCACCGCCGTCGATCGGATTGCCGTCGGGAAGGGGGTTATCCCAGACCTCCCAGTCGGCGGATCTCGGCCACGACTTCGGCCACGCCCTCTCCGGTCCGCAGCGAGCAGAAGCGCACCGGGCGGGTGCCGCGTTGCTGCGCCGCATCGCGGGCCATGCGGTCGCGGTCGCAGCCGACAGCCCCGGCGATGTCGATCTTGTTGATCACCAGCAGGTCGGATCGCGTCACGCCCGGCCCGCCCTTCCTCGGGATGTCGTCGCCCATGCCGCAATCGATCTGATAGACGGTCAGGTCGGCCAGTTCCGGCGAGAAGGTGGCCGAGAGATTGTCGCCGCCGGATTCGATCAGGATCACGTCCAGGTCGGGGAAGGTCCGGGTCAGGTCTTCCACGGCGGCAAGGTTGATCGAGCAATCCTCGCGGATCGCGGTATGCGGGCAGCCGCCGGTCTCGACGCCACGGATGCGCTCCAGCGGCAGGGCCTGCACGCGCATCAGGTATTCGGCATCCTCGCGGGTGTAGATGTCGTTGGTGATCGCGGCGACGGAGAGGTCCTGCGACAGCGCGCGGCACAAGGCCTCGGTCAGGCGGGTCTTGCCCGCGCCGACCGGGCCGCCGATGCCGATGCGCAGCGGGCCGTTCGGGCTGGTCATGTGCGGTAGATCCTTGGTTGCAGGGTTTCGTGACGGATCGCGGCAAGGTCGCTGCGGAAGGCGCAGGTGCCGAGATCGTCCAGCGTGGCGGCCTGTGCGTCCGAGGCGATCCGGCGGATCAGCGGCATCAGGGCGGAGAGGATGCGCTGGCCCTCGGTCGGGCCGATAGGCACGGATTTGACGCAGGCGGTGATCAGGTTCGACGCGAAGGCTTGCAGGAAGATCGCGAGTGTTTCCGCCAGCGGGACGCCCGCGCGGGCAGCGGCGATGCCGAGGGCGACGGGATAAGGGGCGGCGGGCAGCACGCCTTCGACGGCCGAGGCGATGCGGGCGAAGCTGGCGCCCTGTTCGGCGGTCTCGCGCCGCCGCTCGGCGCAGCCGGACAGCGCCAGCGCCAGTTCGGCCACATCCTCGCCCCGCCAGGCATGGGCCAGCAGGATCGCGTCGTTGCGGCCCGCACCATGGCGCAGGATGTCGGCGATCCAGTCCCGCACCTCGTCCGGTCCGGTCAGCCAGCCGTCGGCGATAGCCTGCTCGATCCCGTGCGAATAGGCGAAACCGCCGACCGGAAAGGCGGGCGAGAGCCAGGCGAACAGTCGTTGCAGGGCGGCAAGGTCAGTCATGCGGATGAGCATGGCCGTGCCCATGCGCGTGGCCATGCGAATGGCCCATGACCTGTGCCGGGCCATAGGCGCCGCCTTCGGGAATGAAGGGGCGCCGCGCCTCGGTCACCGTCGCACCAAGGCCCGCCAGCATGGCACGCAGCACATGGTCGGCGCGGATGATCAGGTGGAAGGGTTCGATCTGGCAGGGCGTATGGCGGTTGCCGATATGCCAGGCAAGGCGCGGCAGGTCGCCGGTGACGATCAGCACCGGCTCTTCGGCGGCGATCACCTCGACCGGCCCTGCCTCGGTCAGCAGCGCGTCGCCATGGGACAGGGCGGTGACTTTCGGCAGGTCGACCAGCAGGTCGGCCCCGGACCGGGTGCGCAGCAGTTTGCGGCGCAGGAAGCGCGCGTCGTAGTCCAGTTCGATCCGGTCGACGGCCGGGGCGGGCAGCGGGGGGTGAAGGACGGATGCGGCTTTCATCTTCAGAACAGGAAATAGCGTTGCGCCATCGGCAGGCTTTCGGCGGGCTGGCAGGTCAGCAATTCGCCGTCGGCCCGCACCTCGTAGGTCTCGGGGTCCACATGGATATCGGGGGTGGCGTCGTTCAGCACCATGTCGGCCTTGCCGATGCCGCGGGTGCCCCTTGCGGCGACGGTGTCCTTGGCCAGCCCCAGAGGGCCGGTCTCGGCATCGCGGCTGACGAAGGTCACGGCGCTGCGTTCGACACTTCGCCCGAAGGCCCCGAACATCGGCCGCGAATGCACCGGCTGCGGCGTCGGGATCGAGGCGTTCGGGTCGCCCATCTGCGCCATGACGATGGTGCCGCCCAAGAGGACCATCTCGGGCTTGACCCCGAAGAAGGCGGGGTTCCACAGCACCAGATCGGCGCGCTTGCCCGGCTCGACCGAGCCGATCTCATGCGCCAGCCCATGCGCGATGGCCGGGTTGATGGTGTATTTCGCGATGTAGCGGCGGACGCGGAAATTGTCCGCCGGACCCTCGCCCAGCTTGCCGCGCTGCACCCGCATCTTGTGCGCGGTCTGCCAGGTTCGGATCAGCACCTCGCCCACCCGCCCCATCGCCTGACTGTCGGAGGAGATGATCGACATGGCGCCCATGTCGTGCAGGATATCCTCGGCCGCGATGGTCTCGCGCCGGATGCGGGATTCGGCGAAGGCGATGTCCTCGGGCACCCGCCGGTCGAGGTGATGGCAGACCATCAGCATGTCGAGATGCTCTTCCATCGTGTTGATGGTGAAGGGCCGAGTCGGATTGGTCGAGGAGGGGATCACGTTCGCCAGCCCGGCCACGCGGATGATGTCGGGCGCATGGCCGCCGCCCGCGCCTTCGGTATGGAAGGCGTGGATGGTGCGGCCCGCGATGGCGGCGATGGTGTCCTCGACGAAGCCGGATTCGTTCAGCGTGTCGGTGTGGATCATCACCTGCACATCCATCCGGTCGGCGACCGTCAGGCAGCAGTCGATGGCGGCGGGGGTGGTGCCCCAGTCCTCGTGCAGCTTCAGCGCGCAGACCCCGGCGCGGACCTGTTCCTCAAGTGCCGCGGGCAGAGAGGCGTTGCCCTTCCCCGCGAAGGCCAGGTTCATCGGGAAGGCATCCGCCGCCTGCAACATCCGCCCGATGTGCCATGGCCCCGGCGTGCAGGTGGTGGCCAGCGTGCCATGGGCCGGGCCGGTGCCGCCGCCCAGCATGGTGGTGATGCCGGAATGCAGCGCGTCGTCGATCTGCTGGGGGCAGATGAAATGGATATGCGCATCCATCGCGCCCGCGGTCAGGATGCGGCCCTCTCCCGCGATGATCTCGGTCCCCGGTCCGATCAGGACGGTGACGGCAGGCTGTATGTCGGGATTGCCGGCCTTGCCGATCACCGCGATGCGACCGTCCTTCAGGCCGACATCGGCCTTGTAGATGCCGGTCGCGTCGACGATCAGCGCATTGGTGATGACGGTATCCATCGCCCCCTCGGCGCGGGATTTCTGCGACTGGCCCATGCCGTCGCGGATGACCTTGCCGCCGCCGAACTTCACCTCCTCGCCATAGGTGGTCAGGTCGCGCTCGACCTGGATGATCAGGTCGGTGTCGGCCAGGCGGATGCGGTCTCCGGTGGTCGGGCCGTAGATCGCCGCATAATCGGCGCGGGACAGGGTGGCGGGCATCTACAGGTCCCCCATGATTTCGGCGCGGAAGCCGAAGACGCGGCGGCCCCCTGCGAAGGGGATCAGGCCCACGTCGCGGGTCTGGCCCGGCTCGAAGCGGATCGCGGTGCCGGAAGCGATGTCGAGCCGCATGCCCCGCGCAGCGGCCCGGTCGAAGTCCAGCGCCGGGTTGGTTTCGGCGAAGTGGTAGTGGCTGCCCACCTGCACCGGCCGGTCGCCGGTATTGGCGACGGTCAGGGTGATGCGGGGACGGTCCGCGTTCAGGATGATCTCGCCCTCGGCGGGAAGGATTTCGCCGGGGATCATCTCAGGCCACCGCCAGCATCAGACCGGCGGCGGCGGTCGCCGCGCCCAGCCAGCGGACCAGCGGCAACCGGCCGAGCGCGATGCCCGCCAGATGCAGCCCTGCCGTCGCAGCGGCAAAACCCGCCGCATAGGCCGGCAGCCCCTGCGCAGGACCCTCGGCCCCGTGCGCATGGCCGTGCATCAGGCCGAAGACCGCGATCACCGGCACCACCGCCGCCAGCCCGGGGCGCAGGGCCAGCGCAACCGCTGCCCCGACGAGAATGGACGAGGCAAGGATCATCGGCTCGACCAGCGGCAGGTGCAGCCCCGCCGCGCCAAGCGTTCCGCCCGCGATCATCGCCGCGACGAAGGCCAGCGGCAGCATCCAGACCGCCCGCCCGCCGATGCTGGCGGCCCAGAGACCCAGCGCAACCATGGCAAGCAGGTGATCGGCGCCGCCCAGCGGATGGGACAGGCCGGATGCGAAGGCCAAGCCCTCGACAGGACCGGGATGGGCAAGGGCGGCGGTCGGCGCAAGCCAGACGGCAGCGGCAAAGATCTTCTTCATCACGGGCCCCTTCAGCGGATGGGATGGTGAACGGTCACCAGCTTGGTGCCGTCGGGAAAGGTCGCCTCGACCTGGATCTCGGGGATCATCTCCGGCACGCCCTCCATGCAATCCTCGGCGCGCAGGATTTCCGCGCCCCAGGACATCAGGTCGGCGACGGTGCGGCCGTCGCGGGCGCCCTCGACCACGGCGTCGGTGATGATGGCCACGGCCTCGGGATGGTTCAGGCGGACACCGCGCGCCATGCGGTTGCGGGCGACGATGGCGGCCATGGCGACCAGCAGCTTGTCCTTCTCGCGGGGTGTCAGGTTCATTCCTGCCTCACAATTGCCAGACGCGCGGCGGCGGACCCGCGCGGAAATGCCCGATAAGCGGGATCAGCGCCGCCCGCAGGGCCTGCGACGAGGGGGCGAGGAAGCGCGCCACCAGCATCCCCGGCAGCGCGCTTATCCCGGCCTCGGCCCCTTGCGGGATCAGGGCGCGGGCGGCGTCCAGCCCGTCCGCTGCCCCCGGCGCGGCAAGGATCAGGGTCGCCGCGGCGCGCATCCCGTTCAGCGTCGCCTGCCCGGCCGGCATCGCATCCAGCCGCACCGCCTCTGCATGGATCAGGCGGGGGCCGCGATGGATGCGCCAGTGGTCCCGCAGACGCAGGCGCCGCAGCACCTCTCCATGCGCCGCCCGCCCGAAGACGAGGCTCTCGACCGCCAGCAGGGTGGCGCTTTCCGCCATGGTCACCGTCAGCCGCCGTTCGAGGGATGAGCCCTCGAACAGGATCGTTTCCTGCGGTAACCAGTCGATGCGGCCCCCGTCTTCCAGCGTCAGCAGGTTCGCCACCCGTCCCGCCGCGCCCGTGCTGCGATAGACACGCTCCGCCGCCTGCGTCGTCAGCGTCAGCCTCTCGCCCCTGCCCGCGTGGATCTCGGTCCTCAGCCGGTCGCCGCCCGCGATCCCCCCGGCGGTGTTGACGAGCACGGCCTCGGCCCGCCCCCGGGGCATCAGGATCCTCATGCAGCCCTGCTGGTGGAGCCGTCTCAACCGCCCCTCGCCGCGCGACAACTGGGCCAGCCCATGGCTGCGCGGCACCGCGGCAAAGGTGGAGATGTCCGGGATCATGGGCGGGTTCCGATCTGCTTCCCCGACCACTGCCGTCAAACGGTCCGGGATCAACAGGCGGCTCCCGTCCAGACCCCGGTGCGGGCCGGCCGCAAGGCGATCTGCCCGGTTATTCACCGGAAAGATCTTTTTTTGGGCAGACCCTGCCTGCCTGACCTCGCTGCCGCATCTCATCCGCTTGCTCCAGCGTCTGAACCATCCGTTGGCAAAGGGGCGAGAGCCCCTGGCAGGCGTCAGACCGGGACATTCAGGCTGTGCTTCACCCGCTTCAGGGTGAAGCTGGTGTTGACGGACTGCACGTTCGGCAATTCGACGATGGCATTCTTCACCACCGCCTCGTAGTGCCGGACGCTGGTCGCTATCACTTGCAGCACATAGTCGTATTCGCCGCTGAGCGAATGGCATTGCAGGATCTCGGGCACGCTTTCCACCGCCTCCTCGAAGGCCCTCAGCCGGTCGCGCTGGTGATGTGTGATCTTGACGAAACACAGCACGAGGATCTCGAACCCCACGGCCTCGGGGTCGATGACGAAGCGCCGGGGGCTGACCGCGCCTTCCTCCTGCAACCTCTGCAGCCGCCGCCAGCAGGGCGAATGGCTGAGGCCGGTGACTTCGCCCAGTTCGCGCATGGTGATTTCCGGCCGGGCCTGGATGGCCCGCAGGATGCGGCGGTCCGAATCGTCCAGTTCCATCAGGCGCCTCTCCATGGGTTACAGGGTTGGGATACAGCCAGGGGCCTTGCAACAAAGCACGGGAATTTCCATCTGCAAAGGTATGCTGTGCCCCGCATGGCCGCAAGAAGGTCAACAATAGAGACCTTGTTTCCGCCTTGCCGGGCTATGATCGCTGCCAGCGAGAATGCGCGATCCCGGGGAGGAGACGCGGATGGCCATCACCCTCGACGACAAATACACGGCCGAGAGCGGGGCGGTCTATCTTACCGGGACGCAGGCACTGGTCCGGCTGCCGATGACGCAGGTCCGGCGCGACCGGGCGGCGGGGCTGGACACCGCTGCCTTCATCTCGGGCTACCGCGGATCGCCGCTGGGGGCCTACGACCAGCAATTGGTCAAGGCGAGGAAATTCCTCGACCGCCACGACGTGGTCTTCCAGCCCGGCCTGAACGAGGACCTTGCGGCCACCGCGGTCTGGGGCAGCCAGCAACTGCATCTCTCCCCCGGTGCCCGCAAGGACGGGGTGCTTGGCATCTGGTACGGCAAGGGACCGGGGGTCGACCGGTCGGGCGACGTGTTCAAGCACGCCAATGCCGCCGGGACCGCCCCGCATGGCGGCGTGCTGGCCATCGCAGGCGACGATCACACCTGCAAGTCATCGTCCATCCCGCACCAGTCCGACCACGCCTTCATCTCGGCGCTGATGCCGATGCTCTACCCCTCCTCGGTGCATGAGTTCCTGGAGATGGGCCTTCTGGGCATCGCCATGTCGCGATTCTCCGGCTGCTGGGTCGGCTACAAGGTGATCTCCGAGACCGTCGAGATCAGCACGGTGGCCGATCTGGCGCAGGAGCAGCGGCAGTTCGTCCTGCCGCAGGACTTCGAACTGCCGCCCGGCGGGCTGAACCTGCGCTGGCCGGACCCGCCGCTGGTGCAGGACGAAAGGTTGCAGGAGCACAAGGGCTATGCCGCCATCGCCTTCGCCCGCGCCAATGGGGTGGACATGGTGGTCTCCGATGCCCCCCGCGCCCGTTTCGGCATCGTCGCCTCGGGCAAGGCCTATGAGGACGTGCGGCAGGCGCTGGCCGAACTGGGGATCGGCCCGGAGGAACGCGCCGCCATCGGCCTGCGCTTCTACAAGGTGCGGATGCCCTGGCCGCTGGAACCCGAGGGGATCCGGCATTTCTCGGAAGGGCTGGAGGAGGTGCTGGTCGTCGAGGAACGGCGCGAGATCATCGAGAACCAGATCAAGGAGCAGCTGTTCAACTGGCGCGCCGATGTGCGCCCCCGCATCGTCGGCAAGTTCGACGAGACGGGCAGGCCCTTCCTCAGCCTCTCCGCCGGGCTGACCGTGGCGCGGGTCGCCGGAGCCATCGCCGAACGCCTGCTGCGGCTGGACCTGCCCGAGGGGCTGGCCGGCCGCCTGCGCCGCCGGGCCGAGCACCTGCACGCAGCCGAGGCGCGGGGGGCTGCCCATGCTCCGCCGGTGATCCGCCTGCCGCATTACTGCGCGGGCTGTCCGCACAACACCTCGACCCGGGTGCCCGAGGGATCGAAGGCGATGGCCGGGATCGGCTGTCATTTCATGGCGCAATGGATGGACCGCCGGACCGAAACCTTCACCCATATGGGGGCCGAAGGCGTGCCCTGGACAGCGATTTCCCGCTTCACCGACGAGAAGCACCGCTTCGTCAACCTGGGCGACGGGACCTTCTTCCACTCGGGCCATCTTGCCATCCGGCAGGCGGTCGCCGCGGGGGCGAACATCACCTACAAGATCCTTTACAACGATGCGGTGGCGATGACCGGCGGGCAGCCGCTGGACGGAGAACTGACCCCGGCGCAGATCACCCATCTGATGCATCACGAACGGGTGGCCCGCATCGTGCTGATGTCCGACCGGCCGGACCTCTACCGGCCCTCCGACCTTGCCCCCGGCACGCAAATCCGCCACCGCGACGAGATCGACGCGGCGATGCTGGAGCTGCGCGAGGTGCCGGGCGTGACCGTCATCGTCTACGAGCAGACCTGCGCGGCCGAGAAGCGGCGGCGGCGCAAGCGCGGCACGATGGAGGACCCCGGCCTGCGGCTGTGGATCAACCCCGAGGTCTGCGAAGGCTGCGGCGATTGCTCGGAAAAATCGAACTGCATTGCGGTGGAACCCGAAGAGACCGAGATGGGCCGCAAGCGCCGCATCAACCAGTCGGCCTGCAACAAGGATTATTCCTGCCTGAAGGGCTTCTGTCCCTCCTTCGTGACGGTGCGCGGCGGACGGCTGCGGAAGAACCGGGCGGAAGAAGCCCCGGACACGGCCTCGCTGCCGGAACCGGCCCTGCCGCAGATCGAGCGGGCCTGGAACCTGGCGCTGGCCGGTGTCGGCGGCACCGGGGTGCTGACGATCAGTTCGATCCTCGGCATGGCGGCGCATGTGGAAGGCAAGATTCCGATGGTCCTCGACATGGCCGGGCTTGCGCAGAAGGGCGGCGCGGTGATGAGCCATGTCCGCATCTCGCGCCCCGACCGGCCCGTCGCGGCCCCCCGCATCGCCGCGGGCGGCGCGGACCTGCTGATCGCCGCGGATGCCGTGGTGGCGGCCTCGAAGGACAGCATCGTGCTCTGCGATCCGGCCCGGACCGAGGCGATCCTGAACACCCGCCTAACCCCGGTATCGGACTTCATCCGCGACCGCGATTTCGACTTCCGCACCGCGACCGTAGAGCGCAGCGTCGCCGGATCGACCCGCTCCACCCGCCATTTCCGCGACTTCTCCACCCTCGCCGCGCGGCTGACCGGCGACGAGATCGGCGCCAACCTGATGATGCTGGGCTATGCGTGGCAATGCGGGTTGGTGCCCCTGGGCCGCGAGGCGATCCTGCAGGCCGTCGCGCTGAACGGCGTTTCAGTCAAGGCCAATACCGATGCCTTCAACTGGGGCCGGGTGCTGGCGCATGACCCTGCCCGGCTGGAAAGCGACAGCGCGAAGACGCGGCCCGTGCTGGAGGCGATGTCGACCGAAGAGATCATCGAGCATCGCGCGGCGCATCTGAAGGACTGGCAGGACGAGGCGCTGGCCCGCCGCTATCGTGACCGGCTGGCGAAGTTCGGCGACCTCGCCGCACCGACTCGGATCGGCGAGAATGATCTGAAACGGCAGGTGGCGATCACCTATGCCCGCGTCCTGGCCTACAAGGACGAATACGAGGTCGCCCGGCTCTATGCCGCGCCGGCGTTCCGCCAGTCGCTGGAACGGGTGTTCGAGGGCGATTTCCGCATCGCCTTCAACCTCGCCCCGCCGCTCCTCCCCGGCAAGGCGGCGGACGGACGGCCGGGAAAACGCGAGTTCGGGCCCTGGGTCCTGCCGCTCTTCCGCCTGCTGGCCCGGCTGAAGGGGCTGCGCGGCACCTGGGCCGATCCCTTCGGCCGCAGCGCCGACCGCAAGCTGGAGCGGCAGCTGATCGCGGATTACGAGGATGATCTGGCCCTGGCCTCCCGGGTGCTGACCCGGCGGACTCTGCCGCTGGTGCGCGAATTGCTGACCCTGCCCTGGCAAATCCGGGGCTATGGTCCGGTCAAGGAGTCGGCCTACGAAAAACAGATGGCGCGCAGGGCGGAAATCCGTGCCCTTCTGGAAGGCGGGGACAACCTTGCCATCGCCGCGGAATAAGGGAGGGGAAATGTTCAACGCATCCATGAAATTCGATCTGGGCGAAGAGATCGGCGCGCTGCGCGATATGGTGCATCGCTGGGCGCAGGACCGGGTCAGGCCGATGGCGGCGGCGATCGACAGGACCAACGACTTCCCCTCCGATCTCTGGGCGGAAATGGGCGGCCTGGGCCTGCTGGGAATCACCGTCCCCGAGGAATACGGCGGCGCGGGCATGGGCTATCTGGCCCATGTCGTCGCGGTGGAGGAAATCGCCCGCGCCTCGGCCTCGGTCTCGCTCAGCTACGGAGCGCATTCCAACCTCTGCGTCAACCAGATCAAGCTGAACGGCACCGAGACGCAGAAGCGCAAGTATCTGCCCGGCCTGATCGCGGGCACCCATGTCGGCGCGCTGGCGATGTCCGAGGCGGGCGCAGGCTCGGACGTGGTGTCGATGAAGCTGCGGGCCGAGAAGCGCGGCGATGCCTATGTGCTGAACGGAACCAAGTACTGGATCACCAACGGCCCCGACGCCGATGTGCTGGTGGTCTATGCCAAGACCGCCCCGGAAGCCGGGTCGAAGGGCATCACCGCCTTCATCGTCGAGAAGACCATGCCGGGATTCAGCACCTCGAAGCATTTCGACAAGCTGGGGATGCGCGGATCGAACACCGCCGAACTGGTGTTCGAGAACGTCGAGGTGCCGGCCGGGAACGTGCTGGGGGCCGAGGGCAAGGGCGTGCGGGTGCTGATGTCCGGCCTGGATTACGAGCGCGTCGTGCTGTCGGGCATCGGCACCGGCATCATGGCCGCCTGTCTGGACGAGGTGATGCCCTACATGGTCGAGCGCAGGCAGTTCGGCCAGAGCATCGGGGATTTCCAGCTGATGCAGGCCAAGATCGCCGACATGTATACCAAGCTGAATTCGGCCCGCGCCTATGTTTACGAGGTGGCAAGGGCCTGCGACCGGGGCGAGGTGACGCGGCAGGACGCGGCCGCCTGCGTTCTCTATGCTTCGGAAGAGGCGATGGCCGTCGCCCATCAGGCAGTGCAGGCCATGGGCGGCGCGGGGTTCATGAACGAAACCCCGGTCAGCCGGATGTTCCGCGATGCCAAGCTGATGGAGATCGGCGCGGGCACCTCGGAAATCCGCCGGATGCTGATCGGGCGCGAGTTGATGGGGGCGATGCGGGCATGAGCGTCCTCACCCCCTCCGTCTCCCCCCGCTCGGAGACCTACCGCGCCAACCACGCCGCCAATCTGGCCGCGCTGGAAACCGTGCGCGAGGCCGCCACCCTCGCCATGGCCGGCGGCGGCGACAGGGCGCGCGACCTGCACCGGAGCCGCGGCAAGCTGTTGCCGCGCGAAAGGATCGCCCGCCTGCTCGACCCCGGCGCGCCCTTCCTGGAGATCGGCCTTTTCGCCGCACACGGGATGTATGACGGCGCCAGCCCCTCGGCCGGCCTGATCGCCGGGATCGGCCGGGTCGAGGGGCAGGAGGTGATGGTGGTCTGCAACGACGCCACCGTGAAGGGCGGCACCTATTTCCCGATGACGGTGAAGAAACACCTGCGCGCGCAGGAGATCGCCGCGGAAAACCGGCTGCCCTGCGTCTATCTGGTCGATTCCGGCGGCGCGAACCTGCCCAATCAGGATGAGGTCTTCCCCGACCGCGACCATTTCGGCCGCATCTTCTTCAACCAGGCCAACATGTCGGCAGCGGGGATTGCGCAGATCGCCGTGGTGATGGGCTCCTGCACCGCCGGGGGGGCCTATGTGCCCGCGATGTCGGATATCGCCATCATCGTGAAGGACCAGGGCACGATCTTCCTGGCCGGGCCGCCGCTGGTGAAGGCCGCGACCGGCGAGATCGTCTCGGCCGAGGATCTGGGCGGCGGCGACGTGCATACCCGGCTGTCGGGCGTGGCGGACCTGCTGGCGAATGACGACCTGCACGCGCTGGCGCTGGCGCGGCGGGCGGTGGCCAACCTGAACCGGCGCAAGCTGCCGCAACTGGCCCTTCAGGCGCCGGAAGAACCGCTCTACGATCCCGAGGAGATCATGGGCATCGTCCCGGCCGAGGTGAAGACGCCCTACGACATCCGCGAGGTGATCGCCCGCATCGTGGACGGCTCTCGCTATGACGAATTCAAGCCGCGCTATGGCGCGACCATCACCTGCGGTTTCGCGCATGTGATGGGGATTCCGGTCGGGATCATCGGCAACAACGGGGTGATCTTCTCCGACTCCGCGCTGAAGGCAGCGCATTTCGTCGAACTATGCTCGCAACGGCGTATCCCGCTGGTGTTCCTGCAGAACATCTCGGGCTTCATGGTGGGGCGGACGGCCGAGAACCGCGGCATCGCGAAGGACGGCGCCAAGCTGGTGACCGCGGTCGCCACCAGCCGGGTGCCGAAGATCACCCTGATCGTCGGCGGCTCCTTCGGCGCCGGGAACTACGGCATGTGCGGCCGGGCCTATTCGCCCCGGTTCCTCTGGACCTGGCCGAACAGCCGGATCTCGGTGATGGGCGGCGAACAGGCGGCAGGGGTGCTGGCCACCGTCCGGCGCGAGGCGGTAGAGCGCAGAGGCGGCAGTTGGACAACGGAAGAAGAGGCCGAGTTCAAGCGCCCCACGCTCGACCTGTTCGAGCGGCAGTCGCATCCGCTCTATGCCTCGGCACGGCTCTGGGACGACGGGATCATCGACCCGCGCCACAGCCGCCAGGTGCTGGCGCTGTCGCTGTCGGCGGCGCTGAACGCGCCGATCGAAGAAACACGCTTCGGCCTGTTCAGGATGTAGGGGGAGAGGGATGTTCACCAAGATCCTGATCGCCAACCGCGGCGAGATCGCCTGCCGCGTCATCGCCACCGCCCGAAGGATGGGAACGAAGACGGTCGCGGTCTTCTCCGATGCCGATGCGGGGGCAAGGCATGTCGCGCTGGCCGACGAGGCGGTGCATATCGGCGGCGCGGCGGTCGCCGACAGCTATCTGCGCGGCGATGCGATCATCGCCGCCGCCCTGCGCACCGGGGCGCAGGCGATCCACCCCGGCTATGGCTTCCTGTCCGAGAACCCCGGTTTCGTCGAAGCGGTGGAGGCTGCGGGGCTGGTCTTCATCGGCCCGCCCGCCGGGGCCATCCGCGCCATGGGGCTGAAGGATGCCGCCAAGGCGCTGATGGAACGGGCCGGGGTGCCGGTGGTGCCGGGCTATCACGGCACGGATCAGGACCCGGACCGGCTGGCGGCCGAGGCAGAATCCCTTGGCTGGCCGGTGCTGATCAAGGCCCGGGCAGGCGGCGGCGGCAAGGGGATGCGGCTGGTCGAACGGCCCGAAGACTTCCACGCGGCGCTGGAAAGCGCGCAGCGCGAGGCGCATTCCAGCTTCGGCGACCCGGCCTGCCTGATCGAGAAATACATCACCCGGCCCCGGCATATCGAGATCCAGGTCTTCGGCGATGCCCATGGCAATGTGGTGCATCTGTTCGAGCGCGATTGCAGCCTGCAACGCCGCCACCAGAAGGTGATCGAGGAGGCCCCCGCCCCCGGGATGCCGGAGGAGGTTCGCGCCGCGATGGGTCGCGCGGCGGTCGAAGCGGCGAAAGCCATCGGCTACCGTGGCGCCGGGACGGTGGAGTTCATCGCGGACGGCTCCGGCCCGCTGCGCGAGGACGGCTTCTGGTTCATGGAGATGAACACCCGGCTGCAGGTCGAACACCCGGTCTCCGAAGCCATCACCGGCCTCGATTTCGTCGAGCTTCAGTTGCGCCTCGCGGCAGGAGAGCCCCTGCCCTTCCGGCAGGAAGACCTGCGCATCGACGGCTGGGCCTTTGAGGCCCGCCTTTACGCCGAGGATGTCCCCAAGGGCTTCCTGCCCGCCACCGGCATTCTGCACCACCTGTCTTTCCCGCCCGCGGCGGAATTCGTGCGCGGCGCGGTGCGGGTGGACAGCGGCGTGCGGCAGGGCGATGGCATCACGCCATGGTATGACCCGATGATCGCCAAGGTCATCGTGCACGGCCCCAGCCGCAGCGCGGCGCTGAACCTTCTGGTGTCGGCCCTGACGGGAATCCGGGTGGCCGGGACGGTGACCAATCTCGAATTCCTGACCGCCCTGGCCCGGCACGCCGGATTTGCGGCAGGACAGGTCGATACCGGCCTGATCGGCCGCGATCTGGACGCGCTGACGGCTCGCCCCGCCCTGCCGCCTGCCATCCCGGCGCTAGCCGCCCTTGCCGCGCTGGACCTGACGGAACCGCGGCGGGGCAGCGATCCCTGGGACAGGCTGACCGGCTGGCGCGGCTGGTCCGGGGCCGAAGATTTCGTCACCCTCCGCCTCGACGGGCAGCACATCGACCTGCGCATCCTTCACCTCGGCACCGGCCGGTTCCGCGTGGCCGCGGGCGATCAGGATTGCCAACTGGCGATTTCACCCGCCAGCGACGGCGAGATCCTGTTCGAGACCGGCGGGCTTTGCGCCAGGGCGGTGATCGTGACCGGCAACGGCCGGATTTCCGTCTTTCACGACGGTCTCTGCCATGACTTCGCGCTGGCCGATCCGCTGGCCGCCGACGGGGCCGAACATGCCGGGGGCGATTCCATCGTCGCGCCGATGCCGGGCCTTGTCTCGGCGGTCCGGGCGGCGAATGGCGTCATGGTCCGCAAGGGCGATCCGCTTCTGGTGCTGGAAGCGATGAAGATGGAGCATGTCCTGACCGCCCCGCGCGACGGCGTCGTGGCCGAAGTGCTGGTCGCCGGGGGGGATCAGGTGACGGACGGCACGCTGCTGTTGCGGCTGGAGGCCGGGGATGGCTGAACATGTCACGATCTTCGAGGTAGGCCCGCGCGACGGGTTGCAGAACGAGGCCCGGCTGGTCCCGCCGCACGACAAGATCCGGCTGGTCGACGGCCTGTCGGCCTGCGGGTTCAGCCATATCGAGGTGACCAGCTTCGTCAGCCCCCGATGGGTGCCGCAGATGTCGGATGCGGCCGAGGTTCTGGCGGGCATAAAGCGGTGGCCCGGCGTGTCCTATGCGGCGCTGGTGCCGAACCTGCAGGGGCTTGACCGCGCGCTTGAGGCCGGGGCGGACGAGGTGGCCGTCTTCGCCTCGGCCTCGGAAGGGTTCTCGCAGAAGAACATCAACTGCTCGATCGCGGAAAGCCTTGAGCGGTTCCGGCCCGTGCTAGCCAGCGCAAGGACGGCGAAGCTGCCGGTCCGGGGCTATGTCTCCTGCGTGACCGACTGCCCCTATGACGGGCCGGTCGCACCCGGGGCGGTGGCACGGGTGGCGGAGGCGCTGATGGAGATGGGCTGCTATCAGGTCAGCCTTGGCGATACGATCGGCGCGGCCACGCCCGCGACAACGGCGAGGATGCTGGACGCCGTCCTGGCGCAGGTCCCCGCGTCCCGGCTGGCGGGCCATTTCCACGATACCCGCGGCAAGGCGCTGGAAAACATGGGGCTTTGCCTCGATTGCGGGTTGCGCACCTTCGACGCTGCGGTTGGCGGCCTCGGCGGATGTCCCTTCGCCCCCGGCGCACGAGGCAATGTCGCGACGGAAGCTGCCGTCACCTTTCTGCACGGGCGGGGGTTCACGACAGGGATAGACCCCGGCGCCCTTGCCGACATATCGCGGTTTGCCATCAGCCTCAGGAGTCCGGGATGAACTGGAAGACCCTTGATGTCAGCACCGACGACCGCAGGGTTGTCCATGTCAGGCTGAACGCGCCTGAAAGGCGCAATGTGCTCTCGCCCCTGATGATCGCCGAACTGACCGAGATGGCGGCAACCATCGGCCATGACGGCAAGACCCGTGTGATCGTCCTGTCCGGGGCGGGGTCCACCTTCTGCGCCGGTGGCGACCTCGGCTGGATGAAGGCCCAGATCGAGGCCGACCGGCCGCAGCGGATGCGCGAGGCGCGCAAGCTGGCCGATATGCTGCAGGTCCTGAACACCCTGCCCGTCCCGCTGATCGGCCGCCTGCACGGCGGCGCCTTCGGCGGCGGCATCGGCATGGCCTGCGTCTGCGATGTGGCCGTCGCGGCGGAAGATACGAAATTCTGCTTCGCCGAGACCCGGCTCGGCATCATTCCCGCGACGATCGGCCCCTATGTCCTCGCCCGGATGGGCGAGGGAAATGCGCGGCGCGTCTTCATGTCGGCACGGGCCTTCGGCGCGGTCGAGGCCGAAAGGCTGGGCATTGTAGCCCGCGTGGTCCCCGCCCTCGACCTCGACACGGCGGTCGAGGCGGAAGTGGCGCCCTACCTCTCGGCCGCCCCCGGCGCCGTCGCCGCCGCCAAGCGGCTCGCCCGCGACCTGGGGCCGCGGATCGACGAGAAGGTCATCGAAGACACCGTTCGCCGCCTCGCCGACATATGGGAAAGCGAGGAGGCCGCGCGCGGCATCTCCGCCTTCCTGGAAAAACGCACCCCGGACCGGAGCTGAGCCGGAAGGATGGATCTGGCGCTGCGAAGCGGGTGACGGTCCCGCGTCCCGCGGCGGCGCGGTGATGATCCTGATCGACAACGCGGGCGGGAAACGGAGCCGCCTGGCACCGGGAGGGGCTGAGCCTTTCCCGGCTTTTCAGGGCGGGCAGGCGTGGCGGAGTGTTTTACGGCAGCGGCACGAATGTCGATCCGTTCCGGGCGGACTCCAGCGCGGCATACATGAACAAGACGCCGCGGACCCCGTCCTCGACGGTCGGGAACACGGAAGGCGGCGGGGGCACGCCGTCAAGGCGCGCCTGGATCGTGTCGGCAATCTCGCTGTAGAGGTTGGCGAAAGCTTCGAGATAGCCCTCGGGATGGCCTGCCGGAAGGCGCGATGGCTCGCTGTCGCCCGGGCCGATTTCACCGCTTCCGCGCTGCAAGACCCTCAACGCCCCCCCGAACGGGGTATAGGAGAGGAACTCCGGGCGTTCCTGATGCCAGGAGAGGCCACCCTTCTCGCCATGGACCCGGATCGACAGGCCGTTCTCGTTGCCGACCGCAACGGTCGAATTCCACAGGAGACCGCGGGCGCCGTTGGAAAAGCGCAGGTGCATCGTGGCGTGGTCGTCCAGCCGGTTCCCCGGCCCCAGCCGCGCCAGATCGGCCGAAAGCTCGGTCACGCGCAGCCCGGTCACGAATTCGGCAAGGTGGTGGGCATGGGTGCCCGTGCCGGCCACCGCGCCGAGCGGACTGTTCTGGTCCGGATCGTTCTGCCAGCCGGAGGCCCCGTTCGTCTGGTATTGCGAGAGATATTCGACCGCGACGCTGCGCACCTGGCCGATCCTGCCCTCGGCGATCATGCGCCGTGCGGCCCGGACCATGGGATAGCCGGAATAGGTATGGGTCACGGCGAAGACGAGCGCCTTGTCCTTCGCAGCCGCCGCCAGTTCCCTTGCCAGATCGGGCGAGGTGGTCAGCGGCTTGTCGCAGATCACGTGGATGCCCGCCTGCAGAAAGGCCATCGCAGAGCCGTGGTGGTCCGAGTTCGGCGTGCAGATCGTCACGGCCTGAATGCCGTCGGGCCGCGCAGCCTCGGCCGCCGCCATCTCGGCGGCGCTGGCATAGGCGCGATCCGGCGCGATCTGCCAGACGGCGGCACTGTCGCGGCCACGCTGCGGATCGCGCGACAATGCGCCCGCCACCAGATCCCAGCGGCCGTCCAGCAGCGCGGCCGAGCGATGCGCCAAGCCGATGTTCCCGCCGAGGCCGCCCCCCACCATGCCAAGTCTCAGGCGGGGCCTGGGCCAGCTTGCCAGTGCCATGATCGTTCCTTTCCGAGCAGAGAAGTTCAGTCCCGCCGCCTCTCGAAGAGGCGGGCGTAAAGCCAGATGCTGAAAGCGCTGCCAAGCACGATCACCGCTCCCAGGATGATGGCCTGATCGTAGAAATTCAGGCCCAGCAGGTTGAGCCCCTTGTCGAGCAGCACGATCACGGCGACGCCGGTCGCCGTCTTCCATGCGCCGCCCTCGCCGCCGGTGATGCTGGTGCCCCCCAGCACGACGGCGGCAATCGCCATCAGCAGGACGTTGTCTCCCAGCACCGGCCCGCCGGAGCCGAGACGCAGCACCACCGCCACCCCGGCCAGGCCGGAGAACAGGCCGCAGAGCAGATAGGCGGCGAACTTGGTCCAGGTCACGCGCAGGCCATTGAACACGGCAGCCCGTTCGCCCGAGCCCAGAAGATACATCTCGCGCCCCAGCCGGGTCCGGGTCAGCAGCAGATGGGCGAAAAGCAGCGCCCCGAGCCCCAGCCACAGAAGGTTCGGCAGGCCAAGGAAATTGCCGCGCCCGATCTGCAGCACCGTGGCAGGCAGCCGTCCCACCGAACTGCCCCCGGTGGTCAGCATGGCGATGGCCCTCAGCAGAAGCAGCATCCCGAAGGTATGCACGAAGGCCGGGAACCGCAGCACGGCGACCGCGAAGCCGTTCACCGCACCCACCGCCGCACCGACGGCCAGTCCTGCCGCGACGCCCGGCAGGACGGCCCCGGTTTCCCGCATCACCAGCGCCGTCGCCACCGTGGCAAGGCTGAGGGTCGAGCCGATCGACAGGTCTATCCCGCCGATGAGGAAGACGAAGGTGATCCCGATTGCCGAGATCAGCAGCGGGCCGAACAGCCAGGCCATGTTCCGCAGGTTGGCGCCGCCCAGGAGACCCGGGACCGCAAGGCTCAGCGACAGCGCCGCCAGCAGCAACACCGGCACCATCGGCGCGCCAAGCAGCACCCGCCACAGGTCCGCGGCCCTTATTCCGGTGCCGTTGTCCGAGATCGCCATCTTCCGCATCGTCCCTTCGTCACCCCGATGTGCCGGCCGGGAGAAATCTCCCGGCCGTGCAGGTTTCACTGGCAGCCCCAGAGGAGATCGGCCTTCGCCTCGATGTCGCCCCGGCCGTAGGGAACGCCCGGCAGGAATTCGGCGCGCGGCTCGATCGTCTCGCCCTTGGCCGCACGGATGGCCGCATCCACGGCCCGCTCCGACATGGCCGGGATCGGGGTGGCGATGTCGAGGTCGAGGAAACCGTCCTTCACCGCCTTGCAGCCAAGCGGCAGGCCGTCGATCGAGACGATGGTGACATGGCCGTCTTCGCCGACGGGCTTCAGCCGCCCGCGCGCATCAAGCGCCGAGAAGACACCGTTCAGCCCGTCGTTGAAGGGCACATAGATGCCGTTCAGGTCGGGATGTTCCTGAAGCGTGTTCTGCGCCCCGATCATCGCCCGCTCGGTGCTCCAGTCGGTCGGAACCTGCGCCACCACGGTGATGTTCGAGGCCGCCGCCAGCGCCTCGTTCAAGCAGGAGGAGCGGCGGATGCCGTTGTCGTTCGACAGGCTGCCCTGGATCTCCAGCAGCTTGAACGGCGCGCCGTTCGCCGCCTGCACGAAGAACTCTCCCGCGGCCCGGCCATCGGCGCAGGGATCGCCGCCGACGTGATAGGCAACGGCCTCCAGGTCGGCGGGCGCCTGGTCCATGGTGATGAACGGCACGCCCGAGGCCGTGGCGACCTGCGCCATCGTCACGGCTGCCTCGATGTCCCACGGGATCGAGATGATCGCGGACACGCCTTCCGAGATGAAGGTGTCGACCTGCGACGCCTGACGCTGGGCATCCTTGTCGGCATTGGCGAACTTCTGCCCCGCGCCGACCTTGGCGATGGCCGCGTCGATGCCGGCCATCTGGGCCTCGCGGAAGGGTTCGACCTTGTCGAAGGAGATACCGATTACCGGCTCCTGCGCCAGGACCGGCGCGGCGGCACCGGTCAGCACGGCCAGCGCTCCGGCAATGAGTTTCGAATGATGCTGCATGTGTTCCTCCTTGTGGGCCACCAAAGCGGCGGCATGTCATCGGTCGGCGTTCTTTCCTCCTGCGCCTTCCGAACTTCGTTTCAGGTTGCCCCGGCAGAGCGGCGCGACCCGGCGAAACGCGTGGCCAGCGTGTCCATCGTGACCGCGGCGATCAGGATGCCGCCCCGGATCACGTCGTAGTAATAGGGATCGGCCCCGATCAGGTTCAGGCCGTTCTGGATCGTGGTCAGCAGCAGGGCGCCGAGGACGGAACCGATGATACTGCCGCTGCCTCCGAACAGGCTGGTGCCGCCGAGAACGACCGCGGTGATGACGGTGAACTCGAAGTTGTAGCCCAGCTCCGAGCTGAGCACGCCCACGCGGCCCACGACGATCAGCCCCGCCAGCGCACCGCCCAGACCGGCCAGGGTATAGACCAGCAGGACGATGCGGGTGCTGCGGATGCCGGTCTCGCGGGCAGATCGCGGCGAACCGCCAAGCGCCAGCATCTGCCGCCCGGGCACCGAATGGGACAGGAAGAGGGCGCCAGCCAGCGCGGCGGCCAGCGCCACCCAGACAGGCAAGCCGAGGCCGAGGACCTGCCCCCGCCCAAGCAGCGCCGATGCGCCTTCTACCGTGACCAGCGAGGCTTCGGTCAAGTGAAGGCCGATGCCGCGGTACAGGGTCATCGTGCCCAGGGTGGCGATCAGCGGATTGATACGGAAGACAGTGATGAAGACACCGTTGAAGAGCCCCAGCACCATCCCCATCACCAGCGCCACCGGGTAAAGCGCAAGCCCGGTCTCCATGGCGAGTGGGCCGACACCGCTCGTCCCGGTCAGCACGATGGCGGTGGCCACCGACAGATTGGCGACGGAACCTATCGAGAGGTCGATCCCGCGCGTCACGATGACGAAGGTCATGGCCACCGCGGCAATCGCCGTGGGCGAGGCGTCCAGCAGGATGTTGCGCATGTTGCCCCAGTCGGCGAACCCCGCGGAGTTCCGGGCGAAGATCAGCGAGACAAGGCCCAGAAGGGCGCACAGGATGAACAACTGGACCCTTTGCAGGCGCGTCATCCTCATACGTCAACTCCGGTGGAGGCGATTGCGAGGATACGGCCCGCGTCGAAGTCGGGACGCTCGACCATCCCCGCGAGACGGCCCTTGTGCAGCACCGCGATCCGGTGCGACAGCGCCAGCAGTTCCGGTATGTCGGACGAGATGAGGATGAAGCTTGTCCCGCCGGCGGCGAAATCCGCGACCAGCCGGTGGACGGCCTGCCGGGCGCCGATGTCTATGCCTTTCGTCGGCTCATCGAGGATGGCGACCTTCGGCCCCAGCGACAGCCAGCGGCCGATGATTGCCTTCTGCTGATTGCCGCCCGAGAGATTCAGCATGGTTATTTCCGGCTGCTGCGGCTGGACGCCGTAGTCAGCGATCAATTCCCGGCTCCGCCGATGCTCGGCGCGCAGGTTCAGCCAGCCCGAAAGACGATGCGCGATGGCGGACAGGTTCGGCGCGCTGAGGTTCTCGCGGACGGCGCGGTTCAGGAACGCCTGATCCTGCCGCCGGTCCTCGGACACCAGGACGAGGCCGTGGTCCATCGCAGCACGCGGCGACCGCGAGACGAAGGGCGTTCCCGAAAGGATGACCTCGCCGCTGCCGGAGCGCAGGCCGCAGATGACTTCGGCCAGTTCGCTGCGGCCTGCGCCCATCAGCCCGGCAACCCCCAGGATCTCGCCCCGGCGCAGGTCCAGCGACACGCCCCGGACCAGCGAGGAATCCGAGACCTCCCGCAGTTGCAACACGACAGGAGCTTCCGGCGGCAGCGTCGGGGGCTCAACCTCCTGCCCGCTGATCTCGCGGCCGACCATCGCGCGGGCGATGCGGTCGCGCGACATGTCGGATGCGGGGCCTGCATCGGCGACCACGCCATCGCGCATGACCACGACCTTGTCGGCCAGGGCGAAGACCTCTTCGAGGAAATGCGTGATGTAGATGATCGCATAGCCCCGGTCGCGGAGCTGCCGCACCACGGAGAACAGCCTCTCCCGCTCGGGCAGGCTGAGGCAGGTCGTCGGCTCGTCGAAGATCAACAGGTTCTGGGCGCGCCGGATCGCCTTGCCGATCTCCACCATCTGCCGCTCGCCCAGCGACAAGGCTCCCGCCGGGACGGCAGGGTCGATCCGGGTGCCCAATTCGCCATGAAGCACCATGCGGGCGCCTTCCGTCAGCGCGCGCCAGTCCACGAGACCGCGCCACTCGACCAGATGCGGCATATGGATGTTCTCGGCGACGCTCAGATTGTCGAACAGGCTGAGCTCCTGATGGATCGTCCCGAAGCCGAGCCTGTCGACATCGGCGGGCGAAAGCGCCGCATGCGCCTCTGCGGCGACGGTGATCGTGCCGCTGCTCGGCGCCATCAGGCCTGAGAGGATGTTCTTCAGGGTGGATTTGCCCGCACCGTTCTCACCCAGCAGCGCCAGGACTTCGCCGCGGCGCAGGTCAAGCGAGATGTCACGCAGCACATGAACGCTGCCGAAGGATTTCGAAATCCCTTCCAGCACCAGGAACGGCGCATCGCGCAAATCCTCTCCCGCCCCCGGCACCGCCGGAGTGCCCGGCTCGTGGCCGGTTGCATCCTGTAAGTTCATCGCGTCCTCCGAGACCCCGCCGCAGCAGCAGGCTCCGCAATGCCGCGATTGTCTGTCGGCCTGCCCCCTTTCTGTCAATCTTGCATGTCATTACTGATGCAGATTGCATCATTGGTGACGTATTTTTCCTAAAGGCTTTCCGGCGTCATCATGTGGAAGGGCAGGAACAGCTGGGCAGGGTGGGTCACGCCGTTGCGCAGCACATCACGGATCAATGCCACCAGTTCGCGGCACAGCTGGGGAACCGGTGTGTCGATGATGAGGGTGACCACCTCATCCGCCAGCGCCTCGGCCGATTCCGGCGTGACCTCGTTGCAAACCAAGAGCACCTCACCGGCACGCCCGCTGTCGCGCAAGGCGTGGATGACGCCCTCGGGGCCGAAGCCGGCCAGGTTGATCGCCACAAGGTCGGGATGGCGATGCAGCAGGCCCAGCGCCGCATCATAGGCGGCCTGCTCGGCGCCCGGAAGGGTTGGCGTGTCAATCACCTCGAACTCCGGCGCGCGCTCGCGCAGGAAGGTTCGGAAGCCGATCTCGCGCATCTCGTGACCGTGGAAGCGCGAACTGCCGACGAAGGCCGCGACCTTGCCCGGCCGCCGCGCGACCCGGGAAACGAACCACGCCCCGGCGCGCCCCGCCTTGCGATTGTTGAGGCCGACGTAGCTGGCGCGAATCCCCGGGGCGAAGTCCGACAGGATGGCAAACACCGGAACACCCTGCGCCTTGAGCGCGGTGACAGCGGCGGTGACGGCCGGATGGTCGATGGTGATGGCGGCGATGGCATCGACCTGCCCGCCCAGTTCACGCAACTTCGCCCCGATCGCGGCGGGGTCGGTCCAGTCGATGTAGTCGATGACCGCGCGGCCCCGCATATCCGGCATCGCTCGCATTTCCGCGTCGATGCTTGCGCCGAGGCTACGGAAGAACGAGGCATGGGGCCCGTCGAGCAACAGAACGCCGAGACGACATTCCGGCAGGTCCTCGCGCAGGCGCGCCTCGGCCAGCGGCGCGCCGTGATAGCCCACCGCCTTTGCCGCCTCGACAATGCGCCGCAGCGTCTCGGGCCGCACCTTCTCGCGGCCGTTCAGCGCCCGGTCGACAGTGATCGCGCTGAGCTTTGCATGATTCGCCACATCCCTGATGGTAGGCCTTCGAGACATATCTTCTCTCTTTGATGATGTTTGCATCTTTTATGATGCATATCATTGAATACCGCGCGGCGCTTGTCCAGCAGTGCCGCCCGGCACTACATTCGTGCGCTGCACGGTGCCCGACTTCCTGCTGCACCCATCGCCGCGGAGTGAATGCGATGGAGCAAACGTCCGTCGGGATCGCCTGTCATCGCTGCCTCGACAGGCTTTGCCTGTGCAGCCCCTCGATGCCGTGCGCTTTCAGTACAGAGTGAGCCATGTGGCACCGGGATGCGGTTTTGGGCAAGCTACGTTAGCCCGGAGTGTGGTATCTATTACCCGAGGCTTTGCACCACATAACTTTCTCTAGGCGAGGGGTCACGAGACGTGGTGGCAATTCGAGATCGGCAGCTCGGGTGGCCACTTCCAGGAGTGCCGCATCACGACATCCAGCCGGGCTGACCAGCGGTTTTGGGATTGCATTGCGACTGTTCGGATGACCGAGATGGGGGCGCAAAACGGATGCTGCCTTCTTGGTGATCGAGTAGCAGCTATGGCCGCAAGATCGTCGGCTGGCGTGCCCGCACTGCAGTTCATGCGGGTCTCGTGCTCGATGCCCTGGAGCAGGCGATGCATGATCGGCGCCCGGCCAAGGGCATGGGGCTGGTCCGCCATAGCGACAGGGCTCGCAATGTCTGTTCATTCGCTACAGCGAGCGGCAGGCAGAAGCCGGCTCCGGCAAACCCTGCACGGTTCAGGCATGAAGAATGGTACGTTTCATTCGCGGAAGTGGGGAGGGCTTTTCAAATAAATCAGATGCTTATCGCCCACTAACTTCAAGATCAGGCAGTGGAAGTTCTACAAGGGAACGTTAAGGACACAGCGGCTATTCGGACATGGCCTCTTTTCGAGTTCACGCCAATCTCGGCTAAAAGGGGCAAAGTATCTTCTCACCCCTTGGCCGGCAGAAACCCGCACTCGACACGACGGTGACGCCCTTGGACGTTCATCTCCAGCATCCGGATCGAACTATGAGGACTTCGCTGGCATCGGTATCTCGATTGCGACATTGGCCCACCGCTGCGATACGGAACATTCTGCCCTGGATGCCCATCCCCTCAGCCCGGACCGGGCTGGAAAATCTCTTCGATCGTCCGGCCGAAAAGCCGTGCGATGGCGAAGGCAAGCGGCAGGCTCGGATCATAGCGGCCGCGTTCCAGGGCATTGACCGTCTGCCGTGACACCCCGAGGCGCGAGGCCAGATCGGCCTGCGACCAGCCCTGCCCCTGGCGCAGCTCCTGAATGCAATTGTTCATCTGTAGCGCATCCTCCCGGCAAGACCGCCGACGAGCCACAACACCGCCATCAGGGGCCAGACCACGAACATCGACAGCCTGGGCAATCCGGCGTCTTCAAGGAAGCCATAGCCGAAGGTGATCAGCGCCGTTCCGGCGAAAGCCAGGGCCAGGGCCTCCAGTTGTAGCCTGCGCTGCAACTCATCCAGCTGGCGGATGCTCCGGATGACGACACCGCAGATGAGGACCGCGGGGAGCATCGGCGAAAGCAGCAGCGCGATGCGTGCCGTCTCGCTTTCGACACCGGCAGCCAGGATTTTCTGGGACAGGATCAGCACGGCGGCATAGGTCGCCAGTCCGGTCGAGAAGAGGATGAGATTCCGTCTCATGCAGCGCCTCCATGTAAAGTTTACTTTACATGGGAGTTATCAGCGAGATATGTCAAGCACCCTTTACATCCGATGCGGATATCGGGCCGGTCAGATGCCGGACGCCAGTTCCATGGCCCGCGCGAAGGAGGCGGCGAAAGTCTGGCCGTGGCCAAGCCCTTCGAGAACGGTCACCTCGACGTCCAGGTCTTCGCGCAGGGCCAAAAGTTCCGCCAATGCGATGGTCTCCGGCGATGGTCTCGGTTGGGCCGGTGCCTCGGTTCCCCGCCGATGCTCGCTGTCGCCCAGCATGATCCGCAAGGGGGCGATGCGGCCCGGCGGCAGATGCGGCGCCCTGGCCAGCAAATCGCGCAAGACACCGCCCCCGAAACCGCTGGATGGGCTGGTGGGCGCCCAGCCTGCAAAGGCCTCCGGTTCGGACAGCAGGCAATGCAGGGTGAAAAGCCCGCCGTAGGAATGGCCCCAGAGCACCCGCCGCACCGGATCAAGGCGGGCCAGCTCCTCCACCGATGCGCGCAGCGGCCCGATCAGCCGGGCGCGGAAGGCATCGGCGCCGCCGGTCTTGCGGCCCCTGCCCCCTTCGGGGTCCGGGATCAGGCTGGCGGGGGTATAGTCCAGCGCCCGCGCGGTGGTGTCGAATAGCCGCTCCACCGGAGAGCCGATGCCGACGATCACCAACCCCGCGTGCCCTTCCAGATCCTTCGCCGTGATCCGGTCGAAGACCGCGTTGCCATCCAGCATCCACAGGGAAGGCCAGCCGCCGGCCGGAGGGTCAGCCGCCGGGACCGCCAGGAACAGGCGATACCCGTGCCCTTCAACCGTGATGTCGTGGCGCGAAAGGACATGGGTTCCGGGAGGCGTATCGAAGATCCGGTAGTCCGGCACCTTGCTGCCGCGCTCCTGCCCGAAGGCGGCAGGCGCCAGGCAGAAGGCCGACAGGGCCGAAAGCAGGGCTCGGCGGTTCAACTGTTTCATCGGTGCATCCTTGGCCACGGGCTTCAAAGCCAGAGGAAGCTGCGCAGAAGCGGGTCGCCGCTGCCGCGATGCAGCGCATCCAGCGTTTCGCGGCTCACCGGCAAGCCCGTCCCCAGGCCAGGCACAGCCAGGGCGGGCACCTCGCCGCCACCGGCCGCAGCCTCCAGCAGCAGGCGGTTCAGCCGCGTGGCCGGTTCAGGATCGGTGACCGGGACCAGCGGGTGGACGATTCCCGCCCAGAGGCCAACCTGCAGCACCTGGTTCAAGAGTCCCGGCCGCCCGGCGAAGGGCGCGATCCTTTCCAGCGCGGCAAAGCTGGCGGGGCCCTGCCCCAGGGCCTCGATCAGCGGGCCGAACAGGCCGGGGTCGGCATCGACCATGCCGATGCGGGTGCTGAACCGCAGCCCATCGGAGGCAGGAGCACCGGGCAGCAGCGCCCATTCCCCCACCCGCAGCAGCGCCAGATGCGCCGCGTCGCCGACGGGCGCGGCAGGACGGGCGAAAAGATCGTAGCGCAGCGCCTGGTTGCGGGCGAGGTCCTTCAGCGTCTCGCGCAAGGTCACGTCACGCAGGGGCGCAACGACCTTTGCCGCCTCCGACGGCAGAGAGAAGGCGTCGATGTTCTCGGCCGGGGTGGCGCTGCCCAGCCAGTCCAGCCCGGCCTCGGCCAGCAGCGACTGCACCTCCCGGAAGGCCAACGGCTGGAAAACACTGTTCAGATATTCATGCGCGACATAGGCGGGCGGCGCGTTCAGCAGATTCTCCAGCGTGTCCGCCGCATGGGGATGCAACTGGAAGAACCCGGCCCCAGCCTTGCGCATCGCCACCAGCAGGGCCAGCCCCTCGGCCACCGGGTCCGGCCGGCCGGCAACCGCGCGGAAGACCGAATGGAAGGCTCGGAAGGCGCTGCCGCCCGGCTCGCTCATGTATTCGAGGGCGGCAAGGCCCTCGGGCGCCAGGTGGCGGCCGATGAAACCGGCGATGGCGCGGCGCACATCCGCCTCCACCCACGACAGGACGCCATGGCAGGCAATGAAATCGAACGGACCGGAGGCGATCCCCTCGTCCCGGATATCGGCACAGAGGAAGCGGATGTTCCGAAGTCCGGCGCTCTCGGCGCGGCTGCGGGCGATTTCCATGTGATCGGGGTTCAGGTCAATGGCGGTGAAGTCGATGCCGGGGTACACCGCAGCCAGCAGCGTGGCGCCGAAGCCCTGCCCGCAGCCGATCTCGCACCAGCGCGCCGCGGCACTGCCCGGCCCCCGGCGGCCGAGTGCCGCCGCGACGGAGGACAGCCAGGACGGCGCCTGTTCGCGGTGAAAGAACGCCGGATACGCCACCTCGGCCAGATAGCCCGGGGCGGATCGCCGCAGCTGCTCCTTCGGTTGCATCCGATCCTCCGCTGGGAAAGGGGAACGTCACCCGGCCGGGGAATCCGGGTGACGCCGGTCAGCTTCGCCCGTATCAGAACGTCTTGTTCAGGCCGATGTGGAAGGCGCGGCCCGGTTCGTTGTAGGTGTTGCCGCCGCCGCTGGTGTCAGTGCGGAAAAGCTGCTTGTCGAACAGGTTGGTCACCCCTGCAGTGACATAGGCGGTGTCGTTGATGTCCCATTTCATGTTCACGTTGAACAGCGTATAGGAGCCGCGCTCGTCCAGCGTGACGGTGCCGCCGTTGGTCAGATCCTCGTCGGTGATGCTGCTGACCATGTTCACCGGGATCGGGCCGTAGTGGGTTGCCGAGAGGGTGAAGAGCAGGTCGTCGCGCGCCTGCCAGTCCAGCGAGGCGTTGATCGTGTAGTCCGGCACCAGGCTGAGCGGCTGGCCCGTGGCCTTGATCTCGGTTTCCAGCATATAGGTGAAATTGGCGTTCAGCGCGAATTGCTCGCCCAACGGCCTGCTGAAGTTACCCTCGATCCCCTCGATGACCGCGGGGCCGGTGTTCTCCCAGCGGAACAGGCGGTTGGTGGTGGCCAAGGGGTTTTCCTGGATCTGGCCCGACTGGATCTTGTTCTTGTAGTCGTTGTGGAACCAGGTGAACGAGAAGTTCAGGTCGCTATCGTCACGATAGGCGACGCCGATCTCGGTGTTCACGCTGATCTCGGCTTCGAGATCGGGGTTGCCGATCACGTAGCAGGGGCCGGAAAGCCGCACGCCGTTCACGACGGGGCAGCCATTACCCATGGTGGTGTAGACATAGCCCGGGTTCAGCTGGAACAGGTTCGGCGCCTTGAAGGCCCGCGCGACCCCTGCCTTCATCGTCCAGTTTTCGTTGAATATATATTCGGCGTTCAGGCTGGGCGACAGGTTGGAACCGAAATCGTCGCTGTAGTCGTAGCGCAGAGCCGGGGTCAGGGTCAGCGCCTCGGACCATTCGATGTTCGCCTCGGCATAAAGACCCAGCATCTGCTGGTCGGTCTTGGGGTTGCGCTGGCTGGGATCGTTGATGAGGTCGGGATCGGTGATGTCCGGGGGAAGTGCGATCCCGATCGACACCGGATCGTTCATGAACTCTCCGCGATATTCGGCGCCCAGGGTCAGGGCCGAGTTCTTGCCGCCCAGCATCAGCGGCAGGACCCATTCGGTCTTGGCGCTGACGTTCAGCAGTTCGATGGTCCTGAAGCCGGGGGCATCGGCAGTGCCGTCGCCATCGGTATCGACACAATTGTTGATCGCGCCTTCGACGGCGCCAGCGGCGCCTTCGCAAAGCCTTGTGTTGTCGGTCTGCTCGAACTGCAGGTAGCTGTGCGATTCCCCGAAATCATACTCGCCGCGATGGGTCAGCCCGAAGGTCCGGCGGTAAAGCCGGTTGGTCTCTTCGCCCCAGAGCGAGGCGGGAACGGCGCCGATGCTGCCAAGCTGGGTATCTCCGGCATAGACATTGCCCTGCCGCGAGAAGCCCAGTTCGAAGTCGAGCGTGTGGGTGTCTGAAACTTTCCAGGACAGCAGCCCACTGATGTCCTTGTTCACCACGCCCTCGCGGCCCGCCAGCGGGGTGGTGCCGCCCGCCTCGGCCTCGGCCTCGTCGTTGATGTCCAGCGCATCCGGGTCCGACTTGTTGTAGTTGCCGTAAACCCGGAAGGTCAGCCTTTCGTTCAGCGGCGTGGCGAACATGAAGTTCGCCCGCTTCGACCCGCCTTCGTCATCTCCGTCCGGGATGTTGAACGACAGGCCGACCTGGCCCGTGGTCGTCTCGGGGCGCTTGGTGATGATATTGACCACGCCGCCCGAGGCGCCCGAGCCGTAGCGCGCCGCCGCCGGGCCGCGGATGACCTCGATCCGTTCGATCAACTCGGCCGGGACCCAGTTGGAATCGCCGCGGGTGTCGCGTTCGCCGCCCCGCCCCATCTTGACCGAGTTGCGCGACATCACCGGCTTGCCGTCGATCAGGATCAGCGTGTTCTCCGGGCCCATGCCCCGAATGTCGATCTGGCGGTTGTTGCCACGCTGGCCGGTCGAGGTTGTGCCCGTCAGGTTGACACCCGGCATCTTGCGGATGATCTCGGCCACGTCGTTCACGACCGGGCTTTTCGCCATGTCCTCTTCGCTGATCTGCGACACACCGAGCGCCTGCTTGATCTGCTCTTCGGCGGAAATGATGATCGTGCCGAGGAATGTCGAATCCTTCTCGTCCTGGGTGCTCTGAGCGAGCACCGGCGAGGAGAACAGGCCGAATGACATCAAGAGGGAAAGGGCCGTGCCCGAGGCAAGCCGAGAGGCGGGATGCGCCATCCGATTACTCCTACTGAGTTCTGAAATTTTGGCGGGCGCAAGGCTGGCGATTGCCGGCAATCAACTGTGATCGCATCCGGAATGCAATCCAGTTACCTGAGTTTTTTTGTCGCAATATGTCGCAAGCCGGGTATTCCGTTTCTTGCGGGCGTCAATTATGACCGCTGTGTTGCCCCAAGGCGACAGTACCAAGCAGGGAATGCCAGGCAGCAGAATCCATCGGTAACGGCTTTCGCCTTTCCGACCAATCTGCCCAGCCGCCGCGATCAGGTCCTGCGCCGCCGACCCGCCATTCGCGCCAGCGTGCCGTCGCGCCACATCCCCTCATGCAGGCCGACCATGACGACATGGCCAAGCACCATCAGGCCAAGCAACCAGGCCAGTTCGCCATGCAGCGCCTCGGCCAGCGACTGGGTCCAGGCGATGGGCGCCTCGCGCCCGGGAAAGACCGGGATGCCGAACGGGGCGAAGGGGCGCTCGCTTCCCCAGGCCCGCAGAAGGCCAAGCGCGGGCACCGCCGCCATGACGGCGTAAAGCAGCGCATGCCCCGCCCGGGCGGCCAGGCCAAGCGGGCCGGTGCCGTGCCCCGGCCGGTTGTGCCGGTTGGCAAGGGCCCAGAGGACGCGCAGGACGATCAGCAGGAAAAGCACCGTCCCGACCGGCTGGTGCGTTCCGACGAAGAAACCGACGAAAGGCTGGCGGCCGAAAACCAGCCGCAGCCCCATGCCCAGGAACTGCCACAGGATCAGCGCCGCGATGGACCAGTGCAGCGCCCGGGTGACAAGGCCATAAGCCTGCGGCGTATCGCGGAACGGCAGGCGAGGGGCCGGATCGTCGGTCATCATCAGCTTTGCTTCCCGGAAGGATTTCGGACCCGAATAGCGGGGACGATGAGCCTTTCCAACCGCCGACAGACCCGATGCGCGAAAAGTTGACCAAATTACCAAACTATAATACGGGCAGGGTCGGCGCTTTCGCCCGCCACGCCGCCGAGAGAACTTCCGCCATGCAGAACAACGACATGCCTCGCCAGCTCTGGCCCGAAGAGTTGGCCGTCCGCTACCGGGACAAGGGCTACTGGCGGGGCGAGACCTTCGGCCGGATGCTGCGCGACCGGGCCGCGGCGCATGGCGGGCGGCTTGCGGTGATCGACGGGACGGCGCGCTGGACCTATGCCGACCTGCTGGAACGAGCCGAGGCAGCCGCCGGCGGTTTCCTCGGCCTGGGGCTGGAGCCGGGCGACCGGGTGATCGTGCAGCTTCCCAACATCGCGGCCTTCTTTCCCGCCGTCTTCGGACTGTTCCTGGCCGGGCTGCTGCCGGTCTTCGCCCTGCCCGCGCACCGGCAGACGGAGCTGGTCCACCTTGCCCGCAAGTCGCGGGCGAAGGCGCTGGTGCAGGCCGACCGGCACGAGGGCTTCGACTATCGCCCGCTGGCTTTGGCCGCGCAGGCCGAGACGCCCGGCCTGCGGCATCTGGTAGTGGTGGGCGAGCCCGGGCCGGGGATGCTGGCCTTCGGCGACCTGCGTCCCGGCCCCGCCCTGCCGCCCGATCCCGATCCGCAGTCGGTGGCCTTCCTGCAAATCTCCGGCGGATCGACCGGTCTGCCGAAGCTGATCCCGCGCACCCATGACGACTATATCTACAGCTTCCGCGCCAGCGCCGAAATCTGCGGGCTGGGGCCGGATTCGGTGTTCATGGCGGCATTGCCGGTGGCGCACAACTTCACCATGAGTTCGCCGGGCATCTTCGGCACGCTGCACGCCGGTGGACAGGTGGTGCTGTGCCCCAATCCGGCACCCGAGACCGCCTTCGCGCTGATCGCTCGGGAAGGGGTGACGATCACCGGGCTGGTGCCGCCGCTCGCACTCCTGTGGATGCAGGCCGCGCCGAAGACACGCCACGACATTTCCAGCCTGCAAGTGCTTCAAGTCGGCGGTGCCAAGTTCATCCCCGAGGCTGCAGCGCGGGTGCGCCCGGCTTTGGGCTGCACCCTGCAACAGGTGTTCGGCATGGCCGAAGGACTGGTCAATTACACCCGTCTGGACGAGCCGGAAGCGATCATCACCGCCACCCAGGGCCGCCCGATCAGCCCGGACGACGAGATCCTGATCCTCGACGATACCGGGAATCCGGTGCCGGAAGGCGAGCCGGGTCACCTGCTGACCCGGGGTCCCTACACGATCCGCGCCTATCACGACGACCCGGCGGCCAATGCCCGCAGCTTCACCGAGGACGGCTACTACCGGACCGGCGACATCGTCCGGCGGCTGCCGAGCGGCCATCTTTCGGTGCAGGGCCGGGCGGGCGACCACATCAACCGGGCGGGCGAGAAGATCTCGGCCGAGGAGATCGAGGACCACCTGCTGGCGCATCCGGCGGTGTTCGATGCCACCGTGGTCTCGATCCCCGATCCGTTCCTGGGCGAACGCAGCTGCGCCTTCGTCGTGCCGCAGGGAGACAGGCCGAAGGCGGCCGAAATCCGCGCCTTCGTCCGCAGCCGCGGGCTGGCCGACTTCAAGGTGCCCGACGAGGTGGTCTTCGTGACGGAATTCGCCACCACCGCCGTGGGGAAGGTCAGCCGCAACCAATTGCGCGCCGAACTGCGCGCGCGTTACCTGGACGAAGGGAAACCCTCATGACCCTGACGCTTGACCGGATGCGCGCCGATGTGGCGCGGCTGATCGAACTGGAACCGGAAGAGATCAAGGACGACGACAACCTGGTCGACCTCGGGCTGGATTCGATGCGGCTGATGCAACTGGCGATGGGCTGGGAACAGGCCGGGCTGAGGGTCGATTTCGGCATTCTCGCCGAATATTCCACGCTGGGCGACTGGTGGCGCGAGATCGCCGCGCCGCAGGCAGGCACCTGATGGGGGCAGACGGCAGCGCCGGTCCCGCCCTGCGCCCGCTGACCGAGGCGCAGGAGGGCCTGTGGTATTTCCAGGCGCTCGACCCGTCGAACCCGATCCTGAACACCGGCCAGTATCTTGAACTTTCCGCCCCGGTGGACCTGCCCGCCCTGCGCGAGGCGCTGACGCGGGCACTGGCCGAGACCGAGGCCCTGCAACTGCGCTTCACCGCCACGCCGGATGGCCCGAGGCAATGGGTGTCGGGCGTGTTGCCCCCGGTCACGGAGATGGACCTGCGGGATCATCCAGACGCCGCGGCCGAGGCGCTGCGCTGGATGCAGGAGGACAGTGGCCGCCCCGCCGATCTGGCCTCGGGGCCGGTGGCGGCTTTCGCGATCTGCCTGATGCCCGGCGGGCAGGTGCTCCTTTACGAACGCATCCATCACCTTGCCATCGACGGCTATGGCATGGTGCTGCTGACCAACCGCATCGGTGAGCATTATGGCCATCTGACCGGCCAGGGCCCCTCTCCCCTGCCCTTTCCGCCCTTGTCGCGCGCGGACGAGGAAGACGCGGTCTGGCGCATCTCGGACCAGCGGGCAAGGGATGCCGCATGGTGGAAGGCGGAAACGGCCAGGCTGCCCGAAGTCACCAGCCCCGGCACGCTGGCGGGCGAACGCGCCATCAGCGGTGCCATGTTTCACCGGGAAAGCCTCTGGCTGCCCGCACCGCTGACCGCCCGGCTGGCGGAGTTTTCCGCAGTGAACGGTCTCGCCTGGCCCGAGGTGCTGACCGGGCTGACCGCGGCGTATCTGGCGCGCTGGTCCGGCGGCGAGACGGTGATCGGCATGCCCTTCATGGCACGGATGGGCCGCCGGATCGCCCGGCTGCCCTGCATGGCGATGAACGTCCTGCCGCTGCATCTGCGCCCGGACGAGGACGCCCTGCTGGCCGACTGGCTGCGCGCGGCCGCGGCGAAGATGCGCGAGGCGCGGCGGCACGGGCTTTACCGGTCCGAGCAACTCCGCCGCGACCTGGGGCTGGTCGGCGGCACCCGGCGGCTTTACGGGCCGCTGGTGAACGTGCAGCCCTTCGACCGGCCTCCGGTCTTCCCGGGGCTGGAGGTGCGGCTGCACATCCTTGGCGCCGGGGCGGTGGACGACCTGACCTTCACCTTCCGCGGCGACCCGCAGGCAGGCCTGCTGTTCGAGACCGACGCCAATCCCGCGCTTTACCCGGCCGCAGAGGTGGCGGCGCATTCCGCCCGGCTGGCGGCTTTCCTGCACGCCGCACTGGCCGCCGGGCGGCTGGCCGAGGTGCCGATCGCCTCGCCCGCCGACATCGCCGCGCAGGCGGCGCTGGCAGCGGTGGCCGTGCATCCGCTGCCCAAGACGACACTGGTCGAGATGATCGCCGAAAAGCTGGCGGCACAGCCCGGCGCCCCGGCGCTGACCTATGGCGGAACCACACTCAGCCGTGCCGAAGTCGACCGCCGCTCTGCCGCGCTGGCCGGGGCGCTGGCGGCGCGGGGGGCCGGGCCGGGCAAGATCGTCGCCGTCGCACTGGAGCGTGGGCTGGATCTACCTGTCGCCCTGCTGGCCGCGATGCGCGCCGGTGCGGCCTATCTCCCGCTGGACCCCGACCACCCCCCCGAGCGGCTGGCCCGTATCCTTGCCATGGCGCAGCCGCTGGTCCTGCTGACGTCAGCCGACCTGCTGGACCGCTTCCCGGCGGATGCCCCCGCCTTCCTGCCCGGCGACTGGCCCATGGACGGCGCAGCCCCCGCCACCGGGCCAGGCCCCGATGACATGGCCTATGTCATCTACACCTCCGGCTCCACCGGAGAGCCGAAGGGTGTGGTGATCGAGCAGCGCGCCATCGTCAACCGGCTGTGGTGGATGCGCGACCATTACCGCATCGGCCCCGGCGACCGCATCCTGCAGAAGACCCCCGCCACCTTCGACGTCTCGGTCTGGGAGTTCTTCCTGCCCTTCCTGTCGGGTGCCGAGCTGGTGATGGCGCCGCCCGGCGCGCACCGCGACCCGGCGGCGCTGGCCGGGCTGATCCGCCATCATGCGATCACCACGCTGCATTTCGTGCCCTCGATGCTGTCGGCCTTCCTTGCCTCGCCCGAGTCCGAAGGGCTGGAGATCGCCCATGTCTTCTGTTCCGGCGAGGAGCTGACGGCGGACCTGCGCGACCGCTTCCATACCCGCATCCGGGGCGCGCTGCACAACCTTTACGGCCCGACCGAGGCGGCCGTGGATGTCAGCTTCTGGGAGGCCGGGCCGGACGACCGTTCCAGCCCGCTGCCGATCGGCTGGCCGGTGTGGAACACCCGGCTGGAGGTGCTGGACGACAGGATGCGGCCCCTGCCCCCCGGCCTGCCGGGGCGGCTTTTCCTCGGCGGGGTGCAGTTGGCGCGGGGCTACCTTGGCCGCGACGACCTGACGGCGGCCCGCTTCGTCGCCGATCCGGCGCGGCCGGGCGAACGGCTCTACGATACCGGCGACCTGGCGCGGCTGCGGCCGGACGGGGCGGTGGTCTATCTCGGCCGCCTGGACCATCAGGTGAAGATCCGCGGGCTGCGGATCGAACTGGGCGAGATCGAGGCCGCGATCATGGCGACCGGCCTTGCCCGCGAATGCGTGGTGCTGGCGCGCGAGGATCATGCGGGCGAAAAGCGGCTGGTCGCCTATCTGGTCCCGGCGGACGATCATCAACCGGGCGCGCTGGCGGCGCGGCTGGCGGCGGTGCTGCCCGCCTACATGGTCCCGGCGGCAGAGGTGGTTCTGCCCGCGCTGCCGGTAACGACGAACGGCAAGCTGGACCGAAAGGCGCTGCCCGCCCCGGAGTTCCGGGCCAGCGGCAGGCCCGCCGACAGCGCCGGGGAACGGCTGCTGGCACGGCTTTACGCCGAAGTGCTGCATCTGGACGCACCACCCCCCGCCGAGGCGGATTTCTTCGGCTTGGGCGGCGATTCCCTGTCGGCGGTGCGGTTGGGGCTGCGGATCGCGCAGGAGACCGGGCACGACCCCGGGCTGGGCGCGATCTTCGAGACGCCGGTGCTGGAGCATCTGGCGGCGCGGCTGGCCGCCAGAGCCGCGCCCACCGATGGCGCGGGGCCGGTGTTGCTGTTGGCCGAGGGCGATCCGGCTGCACCGCCCTTGTTCCTGATCCATCCCGCGGGTGGACTGGCCTGGGGTTATCGCGGGCTGGCGCGGGCCCTGGGCGGCGCAAGGCGGGTCTGGGGGCTGCAGCATCCGGGCCTTGCCGCCGATGCGCTGCTGCCCGGCAGCCTGCAGGTGTTGGCGCAGGACTATGCCGCCCGCGTGGTCGGGACCGCCCCGGACGGGCCGGTGCATCTGGCAGGCTGGTCGGTGGGCGGCATTTTGGTGCAGGCCGTCGCCGTGGAACTGACGGCGATGGGACGCGAGGCCGGCCTGGCCGCACTTCTGGACAGCTACCCCGCCGAGGCCTGGCGGGCCGAGCCCGAACCCGACCCGGTGGCGGCGCTGCGGGCGCTTCTGGCCATCGCGGGCCATGACCCCGAAGCGCACCGTGACCTCGATACCCGCGCCAAGGTGGTGGCCTTCCTGCGCGCGGGCGACACCGCCATGGGCGCGCTGCCCGAAGCGCTGCTCGACGGGGTAGTGCGGGTGGTGACCGACACCAACCGGCTGGTGCGGGGGCATTTCCATCGCCGCTACCCGGGCCGCCTGACCCATATCCGCGCCGGGCTGGACCACCGCGACCGCGCGCTTTCCGCCGCGATGTGGGCGCCCCATGCCGACAGCGTGGAAGAGCTTGCGGTGCCCTTCCTGCATCCGCAAATGACCTCTCCCGCGGCGGTGGCCCTGATCGCGCCGCTGCTGGCGCAACGGATGGGCTGAGGCTCAGGCGGCGGCGAAGGGAAAGGCCAGCGGGAAGGATCCCGCCAGCGTCTCGATATGGACATGCCCGGGCAGGACATGGACCTGCGGCGCGAAACCCGGATGGCGGGCCAGGTCGGCGACGAAGGACATCGTCGCCGGGGCCGGGCCGTCCGGCGGCGGCCCGTCGCTACCCGAGCGTTTCTCGCGGTCGCCAAGCGCCACCAGAAGCGGCGGCGGGTCGCGGGTCACGGGAGCCTCGGCAGCGATGCGGCGGATCAGCGGCTCGTCCCACCAGATCGACGGGCTGATGACGGCATGACGGTTGAAGGCCCCGGGGCGCATGAGCATGGCGTAAAGGGTGAAGAGCCCGCCGAAGGAATGGCCCCAGAGGGTGCGCCGCGCGGGATCGACCGCGATCCCCTCTTCCGCAGCCGCGCGCAGCGGGCCAGTCAGCCGGTCGAGGAACTGCGCCGCCCCGCCCGCCATCCGGCCGGGATGCACCGGATCGGGCCTGATGCCGTCTCCGGGGCCGTCGGGAGGGGTGAAATCCAGCGTCCGCCGCTCACGCGCGAACTGGCGGTCGGTGTCATAGCCGACACCTGCCAGCACCAGACCCGGCACCATGGCCAGATGGCCGGGCGTCAGGAAGTCGAAGGCCGCATTGCCGTCCAGCAGATAGAGAATCGGCCAGCCACCGGGCGGCGCCTTTTCCCGCGGCACGGCAAGGAACAGCCGGTGGCCGGGTCCGGCGGGGACAACTTTCTGTGACAGGCTGTGGCTGGCCAGCGCGTGGTCGAAAATCGCAAGGCTGGCCGCCCTGCGCGCATGGTCGGGCCCGACCCGTCCGGTTTCGGTCATAACAGCCTACTCCTGGCCGCCAAATTCTCGGCAGCCTGATTGGTTGACAAATCTGATCAACATTATAGGACCTCGACTGATTGAAGCCAGACCGGATTGCCCCGGCCAAGCCCGAGTCAATCCTTCATTCTGGGAGATCACCATGATCCATCACACAGGTTCCCGCCTTGCCTCGATCCTGGGGGCTACCGCCATCGCACTGTCGCTGGCCACCCTGCCCGCAGCGGCAGACACGCTTTTCACGGCAAGCTCGGACGGGTTCGTCGGTTCGGTCCGGGCCGGCGCCGCCGGGCAGGGCGCGGCAGCCGTTGCAGGCAGCAAGGCCGTGGTTTCCGGTGAACGGCTGGTGCCCGGGCAGGAAATCACCCTGATGCGCGGCACCACGGTGCTGAACCCCGAGGGGCCGCTGGTGGTGGATGCCGAGGGCAAGTTCAGCTTCGAGATCGATATCGACGCCGAAGCGCTGACCGGGCTGCAGCCGATCGTGGTGATCGGCGAGAAACCGGCGGCGGCGACGGTGGCCGACCTGAAGATCTCTCCGGTGGTGCCGCTGTCCGGCGCCGAGAACTACACGATCACCAGCGAAAAGGTGACACGTGGCCTGTATCAGGTGATCTACAGCCCCGCCAATGACGCCGTCTTCGTCACCTCTGCCGTGGGCCGCCCGCCGGTCGGGGAATCGACAGTGACGAAAGTCGACCCGGCGACGCTGGCCGTAGTGGCGCAGGCCAGCCCGTCCGCCGCCCCCCCGCGCGAGGACGGCGCGGACGGCGGCGTCTTTGCCGCCTATGGCGTGGCGGTCGATGATGCGAACGGCAATGTCTGGGTGACGAATACCCGCCAGAACACCATCGCGGTCTATGCCCAGGCCGACCTTTCGCTGGTCAAGCAGTTCGATCCGGGTGCCGTGCAGCATTCCCGCGACGTGGTGGTGGACGAGGCCAACGGCCGCGCCTATGCCAGCGCCACCGGCACCGGCAATATCGAGGTCTTCGACACCGGGACGCTGGAGCAGCTTGAACCGATCGTGATCGAATCGGGCAAGCGCGGCGGCGAATTCTCGGTCATGTCGCTGGACCTCGACGCCAAGGGCGGCAAGCTGGTGACTGTCAGTCTCAGCACCGACGAGGCGGCGCTGGTCGATCTTGCCACGGGGGAGGTCAAGGTCGTGCCGCTGCCCGGTGCGAAATCGGCTTCGGGCGTGGCCTACGATCCGGTCGAAGGGCTGATCTTCGTCGCCTCGCAGGCGACCGATAACCTGCTGATCGTCAAGGCCGAGGACGGCACCGTCCTGCATGACGTGGAAACCGGCGCCGGTGCGCTGAACGTGGCCTTCGAGCCGGTCAGCCGCACCGCCTTTGTCGCCAACCGCGGCTCGGGCACCATCACGGTGGTCGATACCTCGGGCAAGATCGTCGCCAACCTCGATGCAGGAAACCTGCCGAACCAGTTGCGCGCCGATGGCAAGGGCAATGTCTGGGCGGTGAACAAGTCGCGGGGAGAGGACGATCCCGATGGCGACCGCATCTGGAAGATCGTGCCCGCCACCGGCAACTGATCCGTCCGGGCGGGGGCGGTTTCCGCCCCTGCCCCATTTGCAGGCTGTTGCCATGTCCGTCCCCTTCCCCCTCCGCCGTATCGTCCTTGCCTTGGCGCTGGCCCTGCCGGCGCTTCCCGCACTGGCCGAGATCCGCGTGACCGACATCACCGGCCGCGAGGTGGTGCTGGAGGCCCCGGCGCAGCGGCTGATCCTTGGCGAGGCGCGGCATCTGGCTGTGCTGGCGCTGCTGGCGGAGAATCCGGTGGCGCTGGTGGCGGGGTGGCGGCAGGACAAGGCGATGGACCCGCCGACGCTGGATGCCTATCGCTCCCGCTTTCCCGCCATCGACGCCATCACCCCGGTCGGGGCGGGCAACCACGACATCTCGGCCGAAACCGTGATCGCGCTGCAGCCCGATCTGGTGGTGCTGTCGCTGATGGACCACGCCGATGCCGGGATGGAACGCGCGAGGGAGCAGATCGAGGCCGCGGGGATTCCGGTGGTCTATGTCGATTTCTTTTCGCATCCGCTGGAAAACTCGATCCCCAGCCTGCGCATCCTCGGCACGCTGACCGGAACCGGGGACCGGGCCGAGGACTTCGCCGCCTTCTACGACAGCCGCCTGCAGCGCATCCGCGACCGGCTGGCCGATCCGTCGATTCCGCGGCCGCGGGTGTTCTTCCATGCCCATGCCGCGCCGGGTGACTGCTGCGCCACGGTGGGCGGCGGGGTCTTCGCCGATTTCATCCAGACGGCGGGCGGCCGCAACATCGGCGCCGAGGTGGTGGATGCGGTGCTGGGCAAGGTCAGCCTCGAATTCGTGATCGCCGCCGATCCCGATTTCTACATCGCCACCGGTGGCCGCCACATGGCGGCGCGCGGCGGGCTGGTGCTGGGCACCGGCATCGGCCGCGAAGAGGCGCAGGCCAGTTTCGACGCGCTGGTCGCGGAGCCGGGCCTTGCCTCGCTGAGGGCGGTGGAAAGCGGCCATGCCGACGGGGTCTGGCATCTTTTCAACGACACGCCCGCCCATATCGCGCTGATCGAGCATCTGGCGAAGACCTTCCACCCCGAGATCTTCGCTGATCTGGACCCGCAGGCGACGCTGGACGAGATCGACCGCCGCTTCCTGCCGGTCTCGGTGCCCGGCACCTGGTGGATCGGGGCAGAGCCCTGAACCGATGACATCCACCGACACCACTCTGATCCTCTATCGCCGGCGCAACCGCCGACGCGCCCTTCTGGTCGCGGCGCTGGCCGTCGCGGCACTGCTGGCGGGGCTGGTCGATCTGGTCACCGGCCCCTCGGGCCTGCCGCTGACCGACACCCTGAGGGCGCTGGCAGGCGGCGAGGTATCGCGCGGAACCGCGGTGATCGTCTGGGAGGTCCGGCTGCCCGTGGCGCTGATGGCGCTGCTGGTCGGCGCGGCGCTGGCACTGGCCGGGGCCGAGATGCAGACCGTATTGGAGAACCCGCTGGCCGAGCCCTTCACCCTGGGCGTCTCGGCCGCCGCCGCGCTGGGGGCGGCGACGGCGATCATCCTGGGGCTGAAACTGCCCTTCCTGCCACCGGAATGGAGCGTCTCGGTCAATGCCTTCGTCTTCGCACTGGGCGCGCTGGGCCTGCTGCAACTGATGTCGCGGATCCGCGGCGGCGGATCCGAGGTGCTGATCCTGTTCGGCATCGCGCTGAACTTCACCGCAGGGGCCTTCGTCTCGCTCCTGCAGTTCATCGCCTCGGCGGATGCCCTGCAGCAGTTGGTGTTCTGGACCATGGGCAGCCTTGCCGCCGTCCGCTGGGGCGGGCTGGTGCTGATGGCGCTGGTGCTGGCGGTGACGGCGCCCTTCGCCTTCCGCGCCGCATGGCGGCTGACAGCGCTGCGACTGGGCGAGGAGCAGGCGCGCAGCTTCGGCGTCGATGTGGAACGGCTGCGGCGCTGGGCGCTGGTGCGGGTAAGCCTGCTCGCGGCGGCTGCGGTGTCGATGGTCGGCGTGATCGGGTTCGTCGGACTGGCCGGGCCGCATATGGCGCGGATGATCGTGGGCGAGGAACACCGCTTCTTCCTGCCCGCCAGCCTGCTGACCGGGGCGGTGCTGATGTCGCTGGCCTCGGTCGCCTCCAAGCTTCTGGTGCCGGGGGTGCTGTTGCCGGTGGGGCTGGTCACCTCGCTGATCGGGCTGCCGGTGTTTTTCTGGCTGATCCTGCGCGGAAGGCGGCGGGCATGAGCGGGCTTTCCGTCGGTTCCGTCTCGGTCGCCTACGGCGCGCGCAAGGTCCTGTCCGGGCTGAGCCTGCCCGACCTTGCCCCCGGCGAGGTGACGGTGATCGCCGGGCCGAATGCCGCGGGCAAGTCCACCCTGCTGCGCGCCATCGCCCAGTTGGCGCCCTATCGCGGGCAGATCCGGCTGGGGGACGTGGATCTGGCGGGCATCGGGTCCGCGCAACGGTCGAAGCTGGTCGGCTTCATGCCGCAAAGCCTGCCCGGCGGGGCCGGTCTGGTCGTGCTGGAAACCGTGATCGCCGCCCTGCGCGCCGGGGGCGCCGATACCCCCGCGCAGGGGATCGAGACCGCCGCCATTGGGGTGCTGGAGCGGCTGGGGATCGGCGCCCTGGCGCTGGAGCCGCTGGACCAGCTATCGGGCGGGCAGCGGCAGATGGTGGGGCTGGCGCAGGCCATCGTGCGCGACCCGCGGCTTCTGCTGCTGGACGAGCCGACCAGCGCGCTGGACCTTGCCCGGCAGGTCCGGCTGCTGGCCGAGCTGCGGCGGATCGCGGCCGAGGGACGGGTTGTGCTGGCGGTGCTGCACGACCTGACGCTGGCCGCCCGCTGGGCCGACCGGATCGCCGTGCTGCACGGCCACCGGCTGCACAGTTTCGGCGCACCGGCCGAGGTGCTGACCCCGGCGATGCTGGCCGAGGTCTATGGCGTGGCGGCCCGGATCGAGCGCGGCTCGCGCGGCGACCTGATGATCCAGATCGACGGGGAAATCGGCGATGCGCATTGAAAGCACCCCGGAACCGGCCACGATGCAGGATGGCATGGTGCTGCGGCTGCCCGCCGGACAGGGCCGCCTCGCCCGGCTGAGCCGCGGGCTGGCACGGGTGGAAATCGCCGTCGGCGCCGTTCTCGTCGCGGCGATCTTCGTCCTGATGCTGGCCAATGCCGCCTCGCGCGGCTTCGGGCGGCCGCTGATCTGGACCGATGAACTGGCGGTGCATCTGATGGTCTGGCTGGCCTTCATCGGCGGCTCGGCCGCCGTGGCGGTCAAGGGCCACATGGTCATGGGCCTCTTGCCTGAAACCCTGTCGCCCCGCTCCGCCGCCCGGCTGGCCCTGGGGACCGACCTGCTGGTCATGCTGTTCCTGGCCGCGATGGCAATGGTGACCTGGCGCTGGCTGGACCTGCCGGGGCTGATCCGCGCCGGATCGGGCGAGGCGCTGGCGCGGGAAAGCTTCAACTTCATCTACACGGATCCGACGCTGACGCTGGGGCTGCGCAAGATCTGGTTCTGGCTGGTGATGCCGGTAACGGTGCTTACCGCCAGCATCCACACCCTTGCCACCATCGCCGCGGACCTGGCCCGCCTGCGGGGCTGTGCGCCATGATCGCAGGCCTGTCCTTCGGCACCCTGCTGGCGGTGGGGGCGCCGATCAGCTTCATCCTGATCGCCTGTGCGCTGATCCTGATCGTCGAAAGCGGCGATACGGTGCTGCTTCAGGGCCTGCCGCAGCAGCTTTTCGCCGGGATCGAAAGCTACAGCCTGCTGGCGCTGCCGCTGTTCATCCTGCTGGGCGAGTTGATGGGCGCGGGCGGCATCGGGCGGCGGCTTCTGGGGCTGGCAATGGCGCTGATGCTGCCGGTGCGGGCGGGGCTGGCCTATGTGAACCTGTCGGCCAACCTGATGATGGCCTCGGTCCTTGGCTCCACCGTGGCCCAACTGACAGTGATGTCGCGGCTGGCTGTACCCGAGATGGAGCGCGCGGGTTATCCGCGCGACCTGTCGACCGCGGTGACGGCGGCGGGAGGGCTGTTGGCGCCGGTGCTGCCCCCCTCGATGAACCTGATCGTCTTCGCCGCGGTGGCGCAGCTTCCGGTGGCGGACATCTTCAAGGCGGCGGTGCTGCCCGGGCTGGCGCTGACGCTGGCCTTCGCCGGGGTGATCGGCTGGCTGGGCTGGCGGCACAACCTGCCGGTGGTTGCCCGGCAGGACCTGCGTGCGCGGCTGTCGGCCGGGATCGACGCCCTGCCCGCGCTGCTGGTGCCTCTGGTCGCCGTGGGCACCATCCTTGGCGGCATCGCCACGCCGACCGAGGCGGCGGCGATGGCCTCGCTGGCGGCAATCCTGGTCGGGCGGTTCTGCTACCGCGAACTGACGCTGGCCGATCTGCCCGCGGCGCTGGCACGGACGGCGCTGACCTCGGGCGCGGTGCTTTATCTGGTCGCGGGGGCGCAACTGCTGGGCTGGGTGATGACCTTCGGCAACCTGCCAGCGCAGACCGCGCAGGCGATACAGGCCATGGCCGGATCGCCGCTGATGTTCCTGATCCTGCTGAACCTGCTGCTGCTGGCCCTTGGCACGGTGCTGGAGCCGATCCCGGCGATCATCCTGACCGCGCCGGTGCTGCTGCCGGTGGCCGAAGGCGTCTACGGCATCGACCCGCTGGTCTTCGGCGTGATCCTGTGCCTGAACCTCGCGCTCGGCCTGCTGACCCCTCCGGTCGGCGCCGGGCTTTACACCGCCTCGCTGATGACGGGGGTGGGCGCCGGACGGCTGTCGCGCCTGCTGATGCCGTTCTTCGCCGCGGTGATCGCCGTTCTGGCGGGCATGACCCTGATCGAGGGCATGCGCGCAACCATGGGAGGATGAGATGAAGAAGACGTTCACGGCGGCCCTGCGCCGCGTGGTGGCCTGCGCCGGTCTGGCGGTGATGGCGCTGTCCGGCACCGCCCGGGCCGAGGACCTGCGGATCGGCCTGATCACCCCGCCACCGCATCGCTGGACCATCTCGGCCAACGAACTGGCCGGGCGGCTGGCCGAGGAAAGCGGCGGGCGGCTGGTGCTGAACGTCTTCCCCTCGGGGCAGTTGGGGTCCGAGGCGCAGATGCTGCAGCAGTTGCAGGCGGGGGCGCTGGACATGGCCTTCCTGACGCTTGGCGAACTGGCCAACCGCGATGCGGATTTCGGCATCCTGGTCGCGCCCTATCTGGTGCCGGATGCGGAAAGCGCAGCGAAGCTGCTGGAAGGGCCGACTGCCGCCGCCTTGCAGGAGAAGCTGGGCGCCCTGGGGCTGAAAGGTCTGGGCTACGGCATGGCGGGGATGCGGATCGTCATCCTGTCGCAGCCGCTGGCCGAAGGCGGCACCGTGGCGGGCCGCAAGATCCGCACCGTGCCGCTGGCGCAGGAGCTGGACTTCTGGACCCGCGCCGGAGCGGCGCCCACGCCGCTGCCGCTGCCCGAACTGTTCGACGCCTATACCAACGGCCAGATCGACGGGATGCAGATCGACCTGGAAGGGACATGGAACAACCGCTTCCATGACTATTCCGCGGCGGTGCTGGACACCCGGCACATGATCTTCCCCATGGTGGCCGTGTTCTCGGCCCGCAAGTGGCAGGCGCTGTCGGAAGAGGACCGCGCGCTGATCACCCGGCTGGTCGAGGCCGAGACCGCGTCGATCCGCGCCGCCTATCCGGCGATCGACGCCGACTACAGGGCGAAACTGGTCGAGGCCGGGGCGCCGGTCGTCGCGGCGGAACCCGGGGTCTTCGGCGATGCCGTCGAAAGCTGGTATGCCGAATGGCGGGTCAGGACTCCGCTTCTGCTGGACCTGGAGAAGGAAGCCGCGGCATTGCGGGACTGACACCGGGCCGGTGCGGCTGGCCCGTGACCCCCGGCCGCATCCGGCATATCACCTGCACTTCGCAATGCCCCCGGCGTTCTTGAGGGACACCGGGCGCGACTGACGGCCACTTCCGGATCTTCTTCGGCTTCGCAACTGATGCGCCACCGGTCCGATCCCCCACCGGTGACGACATGCGGGACGACGGGCAAGAGCGCCTTGCGGCAGAGCGCGCCGCCCATCATTCATCCCCATCCCTGGCGATGACCTGCCTTCCCGACCGCATCATCTGCCGCAAGCGCTCCAGATCGGCCAAAGTCGAGAGCGCCTTGTCCGCTCCTCCCGCTGCGAGCCCGAGAAGCAACATCTCCAGGCAGAAGACTGTCACGCCGTGGAGGGCAAGCCGCTCGCTCCTGCCCCGAGGCACTGTCAGAACCACTTGCGCCCGGCCCGAGAGCTGATTCCGAGGCGAGTCCGTCAGAAGGATCACCGGCAGGCGCAGGCGGCGCGCCTCGCTGAGGGTGACATCCGCCTCCTTGTAGAGCGCGCCATAGGCCAGCATCACGACGGCATCACCCGGCGCAAGATCCAGCAACTGATCCGCGAGCGCGGTGCCCGTCTTGTCGATCACTTTCTGATGCCTGCCCTTGCGCCGCAACCTTGCCGCAAAATAGGCCGCGATATGGGCGGTAGGACCGATGCCGAACACGACTATCCGCCGCGCGCCATGCAGCTTCTGAAGGGCTTTCAACAGGTTATCGCGGAACTCATCGGTGCGCAGGATTTCCAGACCGGCCGCGTAGACCTCAAGCAAAGTGCCTATTACCCCGTCGACTTCTGCAGCGGCATCTTCCAGGGTCCGCTTCAGATTGTCGGCCGGAGTAGCGCGTTGCCCGAAGCCCGCGGCCAGTTCTCGACGCAACTCGTTCAGACCCGAGAATCCCAGGGCCTGGACGGTGCGAACCACGGTCGCGTCCGAGGTGCCGGCTGCCCTTGCGATCTCCAGCGCGGAGGACGTCAGGACAGTCAGGCGATTATGGTCGATATAGCCGGCAACCTTCAGGAATGCGGGCGAGAGACGGTCACGCCGACGCTTGAACCTGTCACTGAACAGATCGCGTGATCGCGATGGAATATTCCCGGCTTGCGGCATGGATCTCTTGAGAGTTTCGTGAAGGGGCTGTAGTGCCGACTACAGTGCAGGGGAAAGCAAGTAAATGCTACATGCCCGGACGAGCGATCACGAAGAGGCTTCACGATCGCATGAACTTTCGCCTCTCGTCGTGTCGGGCCTGGCCCGAAGAAGCGATGAGCGCCCGCTGGACCTTACGGTCGAAGCCGGGGAATGCGTTGTCATATCCGGGCGCTCTGGCTGCGGGAAAAGCACTTTCCTGAAGCTGATCGCGGATCTGATCCCGGGGATCGGCAATGTGACACTTGGCCAGCTTCGGCGCGAAGCCGTCCCGGCCAGCACTTGGCGCCGCAAGGTGATCTATGTCGCCTCGGACGCCGGTTGGTGGACATCGCCCGTTGCAGCCCATATGTCCGATCTTCCGGCCGCCCGGATATTCATGGCCACGTTGGAAATGCGTGAAGATTTGCTCCGGGCTTCGCCGGATGAGATTTCCAATGGAGAGCGCCAGCGGCTCGCCCTGATCAGGGCGCTTATCCTCGAACCGCATTTTCTGCTGCTGGACGAACCGACCTCCGCCCTGGACCAGACCTCCGCCGGATTGGTGGAGCACCTTCTTCTGGAAGCCAAAACCCGCGGGATTGGCCTGCTGGTCGCTTCCCACGATACCGCCCAGATATCGCGGCTCGCCGACCGGCATATCGTCATGTCGGACACGGGATTCCTTGAGGCCGCATTGTGAGCCCGATCCAGCTTGCGATCCCCGATCTTGCAGTTGCCGCACTCAGCCTTCTGATCGGGACGGGCCTGTCGATCACGATGTCGCTCAACCTGCAGCGCTCTCTTGCGATTGCGGTCATCCGCATGTGCGCGCAACTTGTCCTTGTCGGCCTGCTGCTGCGCCATGTCTTTGCTGTTTCATCGCCGGTCTTGACCCTTCTCGTGGCGGCCGCCATGCTTCTGGCAGCAAGCTACGAGATCGCTTCACGCCAGCCAGCGGGATTGCGTGGCTGGCTCCGCTTCGGTCTGGGCGGTACGGCGGTGACGATCTCCACGGTTTTCGTGGTCGCATTGGCCCTGACCACCGCCTTGCGGCAGGCGGAATGGTCCGACGCAAGGCACACCATTCCTCTTCTGGGGATCGTTCTCGGAACCGCGATGAACAGCACCAGCCTGGCGCTGAACGCCATGCTGGGCAGCGTGCGGCGCGAACAGCGGGCGATCGAGGCCCGACTGGCGCTTGGCGCCGACAGATATCTGGCTCTGCGGGAACTGCGGGCTTCCGCCGCCCGAAACGGGATGATCCCGGTGATAAATCAGATGGCGGGCGCCGGCATCATCACCCTGCCGGGGATCATGACCGGGCAGATACTTGCCGGAATGGATCCGCTGGATGCAGCGAAATATCAGATCCTTCTGATGCTGCTGCTTTCGGGGGCGGGTGTGATCGGTGTCATCATCTCCAGCCAGCTTGCGGTCATGGCGCTGACCGATCAACGCGACCGGCTGCGGCTTGATCGGCTTGAGCCCTCCTGAGCCGAGGGACGGCCGCAGTTCGCCGGCCGGGCAAACCGGCTGTCAGGTCCAGATCGCGCTGCGGTCGATATCGCCGAGCTTGCTGCGCCCCGTCAGCGCCATTGCGACCTCCAGCTCCGCGCGCAGGATGGTGATCATATGCGCCACACCGCGCGCGCCGCCGACCGCCAGCGCATGGATCTGCGGCCGACCGATCATCACCGCCGTCGCCCCAAGGGCCAATGCCTTCAGCACATCGGTGCCCCGGCGGATGCCGCCATCAGCGATCAGGGGCACGCGCGCGCCGGTGGCTTCGGCGATCCGCGGAAGGATGTCGGCGCTGGAAGGCAATGTGTCCAGCGCGCGCCCGCCGTGGTTCGACACGACCAGCCCGTCCACGCCCAGATCGATCGCCCGCGACGCGTCCTGGGGACAGGTGATCCCCTTCAACAGGACGGGAAGGCGGGTAAGCGATCTCAGCCATTCGATATCCTCCCACCGGGGAGCGCTGTCGAGCAGCCCAAGGAAGGCGGCGCTGCGCCCGGGCAATGTCCGGAACTCGGCCTCGGCCATACCCGCGACATTCACCGCCGAGATGCCCTCGGGCAGGCGAAATCCGATCCTCGCCTCGGTGTTTCGCAGCTTTACCGGCGCATCCACCGTCACCACCAGCGCCCGGACTCCCGCAGCTTCCGCCCGGGCGACCAGGGCCTGCGTATCCGCGCGGCGAGCCTGGAAATAAAGCTGGAACCACAGCGGACCCTGCGCCTGCCCCGCGATTTCCTCGATAGGGGTGGAGGCAAGGGTGGAAACCGTCAGGATCGCGCCAGCCGCCGCCGCGCCGAGCGCGGTTGCATGTTCACCGTCGGGATGGGCCAGCCGATGATAGGCCACCGGCGCCAGCAGCAGCGGATGTTCCAGTTCCCGACCGAAAAGCGTGAGAGATGTCGAAGCCCCCCGCATGTCGGCAAGCACCCTGCCCTGCAGCATGATCCGGTTCCAGGCGCCCAGATTTTCCGCATGGGTCACGCCATCCGCGGCTCCCCCGTCCAGCCAGGCCGAGACCATCGGCGGAAGCCGCGTCTTCGCGACCCGCTCATAATCGCAAAGCGCCACCACATCGGGCGGAATCTCGAAAGGATCGCTCACGGGTTCAGATCTCGGACCAGTGACGGATCATGTTGTGGTAATGCGCCGTCAACCCTGTCACCGCCGGGTCATCGTCGGGCAGCATCGCGCGGATCCGCATGATCGACTGGTCAAGGTCGTACAGCATGTGCCGCTGCCAATCGTCCTTCACCATGGATTGCGCCCAGAAGAACGAGGCCCAGCGGGACCCGCGCGTCACCGGCGTGACCGAGTGCAGCGAGGTCGCCGGATAGACCACCGCATGTCCGGCCGGCAGCTTCACCTTGTGCTCGCCATAGGTGTCATGGACGACGAGTTCTCCGCCATCGTAATCCTCGGGCGGGGTCAGGAAGACCGTGGTCGATACATCGGTGCGGATGCGCTGCCCGGTACCCGGGATCACCCGGATCGAGCCATCGACATGGGCGCCGAAGGTCATTCCCTCATCGTAGCGGTTGAACATCGGCGGCAGCAGATGCAGCGGCAAGGCCGCCGAGGAATAGGTGGCATTGCGCGCAAGGGCACGGGCAACGATCGCCGCAAGTTCCCCCGCGACCGGGCTGTCGACGGGAACCTGGAGGTTCTTCTTGACCTGTGCGGCCTGATCTCCTGCCGTCGTGCGGCCATCGACCCAATCGGTGCTTTCCAGAACCTGCCGGACATAGGCCACTTCTTGCGGCGTCAAAAGATCGGGGATCGTAACAAGCATGAGGGCCTCCGCTTCGGATTGCGCGGCGACAATAGTCAGCGGGCCAGGAAAAGTTAAGTGTTATTGTCGGGAATTATTTCCACACCCTGCGGCAAAAAATGCACGAAGGGCGGCGTCAACGCCGCCCTTCGTTCTGTCAGCGTCCGATACGTCAGAACGAATGGTTCAACGTCAGGACGAAGTTCCGGCCCGGCTCCACATTCGCCCAGCCATTGCCGCGGTTGCCCGAATAGAGCTGCTCGTCGAAGATGTTGTTCGCGCTGAAGCGGATCGCGGTCGTGTCCGTGATGTTGTAGGCTGCGGTCAGGTCGACGCGGACCTGATCGGGCAGCATCACGGTCTGTGCGGCGTTCAGCGGCCGTTCGTCGATGAAAGTGGCGCCGCCGCCGACCGAAAGCTTGTCGTTCACCTCGTAGTTCGTCCAGAGCGAGAAGCTGTGCAGCGGCGTACCGGCCACGCGGCTGCCGTTGTTGGCGCTGGGGGTGCAGACGGCCGGGGTGCCGGTGCAGGTGAAGCCCGCGTCGACGATCCTGGCATCGGTATAGGCATAGCCGGCCGAGACGCTCCAGCGGTCGTTGATCTGGCCCGCGACATCAAGCTCGAACCCCTGCGAGCGGGTCTTGCCGATATTGGCCGCCTCGCCGAACTCGTTGGTCTGGCGTGCGTTGTCCTTCTCGATGAGGTAGACGGCTGCAGAGAGGAACAACCGGTTGTCGAACAGCGACCACTTGGTGCCAAGCTCATAGCTGTAGGCCCGCTCGGGATCCAGCTCGCTTAGCGACGAGTCGGGGCCGCCGCCCACGCCGTTGCCTTCCCCGGCGGGGTTGGCCGACGATCCGACCGAGAAATAGACGCTGCCATTGTCGGATGGCTTGTAGACCAGGCCAAGATTTCCGTTCCAGAAGCTCGAGTCATTCTCGTTGGTGACCGCGCCCGAGGCCACGGAATAGGTCGAGGCGTCGAACTTGTCGAAGCGCAAGCCGAAGCTTGCCTCCCATTGCGGCGCGAGTTCCACGACGTCGAAGGCATAGATGCCCCGGGTCTTGTATTTGGTGATGGTGTTCGGCCCGTTGCGGACGATCGTGCCACCCCACGGGATGTAGGGATCGGGATTGGCATAGGGTGAGGCAGGATCGAAGCCTGCCGGGTTCGTTATCGTGGGGCCGATCATGGCCGTTACCTCGGTGTTCGCCAGATCGACCCCGAAGGCGAAGCGGTGCTTCATGCCCCAGAGTTCGGCCTCACCCGTCAGCTGCGAGTTCAGCGCGACATCCTCACCCACCCGGTCCGAGGAACGGGTGGCGCGGGAGACAAGGCCACCGGCAATGCCGGCGGGCAACGAGACGACATAGCCCTTCTCGTTCCTGGTCGCGCGCAACATGGTGCTCCAGGTCAGGTTCGGCGCCAGTTCGTGGTCCAGCCGCACAAAGGCCGAACGCGTCTCCACATCGTTGAAGTCGCGGTTCTGGAGGCCGTAGAAATGGTCGGTCGGCACATCGGCGGGCAGGAAGGGATCCGCGGCCGTGCCCGAGCCGCGGCGGAAGGCGTCCGGCGTAGTGGCAGTCGACAGCGGCACACCGTAGTCGATCAGCCCCTCGTCCTTGTAAAAGTAGAGGCCCGCCGTCAGCTTGGTCGCGTCGCTGATCCTGTAGCTGATCGAGGGCGCGATTCCGAAGCGCTCCGAGGTCAGACCCTCCCGGCCACCCAGTGAATCGGCGTCCTGCACCATCAGGTTCAGCCGCAGGCCAAGGTCGCCGAGGTCGCGGTTCATGTCCAGCGTGGCGCGCTTGTACGCCCCCGTCCCGAAGCTGAGCGAGACGTCGTTGAAATCGCCCTTGACCGGTGTCTTCGAGGTCAGGTTGACCGTGCCTCCGGTGGAGCCGGTGCCCGAGGCGGTGCCGCCCGGGCCCTTGGTGATCTCGATCGTCTCGAGGTTGAAGGCCTCGTAGTCGGTTCGCAGCGGACTGCGGAAGCCATCGACGAGGATGTCGTTGGTGGCGTTGCCGCCCCGGATGGTGGGCATGACGCCGGCGGGATTGCCGCCCTCGCCCGTGCCCAGCGTGATGCCCGGCGTCGTGCGCAGCACATCGGCGAGCGAGGTCTGGCCGCGCTCCTGCATCTCCTTGCGGGTGATGACCTTGATGGTCTTCGGCGTGTCGAGCAGCGGCGTCAGCACCTTGTCGTTCGAGCTTTCGCTGACCTTGTAACCGCTGGCGGCCTCACCGACCGCGACCGTGCCGGATTCCAGTATGATCGTTCCCAGATTGGTCCGCTTGTCATCCCCGCTTTGCTGCGCCATTGCGGGCGAGGCGATCGCGGCGGTCACGGCCAGAAGTGGCAGGAGTCCAAGGGTAGGTTTCGCGCGAGATGCGAGATCGGTTTCGGATAGTGGTGGGTAAGACGTCACTGGAAGCCTCCATATGCAGCAGGGAAACGGCCCCAGAAGAGGTTCCGGGGCGATGGGATGCTGGCTATTGGGGCTGGCAGGACGAAAGGCGCTGAGTGGTGCCGACGGCCGAATTCAATCAGGCTCCGGCCGGTCGGCGAACAGCCGGGACAGCGGAAGTTTTTTGTTGGAACAGGGGCGGACCCGATGCAACAGGATTACAAGGGAAGCCATTGACAGTTCTCCGACAAAGCCGGCTCAACACGTATCAGCGCAGTGAAATACGATACCTCCCGCCGGACGATACCGGCAGCATCGTTCTCATGTGCCCACCTGTGTTCTTGAACTATCGACCCAGGTCAAGCCTGTTTTCCGCCCGGACGGAGGCCAAGGCCTGCTGATGTTGCATGAATCCAACGCCCCGCGGCCCTTCAGTCCAACGGAGCACCCCCCTCCCCCATGCCACGGTGGGCCGGATGGCGAACAGCATTCCCGGTGCCGCGATGGACGGATGATCCGTCTCCGCCGCCAATGAACGCGCTTATACCGGGGGAATGCCGGTTGGACAAAGCGCAACAGTAGCTTAACAAGGCGAGCGGCCGTCGAGTAAGCCACTCGCACCGACATTGTTGCAGCAGTGGTAGCGGAATACGTGCACCCTCAATCGTTATGATTACTGCAGCCGCCTCAGGGATAGGCCAGCCGATCGCCGAAGCGTTCGCAGCCAATGGTCACCGCGTCTTCGTTTCGACAGCCGAAAGATTCCCGGGCTTCATCGACATAACCCCGATCCGCCTCTGGCTCCGCCATTTGTCAACATGACCTAACGCACTGCGGACAGCCCATTCCGCCTTCTGAACGCCGGTGACCGGCAATATGATTGGACTGCGATGAATCCAATCCGCGGGCGCGCGGGGGACTGCCCGGATGATCACCGGTCAGGCAGTTGACGCCATTGGCATCAATCGCGGTCGCCGCGCTGCCGGGTCTTCGCCATGACGGCAGCATCCATGTCCTCGGCAGATTTCGGATCGTCCTTCATGGCCAGCAGCAGCGCGTAATCCACGGCCTCGACGAGGCTCGTCGCCTCGGCAATCCCCTTGCCCGCGATGTCGAAGGCGGTTCCGTGGTCCACCGAGGTGCGGATCACCGGCAGGCCAAGCGTGACGTTCACCCCGCTCAGCGAGGTCCAGCGCCCGGTCGCGGGATCAACCGAGAAGCCGAGCAGTTTCACCGGAATATGGCCCTGATCGTGATACATCGCCACCACCGCGTCGAAATCGCCGCCGCGCAGCCGCACGAAGACGGTATCGCCGGGCACCGGGCCGAAGACCTGCTCACCCCTCGCCCGATATTCCGCCACCAGCGGGGCGGTTACGTCGATGTCGTGGCGCCCGAAGATGCCACCCTCGCCGGCGTGAGGATTCAGCGCCGCGATGGCGACCCGCGGTGTGCCGATGCCCATCCGCCGCAGCGTGGCCAGGGTCAGATCGGTGACATGGGCGATGCGCGCGCGGGTGGCGCGGGCCGGCACCTCTTCCAGCGCGCAATGAGTCGAGACATGGCTGACCCGCATCCCGCCATGCGCCAGCATCATCACGCTGCCCTGCGTGCCGGTCAGATCGGCCAGCAGTTCGGTATGGCCGGCATAGGCATGGCCGGCCAGGTTCAGCGCCTCCTTGTTCAGGGGCGCTGTGACGATACCGGCAATCCGCCCGGCCAGCGCCAGGCGCACCGCGATGGCAATGGCCTGCCAGGCCTGCTCGCCCGCGGTTGCCGAGACTTCGCCCCAGTGGATCGGCCCGCCCGGGGCGGGGGTGGGAAGGATCGCCGCGCCCTTCAGGGTTTCCATCTCCACCTCGGATACGACCGGCGGCGGCGCAAGGCCGGTCACTTCGGACGCGCGGGCCAGGGCTCCGGGATCGCCGATCACGGCAAGAGCGAATTCGTCCCGCTCCAGGCGTTCGCGCAGCCGGTCCAGGGCGCGCAGGATGATTTCGGGGCCGATCCCGGCAGGATCGCCGAGCGTGAGAGCAAGGAGCGGACGGGGCATGTGAACCTCGGAAGAAACGCCAGTTATGGAATGATTTGATACATTACGCCACATATTGACAGATATAATTGCCACAATATGGAATATATTGCGATGATGCGGCAGGCAGGCCAGAATGCAGCATCGACCACGGAGGCCCCATGCTGCCGGCTTTGCGCCAAGCCCGGATCATCGAACTCCTGCGCCGCGACGGGGCGGCGGGACTGACGGAAATGTCGCGCACGCTCGGGGTATCGGTCTCGACCCTGCGCCGCGATGTCGATGCGCTTTGCGAACAGGGTCACCTGGAGCGCACGAGGGGCGGCGCGTTGCTCAACAACCGGCTGCGGGCCGGGGCGGAACTGCGCCGCGACATCGCCTCGGAACTCGAAGGCGAGGCCAAACAGGCCATCGGCCGGCTGGCTGCCGGGTTGATCCGGCCCGGCATGACGGTGATCTTCGACAGCGGCTCGACCACGGCGGCGGCGGCGCGGGCGGCGTGCGACGACGGCACCGGCTTTACCGCCGTCACCAACGACATCGCCATCGCCGCCCTGCTGGCCGAGGCGCCGCAGGTGCGGCTGCTGGTCTCGGGCGGCGAGCTGCGGCCGGGAAGCCGCACCCTGATGGGGGCCGACGCACTGGAGTCGATGCGCCGGCTGCGCGCAGATCTCGCCTTCATCGGCGCCCATGCGGTCAGCGAGAGCGAAATGTCCGACACTTCCATCGAGTTGGCGCAGCTCAAGCGCACGATCCTGGGGGCGGCCGACCGGCCGGTGCTGCTGGCCGACAGTTCCAAGATCTTCTCGCGCACCTTTTGCAGCATCGGACCGCTGCGCCGGCTGGCGCGGCTGGTGACCGACGACCGTCTCGGCCCCGATCGGCTGGCGGTCCTGCAACAAAGCGTCGCCCGGGTCGATCTCGCGGCGCTGCCGGGATGAGACTGCGCCTGATCGCCGACGATCTGACCGGGGCGCTGAATGCCGCCACCCCTTTCGCCAGCCCCGCCCGGCCAGTGCGGCTGGCGGCAGAGGCGGACGACGACGAGGCGGAGCCGGGCCTGCCGGTCTCGCGAACATGGGCGGGCGTTTCGACGGGGCCTGAGCGGAAATCCCGGCACCGGGGGCAGTCAGTCCCAGTCGGGCCGGAACTTCGTGACCAGCGCCGCGACCTGCGCTTCGGTCAGCCGGACCGGATTCATGCCCCGGGTCATCAGCGCAAGCTTCGCGCCCTCTTCCAGTTCCTCGATGGCGCAGACGGCGGCCTCCAGATCGCGCCCCGCCACCACCGGGCCGTGATTGGCCAACACGACTGCGCTGCGCCGCCCGGCGAGGCCGCGGACCGCATCGGCCATCGCGGGATCTCCCGGCATGAAATAGGGCAGCACCACCACCTTGCCGAGCCGCATCACCCCGTAGGCCGTCAGCGGCGGCAGCATGTTCTCCGGGTCGGTCTCGGGCAGCAGAGAAAGCGCGGTCGAATGGGTCGAATGAAGATGCACCACCGCCCCGGTGCCGGTGCCGCGCGTCTCGTAAAAGGCGGTGTGGAGCGCCGCCTCTTTGGTCGGCGGATCGCCATCGATATGCCGCCCCTGCGCATCGAGCCGCGACAGCCGCGCCGGATCAAGCCGGCCGAGGCTCGATCCCGTGGGCGTCATCAGCAGGCTGCCGTCCGGCAGCCGGGCCGAGATATTGCCGCTCGCCCCGCAGGTCAGGCCGCGGTCGAACAGCGAGGCGCCAAGGCGGCAGATCTCCTCACGCAGGCGGGCGGCTTCGCTCATGCCGCGAACTCTGCCATGGCATGGGCGCGGGAGAAGAAATCCTCGCCGCCGAAATTGCCGGATTTCAGCGCCAGCGCGACCGGCTGGCCCGCAGTTTCGGCAAAGGTCCAGGGCACGCCGGGCGCGATCTCGGGGCCAACAGCCAGCCGGGTGACGCCAAGCGCGCCTGCGACCGCGCCCGAGGTCTCGCCCCCAGCCACGACGAAGCGGCGGATCCCGAGGCGCAGGGCCTCACGCGCCACCGCCGCCAGCGCCTCTTCCACAACCCGGCCCGCACCGTCAGCCCCCAGCTTCGCCTGGGCCGCCGCGACCTCACCCGGCTCCGCGGTGGCATAGATCAGCTTCGGCGCATCGGGGGGCTGCGCACCCAGCCAGGCCAGGGCCGCGCCCGGCCCCTCCTGCACCAGGACCAGCGGATCAAGCTTCAGCGCCGCCGCCCGGGCCGCGTAATACGCCACCTGGCGGCGCGTCATCGCCGAGCAGGAGCCGGAAAGGGTGATCTGCCCGCCCGCGGCCGGCGGCAGCGCCCGGCCTCCGGCGCTTTTCAGCGGCAGGCCGGCCCGCACCAGCGCAACGCCAAGCGCCGCGCCGAAGGCGCTGCCGCCGGTGGTCAGCACCAGATCGCGGCAGGCTTCGGCAAGCATGGCGATGTCGGCATCCTCCACCGCATCGGCGATCAGATGCCGCGGCATCCCGTCCAGCGCGGCGCGCACCGCCTCTGCCCCTTCGGCGATCAGCGGGCGGGCGATCAGCCCCGGCGCCTCGCCGATCTGCGGCGCGAGCAGCCGGATCAGGCTGGAATCGCGCATCGGGGTGAGTGGATGGTCCTTCATCGGGCTCTCGTCCAGAGGCTGATCGCCGACGAAGAGATGGCCCATGAACACCCGCCGCCCGTTCTCGGGGAAGGCCGGGCAATAGACGGTGTGCGCGCCGCCAAGATTCGCCAGCAGCGCCGCAGCGACCGGCCCGATATTGCCCTGCGCGGTGGAATCGAAGGTCGAGCAATATTTGAAAAAGACCCGCTCCGCCCCGCCGCCACGCAACCAGGCCAGCGCGGCGCACGCATCCGCGACCGCGGTGGCCACCGGCTGCATCCGCGATTTCAGCGCGACGATCTCGACCGGCGACTGCGGCGCCTCGCCGCTGCCCGGCAAGCCGATCCGCAGCGTGACATCCAGCCCCGCCCGCACCATCAGCCCGGCGAGATCGGTCGCCCCGGTGAAGTCATCGGCGATACAGCCCAGACCGATCTGCATGGTTCATCCCTCCGCCATGCCGCCGCATGGCCCGCTGTCAGCCGAGAGGACGCCCGCCATCGACGGCGATCACGGTTCCTGTCGAATAGGTCAGCAGCCCGGCAGCGGCCACCACCGCATCGGCCACATGCTCCGGCTGCGCCAGATTGCCGAGCGGCGTGCGCGCGGCCTGTTCGTCTCGCCAGTCCTGGCTGAGCGCCTTGACGAAATCGGTGTCCACCAGGCCCGGCGCCACCGAAAGCACCCTGATCTTCGGCGCCAGCGCCCGCGCGAGCGAAAGCGTCAGGTTGTCCACCGCCGCCTTCGAGGCACAATAAGCAATATTGCTGCCCATGCCGGTCCTCGCCGCGACCGAGCTGATGTTCACGACCACGCCCTTGCCGCTCTCGTCCAGCATCCCCCGCATGGCGCGGGTGCAGGCGATCACGCCGCGGATGTTGACCGAGAGGATGTCATCGATGATCCGGTCCTCAAGCGCTTCCAGATCGTCATGCGGCACGAAGCGGGTGATCCCGGCACAGTTCACCAGAATGTCCAGCCCGCCGAAGGTCTCGCGGATCTTCCCCGCCGCCGCGGCCAGCGCCATGCTGTCGGTGACCGGGACGCAAAGCGGCAGATGGCCCTCGCCGGGCAGGGCCGCCGCAAGGGCTTCGGCCCCGGAGGCGGCGCTGTTGTAGCCGAGCGCCACCCGCGCGCCCGCAGCCGCCAGCCCCGCGGCGATCGCTTTGCCCAGCCCGCCGGTCGCCCCGGTAACAAGGGCGCCCCTGCCGGAAAGACCGATCATTCCGCGCTCTCCCCGGCCCTGAACGCGGCGAGCCGCGTCAGCCGGCCATCGCGCCAGGCCCGCCGCGCCGCCAGATCGTCCCCGGGCAGCGCCGCACGGCGTTCGGCCGCGACGCGGGCGACCAGTTCTTCCGACCAGGGTTTCGGATCCCGCCGCGACAGGGCGATGGAATGATAAAGCGGGCCGAGCCGCGCCGCATAATCCGAGACGCCGCCGGGAGCGTTGAGGTCTATGGTCTCGAACGGCCCCATGAAGGACCAGCGCAGGCCAAGCCCATGCGCGACGGTGGCGTCGATGTCGGCCGCCGTGGCATAACCCGCGTCGAACAGCGCCCAGGCCTCGTTCAGCAGCGCGCCTTGCAGACGGTTCAGGACGAACCCTTCGATCTCGCGCGTCAGCGAGACCGGCACCTGGCCCGCCGCCTCCATCAGCGCGCGGGTCGAGATGACGGCTTGGGGATCAGTCCAGGGCGCGGGCACCAGTTCCACCACCGGCACCAGATGCGGCGGGTTGACCGGATGCGAAATCAGGAACCGCCCACGGTTTGCGCAGCTTTCGGTAAAGGCCGAAACCGGGATCCCCGAAGACGAGGAGCCCACCACCGCGCCCGGTTTCAGCAACGGGCCAATCTGTCGGCAGACCTCGGTCTTAACGTCGACCCGCTCGAAGACCGATTCCTGGATGTAATCGGCCGGGCTTACCGCCGCGGCGAGGCTCTCGACCACCCGGATCCGCGCGAGCGCCGCGCCCGGATCCTCGGCCAGCCCCACCGCGCCAAGCTCCGCCAGCGCGGTTTGCGCCCAGGGGCGCACACGGGCGCGCACCTCGGGCGAGGGATCGAAAACCAGAACCTCATGGCCCGCCCGGGCGAAGACCACCGCCCAGCCCGACCCCACCAACCCGGCGCCGACGATGCCGATCACAGCCTTTTCGGTCATCATGCCACCTTCGAGGCTTCGCCGTCGGCGAGGCAGATTTCCGAGATCCGCAGCCCCTCGCCGGTGATACGCGACGGGAAGCTGTCCTTCAGCCGCTCCTCATGCACCGGAATAACGCGGCGCGCCTCGTAGCCGGCCTGTTTCATCATCTCCTCGGTCGCGAGCACCAGATTGGTCTGGCTGCCGACCGCAAGGCCCACCGGCACATAGATATCGCCTGCATCCACCGCGGCGCCGGGTCCGGCGATGTTCTCGAAGACATAGACCAGATCGCCCGCCAGCACCCAGGGATCCTGCGACTGCTCTTTCCCGTCGTTCCTGACGGTGACCCACATCGAGCCGTAGGTGTGGCTGTCGGGCGCGGCGTGCAGGTCGATCCCCGGCAGGGCGTTCTCGACCGAGCCGTCCACGGTGACCAGCCGGCGGTCGCGCGCCAGTTCCACGCCCCGCACGATGTCGCCCGGATCGACCGCAACCATCATCCAGCGCATCCGCTCGGGCAGAGACATCGCCCAGACCCATTTCGAGATCTCGCGCTCCTGGATGTAGAATTTCGCCTTCGGGAAGTCTTCGACATTGCCGAAATGGTCGAAATGGGCATGGGTGATGAAGACGGTGTCCACATCCTCCGGCGTCAGACCCAGTTCCGCCAGAACCTCGCGCGGGCTGCGCCAGTTCTCGACGCCGAAACGGTCGCCCAGCGTCTTGCCATAGGCCTTGTCGTTATAGCCGACATCGACCATCGCCACATGGTCGCGGCCCTTGATCACCACATAGCAATAGGGAAGCTTCACATAGCCTTGGTTATGGGCACCATAGAGGACGCCGCTCTTGTGGTAATCCTCCACATAGGAATATTCACAAACCCAGATCGAATAGTCGGACATGGTTTCCTCCCGAAGTTCTGTCCCGGTCAATGCCCGCCGCCGCAGGAACAGCAGGCATGGCTGAAGTCGATCATCTGAAGCCCCGCCTTTTCCGACGAGCAGCTTTCCAGACAGGCATAGGCGTGGCGGATCTTCGCGTTGAGCGCGGCAAAGCCCGCGTCGGCGCCGGGGCCGTCCGGCCGCCAGGCCAGCAGCCCGGACAGGATCGCAGCGCAGAGCCCGGCGCTTTCCTCCAGCCGGGCACGGTGCGCGATCAGCGGCCCCGGTGCCGCCAGCCCGGCAAGCCGGGCATCCACGGCGGTCCGGCGCTCGCGGCAGGCCCGGACCTCGGGCAGATCGCCGTGGTCGCGGAGCGAAGTCAGCCGGGCGAGGATCAAAAGCCCCGCCAACTGCCCCACGAGACGGCGCAGATCCTCGAAGACCGCGCGGGCTTCGATCGCGTAGCGGCCCGCGGCATCCGAGGCGAGGATGTGCGCCACCTCGCCCTCGTCGGGCAGCACCGCCGCGGCCGGGGCGGGCTGCGAAAGCGCGGCGCAATCGGGCCGGTGCAGCACGGCCAGCCGCTCGAACAACGCGGCGGCCCGTCGGTTCGTGGCCTGCAGGTCGCGGCTCATCCCGGTCTCCTTGCGGTGGTGGCGCGCTCGATCAGCCCCTCGGGGGCGATCCGGTGCAGCTCGGTCGGGATCGCCGGATCCGCGGCCAGCCGCTTGGCCAGGTCGACGGTGACCTCAAGCATCCGGTCCACCGGCTGCGGGATCGTGGTCAGCGAATGGGAGGACCAGGACGCCATGGCTATATCGTCGAAACCGACGATCGAAATGTCGCGCGGCACTTCGATTCCCAGCTTGTCGCGCACGCCCTCGATGAAGCCGATGGCCACGATGTCATTGGCGCAGAACACGCCGTCGGGCCGTTCCGGCAGCGCGGCGAAGCCCTCTGCGCCCGAGAATCCGGCCTCATAACTGAAATTCCCGACCTCGACCTTCTGCGGCTCGGAGAGACCCCGCTCCAGCACGCGGTCGCGAAAGCCCTGCCAGCGCTCGATATTGGTCGAGGCATCGGGGAAGGCCGCGACATAGCAGAGCTTGCGGTGGCCCTTGTCGATCAGATGGTCGGCCGCCATCCGCGCGCCGGCGATGTTGTCGCAGGTAACGCCATGCCCGGCCGAATCCGAGGACAGCCGATTGAAGAAGATGCAGGCCGTCCCAGCGGCGGTACATTCCGCCATCGCGCGCGAGGACATCGTGGCGGCAAGAATGACCACCAGATCGGGCTGATAGGTCAGGGCCTGGGCCACGGCCTCGTCGATCCTGTCGGGCGCCGGGGCCGAAACCAGCATCACGTTCATCCCGATCGCCTGCAAATCGATCGTGAGCCTGGTCATCACCTCGGGGTAGAATGGATTGGTGATGCCTGCGACCACCAGCCCCACGATCCGGGTGCGCCGCGTGATCATACTGCGCGCAAAAGGATTGGGCCGGTAGCCCATCTCCTCGGCGCGTTCCAGCACCAGCCGCCGGGTTTCCGGCGCAACGACCGCATCGGGATAAAAGGCACGCGAGACGGTCGAAACCGACATGCCAAGCTCGCGGGCCAGGTCCTTGACCGTGACCCGCTTGCGCGTCATTCCCCTGATGCTGTCGTCACTCATACCCTGGCTCCGGTCTTCAGGCTGCGTTGGAACCGCCGTAGCGGCGAACACGGATATTCGCCTGTTCCGCATGGCCCGCAAAGCCCTCAAGCATACAAAGGCGCGAAGCATATTCACCGATCATGGCCGAGGCCGCATCGGTGGTGACGCGCTGATAGGTGCAGGTCTTGATGAACTTGCCGACCCAGAGCCCGCCCGTGTAGCGTGCGGCCTTCTTCGTCGGCAGGGTGTGGTTGGTGCCGATCACCTTGTCGCCGTAGGCGACGTTGGTGCGCGGCCCGAGGAACAGCGCGCCGAAATTGCGCATGTTGTTCAGGAAGTAATCCGGGTCGCGGGTCATCACCTGGACATGTTCATAGGCCAGATCGTCGGCGGCCTTCAGCATCTCTTCCTCGCTGTCGCAGAGAATGATCTGGCCATAGGCCTCCCAGGCCTTGCTGGCGATGTCTGCGGTCGGCAGCACCGTCAGCTGACGCTCGATCTCGGCCAGGGTATCCCGGGCGAGCTTTTCCGAGGTGGTGATCAGCGCGGCGGGGCTGGTCGGGCCGTGTTCGGCCTGGCCCAGGAGATCGGTGGCGCAGATCTCGCCATCGACGGTCTCATCGGCGATCACCAAAGTCTCGGTCGGGCCGGCGAAGAGGTCGATGCCGACGCGGCCGTAAAGCTGGCGCTTGGCTTCGGCGACGAAGGCATTGCCGGGGCCGACCAGCATGTCCACCGGCGCGATGGTCTCGGTCCCCAGCGCCATGGCGCCGATGGCCTGGACACCGCCGAGGCAGTAAATCTCATCCGCTCCGGCGAAATGCATCGCGGCAACGATGGCCGGATGGGGCTTGCCGTTAAAAGGGGGGGCGCAGGCGATCACCCGCTTCACACCGGCGACCTTCGCGGTCAGCACGCTCATATGCGCCGAGGCGACCATCGGATATTTGCCGCCCGGGACATAGCAGCCCACCGCCTCGACCGGCACGTTGCGATGGCCGAGGATCACGCCGGGAAGCGTCTCGATTTCCAGATCCTTCAGGCAGTCGCGCTGCGCTTTGGCGAAGTTGCGGACCTGGGTCTGCGCGAAATGGATATCCTCCAGATCGCGGGGCGAGACTTCGGAAATCGCCTGCTGAATCTCGGCTTCCGAGAGGCGGAAGCTTTCCGGAGCATAGCCGTCGAACTTGCTTGCCAGTTCCCGCACGGCGGCATCGCCGCGCGCCTCGATATCGGCAAGGATCTTCCCGACAGTTTCCTTTACGGCGGCATCGTTCGCCGAGATCGCTTCGGCCGATTGTCCCTGCTTGAGGTATCTCATGATCTTGGTCCGGTTTCTCTGTGGTGGCCAGTCGGAAGGGGCACGTGCCGGCCGGGAGCGAGCCGGCACGCAGGAACGCACCGCCGGGGATCACCCGGCGGGCGCGGATCAGGGCTGAACGGTCGGTTCGATCTTTGTCAGCTTGTAAAGATCGGCCGGGGCCTCGCAGTCCTGGCAGTTGATGCCCGGCTCATTGGCGGCGGCAGTCACTTCGGCGGGCAGCGGCTGGATGGTGGCGCCCTCGACCGAGGTGCCGTTCAGCGCCGAGTCGATCGACAGTTCCGGCAGCAGCACCGGGTCGAGCACCTGGGTCACGAAGGAGGACGGCACGCGATCCGCAGGGAAGGCGTTGCAGCCGTCCTCGAACTTCTCGCCCTCGCAGATCTGCACCTCGGCGGCCGGAACCCAGGGCAGCGGATATTCGATGTTCATCGGCTCCAGTTCGCGCTGGCCGGTCAGGATCTCCATCATCAGCTTGAAGGCAAAGCCCGATTGCGCCGGAGGCGAGCCAGCCGAGACGCCCTTCAGCCCCATGGCCTGCATGTCCGGGTCGGCCAGCGCGAGGCGGAAGCCGTTCGAATTCTCGCCGGTCATGGCGACAAGGCGGTCGCCCGCGTCGAGCAGCGCCTGGATCGCGCCGTATTCGCCGGCCTGGGCCCAGATGCCGTCCACATCGGGATGGGCGGCCAGCGCCTTGGCGGTTTCCTGCTGCGTGGTGCGGTCATCCCAGTAGGAGTAATATTCCGCAACCACCTCGATCCCGGGATACTGGCTGAAGACATGCATCGCGCCATCGGTGTGACGCTTGTCGACCGAATTGCCCGGCACACCGCGCGACAGGAAGATCTTGCCCTTGCCGCCAAGCTCGTTCACCAAGGCCTGCGCCGAATTCTCGCCGAAGCCCGAGGTGATGTAGCTGACGTTATAGGCGCAGGGCTCGGTGACGGTGGCGTCATAGGTGAAGAACAGCACGCCCTCGTCGCAGCCGCGCCGGATGGTGCGGTTCAGCGCGGTGGAGGAGATCGGGAAGGTGATGATCCCGTCGGCGCCGTCCTCGATCATGCTCTCATAGGCCGAGATCTGCGCCTGCGGGTCGGTGCCCGAGATCACCTCGATCAGCTCGACGGTTTCGTTATAGGGCGGCGTCGCCGCCAGCGCCTTGACGATATTCGCCGCTTCCGACTGCCAGGCGTTGCCCGAATAGGAAAGCGAGAGATAGATCTTGAACTTCTTGTCCTGTGCCGCCGCCGGTCCGGCGACCAGCGCACCGGCGGTCGCGAGCGCCAGTGCGGAGAGCGAGAGTTTTGCGAAGCTGTTCGTCATGGTTTCTCCTCCTGTAAACCTGTTGGTCCCTGTTCCCGGCCCCGGGCGGAGCCCCTCCCCCGCCTCAGCCCCTGCGGACCGCGGCGCGGATCTTCTCGAACACCTCATCGCGCAGCAGCAGCAGAGCGATGAGAATGATCGTGCCTTCGATGATGGTGCGCAGCCCGAACTGAAGCCCGATGGCCGAGATGATCGTGCCCAGCGTGGTCAGCAGGATCGCCCCGCCGACGGTGCCGAGAAACGAGCCCGAACCGCCGAGGATCGACGAGCCGCCGATCACCACAGCCGCGATCGAGGGCAGCATGTAATTGTCGCCCATCCTGAGCGTGGCGCCGTTGGAATAGCCGGCCAGCATCATGCCGGCGAAACCGGCGCAGCCCGCACTGACGACATAGGGCGCGATCTGCGCGGTCCGCATCGGGATGCCGGCGATCCGCGCCGCCTCGGGATTGGTGCCGAGCGCGTAGAGATAGCGCCCGAGCGTCGAGCGCGACTGCACCAGCCAGCCTGCGATGACGAAGACGACCAGGAAGACCACCGGCAGCGGCACGCCCGCGAGATGAGATTTCATCAGCCAGGTCAGCGCCTCGGGCGAGGCTCCACGCGGCGTGCCCCTGGTCATGCCAAGCGCCGCCGAGGCCACGATGATCGAGGTTGCCATGGTCATGATGAAGGGCGGCACCCTCAGCCAGACCACACCGATGGCGGTGACCAGCCCGACGCCGCAGCAGATCAGCAGCACCAGCGGCAAAAGATACCAGGCGCCGGGATTGCCCGCACCGACCATGCTCGTCGCCAGCACGCCGCCCAAAGTGATCAGCGCCGGCAAAGACAGGTCGAGCCCGCCGGTCAGGATCACCAGACCCTGGCCAAAGGACAGGACGACAAGGAACGAGGCCAGCACCATCACCGTCTGCACCTGCGCCCATGATCCGAGATTAGGGCTGATGAAGCGGGAGCCGAGCAGAAGAAGAATACAGATCGCGAAGACCAGCAGGGCCGAGATCGTCTCGCGGCTGACCTTCGCGGCGCCACGCCGGTCGGCGGCGGCCGCGAATCCGGCGGTTTTGTCTGTGGTTTGTCCGGTCATCTCACCGCCTCCCCCGCCCGATGCCCGCCATCAACCCGCTGAAGACGACCGCGAGGATCAGCACCACGCCCTGGAAGATGCCGGTGTAGAAAGAGGCCACGCCGCTGGAAAACAGCACCTTTTGCAACAGCATCAGCGTGGCCGCCCCCATGATCGAGGCGAAGAGCCCGCCCTTGCCGCCCGAGAAAGAAGTGCCGCCAAGCGCCACCGCTGCGAAAGCCAGCATCAGAAGCGGTGTGCCGGCATTCGGGTTGCCGGTCGCCGTCTGTGCCGAAAGCATGTAACCGGCCAACCCGTAGAGCATCCCGGCGCCCACGAAGGCCAGGAACCTCACCCGCGCCACCGGCACGCCCGAAAGGCGGGCGGCCTGCTCATCCTCGCCAATCGCATAGAGCGCCACACCCCAGTCGGTCCGCCGCAGCAGGGCCCAGCACCCGATCACCGCCAGCACGACCAGCCCCGAGACCGGAACCACGCCCCAAAGGCGGTCGGTCAATTCGTAGCTCACCCAGTCGGCGACCATCCCGCCCGGCGCATCCAGGATCACCAGCGCGATCCCCTGGCAGATGATCATCGTGGCCAGCGTCGCAGCGATGGCCTGAAGCCGCAGCCCCGCGACCAGCCAGCCGTTCACCGCACCGACGAGACCGCCGATCCCGAGGCAGATCGCCAGCGAGGCAAGCGCGCCTCCCGGCCCCTGCAAGGGATAAGCCGCCATGACCACATTGGTGAGCGACACCACCCCCGCAAGCGACAGGTCGAAGCCGCGTGACAGGACGACCAGCGTCTGCCCCGCCGCCGCGATGGCCAGCGGCACCGAATTGTTCACCAGGTTGCCGAAGGCGCTGAACGACCAGGCGCGCGGCTGTTGCCAGATGTTGATCGCGTAAAGGATCATATAGATCAGAACGATCAGCACCGCGCCTTCGGTCAGCAGCGCCTTCAGCACCGGGCGCCATCGTGCGGGCCCTCGGCCCCGGATTTCGGTCTCACCGACGGAACTCATGCCGCTGCCCCTTCCTTCGCGGCCGGGCGCTCTGCGGCGCCCTGGCCCAGCATGGCGGCGACCAGCTTCTGCTCGGTGATCGCCTCGCCCTGGAATTCGCCGTTCACCCGGCCGCCGTAGAAGACCAGCGCCCGGTCGGCGAGCTGGACGATCTCGGGCAGTTCGGATGAGTAGAAAAGCACCGATCCGCCCTCGTCCGCGAAAGCGCGGATCGCGTCGTAGATGGATTGCTTGGTGCCCACATCGACACCCCGCGTCGGGTCGTAAAGCAAGAGGGTGCGCGCACCGGTCGCCATGGTGCGCGCGATCAGCGCCTTTTGCTGATTGCCGCCCGACAGATCGCCGATGGCGAAGCCGAGGTAGCGCGGGCTCAGATCCACCTTTGTCGCGGTGCCGAGCGCATGTTTCGCCTCGGCCCTCGGGCCGACCATCAGCGCGCGCGAGATTCGGCCCAGCACCGGCAGCACGACATTCGAAGCGGTGGAAAGCCCGGCGAGGATCCCCTCGGTCTTGCGCTCTTCCGGCAGGAAGGCAATGCCGCTGCCGGTGGCCAGCGCCTGGCGCGGGCTCCGCAACGCGGCGGGAATGCCATCGACGCGAATCTGGCCCGAGGTCACGGGCTCCAGCCCGGCAAGCATCCGAAAGAGGCCCCGCTGCCCCTGCCCCTCCAGCGCCGCAACGCCCAGCACCTCTCCACCGGCGAGGGCGAACGAAGCGCCATCCACGCCCTTTCCGGCCAGATCCCGCGCCTCGAGCCGCACCTCGGCCCCGGCCGGACGTCTGCGGATCGGGCGGGCGTGATCGATCCTATGGCCGACCATCATCTCGAAAATATCATCGTCGCCGGCCTCGGCCAGATCGACGCTGGCAATCGAACGGCCGTTCCGCAGCACGGTGGCCCGCGTCGCGAGTTCGCGCACTTCGGGCAGACGATGCGAGATGTAAAGCACGGCAAGGCCGCGCGCGGTGCTCTTGCGGATCAGATCGAACAGCCAGCCGGTCTCCGCGAGCGAGGCGGTCGGCTCGTCGAGGATCAGCACCTTCAAGGCGTCCTCCATCGCGCGCAGGATCTCGATGCGCTGGCGCTCGGCCAGCGGCAGATCGCCGACCAGGCTGCGCGGACTGATCCGCTGCATGTCGTATTTCGCAAGGATCGCCGCCGCCTTCTCCTCGCCGAGCCGGCGGGAGGCGATGCCGAAACCGCCCCGCGGCTGGCGCGGAAGATGCAGGTTCTGCGCCACGGTCAGATTTGGAACGAGGCTCAACTCCTGGAAGGCGGTGGCGACACCCTCGGCCCGCGCGGCAAGGATCGAGGCCGGCGCATAGGGCGCCGCGCCAATCCACATCGCGCCCTGATCCGGGCGCACCGCCCCGGTCAGGATTCTGACCAGAGTCGATTTTCCGGCGCCATTCTCGCCGAGAAGCGCGTGAACCTGTCCGGCGGCCAGGGAAATATCGGCATGTTCCAGCGCGACGGTCGCCCCATAGGCTTTGCGCAGCCCCTCGGCACAAAGCGTCACCGCCCCCGCAAACGGCGGGTCGCCGCTTTCGCGGCCGGTCGCATCCTGCATCAGTTCCTCCCTCGTCCACGGAAACATTGCCTGCAATGCAAACGTTCCCGGAGAACGTTCTCATATAAGGATGATTCTATTTTATGGTCAAGAGAACGTTTCTACTCCTCATCGGCAGGACCTTTGGGAGGCAGGGCGCGCCGATCGGCGCCTTCGAGGGCTGGAAGGGCTGGTCGTCGAAATCCAGGCTGACGGCGTTGGTCCAGGGCGGCAGGGCATAGACGCGCTGCTCGCGCCCGGCGCCGAACAACTGGATCGCCGGATTGCCCGACAGCTTGGGGTTGTCGAACTTCGGGATCGGCGAGGGGTCCATGACATAGCGCCCCTCCACCCTTACCGGATAGGCGTAGGAGGTGGCGATCTGCCCGTGCCGCGCGATGTCCCCGTAAAGCTTCACATGCATCAGCCCGTATTCCTCGGCACGGAGGAGGAGCTTGACTGGGCCTTCTGCCGGGCCCTCTCCGCCTTTCGGCCCAATCTGCATCGGGCGCTTTTCGGGGCCTCGGACCAGGCGTCCCTGCCCGGCCTCTGGCGCCGCATCCTTGACCCCGACCCTGCGATCCATTCCCCTTGCGCCAGGGGTGATCGTGGCGATCGGCGAAAACGAAGAACAGCCGCTTCACCTTGATCTTCCTGCAACTGTGCAGCAGCGCCGCCAGCATCTTCGGGTGGAGCGTCGTCAGGCTCTCGAACACCATGTCGAGGCTGTGAAAGCTTTCATGGTCGGGTAACTCATCCATAGCTTCCAGGATCGCCCGCTCGGGAGACGGCATCCTGAGTTGCCAGTCCCAGGGCAAGATATGCGCCGCATCCGTGCCTCCACCGGGAAGAGCCTGTTGCGGATCGTCAAAGAGAGACCTGTTGCACGTCTCGATCGGCGCATTCAGCGGCAGCCTCGCGAGCCAGTTCGATATGGCTTCGCCGTAAACCTATACCGGGGCGTTGCTGCCCAGACGCAGGTAGCGGCCGTGGCCCTGTTGGGCAAGCGCCGTGATGCCACCGATATGGACATCGTAGCGCATGATGTGCTGGACCGAGAGCAGGCAGATTTTCCAGTCGATCGCATCCGACGCAGGAGCGTTCGAGGACGGGCGACGAAAAACGCCGCGGGTGACGCGCTCGAGCCAGCCGCGCTTGACGTAGTCGCGAAAGGTCTCATAGGCGACACCATGCGCGGTAAGCCACACGGCATCGACCAGATACCCTGTGGGAACTGCATCAAGAACCTTCTTCAGGTTTTGAGATCTTTCGGTCACCATGACGCTTATAGTAGCATATTTTCAAAGCGCGCGCCCCAAGGCTCTTTAAGAAAAATCCGATTCCAGTGCCCCAAGCGCTCCAATCAGGGGTCTTTCAAGGAAAGCTGGGCGCGTACGACACGCCCTGTAGACCGGGGAATGTCTATACAGGTCGAAAAGATCGACACATCTTCCCCGATATGTCGACATGATCGACATATACCGCCGATAATCTCACCGCTCGGCTGACCGCAGCCCAAGCCCCAGAAAGGTCCAGCTATTGAGAGCCTCAGGACAGGCCTCTCCGTATCGCACCGATTGCGGGCATATGGAAACAGACATCACCAGCAAGCCGGAGAAATCTCTGCCACACAGCTTGATCAAGTGCGGTTCACGCTCAAAGCCGAACACTATGATATCTTCATCAAGACTCACTCGCCCCCCTTGAACCGGGTCCGAAGCTCGGGAATGCTCCGACGATCGATAGACCTTCCTATCTGGTAACACCAGATTAGCTCCTGCATCCCGAGCGGATCGAGCTCGCGACCAAGGGACTTCGCGCCGTTTCCTCGAATGGCAGCTTTGTTGCACAAAACGGCTCAGGGTCAGGGTGTGCTCCTTCCCGGGGCAGACCTCTGCCGTAGCCCCTGTGACTGAGTGCCGAACGCGATGAAACCATTCAACGCGGCGACCTGACGGTCGAAGTTCCACGCTGCCATGGGATGCGGTCAGTTCCGACAAAGGGGAAACTCACACATCAGACGATCTATGCAATCGACCCAGTTCACTCAAGCTTGGTGAAAAACATTCAGGATGCCTATGACATCGAAAAAATCGCGCCGGGAGATCTCTTTCCCGTGTCATGACACAGCAACAGGCCGGAATCACTCCATACTTACCGACTGAACTGGAGCTCGTTCGGACCGACAGACAGTGGCCGGGTCTACCCGCCATCAGTGCGAAAGAGGAATACGAAATGATGACTGGAAACCCCGGCCTGCTCGACGCGATCCGCTCACGCTTCGCCCATGTGGATGAATGTCCCTTCGCGGGGCCGCGGGTGTTTTTCGAGAATGCCGGGGGCGCCTTGAGGCTGCGGTCGGTCATCGAGACCTCCGCCGCCCATGCCGGCTATCCCGACAATCAGGGCCGCGACAACCCCGCCTCCAAGGCGCTGATGGCGGCAATCGCCAAGGGCAAGCAGGACATGAGACTGTTCCTGAACGCCCCGGCAGGCCAGGTCTTCGTCGGTGAGAGCGGGACGGAAGTGCTGTTCCGGTTGATCCGCACGGCTGCCCTTGGGGCGGCGAAGGGCGGCGTGATGCTGGGTTCCACCCTGGAACATCCCGCCTCGCGCAGCGCCATGGCCCGCTGGGCGCAGGAAACCGGGCGTGAGCATGTACTTGTCGCGCATGACGATGCCAGCGGCACAGTTTCGGTCGAGGCCTATCTGGAAAAGATCACCCCCGATGTCCGTGTAGCAAGCATCGTGCAGACCTCGCCCGTCACCGGCATGTCCGTCGATGTCACGGCGATCGCCGGCCATATCCATCGGGTGGCACCCGACTGCTTCATCATCATCGACGGCATCCAGCACGCCAGCCACGGCCATATCGATGTTGCCGGATACGGCGCCGATGGCTATGCCGTCTCGCCCTACAAGGTGTTCGCGCGGCATGGCTATGGCGTGGGCTGGGCCTCCGACCGGCTGACGGCCTGCACCAAGGATGCCGTCCTTGGCGGATCGCCGGTGAACTGGGAACTGGGCACCCGGGATGCGGGTAGCTATGCCACCTTCTCGGATGTGGTGGATTACTTCGACTGGCTGGGCAAGCATTTCACCACCGACACCGACCGCCGCGCCCGGATCGAGGCGGCGGCAGAGGCGATTCACAAGCACGAGTCCGAACTGATGGAGGCCATGATGCGGGGCACCGACAACCTGCGCGGGCTGGCGCAGTTGCCGGGCGTCCAGATCATCGGCGGGCCGGACAACAGCCGCCGGGAAGGCGTGGTCTCACTGGTGCTGAAAGGAATGGATTCGGCAGAGCTGGTGGCGTTCCTGGCGGCCCGGGGGATCCGCGTCCATATCCGCAACGATGACCATTATTGCGGCAATATCCTGCATCCGCTGGGGCTGGCCTCGTGCATCAGGGTATCGATCTGCCACTACAACAGCGTGGCCGAGGTCGCCCGCTTCCTGGATGCGATGGAGGCCGCGCACGCCGTGGCCGGGGATGGAGATGCCTAGGACGGCTGGCCCCGTGCGGAGCCCGCGGGGTGCGGGCTTCGAAACCGGGCGCCACCCGATCCAGTTCAGCTTTCTCCTGCTGGAGAACTTTTCGCTGCTGTCCTTTTCGACCGCGATCGAGACGCTGCGGATCGCCAATCGGGCGGCGGGCCATCCGGTCCTGGCCTGGACCACGCTGTCGGAAACCGGGCAACCTGTCCTTTCCAGCCATGGCGGCAGCTTTGCAGTCGATACCGGCCTCGTCGAGCAGGACCGGCGCGAGATCGTCATCGTCTGCGGAGGCGACCGTATCGAAAAGACCGCCACCCGTCCCGTTCTGGCCTGGCTGCGCAAGGCAGCCGCGCGGGGCTGCAGCATCGGCGGGCTTTGCACCGCGGCCTGGGCCTTGGCCGAGGCGGGCCTTCTGGCCTCGGCCAAGGCCACGATCCACTGGGAGCAGCGCGACAGTTTCCAGGAGCGCTTTCCTGAGGTCACCCTGTCGGATCGGCCCTTCGTGATCGACGGCGGCCGCTTCACCTCTGCCGGAGGCACATCGGCCATCGATCTGCTTCTTGAACTGATCACAAAGCTTGTGGGCCTCGATCTCGCGCGCGCGACAGCGGAACGGATGCTCTATACCTCCATCCATCGGCTCCAGCTCAACAGCACCATCACGACCCCGGGCCGGATGACCGACCGAAGCCCGCGGGTAAGGCAGGCGATCGCCTTGATGGAACGGCAACTGGAAGAACCGCTGCAAACCGCAAACATCGCCAGGCAACTGTCGATATCCACCCGGCAACTCGAACGGCTGTTCAGCCAGTCGCTCGGCGTCAGCCCGAAGCGCCATCTTGTCGATATGCGCCTGGACAGATCCTACCGCCTGCTGTTGCAGACCGACATGCCGGTCACCGAGGCCGCTGTCGCAAGCGGCTTTCAGTCCACTACGACCTTTTCAAAGGCCTTCCGCCGCCGCTTCGGCCATTCACCGCACCAACTGCGGCGCGGAACGGCATGATCTGCGCCGGTCTTTCGACCAAGGCGCGTCGCTTCCCGACATCATCCCCTTGGCGGAGACCCGGATGAATTCACCTTGGCGCGTGCCACGATCCAGTCATGCAGGAGCCTGTGATGGCTGCCGCGCGCAAGAGTGTTCGTGCTCAGATAATAGGCCCATGGGCTGGGCCTGCTGATCTTCAATGGTTCGACCAGCAATCCGCGCTGCAGATAGAGATCGACCAGTGACCGCTGCGTCGCGACCAGACCGGCGCCCTGCGCGGCAAGCTCCAGCGCGATGTTGGTCGAATTCGTGGTCAGGCGCTTGTCATGGGTAGCTTCGTCCTGCCCCAGGGCCTCGGCGATCGCATGCCAGCATTCCTGCCGCCCCAGGACAAAGATCCATTCGTGGCGCGCCGTATCTTCCGCCGTATGAATCGCATCCGCGCCGGTCATCAGCTCGGGCGCGCAGACCAGGACAAGCTCATCCTCCCAGAGCAGGGTCGACGAGGACGGCTTGGCGTCGAACCTTCGGACCGAAATGACGATATCCGATTTCTGCTCGTTCGGATCTTCCCAGACCGTGCCCTGCAGGACGATTCCGATGTCCGGGTACTGCTTGCGGAAATCGGCCAGCACCTCGGACAACCAGTTTTCGGCCAGGCTGACGGGGCAACTGACGACCACCGTCCGGTTGCGGGCCTTGGCGACGATCGCCTCAGTCGCGTGGTCGATCTGGTCGAGCGCCTGACGCAGGGTGGGCAGATAGGCCTCGCCCATCTCGGTCAGGCGCAAGCTGCGCGGATAGCGCACGAACAACTGCCGCCCGATGTAGTGTTCCAGCGCCCGCACATGGCTGCTGATTGCGGCCTGCGTATAGCCCAGTTCCTGCGCCGCCAGGGTGAAGCTCAGGTTACGCGCTGCACTTTCGAATGACCTGATATAGTTCAGTGAGGGTGGCTGCTTCATCTGTCGATCCCGGCCGGCTCCTGTCAGGCTAGCCAAGCGCACATTGGGTAGCAAGGTCCATCCTGCGACAAGCAATAAAAAAACGATGCCAAAGGCCGCGAACTTCTTTCGTGCCACACCCTTTTGGCCGCAGTATTTTTTGCCATCGCCAATCGGGGAGCATGAAGACAGATGACGCCCGCTGGATATTCCGGGAAGATTGAAGCCTCGCGCTTGCCCACGGGACGTCCGATGCCGCGCCGTCTGGCTTGTCCGGCCCGGGTATCCAGATGACCGGGATTGCGGCCGATCAGGCAGATGTGATCGTCATCGGCGGCGGGATCGCCGGTGCCGGCACCGCCTATGAACTGGGCAAGAGCCTGCGCGTGATCCTGCTCGAGAAAGAGAGCCAATGCGGCTATCACACAACCGGGCGATCCGCGGCCAGCTTCACCGAAAACTATGGAACCGGGGTGATCCGGCGCCTCGTTCTGGCCAGCCGCGGCTTCCTGACCTCTCCGCCCGAGGGGTTCAGCCCCTATCCGATCCTCAGCCCGCGGGGTATGATCACCATCGGCCGCGAAGACCAGGCCGGGCTGATGGAAGAGGAACTGACCCGCGCGCAGGCTCTGGTGCCCTCGATCACCGCCATTTCGGTGGATGAGGCCATCGCCCGTATCCCGGTCCTGCGACGCGACTACGTCGCCCATGCGATTTTCGAACCATTTTCAATGGATGTGGATGTCCACGGGCTGCATGAGGGCTTTCTGCGCGGCGCGCGCAAGGCCGGGGTCCGGGTGATCACCGATGCCGAGGTTGCCGGCATCACCCGGCCTGTCGGCGAATGGCAGGTCGAGACGCGGGCCGGCACTTTCCGCGCGACGGCACTTGTCAACGCGGCCGGGGCCTGGGCTGACGAGATCGCCGCCATGGCAGGTGTGGCGCCGGTGGGACTGACACCGAAACGCCGCACAGCGTTCAACATTCCCGGACCGGCCGACATGGACTTTCTCGGCTGGCCCCTGCTGAACGATGTGGGGGCGGAGTTCTACTTCAAGGTCATGGGGGGGCAGATCATGGTCTCGCCCGCAGATGAAACCCCCAGCCCGCCGATGGATGCCTGGCCGGAGGACATGGACGTCGCCATCGGCGCGCATCGGCTGGAGCAGGCGACGACGCTACAGGTAAGCCGTGTCACCCACTCTTGGGCGGGCCTGCGCACCTTTGCTCCCGATGGCTCTCCAGTCGTTGGAGAGGCGCCGGATGAGGGCGGGTTCTTCTGGCTGGCGGGCCAGGGGGGATACGGGATCAAGACCTCGCCCGCGCTGTCGCGGCTCTGCGCCGCACAGGTGCGCGGGGAGACCTTCCCGGACGATCTTTCGGCTCTCGGCCTGTCGGCCGAGGATCTTTCGCCGCGCCGCTTTCCGCCGCACGACCAGACGCACCAGCAGTGAGGATAGACCCATGACCGTCACACGCCACGAGAACGGCCAACGCTTTTGCCGGGTGCTGACCCACAACGGCACGGTCTATCTGTCAGGGATGACCGCCGATGACCTGTCGGGCGACGTGGTGCAACAGACACGCGACACACTGGCCAAGATCGACCGCCACCTTGCCATGGCGGGTTCGGACAAGTCCAAGGCTTTGAGCGCCACGATCTGGCTGCGCGACATCGCGGACTTCGATCTGATGAACAAGGCCTGGGACGAATGGGTCGATCCCTCGGCAATGCCGGTCCGTGCCACGGTCGAGGCCCGGCTGGCCGGGGACGCCTACCGCGTCGAAATCATGCTGATCGCCGCCGCCTGACAAGACCTGCGCCAAAGGGCGGCCGGGAAGCAGGCCTGTGATGAAGCCGCCAGAAACGAGAGCCGTCGCCAGACGGATCAATTCAACAGGGAAAAGAACATGACCGACAGAAAAGACAATCGCCTCGTCAATCTGCTCAAGCGCCAACTGGATGACGGAAAGATGGACCGGCGCCAGTTCCTGCGGATGGCGACCACAGTCGGCGTCTCGCTTGCGGCGGCAAAGACCATGGCCGGATTTGCTACGCCCGCGATGGCGCAGAGCGGTGAACTTCCCTTCCCGCCCGCCGATCCGGCGGCCGTCAAGGGCGGCGTCCTGCGGATCGCGCAGCGCGTGGCCAAGATGGACGATCCTGCGCTCTACAACTGGAATGACGGCGCGAACCAGAGCCGTCCGATCACCGAGCATCTGGTGCTGATCGACCGCGACAACATTGCCCGCCCGATGCTGCTGGAATCCTGGGAGACATCGGACGACCTCAAGACCTGGACGCTGCATGTCCGCCGCGGCGTGATGTGGCACAATGGCGAGGAACTGACGGCCGAACATGTCGCCTTCAACATCCTTCGCTGGGCAGATTCGCGTCTCGGCTCATCGAACATCGGTCTGTCGACCTTCAGCGCCCTGGCCGTGGAAACCGGCGAGACCGACGAGAATGGCAAGACCGTCCGGATCCCGGCCGAGAATGCCGTCGAGATTCTCGACAGCCATACGCTGCGCCTGAACATGTCGCGCCCGGTGCTGTCGCTGCCTCAGGACTGCGCCGAGTATCCGACGCAGATCGTCCATCCCAGCTTCACCGCGCCCTTCTCGGACGCGCCGATCGGGACCGGTGCCTACACCCTGGCCGAACTGGTCGTGGGCGAGCGCTGCATCCTGAAGCGCGTGACCCAGACCACTGATGGCGGCGAGTTCAAGTACTGGGGCGGTGATGTCTATCTGGACGAGGTGCATTACTACAACTTCGACCAGGAAAACCAACCCGTTGCCCTGGCCTCCGGCTCTGTCGATGCGATCTACGAACTGACCAGCGACCAGCTGGAATTGGCCCGGTCCTTCGACAACGTTGTGATCGACTCGGTCGCCACCGCCCAGACGCTCTGCTGCCGCATGCAGAACACGGCTGCCCCCTTCGATGACATCCGGGTGCGTCAGGCCGTGGTGAAAGCGGCGGACAATGCGGCGATCCAGGCGCTGATTTTCCCCGAAGGCGGTGTGCCGGCATACAACTTCCATGTCGCTCCGATCCACCCGGAATATTTCGACCTTCCGCCGCTCCAGCGCGATGTCGAAGGCGCCCGCGCCCTTCTGGCAGAGGCCGGACATCCCGACGGGATTTCACTAACCATCGACGTCGGCAACACAGACGGACCGTGGCACCAGGCTGTCTGCGAGGCCCTGCGCGACCAAGTGGCGGAAGCGGGGATCAAGCTGGCGGTCAATGTGCTGCCGACCACGCGCTTCTGGGAAATCTGGACCGAGACACCCTTCGGCGCGACCTCCTGGGCGCACCGTCCGCTTGGCACGATGACGCTTGGCCTTGCCTACAGATCGGGCGTTCCGTGGAATGAAAGCCGCTTTTCCAGCGCCGAGTTCGATGAGGCGCTCTCGGATGCCGAGGCAACGCTTGACGTCGAGGCCCGCCGTGCGAAGATGGAGAAGGTCCAGAAGATCCTGCAGGACAACGCGGTGATGGTACAGCCGCTGTGGCGGCCGGTCTACAGCCTCTCCTCCAGCAAGGTGCATGGCTATCTGGCCCACCCGTCGCGCCAGTTCCATGTGAACCGCGTCTGGATGGAATAACCCGCAGGCCGGATTTCCGTCCACGGACGACATTCTGGCGCGCCGCCCCGGCGCGCCAGATATTTACGGCGCTGTAGGGCCCCTTGCCGGGCTTTCGCGCGCTCGGAGCGGCTTCATGGCAAAACTCATCCTGCGACGTCTGCTTCAGATGGCGCTGATCATGTCCACGGTATCGCTGCTGCTGTTCGCGATCTTCGATACCGAACAGTTCCGCAAGCAGATCGCCGTCGCCGAGCTGGGCGGCTTCGGCGTGGCCGCCCTTTCCGAAAGCGACTATCGGGGTTGGCTGGAACGCAAGGGGCTGAACGAGCCCTTCCTGGAACGGTATGCCGGATGGGTCACCAGCATGTCGCGGGGCGACATGGGTTTCTCGATCGAGAAGAACGTCGCCGTCTCGACCCTTATCGCCAGCCGGTTGTCGGCAACGGGGGCGCTGGCCTTCTTCTTCTTCCTTTCGATGATCCCGCTTTCGCTGGCCCTTGGCGTCCTTGCGGGGATGCGTGAAGGCAGCGTGCTTGACCGGGTTATCTCCATCGCCTCGGTGGCGACGACATCCATTCCCCAGATCGCAACAGCAGTGCTGCTGACCGTGTTCCTGAGCCTGGGCCTGGGCTGGTTCCCGGCGAAATCCGCCATGATCGGCGGCTTCTCGCTACGCGAACTGGTGCTGCCGATCCTGACCCTCCTGATCTATGATGTGGGATATGTCACCCGGATGACCCGCGCCTCCATGGTTGAGGTGATGTCCTCACATTACATCCGCACGGCCCTGCTGAAGGGGCTGCCCTATGCCACGGTCATCCTGCGCCACGCCCTGCGCAATGCGCTGATCGTTCCACTGACGCTCATCTTCCTGCAGATGAACTGGCTTCTGTCGCATATCGTCGTGGTCGAGGTGTTCTTCCAATACGCGGGCTTCGGGCGGATGCTCTACGAAGCCGCGATCTATGGCGATATCGAGGTCCTGCAGGCCGCGACCATGGTGGCGGTGGCGGTTGCCGTCCTGTCCCAGCTGATGTCGGACATCGCCTATATCCTGCTCAATCCCCGGCTGAGGACAGCATGATGACGGGTATCCTCTCCCCGGCCTCGACCGGCCTTCAGCGCATCGCCACCGTAAAGACGGTACTGGGGCTTGTCGCCTTCATCTGGGTTGCGCTTAGCGGCTATGTCATGTTCCCCACTAGACTGGGCGAGCTGCACCACTGGATTCTGCTACCCGCCATTCCAGCGGTAATCCTGCTCTATCTCGTGGCGTTGCGGCTTTTCTGGGGCTCAGTCATCGCCGTGATCGGGGTCTCGCTCGTGCTGTTCTGGATTCTGATGGCAGTATCGGCACCCTATCTGCCGATCCTAGACCCCAACCAGCCGATCGCGCCCTTTCTCATGCCCGGGACCAGCCGGAACGATGTGATCTACTGGCTGGGCACCGACATGCGCGGTCGTGACGTGCTGTCGCGGACGATCTGGGGATGCCAGCGGGTGATCGTCTGGGGCGTCACGGCAACCGTCTCGGCCTACACGGTCGGGGCGATCCTGGGTCTCGTATCGGGCTATCTGGGCGGCTGGTGGGACGAGGTGCTGTCCTTCTTCGGCAATGTGCTTCTGTCCTTCCCGGTCATGGTGCTGCTGATCCTTGTCCTGAACTATCTGGGGCAGAGCGGGTTCAACATCATCATCGCCGTTACCTGTTCTTCCGCGCCGGCGATCATGCGCATCGTGCGGGGCCTTGCCATGGACGCCCGCACCCGCGACTACATCCAGGCGGCGCAGACCCGGGGGGAAAGCCCGTTCTGGATCATGATCGTCGAGATCCTGCCGAATGTACGCGGGCCGCTGATCGTGGATGGCTGCCTGCGGCTGGGCTATACCACCGTCACCATCACAACGCTGACCTTTCTTGGCCTCGGCCTTCAGCCGCCCGACCCGGACTGGGGCCTGATGATCAAGGAGGCCTCATCGGCCGCGCTGCTGTGGAAATTCTCCTACATGCTGATCGTTCCCTCGATCGCGGTTTCGTCGCTGATCCTCGGCTTCAACCTTGTCGCGGACGGCTTGCGCGAGATCGGACAGAAGGACTGATGCCATGACACCCGAGATCACCCCGATCCTGGAATGCCGCAACCTGTGCATCTCCTACGACACCCGCACCGGAGAGGTGCCCGCAGTCATCGACTTCAACCTGCGGCTCATGCCGGGCGAAGCGCATGGGCTGGTAGGTGAATCCGGCTGCGGCAAGTCGACCGTCGCGCTGGCGATCATGCGCTATCTGGGGCGAAACGGCAGGATCACCGGCGGGCAGATCCTGCTGGACGGCCGCGACATGGTGACGATGGACGAGGCCGAATTGCGCCGGCTGCGCGGATCAGAGATCGCGATGATCTACCAAGAGCCGATGGCGTCACTGAACCCCACCATGCGCGTCGGCGACCAGCTGACCGAAGTGCCGATGCAGCACGAGCACGCCACCCGCGCGGCGGCGCTGGACCGGGCGCAGACCATCCTGGACCGCGTCGGCCTTTCGGATGTAGCACGCATCCTGCGGTCTTATCCGCACCAGCTTTCGGGCGGCCAGCAACAGCGCGTGATGATCGCAATGGCCCTTCTGGCCAATCCCAGGGTGCTGCTTCTGGACGAACCGACGACCGCACTGGACGTGACGGTCGAGGCCGGGATCGTCGAGCTGATCCGGGAAATCTCGACCGAATTCGGCACCTCGATGTTGTATATCTCGCACAACCTCGGCCTGATCCGCGAAACCTGCGAGAACATCACCGTGATGTATTCCGGCGAGGCAGTCGAGACGGGGCCTGTCGCCAGCGTCTTCCGCGCGATGCGCCATCCCTATACCCGGGGACTCTTCGGCTCGATCCCGCTGCTGGATGCCGACAAGCGCACACGCCCGCTTGTCGCCATTCCGGGCCAGCTGCCACCACCCCGCGACCGGCCGCCGGGCTGCAACTTCGGGCCACGTTGCACCTTCTTCGAAGCCGGCATCTGCGACGCCCAGCCGGTGCCGATGGCAGTCGTCGGCGAGGGCCGGGCCTCTCGCTGCCTGCGGACGCAAGAGATCAACTGGGACGCCCCGTCCGTCCAGGCCGCAAGCCGAGCGCCCACCCCCGCCGGGGAGGTGATCCTCGATGTCGCCGGGCTGTCGAAATCCTACGGCCCGGTCAAAGCCAACCGCGACCTGACCTTCGATGCGCGGCAGGCCGAAACGGTGGCCATCGTGGGCGAATCCGGCTGCGGCAAATCCACCTTTGCCAAAATCCTGATGGGCCTGGAAGCCGCAAGTTCCGGCAAGGTGTCCTTCATGGGAGAGGATCTGGGCCGCAGCCCGGTCACCAGCCGCAGCCGCAAGACCGTGCGCAGTCTGCAGATGGTGTTCCAGAATCCTTTCGACACCCTGAACCCCAGCCACAGCATCGGCTTCCAGATCGCCCGCGTGATCCGCAAGTTCGGCGTGCTGAAGGATGAGGCCGCGATCCGCCAACGGGTGCTGGACCTTCTGGACACGGTGAAGCTGCCGCATGACTTCGCGCGCCGGCTGCCGCGCCAGTTGTCCGGCGGCCAGAAGCAGCGCATCGGGATCGCGCGGGCCTTTGCCGGCAATCCGGCCATGGTCGTCGCGGACGAGCCGGTCTCGGCGCTGGACGTGTCGGTACAGGCGGCGGTCACCGAACTCCTGATGGACATCCAGCAGGAGCAGGGCACGACCCTTGTCTTCATCAGCCACGACCTGTCGGTCGTGCGCTATCTGTCAGACCGGGTGGTGGTGATGTATCTCGGCCGGATCATGGAGCAGGGCCGGACCTCCGACATCTTCGCCCCGCCCTACCACCCCTATACCGAGGCGCTGCTCTCCGCCGTTCCGGTCGCCGACCCGGATGTCGAAAAGCGCAAAGTGGTTCTGAAGGGCGAGTTGCCCTCTCCCAGCAATCCGCCGAAGGGCTGCCCGCTCTCGACCCGCTGCAGCTATGCCATCGCGGGCACCTGCGACCAGCGCCTGCCCGAGATGCACGACTTCGGCGACGGCCACCTGATCGCCTGCCACCTGCCCCGGGCCGAACTGCTGTCGATGCAGCCCATCATCCGCCCCGCCGGAGCCGATCATGTTTGACACTGTCGTGAGGCACGGGCGCGTGGGTCTGTGCAGCGGCTGGGAAGACTGTGACATCGGCATCACCGGCGGGCGGATCGCCGCCCTGGGGCACGGGCTGTCCGGCCGGCAGGTGCTCGACGCGGCAGGGCATTGGGTGCTGCCGGGCGGTGTCGATGCGCATTGCCATCTGGACCAGCCCGACTGGGGCGGGGCGGCCTCGGCCGACGGCTTCGATAGCGGCAGCCGCGCGGCGCTGTGCGGCGGGACGACGACGATCATCCCCTTCGCCATGCCGGCGCCCGCCATGACGATGACAGAGGGGGTGACCCGCGCGCTGGCACTGGCCAACGGACGCAGCCATGTGGACTATGCCCTGCACGCGGTGGCGACGCCCTCCACCGGCCACGTGGGCGACCAGCTGCCCGATCTGGTGGCGCGGGGTGTGCCCTCGGTCAAGGCCTTCATGACCTATGACGGCTTTGCCGTCGGCGACGGGCTTCTGCTGGATCTGATGCAGGTGGCGCGCGATGCCGGGGCCGTAGTCATGGTCCATGCCGAGAACGACACCATCATCCGCTGGATGGGCGACAGGTTGCGCCGCCTCGGCCATACCGCGCTGCGCCATCACGCGCTGGCCCATTCGGAAACGGCCGAGCGCGAAGCGATCCAGCGCGTCGCCGCCCTGGCCGAGGTGACGGGCGCGCGGGTCGTCATCGTGCATGTCTCTGGGTGCGACGGGCTGGACGAGTTGGCACGGGCGCGGGCACGCGGCATCGACCTGACCGGCGAAACCTGCCCGCAGTATGTTTTCCTGACCGCCGCCGATCTGGACCGGCCACTGCCCGAGGCGCTGCGCCATGTCTTCTCGCCGCCGCCACGCGGGCCGAAGGCTGCAGAGGCACTCTGGCAGGCGCTGGCGGCGGGGGAGCTGACGCTCTGGTCCTCGGACCATTCTCCCTGCCGTCTGGAAGACCGCTTCGCGCCCGGCGCGCCGCCGCATTTCGACCGGGTGGTCAGCGGAGTTCCCGGTCTGGAAACCCGGCTGCCGCTTCTGTTCAGCGAGGGCCTGCTTTCCGGGCGCCTTGACCTGCCGCGCTATCTGGAACTGGCGGGCGCCGCCGCCGCCGACTTATACGGCCTACCCGGCAAGGGCCGGATCGGCATCGGCGCCGATGCCGATCTGGTGCTGTGGGACCCCGGGCACCGCTGGCAGATCCTTGCGGCCGAAGAGCAATCCAAAACCGGCTATTCGCCCTTCGAAGGGCGCTGGCTTACCGGCCGTCCGGTCGCCGCGCTGCTGCGTGGCATCCCCGTCCTGAGGGATCGCCGGCTTGCCGGCACCCCTCCGCAAGGGCGCTTCATCCCGCGCCCCGCCGCCGATCCGACCCTGTTCAACCCGCCTTTGGAGGAGACCGCCCCATGGAACGCACATTGACCATTGCAGTCTGCCAGAACGGTCCGATCCAGCGTGCCGAAAGCCGCAGCGCCGTGGTCGCCCGACTGGTCTCAATGCTGGAACGCGCCGCGGCCGCGGGGGCAGAGCTTGCGGTCTTCGCCGAGATGGCCCTGACCACCTTCTTCCCGCGGTGGGAGATGGAGGACCGTGACGAGATCCTCGCCTTTTTCGAGACCGAGCTGCCGGGGCCCGAAACCCGGCCGCTGTTCGATGCCGCCAGACGGCTGGGCATAGGTTTCGCGCTTGGCTATTGCGAATCCGTGGTCGAGGACGGCCGCCCCCGCCAGTTCAACTCCATGCTGCTGGTCGGTCCGGATGGCGGGCGGATCGGTAATTACCGGAAGATGCATGTTCCGGGATCGGAAACCCCGGAAGAGGGCGTCACAGTGCATCTGGAGCGGCGCTATTTCGAGCCGGGGAACACCGGCTTTCCGGTCTTCTCCTTCAAGGGCGTCAAGGTCGGGATGCTGATCTGCAACGACCGGCGCTGGCCCGAGGCCTACAGGATGCTGTGCCTGAACGGGGCCGAGGTGGTGCTGATCGGCTACAACACCCCGCTTGTGCTGGCCGAGACCCCGCGGCTGGCGCATCTGCGGATGTTCCACAACCATCTGCCGATGCAGGCCGGAGCCTATCAGAACACGCTCTGGGTCGCCGCCGCCGCCAAGGCCGGGGTCGAGGAGGGGCAGATGCTGATCGGCGGGAGCTGCATCATCGCCCCCAGCGGGGAAATCGTGGCGCAGACCACCTCGCTTGACGACGAGGTGATCGTCCATCGCGCCGATCTGACGATGAACGCAGATTGCGCGGCGGCGGGCTTCGACTATGCCCGCTACCGGCGCCCGGCCGAATATGCGTTGATCGCCCGGACGGCGGGGCCAGTGGGCAAATGACCGCAAACCTTTCGGCCGGTTTCCGGCTTGCCGAAGACCTGCTTGCTTGGCTCTCGGCGGACTCGCAGGATCCCCCGGGCCATACCCGTGACGCCTATGGCGCGGGCGAGCAGAAGGCGCATGACCTGATGCGCGATGCCGCCGGACGGCTGGGGGCGTCGGCGCGCGTGGACGGGGCGGGGAATCTCTACCTCACCCTTCCCGGCACCCGGCCCGACCTGCCCGCGATCTTCATCGGCTCGCATCTCGACACCGTGCCGCATGGCGGCAATTTCGACGGGGCGGCCGGGGTCGTGGCGGGGCTTGGCGTGATGGCGGAGCTGGCCGAGGCCGGAATCCGCCCCACCCGCAACCTGACCGTCATGGCGACCCGCGCCGAAGAGGCGGCCTGGTTCCCGCTGTCCTATCCCGGCAGCCGGGCCGCCTTCGGCCTGATGTCGCCTGCGGAACTGTCGGCCCGCCGCAGCGACACCGGGCGCAGTCTGGCCGAGCATATGGCCGAGGCGGGTTTCGACCCGCAGGCGGTGCGCGAGGGCACGCGTTTTCTGGACCCCGCGACGATCGCCGCCTTTGTCGAGGTGCATATCGAACAGGGGCCGCGTCTGGTCGCCGCCGACGCGCCCCTCGGCATCGTGACCGGGATCGCCGGGGGGTGCCGCTATGTAACGGCACGCTGTCTGGGCGACTACGGCCATTCCGGGGCCGAGCCGCGCTTTGCCCGCCACGACGCCGTGGTCGGTTTCGCCGAGCTGGTCCTTGCGCTTCAACGGGAATGGGATGCGGTCGAGCAGGCAGGCGGAGAGGCGGCGATCACCTTCGGCCGGGTCGAGTCTGATCCCAGCCAGCATGGCGGCAGCAGGGTTCTGGGGGAGCTGGGCTTCACGCTCGACCTGCGGTCGGGCGACACCGATCTGCTGGACCGGTTGCAGGCACGGGTAGCCACCTGCTGCGACGACATCGCTACCCGAAGCGGCCTGCGCTTCGATCTGGGCGAGCCCTTCTTCTGGGATGCGGCCCGGATGGATGCCGGGCTGATCGGCAGGCTGCGGGCGGCGGCGGCCCCGCTTGGCCTTGCCCCGCCGCTGGTGCCCAGCGGCGCGGGCCATGACGCCGCAACCTTCGCCGGCCTGGGCATCCCCACCGCGATGGTCTTCGTGCGCAACCGCAACGGCAGCCACAACCCGCATGAGGCGATGGAAACCGCCGACCTTCATCAGGCGATCCGCCTGCTCGGCCGCTTCGTGACCGATTTCGACACCCGCACCCCGCAGGAGACTTCGCCTTGAACCTTCAGACGACGGCTGTTCTGGTTATCGACCTCCAGAACGAATACCGCCCCGGCGCTGCATGGGCGGTGACAGGCTATGACCGGATCCTGTCGCTGACCGGCGAAATGATGGCGGCGGCGCGGGCCGCGGGGGTTCCGGTGATCCATGCCCTGGCCTCGGTCGCGCCCGAACAGCGCGACAACTACAAGCTGCAAGAGGAGATGCTGACCGAAGAGCACCGTTCCGCCATTGCGGGAAGCCATGGCGCCGCGATCTGCGACGAAGTCGCGCCGCAGCCGGGCGACATCGTGCATGTCAAGACCTGGGCCAGCGCCTTCCGCCACACCGATCTGAAAGAGCAGCTGCTGGCAATGGGGATCGAGAACCTGATCGTCGCCGGCGTGCTGACCGACAGCTGCGTCACCGCAACCACCTTCGATGCGGTCTACGAGGGGTTCCACGTCTGGCTGGTCAAGGATTGCTGCGGCAGCATGACCGAACTGATGCACCGCAGCGGCTTCCTCGACATGGTGAACCGGCTTTACGGCGGCGGTGTCCTGCGTCAGGCCGAGGCGCTCAAGGTACTGGCCGGGCAACCCTACGATGTCTGGCGCTGCACCCGGCCGATCGAGTTCCCTTTCACGGCCGAGACCATCGACGCGATCTACGACTCGCTCTGACCCGCCCCCTGCCCCGCTCCGGCCCGCAGGGGCACGGGGCTCGGACTCAGCACCGCACCGGGGCGCGCGCCGGTTGCGGCGCCGTCCTTCCAGACAGCCACGCCGTTCACCAGAACCAGTGCGATCCCTTCGGCGGCCTGTGCCGGCTCTTCGAAGGTCGCCCGGTCGGTTACGGTGTCGGGATCGAAGACAGTTATATCGGCGAAATTGCCGGGGACGAGCGTGCCGCGCCCGTCCAGCCCGAACTCCCGCGCCGGCAGGCCCGTCATGCGGAACACCGCTTCCTCCAGGCTGAACAGCCCCACGTCGCGAACGTAATGGCCAAGCACACGCGGGAACGTGCCCCAGAGGCGCGGATGAGGATGTTGGTCGTGCGGCAACCCGTCCGAGCCGACCATGGTGCGCGGATGCGACAGGATGGTGCGGACGTCATCCTCGTCCAGCTGGAAATAGACCGCCCCTGCGGGCAGCAGGCGCAGGGCGGCCTCTCGTTCGGTGCAACCCCATTCGCGGGCGATGTCGGCCATCTCGCGCCGGGCCATCTCCGGATGCGTATCCGACCAGGTCACAAGGATGCGCAGCCCGGTATCGCAGCGCTCCAGCCGCAGCACGGTCGAGCTGGCGGCATAGGGATAGACGTCCATCCCCACGTCGATCTCTGCCCGCGCCCGGTCGATCCGGTCCAGCGAGGGGCGGCTCTTGCCGAAATTCGCCCGGCCGGTGCACTGGTGATGCGAGATCACCAGCTTGCCCCCCGCATGATCGGCGATATCGATGGCCTCTTCGATGGCCTCGTCCATCGTCTCGAAATAGTTGCGGGTATGGGTAACATAGGGACCGCCCAGCCGGGCAGCAGCGGCGGCCAGCGCCTTCACCTCTTCCGTCGAGGAGTTGACCGCCGGAGGGTAATCCAGCCCGGTGCTGAGACCGAAGGCCCCCTCGCCCATCGCCCGCTCCAGCTCTGCCAGCATCAGCGACAGCTCTGCCGGATCAGCGGGCCGCGTCGTCTCGGCCATGTAGCGCTGGCGCAGCGTCGTATGGCCCAGCAGCAGCGCGGCATTGGTCATTGTGCCGCCAGAGCGCAGCGCGGCAACATAATCGGCGAAGCGTTCGAAGCGGAAATTCTCCTGCCCGCCCACCAGCGTGAAGGGCGGCGGAGGAGGACCGTCCAGCCGCAGGGGCGCCAGGCTGATCCCGCAGTTGCCCGCGATGACCGTGGTCACACCCTGGCTGATCTTCGGCACCATGCCCTGCTCCTGCAACAGCGCGGAATCGTCATGGGTATGGACATCGATGAAACCGGGGGCCACCACCTGCCCCGCGACATCCACCTGTTCGCGCCCCGTCGCTTCGCCCAGATCGCCAATGGCCGCGATCCGGTCTCCGTCGATGGCCAGGTCGCCCCGGAACCGGGCCGAGCCGTCGCCGGTGACAAGTGTGGCATTGCGCAGGATCAGGTCGTGCTGCATCGGAAATCTCCCCTATCGCATCCGGCGCCATGTCAAGGCCGGGCGCGCAGCAATCTTGTAGCCCCCCGCCAAAGCCGCGAGACACGAATTGTTTTGGGTCACTGGCCAAAAAGTTCTTTCGTGAAACAGGTAATCCGGGCCTTTAGGGTCGGCATGATCAAAATGGAGTCGGGTCATGGCGGGCAGTGCGGCGGAGGCTGGAGCGGTATCTTCGGCTGGGAACAGCCTGGGCCTGGTCACCGGTTTCGCACTGGACCTGAAGCCCGATTCCATTCCCGCCCCGGTGATGGAGCGGGCGGCGCTTCTGCTGCTGGACACGCTGGGCGTTGCCGTCGGCGCCACCCCGATGGAGGCGGGCACCATCGCGCGCGAGACGGCGGCGGCGCTGTTCGGATCGCAGGATCCGGCGAATTCCGCCCGGATGCTGTTCGACGGCCGCCGCGTCAGCATCGCAGGCGCCGCCTTCGCCGCTGCGACGGCCATCGACAACCTCGACGCCCATGACGGCTACAACCCCACGAAAGGCCATATCGGCGTGGTGGTGCTGCCGACACTCGCGGCCCTGGCCGAATCCCTGCCCGACCTCTCCGGACCCGAAGCGCTGGCGGCACTCGTCGTCGGCTACGAGGTTTCGGGCCGGGCCGCGACCGCGCTGCATGCCACCGTGCCCGAATACCACACCTCGGGCGCCTGGAACGCGCTTGGCGTCGCCGCGATGGTGGCACGGATGCGGGGCATGACGCCGGTACAGTTCCGCGAGGCCGTCGGCATCGCCGAGTTTCACGGCCCCCGCAGCCAGATGATGCGCGAGATCGCCACCCCCACCATGCTGCACGACGGCTCGGCCTGGGGAGCCGTGGCGGGTGTCACCGCGGCGGTCCAGGCCGGCATGGGCTTCACCGGCGCCCCCGCCATCACCATCGAGGCGCCCGAAGTGGCCAGCCACTGGGCAGATCTCGGCAAGGTCTGGCAGGTGCCGCTGCAATACATCAAGCCCTATCCGATCTGCCGCTGGGCCCATGCCGCGATCGACGGCACCCGCAAGCTGGTGCTGGAGCATGACCTGCGCCCCGAGCAGATCGCCGAGATCAGGATCCGCAGCTTCCGCTATGCGACGGAGCTGTGGGGCGGCATGCCCGACAGCACCTCGCGGGCGCAATACGGCCTGCCCTTCCCAGTTGCCGTGATGGCGGCCTATCGCCGTATCGGGGTCGAGCATATCTCGGGCCAGGGCCTGCGAGACCCGCTGGTCGCCGACATCCTCGGCCGCATCGTGGTTGAGGAAAGCCCCCACCACACCGACCGCTATCCGGCAGGCCGCTGGGCGGATGTGACCATCCGGCTGGTGGACGGAACCGTGCTGGAAACCGGCGACATCCATGCCCGCGGCGGCCCCGACCAGCCTTTCGAGCGGGCCGAGATCATCGAAAAGTTCATGCAGTTCGCCTCGCCGGTGGTGGGCGAGGCCCGGGCCCGGGAAATCAGCGCCCGGGTGCTGGAGCTGACCAGGCCGGGCAGCCGCTTCGCCCCGCTGGCCGACCTGCTGTACGACATCCCGGAACAAGGCGCCTGAAATGCCCCTTGGCCTGCTGAAATACGGATTGCGCCGCGACTATCCGGTCAACGGCGACATCCCGGCGACACCGGATCTCAAGCCCGGCTATGATGTCGTCATCATCGGCGGCGGCGGGCACGGGCTGGCCTGCGCCTACTATCTTTCGAAATACCACGGCATCCGCAATGTTGCGGTGCTGGAAAAAGGCTGGCTGGCTGGCGGGAATACGGCACGCAACACCACCACCATCCGCTCGAACTACATCACCCCGCAGGGCATCGCCTTCTACAAGGAAGGCGTAACGCTGTTCGAAGAGATGTCGGAAGAGCTGGACATCAACGTCATGTTCTCGCAGCGCGGCCAGCTGACGCTTGCCCACAGCGATGCAACGCTGCGCAACTTCCATCTGCGGGCCGAGACCGGGCGCCACATGGGCATCCGTATCGAAGTGGTGGATACGAAAACCGTCGAAGAGCTTTCGCCCGGCCTGAACATCAACCGCGGCGGCCATCTGGAAATCGTCGGCGGCCTCTGGCATGCCGATGGCGGCACCGCGCGGCATGACGCGGTGGCCTGGGGCTATGCCTCGCAGGGCCTCCGCCATGGGGTCGAGATTCACCAGCGCACCGAGGTGGAAGGCATCGAGGTCGGCGGCGGCCGGGTGCAGGCGGTCCGGACCAATCGCGGCCGTATCGCATGCGGGCAGGTGATGATCGCGGCCGGCGGTATGAACTATGACGTGGCCATGCTGGCCGGGGTGGAGCTGCCGATCCGCTGTTATCCGCTGCAGGCCATGGTGACCCAGCCGCTGAAACCCTTCCTGAACACGCTGGTGTCTTCGGTCAGTCTGCATACCTATCTGGTACAGTCCTCGCGCGGAGAGGTGGTGATCGGCGGCGGTGCCGACCCCTACCAGCTTTATTCCACCCGTTCGACCCTCGACATGAAGGAACATCTGGCCGAGGGGGCGGTGCATCTCTTTCCCTTCCTCAAGGGGGTGCGGATCATGCGGCAATGGGCGGGCATCACCGACATGACGCCCGACTACAGCCCGATCATGGGTGCGGGACCGCTGGACAACCTGTGGCTGGATTGCGGCTGGGGAACCTGGGGGTTCAAGGCCACCCCGGTCGCCGGCAGGCGGATGGCCGAAAGCATCGCGGCAGGGAAGACCGCCGATGTGCTGAAGCCCTTCGCGCTGGAGCGTTTCGAAACCTTCCGCCTGCTCAACGAAATGGGCGCAACGGCGGCAAGCCACTAGGGTAGACCATGAAGATCCTGACCTGCCCTATGAACGGCCCCCGCAACATCGAGGAATTCCAAAGCTTCGGCCCGGTCAGGGACGACCCGCCCCCGGACAGCCTGTCCGACGCGGAATGGTCGCGCCACCTGTTCCGGGCCGAGAACCGGCGCGGCACCGTGCTGGAATGGTGGCGCCATGTTCCAAGCAATTACTTCTTCCTCGCCGAGCGTGACATCGTGACCGACCGCATTCTGCGCAGCTTCGACCCCTCCAAACGGCCCGCCCCCGCGGGAGAGGGCGCATGAATCGTCTTCCCGCCCCTTTCGGCAGCCGTATCGACCGCAGCCGCCCGCTGCGCTTCAGCTTCGACGGACAGGATTGCAGCGGCCTTGCCGGTGATTGCATCGCCAGCGCGCTTGCCGCCGAGGGGCGCTGGATCCTGTCGCGCTCATTCAAATACCACCGCCCGCGCGGGGTAATGAGCATGGCCGGGGCCGAGGCGAACACCCTGGTGCAATTGCCGGGCGATCCGAACGTGCTGGCGGACATCACCCCGCTGGCCGAGGAGATGCAAATCTCGGCCCAGAACGTGTCGGGCAGCGCGGAGCGCGACCGACTGGCGCTGATGGACCGGCTGGGGCGGTTCATGCCGGTCGGTTTCTACTACCGCAGCTTCATGGGACCGACCCGATCAAGCTGGCTCAAGCTGTGGGAGCCGATGATCCGGCGCGCCGCCGGTCTGGGCCGGATCGACATGGCAGCGCCGCAGCGCAGTTTCCACAAGGCGCATCTGCACTGCGACCTTCTGGTCGTGGGTGCCGGACCCGCAGGTCTTTCCGCCGCGATCACAGCCGCCCGGGCCGGTGCCGACGTCGTGCTTTGCGACGAGAATCCCGAAATCGGCGGCTCGCTGACCTGGTGCGGCGGCGGCGACGAACTTCTGGAAAGGCTGCTGGCCGAGGCGAAGGCCCTGCCCGGCTTGCGGATCATGACAGGCACGGTCTGCAACGGCTGGTTTGCCGATAACTGGCTGCCGCTGATCTCGGGCGACACGCTCTGGCGGACCCGCGCGCGCGAGGTGATCCTTGCCACGGGCATCCTGGAACAACCTGCCATATTCCGCAACAACGACCTGCCGGGAATCATGTTCGGCGGCGCGGTGCAGCGGCTGATCCGGCACTACGCCGTGCGACCGGGGAAACGCGCCGTCGTGCTGGCGGCCTGTCCCTCGGGCTATCGAGTCGCGCGCGACCTGCTGGACGCGGGCGTCGATCTGGCGCTGGTCGTCGATCCCCGCCCCGGCGGCAGCGATGCCGGGCAGGCCGCCGAACTGCTCGGCCGCGGGGTGAAGATCCGTCAGGGAACGGTCGAGGAGGCCCGGGGAATCCGCGGCAACCGGCATCTTTCGGCGGTCCGTATCGGCAGCGACTGGATCGACTGCGATCTGCTGTCCGTCTCTGCCGGGCGGATCCCGGCGTGGCAACTGCCCTGTCAGGCCGGTGGGCGGCTGACCCATGACGCGGCGACGGAAAGCTTCCGCCTCAACATGCCGGGAACCGGCAATGCGCCGCTTCTGGCGGGATCCCTTGCCGGCACCGCCGCACTTGACGCCGTGGCCGCTCATGGCCGCCGGGTGGCCGCCATGGCGCTGGAGCGTCTGGGCCTGAAGCCCGAGGCAGCCGCGGAAGACGCCATCCCGGCAGACCCCGAGGCCGCGCTGGCCAACCATCCGGTGACGGTGGCAGCAGATCCCTCGGGCCGCGATTTCGTCGATTTCGACGAGGACCTGCAAGTCAAGGACATCCGCAACACCATCCGCGAGGGCTATCGCGAGCTGGAGTTGGTCAAGCGCTTCTCGACGCTGGGCATGGGACCGTCGCAGGGCCGCCATTCCGCCGCCGCCGCTGCCCGGATCGTCGCCGATGCGACCGCCCGCCCCATCGCCGAGGTCGGCGTCACCACCGCCCGCCCGCCGGTCGGGCCGGAACGACTGGGCACCCTTGCCGGGCCGCTGGGTCATGCCGAGCGCCGCACGGCGCTGCATGCCCGTCACCTGGATGCCGGGGCACGGATGTTTCCCGCCGGAGCCTGGTGGCGCCCGGCCTATTACGGTCCGCGCAGTGATGCCGAACGGCTGATCCGCGAAGAGGTGATGGCCGTGCGCGAGGGCGCCGGGATGCTCGACGTCTCGACGCTGGGCAAGCTGGAGATCCGCGGGCCGGATGCTGGCGCCTTCCTCGACCGGCTCTACACCATGGCACATGGCACGCAGGCCGTGGGCCGGGTGCGCTATTGCCTGATGCTGAACGAGATGGGCACGGTGATCGACGACGGCGTGGCCTTCCGCATGGCGCCCGACCGTTTCTACGTCACCGCGACGACAGGCGCCGTGGCCCGGGTCTATGCCGACATGCTGTTCTGGAACAGCCAGTGGCGGATGCAGGTCGATGTGCTGAACATGACCGGAGCCTTCGCCGCGCTGAACCTGACCGGCCCCGCCATCCGGCCGATCCTCGCCTCGCTTCCCTGCGAAATCGACTTCGGCCGCGAAGCCTTCGGATATATGGACGGCCGGACCGGCACCGTCGCGGGTGTGCCGGTGCGGGCGATGCGGATCGGCTTCACCGGAGAATTGAGCTATGAGCTGCACTGCCCGGCCAGCCTTGCCCCCGCCCTGTGGGATGCGCTGATCGCGGCGGGAGCCGGATCGGGGCTGCGGCCCTATGGGCTGGAAGCCTCGCGCATCCTGCGGCTGGAGAAGGGCCATATCATCATCGGACAGGACACCGACGCCCTGACCAGCCCGGCCGAGCTTGGCTTCGGCTGGGCGATCTCGCGCAAGAAGCCGTTCTTCGTCGGCAAGCGTTCCATCGAGATGCGCGCCCGTCTGGGCGAGACCCGGCGGCTTGTCGGCCTCGACCTGAGCGGCCAGCCCGAAGTGCCCGGCGAAAGCTGCCTGATCCTGCGCGACGGCATGCCTGCGGGCCATGTCACCTCATCGGCCTTCTCTCCGACGCTGGGCCGCCAGATCGCACTGGCCTATGTCCATGCCGACACCGCCGCGCCGGGCAGCATCGTGCAGGTGAAATGCCGCAGCGGGCGGGTGATCCCGGTCCCGGTCGCGCATCACGTCTTCTTCGACCCCGAAAACTCCCGACAGAGCATCTGAAATGGTTCCGCAGCCCGCAGCCCTGTTCCCGCTTTCGCCCGGTGGCGCCTTCGGCCCGCCTCCGGCACCCATCGACGGTTTGACGGACCTGACCGCCGCCGCCCGCTTCGGGATCAAGGGACCGGGCGTCAGCGGCTGGATCACCGGGCGCGGGATGGCGTTGCCCGCCATCAACAGCTGGTCCCCGGTCGATGCGGTCAGGCTGCTTCGGCTGGGCCGCGAAGAGGTGGTCATCCTGGCCGAGGGCACGGGTACGGCTCTGCAGGCGCTGCGGCGCGACTGGGAAGGCGCGGCCGATGCTTGCGGCTACTCGTCCTGGCGCGAGGAAGGCTGGGCCTGGATGCGCCTCGACGCAGCGCGGCATGCCGGAACCATGGCTGCGCTTTGCGCCATCGACCTGCGCAGGGGGCACTTTGCCGCCGACGCGATCGCCCAAACCCGCGTGGCCGGGATCGAGGCGGTTGTCCTGCGCTCGGGCGATGGCAATGCCTTCGACATCCTCTTCGACATCACGGTGACGGGCCATGTCATCGACTCGATCGGCATCCTGTCCCGTGGTCCCGGTGCAGGGGCGCGGCCATGAAAACGCCCGTCGTCCTGTTACACACCGATGACCCCGCCACCGCGTGCGAAGTTCTGGCCAGCGACCATGCCGACCTGAACGTGCATGACTGCACCAGCTATGACGGGCTGGCGGGCGTCATCGCCGCAACTAGGGCCGAAGTGGTCTATTCCACCAAATTCGCCGGTTCGCAGGGGTTTCCGCGCCAGGCACTGGTCGAGAGCCCCGGCATACGCTGGGTCTCGGTCGGCGGATCGGGAACCGACCACCTGCAACCCTGGGATCCGGCGCGGCTGACGGTGACCAATGCGGCCGGCGTCGCCGCCGATATGATGGCGGAATATGCCATCGGCATGATGCTGAATTTCACACTGGATCTGCCGCGCTTCCGCCGTCAGCAGCGCAACCGGGAATGGAGCCCGGCAACGGTCAGACCGATTGCGGGCCGCAGCCTGCTGATCCTCGGTCTTGGCAAGACCGGCATGGCCGCGGCGCGGCGGGCAAGGGCGATGGGCATGACCACGATCGGGGTCCGCGCCAATCCCTCCCCATCGCCCGATCTGGACGAGGTGCATGGCATAGACGCCCTGCCACAGCTTTGGGACCGCGCCGATTTTATCCTGTGCTGCGTGCCGCTTCTGCCCTCGACCCGGGGACTGATCGGAGCATCCGCCTTTGCCGCCATGCGGCCCGGCGCGGTGCTGGTCGATGTCTCGCGCGGGGGGGTGGTGGACGGCACCGCCCTGCTGGCCGCACTGGACAGCCGACGGCTTGCCGGAGCGGCACTCGACGTCTTCGAGACCGAGCCCCTGCCACCGGAGCATCCGATCTGGGGCTATGACAACGTGATGGTCACACCGCACAGTTCATCCGTCTTCGACGGCTGGGAGAAGGCAGCCTTCGTGATGTTCGCCGAGAACCTCACACGCTACCGCCGCGGGCTGCCGTTGCACAATATCGTCGATCCGCAGCGCGGATATTGAGAGAGGGCCGGTCCATGACAAGCGAGAGACGCAGCGGAGGACGACGGAACAAATCGGACCGCAGCGGCGGGGGCATCGCCCAGCTGCCTTGGCAGCAGGTAGTGAATCCGCACAGGCCGATGGAGTTCCTGAATCCCGACCAGATGGATGCACTGCACCGCAATTCGATGCGGATCCTGTCCGAGTACGGCATCCGCGTCATGGGCGAGCGGGTGATGGACATCTTCGCCGCCGCCGGGGCCATCGTCGACCGCGACGAGAAGATCATCCGCATCGACGAAAGCATGGTCATGGAGGCGCTGAAAAGCGCGCCCTCCTCCTTCACCCTGACCAGCCGCAATCCGGCCAAGGCGATCCGCATCGGCGGCAACAACATGGTTTTCGGTTTGGTTGCGGGACCGCCCAACGTGCATGACCGGGTGAACGGGCGCCGCGCCGGCAACCTTGAGGACTACAGGAACTTCACCCGGCTCGCCCATCATTTCAACGCAATCCACATCATCGGCAACCAGGTGGTTGCGCCGGTGGAACTGCCGGCGAACTCGCGCCATCTCGATACCTACCGGGCAAACCTGACGCTCAGCGACCTGTGCTTCCACTGCTCTGCCATCGGCCCGGGCCGGGCGATGGACGGCATCCGCATGATGGCGATCGCCCGCGGGATCAGCCTTGAGGAGATGAAGACTTCGCCGGGCGTGATCACCATCATCTCGGTCAACTCCCCGCGTCTGCTGGATGACCTGATGGCCGACGGGCTGATCGCCATGGCCGAGCATGGCCAGCCAGTAACCATCACCCCCTTCACCCTGATGGGTGCAATGACCCCGGTGACCCTGGCCGCGGCCCTTGCCCAGCAGAACGCCGAGGCGTTGTTCGGGATAACGCTGACACAGCTGGTCAATCCCGGCACGCCGGTGATGTATGGCGCCTTCACCTCGAACGTCGACATGCGCTCGGGGGCACCGGCTTTCGGCACGCCGGAAAACACCAAGGCCAACATCATCGCGGGCCAGCTGGCCCGGCGCTATGGCCTGCCCTACCGCACCTCGAACGCCAATGCCTCGAACGCGGTCGATCTTCAGGCCACCTACGAGACCGGCATGGCGACCTGGGGCGCGGTTCTGGGCGGCGCCAACATGATCTACCACGCGGCGGGCTGGCTGGAGGGCGGATTGACCGCCTCCTACGAAAAGCTCGTCCTCGATGTCGAGATCCTGCAGAACATGATGGAGTTCATGCGTCCGATCCCGTTCAGCGAAGATGACCAGGGCGTCGATGCCATCGGCGCCGTACCTGCGGGCGGGCATTTCTTCGGCTCGGACCACACAATGGCCCGCTACGAAAACGCCTTCTATCGGCCGATCCTGTCGAACTGGCAGAATTACGAGAACTGGCAGATTGCTGGAGGCCAGGATGCGCTGGAGCGCGCCACCGCGCTCTGGCAGCAGGCGCTGAAAGATTATGAAGAGCCTGTCCTCGACCCGGCCATCGCCGAAGAGCTTGACGCCTATGTCGCCCGCCGCCGCAAAGAGATCGGAGCGGGCGAACCCTGATCAACTCGGGCGCGACGCTGGGCCTACGAATCAACTTCCGAGGGAATTTACATGCGTACCCATACTCAGGCGGTGGTCATCGGAGGCGGCCTTGTCGGCTGTTCGATCCTGTATCACCTGGCCAAGCTGGGCTGGACCGATGCCGTCCTGCTGGAGCGGAGCGAACTGACCTCGGGCTCCACCTGGCATGCGGCGGCGAACATCCACGGCCTGCACGACTCGACCAATGTCAGCCGGTTGCAGCACTACACCATGAACCTCTACAAGCAGCTGGAGACCGAGACCGGGCAAAGCTGCGGCATCTTCCAGCCCGGCTCTCTCTACCTCGCCCAGACAGCCGAGCGCGAGAACCAGCTGCGGCTGCAGGAGGCCAAGGCCCGCCGCTACGGTCTGAACTTCCACGAGGTCAGCCGCGACGAGGCCGAGCGCCTGCACCCGCTGGTGAACTTCGACGGCGTGCGCTGCATCATGTATGAACCCGACGGCGGCAATGTCGATCCTTCGGGCGTAACCTATGCCTACGCCGCGGGCGCCCGCCAGATGGGAGCCGAGATCCACCGCTTCACCCCGGTGACCGGGACCGAGCAGCAGCCCGACGGCAGTTGGATCGTCCGCACCGAGAAGGGCGACATCCATACGCAATGGGTGATCAATGCCGCGGGCCTCTGGGCGCGCGAGGTGGCGGCCATGGCCGGGCTGACGCTGCCGCTGGTACCGACCGAACACCAGTATTTCGTGACCGAAACCATTGCGGCCATCGCCGACATGGGACGCAGGCTGCCCTCGGTGGCTGATAGAGACGGCGAATATTATCTGCGGCAAGAGGGGCTTGGCCTTCTGGTCGGCGCCTATGAACGTGACATGAAGTTCTGGGCCGAGGACGGCACGCCACTGGATTTCGGCCACGAGCTTTTCGCCGATGACCTGGGCCGGATCGAGCCCAACATGATGCGCGCCATCGACCGGGTGCCCGCCATCGGGACCGCAGGGATCAAGAGGGTGATCAACGGTCCGATGATCTGGTCGCCCGACAGTGCAGCCTTGTTCGGCCCGGTGCCCGAGCTGCGGAACTATTTCTGCTGCAACGGCATCATTCCCGGCTTTTCGCAATCGGGGGGGCTTGGCCGCCTTGCCGCCGAATGGATGGTCGAGGGCGAGCCCTCGATGGACATGTTCAACTGGGATCTCACCCGGTTCGGCCACTGGGCCGGCAGGGACTTCACCCGGGCAAGGGTGCAGGACCAGTATGCCCACCGCTTCAAGATCCATTTCCCCAACGAGGAAAGAGCCGCCGGCAGGCCCGCACGCACCCGCCCCGCCTATGAGACGCAACGCGGCCTTGGCGCGATCTTCGGCCTGAACTTCGGCTGGGAGCACCCTCTCTGGTTCGCCGCCGAGGGCGAGCCGCGCGAGGAAACCAACGGCTTTGCCCGCCAGAACTGGTGGGCGCCCGTCGGGCGCGAGGTGCGGATGCTGCGCGACACCGTCGGGGTTCTGGATATCTCGAACTACGCCCGCTACGAGGTCAAGGGCTCCGGCGCCGAGGATTGGCTCAACGCCGTTCTCGCCAACCGGATGCCCACTGAAGTGGGGCGGTCCTGCTTGACGCCGCTGATCGGCAAGCGCGGCGGAGTCGCCGGCGACTTCACCGTTACCCGGCTGGGCGCGGAAGAGTTCCTTGTCATCGGGTCGGGCATGGCGGAACGCTTCCACCAGCGGTTCTTCCAGTCGGTGCCGCTGCCCGCAGGCACAGCCTGCCGGTCGGTCACCGACAGCACCGCCGGGTTCAACGTCGCCGGCCCCAAGGCGCGGGCAATGTTGCAGGGGTTGACCGAAACGGATCTGTCGAACACTGCCTTCCCCTTCATGCGCTCACGCCGGATCAAGGTGGCGGGGATCGAAGTGGTCGCGCTGCGGGTCTCGTTCACCGGGGATCTGGGCTGGGAACTGCATTGCGCCGAAAGCGATCAGCTTGTCCTCTACACGGCGCTGTTGGATGCAGCACGGCCTCTGGGCGGCGGGCCTGTCGGATCGCGCGCGCTGGCCTCACTGCGCATCGAGAAGGGGTATGGCAGCTGGGGCCGTGAGTATTCGCCCGAATACTGGCCACAGGAAAGCGGGCTGGACCGGCTGATCAAACTGGACAAGGGCGCGTTCCTGAACCGCGATGCCTATCTCGCGCTGCACAACAGGCCCGCGCGCGACACTCTGGTCATGCTGCGGATCGAGACGACAGACGCCGACGCGGCGGGGGGCGAGCCGATCTTCCTCGCCGACGGCACGCCGATCGGACAGGTCAGCTCGGGCGCCTATGGCCATTCGGTCGGGATGTCTCTGGCGCTTGGCTACATCAAGGCGGGCAGCGCCGCGCCCGGAGAGTCGCTGAGCGTCGCCATTCTCGGCCGCCCGCATGAGGCGGTGGTGCTGGAGAAGCCGCCCTTCGACGCCGAGGGCAAACGGCTCCGTGGCTGACACGGCGGTACGGGCGCCTTCGCCGGACGCCCCCGCATCATTCCGAAGGACGGCAGATGACGGCGACGATTCCGGTTTTCGACGGGCACAACGACATCCTGCAACGTCTCTTTCTGCATCCCGGGCGCCGCGAGGCGATCTGGCTGCAGGGTTGGGGTGGACAGATGGACCTGCCCCGGATGCAGGCGGGCGGCTTCGCGGGCGGCCTTTTCGCCATCAACGTGCCATGGGCATCGGATACCGATTTCGACGGACCGATGGCCAATCCGCCCTATGACATGCCCCTGCCCGGCCCGGTGGCGCAGCAGCGCGCCCTTGCCGAAGCCACTGCGATGGCGGGCCTTCTCTTCTGGATGGAGCAGTCCGGCAACGGCCGCTTCCGCCTCTGCCGGACCACCGCAGAGCTGCGGGACTGTCTGGCCCGGGGCATCCTTTCCGGCGTGATGCACATGGAAGGCGCCGAGGCCATCGACGCCGATCTGGATGCGCTGCATGTCTTCCACGCGCTCGGCCTGCGCTCGCTCGGCCCGGTCTGGAGCCGCCCGACCATCTTCGGCCACGGCGTGCCTTTCCGTTTCCCCGGCCGCCCCGATACTGGCGAAGGCTTGACGGATGCCGGAAAGCGGCTGGTCAGGGAATGCAACCGGCTGGGCATTCTGGTGGACCTTTCGCACCTGAACGAGAAGGGCTTCGACGATGTGGCCGCCATCTCGGACGCCCCGCTTGTCGCGACCCATTCGAACGCCCATGCGCTTTGTGCCTCGACCCGCAACCTGACCGACCGACAGCTTGCAGTGATCCGCGACACCGGCGGTTTTGTCGGGCTGAACTTCGCCACCGGCTTCCTGAACGGGGATGGCCGCCGGGTGCCGGATACCCCGATCGCCACCATGCTGCGCCATCTCGACCACCTGATCACGCATCTGGGCGAGGATCATGTCGGCTTCGGGTCCGATTTCGACGGAGCGATGGTCCCGCAGGAGATCGGAGATGTCGCGGGCCTGCAGCGGCTGGTGGCCGCCATGCGCGCCCATGGCTACGACGAGCCCCTGTCGCGCAAGCTGTGCCACGGCAACTGGTTGTCGATTCTGGAGCGGACATGGAAGACCGATGCCGGACCGGGGACCTGACCCGATGGCGCCTTCGCCACTGTTCTCCTGCCCGCCCTCCTCGGGCATCCATCCCGATTTCCATGAGGCAAAGCCATGATACACCCCGTCCCCGCCGTTGCCGCGATGCAGCCCTATTCGCTGGCCGATCTGGACAGGGGCCTGCTCTCGCTGGCCCAGAACGAGAGCCATCTGCCCCCCAGCCCGGCCGCACTTGCCGCCGCACAGGACGCACTGACCCAGCAACGCCTCTATCCCGACCCAGACTGGCACCGCCTGCGGCACGCCATCGCGCAGACCCATGCACTGGACCCCGACGGAATCCTTTGCGGTGCAGGGTCGATGGAACTGATCGGAAGCCTCATCCGCGCCTTTTCGGGTCCGGGCGACGAGGTGCTTGCCCCGCAATACGGCTATCTCTACGCCGCCACGGCCTGCCAGCAGGCCGGCAGCAGCTACCGCACCGCGCCGGAAGCGGACTACACCGTCTCGGTGGACGCCCTGCTGCAGGCCATCACCCCGGCGACCCGCATCCTGTTCCTGTGCAACCCCGGAAACCCCACCGGAACACGGATCGAGAATGCCGGAATCCTCCGCCTGCGCGACGCGGCGCCTGAAAGGGTGCTTCTGGTGGTCGATCAGGCCTATGCCGAGTTCGACCCTCAGGATCCCCGACCCGTGTTTTCGCTGACGGATCGCGGAAATACCGTGGTCACGCGCACCTTCTCGAAAGCCTATGCCCTCGCCGGCGCACGGGTGGGCTGGGGCATCTTCCCCGCCGCCGTCGCGGTCGAGACCCGCAAGCTGCTGAACCCCAACAACGTCTCGGGCGTCAGCCAGGCAATGGCCGAGGCCGCGATCCGCGACCATGGGCACATGGCGGCCTCGGTCGCCTCGGTCGCCGCGATCCGCGACAGGTTCGCCGCCTCGCTGCGCGCCAGCGGGTATCCCTGCCCCGAGAGCCACACAAACTTTGTCCTGATCCCCTTCCCTGACGCCGAAAGCGCCCGTGCGGCGGACGGGCGCCTGCGCAAGGCGGGTTATCTGCTGCGGGGCATGGGCGGCTACGGTCTGACCCATTGCCTGCGGGCAACCGTGGCGGAGGCGGAGGCGATGAACCGGGTCGCCGAGGTGCTGGGAGGGGGACCGGAGGGCGCCTGAAGGCCCCCGCTGCCGGGATCAGCCGGGAACCCGCGGATCGGGGTGATGTCGCGCCCAGTGCTGCGCAAGATCCCCCCTGCGGCAGATCCAGACATCGCCACGCGCCATCATGTGGTCGAGAATCCGCTGCAGCGCCCCGATGCGCCCCGGCCGCCCGATCAGGCGCGCATGAAGCCCGACCGTCATCATCTGCGGGCGGGTCGCGCCTTCGGCATGCAGAAGGTCGAAGCTGTCCCTGATGTATTCGACGAACTCGCCCCCTACCTGATAGCAGCGGTCGCCGCGCCCGAAGCGGGAATCATTGGTGTCCAGCGAATAGGGCACCAGCAGATGACCGGGATAGTCGGGCGACCAGTAGGGCAGATCGTCGTTGTAGACATCCGAATCGTAAAGGAAGCTGCCGGTCTCCACCACCAGCCGCCGGGTGTTCATCGACGGCATCCCGGCGTAGTAGCCCAAAGGCGCCGCGCCGCCGATCTCTGCCGCCTGCGCGATCTGGCGGACGATATGTTCGCGCTCTGTCGCGGCATCCAGCGTATCGTGGTCGATCCAGCGCCAGCCGTGCAGCTGCAGGTCGAACCCGGCGCCGATCATCGCCCGGATCGCCAGCGGGTTCTTTTCCACCGCGCTGCCCACGACATTCACCGTGCCCTGCAGCCCCCGCTCGGCAAAGGCCCGCAGCATGCGCCAATAGCCGACCCGCGCGCCGTATTCGTAGCTGGACTCGATGTTCAGATCGCGCCGCCCGAGCCGCGCCTCCACCGCCACATCCGATATCCTGACCTCGGAGCGGTCATCGCCGTCGAGGATGCAAAGCTCTCCACCCTCTTCATAGTTTAGGCAGAAATTGACGGCCACACGCGCGCCGTTCGGCCATTCGACCTTTGGAACGACGGCACCGTAGCCGATGAAATCACGCGTGGGCAACGACATCTGCGCCTCCTTTCCGCCAGGCGCCGTGCCTGATTCCCGTCGGATCGGGCATCAGGATAAGCGACGGAAGCCGCACCGAATCCGAAAAGAATTCGGGGTCTTTGCACCCAATTTGCACGGGCATCATCCAGATCGACAGGACAGTTTATACCTTACCCTTGAATTTCCTCTTTGGCTCGGGCCGTAACCAGGACTCAGCAACAGCTCTCGCCACGGCATCGAAGATCGGCCGAACGTGGGAACGCACGGCCACCAAGCGGTCCGCATCGACAGTCGACAGTTCCGCCAGCGCCTTGATGTCCCGCCCGCGGCCCCGGTACAGGGGATACCCACTGCGTTCCAGCAATCCCACGAGACACTGGCACAGGCTTCCCCCCCCCATATAGGGAACGCCGCGTCCCAGCACAGATCGTGGGCGATCATCGCCCAGCCGTGTTCCGACAACCGGCGCTGGCAGCACTTTCGCGAAGTTGGAAGGCCTCATATCGCCGGCGGCCCGGAGCTGTGGAAACTACCCTGGCGCCCCCTTCAGCCCTCCTTGTACCGCTCCCCTGCGCGACCTGCTACGTTTCGCACCAGGTGCGGGATTCGGGACACCTGATTTGAACCTGCGATTGCAAGTTGTTGATTTTGTTTATGCGGATGTGGTTCGGGCAAACAAAAACCTCGCTAAGCGGTTGCTTTAGCCCGGTTTTAGTGGATTTCTGGTTGCGGGGGCAGGATCAGATCATGACTTGCCGAGCGCGCAAGTAAAGATGGTTGCGGGGACCGGATTTCCTCTGAGCTTGCTTACTCGGTCGGCGGCCTGACCTTCATTGGAGTCTGCCGGATCGTCCATCATAACTGTCATGACGTTTCGCCTTTCAAGGACGGTTCAGGCAGCGGTGGCAACGGAGGCTCCCACCGACGACGCCCGCAGAGCGTCATTGCTGGTGGCCCAGGGAAGGTCGCTGAACACTGATACAGCTAAGGACAGACCAACGACGATGATGACGCGCCACAGCCCTGCGACTGGGCAATAGACGCCCACGACGGGGCCGCCCGCCACCACTCCGAGCGGCCGCGCCCCGTAGATCGCCGTCTTGATCACGGGGTTCACCTGGTTGAGCAGTTCGGGCGGCAACACAAGGTAGCGCACAGCAATTTGCGCAACGAGCCACATCGAGGGGCCAAACCCCAGCTCGAAGAAACACACACACAGAACCAGATCGGCGAGGTATGCCAACGACGTCACCCTAGACTTTTTGTGGCCCGGCAAGCCCACCGACAATGCCTTCATTGAGGCGTTCAAGCGACGGTTCCGGGCGGAATGTCTGAACGAGAACTGGTTTCTGCCCCTTGCCGACCCCCGCGAAAAGGTGGGGGCTTGGCTTAGGAAATACGCCGAGAATCGAATGAGGGGCAGGTCACATGCCGTGGACTCTTTGCCTTCGCACGCGCCATGCTCAACAGTCGCCTACTAGCCGGGTTGTCGTTGCGTGCCGACCATACCACGCTGAACGGCAGTACCTCTCCATTGAGTTGCCGATACGCAATGCCCGGGAACTGCGCACCGATGGTGGCCTCGCTCGTCAGAGTCAGACCTCGCCCAAGGGCCACCAGCGACAATAGGTTATCGCGGCCGACCTTCTGGAACTGGATGTCGGGATGGCGCCCGAGGTCGGAAAGATGCGCGACGAGGTAGTCGTGAATCTCCGGGCCCGGTGGGGCGTCACTGACAATGAAGGGCTCACTGGCGATGTCCGACCACGCCAGGGAGGCCTTGGCTGCGAGGGGGTGACCTTCGGGCAGAACCACAAAGACATGTTCGAACCAGAGCTGTTCTGTTTCACAGCCGTCCCGGTGACCTGCCCCGGTGACGAAGGCGGCGTCCAGTTCGAGGTTGCGCACGGCCGCGACATGTTCGGCCGGGTCGCCGTCGACCAGATGGACCCGGACCTTTGGGTGTTGTCTTCCAAAGGCGTTCAGCAGGTCGAACAGGAAACCCGAAGCGAGCGAGGAAAAGATCCCGAGCTTGAGGACCCCCTCCTCGGCCCGTCCGATCGAGGCAACGCGCGTGACGCCGATGTCGATCTGACGCAAGGCATGACGGGCGCTCGGCATGAACTCCTGCCCTGCGACAGTCAGGCGGACACCGCCGTGCGATCGTTGGAACAGCGAGGCACCAAGGTCATCCTCGAGATCCCGGATGCGCCGGCTGATCGAGGATTCTTGAATAGACAGGGCTGCGGCCGCCTTGCGGAAGCTCCCGTAATCGGCGGCGGCCACAAAGTACCTGAGTTGCCGAAGCCTGACGGGAGCCCTTCCCCCGCTCATTGGGGCAAGCCGCGGCTGGGCGGTGTTACCAGAACGGCCTTGACTGTCCCGGTCCCCACCCATGTCGGTTCATCCAGAGCCGCGACCGGCGACCAGACGACGCGCCGTCAGGGTGATTCCATGATGTTGCGGGTCCAATGGGGAACCGTCTGCCATTTTGCACTGGTCGACCCGATCTGTCCCCAACACCTCCGGCACCCCTTAAAAGTTAACGTCATTCAATTACGGATGCTGCCGCTTGACATCCTGAGCGTCAACGAAAAAAATAAATGCCATTCAGTAATCACGCAAAGTTGCGGGGACTTCGATGGCCCGCCCCCGGAAGGCGCAGGAACTCGACATCGGCCGCCGCGCGGTCGAGGAGACCATCAGGCTGGTCGCGCAACGGGGCGATTTCGATGTGCCGCTGACGGAAGTCGCACAGGCCATCGGCTGCACTGCACCAGCGCTCTATGGACATTTCCGCAACAAATGCGCGCTGCTCATCGCCTTGCGGGATGAGGGCTTCAACCGCCTCTACGAAGTGAAGGCTGCGGTTTCCGAGCGCATGCGGTCAGACCCTTTCGGCTATCTGCGCGAGGGCAGCTACGCCTATGCGCGCTTCGCCCTCGACAATCCGACCCTTTACCGGCTGATGTTCTCCCCGCCCCCGAAGCTCGGCGTGGGAGACGATCCCTGGTCGAGCGAGAACGGCCGCCGGGTTCTCGCGCTGCTGTTGAACGGCCTGAAAGCATCGCAGGACCACGGCTATCTGCCGGGCGCGGATCTTCGGCGTCAGGGATTGATGTTCTGGTCGACGGTGCACGGCGCGGTCAGCCTGAACCTCGAAAACAGCGCGATGGACCCTGCCGCCAAGTGGGACGCGACGCGAGACGTGATCGACACGCTGATGGAGATGATCGCGGCGACCGGGCGGCGCAATCCTCCGGCTTGATCATGACCGAGGCTTGCGGGACCGGGCAAACCCCCGATCTGTGGCGATGAAGCGCTCGAGCATCGGCACGATCAGCTTGACCGGATCCGAGACAGGCTGGCCGGTTTCCCGGGCCAGAACCTCGGCATAGGCGAGAAGATCACGGTGGAGGGGCCCGGGCAGTTCGACGGTGACCTTCACCGGCCTGTCGTCGATGAGGGGGCCGAGTTTCAGCTTGGTCATGTTCAGTTCCTGTAAGGCTCGAGGACGAGATCGCGGGTGACGATCACCCGGACCGGAAAGCCCGGCCGGATGGTCAGCGTCGGTGCGACCTGCAACTGGCGCTGGACGATCGCTTGTCCGGCCTGATTGATCGTGTCTTGCGCCCCGTCGCGCAGGGCGCGGATCAGACGGTCCTCTTCATCGGTGGCAAGCTCCGCCCCGACGGCGAGCAGTGTTGAGAGGCCCGCAGCCTGCAAGAGTTCCGCCCAGTGATAGTCAACGCCGTCTTCCAGACCGGCGAAGCCTGAAGCATCGGCACCAGGCTGCCGTTCCAGCACGATGGAGCGACCGTTGGGCAGGATGAGGCGGTTCCAGACCAGCAGGACGCGACGCTGGCCGAAGGTCACGCCCGCATCATATGCACCAATCAGGCGTGTGCCCTGCGGGATCAGAAGCAGGCTTCCGGTCGGGCTGTCATAGACGTTTTCCGTGACCTGGGCGGTGATCTGTCCCGGAAGATCGGACCGGATGCCCGTGATCAGCGCAGCCGGGATCACCGCCCCCGCCTGCAGAATATAGGGCGAAGCCGGTGCCATGACGCTGTCCAACGCGACAACCTGTCGGTCGGCTGGGCCGGTCAGAAACGCGGTCTGGCGGTCCTGCGCAGGCGCCTGACCCGGAAGCCCAGCCAGCCCGAAGTCGGCAAGACCCGGAGCGGTCCCCGGACCTGCACCCGGCCTCGGCCCCGACTGGAAGAAGACCGTGCTCAATCGCGCGGCCTCTTCCTCGGCGCGGCGGCGCTCTTCGTCGGGATCGACGGCAGGCATCGCCATCGCAGGTGGGGCAATGGGCTGACCTCGGTTCTGGGCATCGAGGATCGGCCCACCGAGATCACCGGGAAGAGGTGGGCCGAGCACAGGGCCGGTATAGTCCCGCGGCAGGCCGGTCAGCCCGTCGGCGGTAGGGCGGTTGTCGATGGAATAGAGCTCTTCGCCGCCTGGTCCCGGATCGCTGGTCTGCAGCGCATAGATCAGCGCCCCGCCGATGCCGAGAAGTGCAACGGCACCGACGCCCGCCAGGACCGTTCGCGAAAGGCGCGTCACGCGCGGCGGTTCCGCGCGCAGGCGCATGGGCTCGACACTTGCGTTCGTGTTGTCGGTCATGTCGGGGCCTCCCCGGTCGCAGCCGGGCGCACCTCAGCCTGCTGCGGCTCGATCCGCAGGATGCGGACGATCTGCTGGCGCTCACCGCTGCCGAGGCGCAGTTCCGCGACCCCGAAGAGTCGATCCACGATCAGGACGTTCTGGTGGATGCGGCTGTTGACGATCTGTGTCTCGCCATCCGACCCGATGACGAAGAGCGGTGGCATTTCGCCCTGAACGATCCCGCGCGGGAAGACGACATAGACCCGCCTTCCGTCATCGAAGACCGAGATCGGTCGCCAGGGCGGGCTGTCCCCGGCCAAGCCGTAGCGGTAGTTGCGTGCCGCCTCGGCCGGAATCTGGGGCACGGTCGGCACGGCGTGGCGCTGGCCCGGCGGCGGTGCGGGATAGGCCCAGGCCACGGCAGGCATGTAGAGTGCCTCCTGCGCCCGCAGCTCGATCATGTAGGTCCGCCGGTCGGTTGTGATGACGAGGTTCGTCGAGATGTCCGGGCGGGTCGGCTTGACGAGGATATGCACGCGGCGGTTGGCGCCGCTGCCGCTTTCGGTGTCGCCGATGATCCAGCGGGCGGTATCGCCCGCAGCGATCGGACCAGCGCCGGTCAGGCTCTCTCCCGGCTCGAGGGCGATGTTCGTGATCTGACCGGGCGCGGCGTAGACCTGATAGAGGGCACCGTCGGACCAGGGATAGATCTGGATGGCGTTGTAGTAACCCTCGCGGCGCGGTTCGACGCGGGCAGCGGCATTGGCGTTCTCGACGCGACCGGCAGGCGTGCCGGCCTCCGGTCCGCCCCTGGCGACCGTCCAGGCTGGCGGCACATGGAGGGGGCGCGGGCGATCATCCGTGACCGCCGCAGGAACCGCCGTCAAGGGAGGGACATCGGCATCGTAGCTGAACTGCGGGTTCGGCCGCGATGCGCAGCCTGCGAGGGCGGTCGCGGCCAGCAAAGCCGCAATCGCGGGTGTGCGAAAAGCAGAGGGCGTTGACTTGCGGATCGTCGGAACGGTCATTGGCTCATCTCCCGTGACCAGTTGATGGCGTTGACGTAAATGCCCAGAGGGTTGACCCGCAGCCGCTCAGCCGTGCGCGGGGTCTGGACCACGATGGTCAGGATGGCCGTCCAGCGCTCGGTCGTGGCCAGTTGGCCGTTCTCGAAATGCCGTTCGATCCAGGCGACCCGGAAGCTGTCCGGTGAGGCGCGGATGACGCTGGAAACCTCGACGGAAACCTGCTGCCGCCCGACGCGGCCGAAGGGGTCATTGGCGCGGGCGTAGTCGTTGAGGGCCGCAGCCCCGCGGTCCGTCGTCCAGTCATAGGCCCGAAGCCAGTTCTGCCGCACGATGATCGGATCGGCGGGAATGGCACGCACCTGTTCGATGAACCGGCCAAGATGCCAGGCGATCTGGGGATCAGTCGGTCTGTACTCGGTTGCCGCAGGGGCAACGGTCTGCGCCTGCCCCAGATTGTCGACCTGCACCACCCAGGGCACGACGGTGCCACGCGCGGATTGCCAGACCAGCGCCGAGGCGAAGCCGCCTGCAAGGATCAGGCAGCCAAAGGCCATGTATCGCCAGTTCCGGGCCTGAACGCGGGCGGAACCGATCCGCTCGTCCCAGACCTGAGCGGCCTTCTGATAGGGCGTCTCGGGTTCCGGGGATTTCCCGTAATGGGGGCTGGGTCTCTTGAAGATGTTCATCAGCGATTGCTCTCGGAAAGATTGATGGTGGATCCGGCGCCCTGACCGTCGCCGGAGCGGATGGCATGGGCCGCCATCGTGGTGCCTTGGCTGAGGGCCTGCTTGCGCTGCATCCGTTGCGCCCACGCGGGAACACCTGCTGGCGCGCTGACCGCAGGAGCCGCTTCCGGCGTTCCGGCAACGGTCCCCATCGAGGATGAACCCCCGGTGGCGCCGAACCCGCCCCGCGCGCCTGCGGCGAAGCTGGAGCCGATACCGTCTGCGGCCCGGGCGGTCGCGCGTTTCAGCGGAGACGCGGCGACCGCACCCGCCGCGCGGGCCACGCCGCCCAGACCCGCGGCAACACCCCCCGCTCCGGATTGCCCCATGGAGGCAAGGCTATACGCCGTCGAAGCGCCTCCCGCGGCAGCCGCGCCGCCACGAACGGTTGCGGCACCGCCGACAAGCGCCGCCCCGCCGCCCCGCGCGGCCAGGCCCGCTGCGGCTCCGCCCGCGATCATCGCGCCGCCTGCGGCAAGGCCGGTCCCGACGGCCGCGCCAGCCCCAAGCTGCGGGCCGCCCGAGACGAGGCCAGAGGCGATGCCGGGGCCGAAGATGCCGAGCCCCAGAAGCGACAGCGCCGCCAGCACGATCGCCATGGCGTCGTCGATGGTGGGCGTGGCCCCGCCGAACCCCGAGGTGAACTGCGAGAAGAGCGTCGAGCCGATGCCGATGATGACGGCCAGCACCAGCACCTTGATGCCCGACGAGACGACATTGCCCAGCACCCGCTCGGCCATGAAGGCGGTCTTGCCGAAGAGGCCGAAGGGGATCAGCACGAAACCCGCAAGGGTCGTCAGCTTGAACTCGATCAGCGTCACGAAGAGCTGCACGGCGAGAATGAAGAAGGCCAGAAGCACGAGCACCCAGGCAAACATCAGGCAGGCGATCTGGATGAAGTTCTCGAAGAAGGCGACAAAGCCCATGAGGTCCGAGATGGCCTCGAGGAGCGGACGCCCGGCATCGAGGCCGGTCTGGGCGACGCGGCCGGGGCGCAAGAGATCGGCGGCGGAGAACCCGGTCCCGGAGGCGAGAAGGCCAAGGCCCGAGAAACTCTCGAAGACGATCCTGGCCAGCATGTTCCAGTTGGAGATCAGGTAGGCGAAGATGCCGACGAAGATCGTCTTCTTCACAAGGCGAGCGATGATGTCGTCATCCGCGCCCCAGGTCCAGAACAGGGCGGCCAGCGTCACATCGATCACGATGAGCGTGGTGGCGATAAAGGCCACCTCGCCCCCCAGGAGACCGAAGCCGCTGTCGATGTAGCTGGTGAAGATGCCGAGAAAGTTGTCGATGACGCCCGTGCCGCCCATGGCTCACTGTCCCTCATTCCTTTGGGGTGCGGCGGGCGTCGTCGGACGGCCGAGAAAGCGATCCCGCGACTGCGCCCAGGCCGAGAGGCAGTCTGCCTCGTTGCTGGCCGCCTCGCCGAGTTGCTGGCACTGGCGCAGCGTGGCGCGCAGCGGATCGGTCGGGGGCTGAAGGGCTGGTGCCGTCGACACGCGCGGCGGTTCTTCCTGCCGCGTCATGTCGATCACCGTTGCGGTGATGGCGATGGCCACAAAGACCACCGCACCGATCCGGGCCAGCACCTTGCCGTCCATGAAGGCCCCCTTCCCCGCGTTTCAGTTGGTGCTGAACATCCGGGCATTTCCGGGCTGGTAGCCCGCGCCCGGCGTGAGGAAGCGCTCGCGCTGGACCCGCCCCTGCTCTGCGGCGGTGGCGCGCTCGGCCTCGATCAGCGCCTCGGCCCGGCCATTGGCAGACAGAAGCGCGATCATGTCCGACAGCTGTTGCGATTGCAGGGCCAGAAGCTGGTTGCCCGCCTGCGTCGCCTGAAGGGCACCGGTGGCGTTCTGGCTCTGGCCGACCAGCGCGGACATTTCGGCGCGGTTGGTGTCGATGTTGCCGACGACGCCCGCCTGCACGCGCAGGGCGTCCTGCAGACCGCCCACGGTGGTTTCCCAGCGGGCCCGGGCATCCGCGACGAGCTGCGCATCGGTCGCGGACAGCGCGACATTGCCGTAGCGCTGCTGAAACGCCTGGTCGATCTGGCCCACGTCGAAAGCGATGCTCTGGGCCTGTTGCAGCAACTGCTGCGTCCGCCCGACATTCTGCTGCAGCTGCTGCAGCGACGAATAGGGCAGGCTCGCGAGATTGCGGGCCTGATTGATCAGCATCTGCGCCTCGTTCTGGAGCTGCTGGATCTGGTTGTTGATCTGCTCGAGCGTGCGCGCGGCGGTCAGCACGTTCTGGGCGTAGTTGCTCGGGTCGTAGACGATGCGCCCGAAGCCGAAGAAGGCATGGGCCGGGCCGGCAAGGATAGGCGACAGCGCGACGGGCGCGGCAAGCGCCAGGGCGAGCATCGAGGCGCCGGCGAAACGGCCGATGGGAGTACGGGTCATGGTCAGATCTCCTCTGCTGGGGGATGGTCCGGACCCTGCGGCGGTGTGGCCTCAGGTCCGGGAATGAGGTTGGGAAGGTCGGGGATCAGGTCTGCCGCCCAGTCCGCGCCGCGATGGCGCAGCCAGGCGGCGAGAAAGCCTGTCCGGCCATGTTCGGCGAGAAGCCGGTCGACAGCGGCCTGATCGGATTTCGAGGAGGCCGCGCAGAGTGCGAGGCCGACCTCGGAAAGCCCAAGCTCGAACAGCCGATTGCCGCGGCGGGACTGGCAGTAGTAGTCGCGCTTGGGCGTCGCCCGCGCGAGGATCTCGATCTGGCGGTCATTCAGGCCGAAGCGGCGATAGATGGCCGTGATCTGCGGCTCGATCGCTCGCTCGTTCGGCAGAAGAAGGCGGGTCGGACAGCTCTCGATGATCGCGGGCGCGATGGCGCTGCCGTCGATGTCGCTCAGGGACTGGGTGGCGAAGATGACGGAGGCATTCTTCTTGCGCAGCGTCTTCAGCCATTCACGGAGCTGGCCGGCAAAGCCCTCATCATCAAGCGCCAGCCAGCCTTCATCGATGATCAGCAGCGTCGGCCGACCGTCGAGGCGATCCCCGATCCGGTGGAAAAGATAGGACAGCACCGCCGGGGCCGCGCCGGTCCCGACAAGCCCTTCGATCTCGAAGGCCTGAACGGAGGCCTCGCCCAGTTCCTCGATCTCGGCATCAAGCAGCCGCCCATAGGTGCCGCCGAGGCAGTAGGGCCGGAGCGCCTGCTTGAGGTCTGTCGATTGCAGAAGGACGGCAAGGCCTGTGATCGTGCGCTCGCCGATCGGGGCGGAAGCAAGCGAGGACAGCGCGGTCCAGAGATGCTCCTTCACCTCGGGGGTGATGGTCACGCCTTCGCGGGCGAGGATCGCCGCGATCCAGCCTGCGGCCCAGGCGCGTTCACCGGGATCATCGATGCGAGACAGTGGCTGGAGGTAGACCGCCCCTTCCCCACCATCGGTCAGCGAACCACCGAGATCGTGCCAGTCGCCGCCCATGGCGAGCGCCGCGACCCGGATCGACCCGCCGAAATCGAAGGCGAAGATCTGGCTCTGAGCATAGCGCCGGAACTGGAGCGCGATCAGCGCCAGAAGCACGGATTTCCCGGCACCCGTCGGCCCGATCACCATAGTATGTCCGACATCGCCGATGTGCAGTGACAGCCGGAACGGGGTCGATCCTTCGGTTTTGCCGACGAGCAAGGGCGGCGCGTCGAGGTGCTCGTTCCGGTCCGGACCGGCCCAGACCGCCGAGAGCGGGATCATGTGGGCGAGGTTCAGGGTCGAGATCGGGGGCTGGCGGACATTGGCATAGGCATGCCCCGGCAAGGAGCCGAGCCAGGCATCGACCGCATTGACGGTCTCGGGCATGGCCGTGAAATCCCGGCCCTGCACGATCTTCTCGACCAGCCGGAGCTTTTCATCGGCGGCGCGCGGATCGCGGTCCCACACCGTGATCGTGGCCGTGACATAGGCCATGCCCGCGACATCGGCGCCGAGCTCCTGCAGGGCCATGTCGGCATCGAGCGCCTTGTTCGCAGCATCGGTGTCGACCAGCGCGGACTGCTCGTTGGTCATCACCTCCTTCAGGATCGCGGCCACCGACTTGCGCTTGGCGAACCACTGGCGGCGGATCCGGGTCAGCAGGCGCACCGCATCCGTCTTGTCGAGAAGGATCGCGCGGGTCGACCAGCGATAGGGAAAGGCCAGCCGGTTCATCTCATCGAGGAGCCCGGGCGTGGTCGCACTGGGGAAACCGGTCAGCGTCAGGATGCGCAGATGCTGATCGCCAAGGCAGGGCTCGAGGCCCGCGGTCAGTGGCTGATCGGCCAGAAGCGCATCGAGATGCATCGGCACCTCGGGCACACGCAGGCGCTGGCAGTTGGTCGAGACCGTCGAATGCAGATAGGTCAGCGTCTCGGCATCATCGATCCAGCGGCATTCGGGCATGAAGCCGTCCAGCAGGGAGAGCACGCGATCGGTCCGGTCGACGAAACCCCGCAGCAGTTCCCACGGGTCGACCCCGGATTGCTCGCGACCCTCGTAAAGCCAGGTCTCGGCGCGGGCGGCATCCCCCGCAGGCGGCAGCCAGAGGAAGGTCAGGAAATAGCCTGACACGAAATGCGTGCCTGCCTCCTCGAAAGCCGCCTTGCGTTCGGCATCAAGCAGCGCCGAGGCCGGATCGGGAAACCGGCTGTCGGGATAGGTCGCAGCCTCGGACCGCTGCGCCTCGACAAAGATCGCCCAGCCGGACCCCAGACGCCGAAAGGCATTGTTGATACGCCCCGCCACCGCAACCAGTTCGGCTGCGACGGCGGAGTCGAGGTCCGGCCCGCGAAACCCGGCCGTCCGCTGAAAGCTCCCGTCCTTGTTCAGGACGATCCCGGGCCCGACAAGCGCCGCCCAGGGCAGGTAATCCGCGAGGCGGGCGTTGCGGTTCCGATACTCGGCGAGGTTCATCATGGGCGCGCCCTCACACCGAGAGGAAGGCGGGAAGGCGCAGATGTCTGCGTCCGACTTCGACGAAGAGCGGGTCCCGCTTCGCCGCCCAGACCGCCAGAAGATGCCCGACGGCCCAGATCAGGATCCCGACCAGCCAGAGGCGCAGGCCCAGACCAATGGCCCCGGCCAACGTCCCGTTCAGGATCGCAATCGAGCGCGGCGCGCCGCCCAGCAGGATTTGCTCGGTCAATGCCCGGTGGACTGGCACGGAAAAGCCGGGAACGGCATCGAGGCTCTCGAAACTTCCCGCCATCAGAGCAGCGCCCCGCCGCCGAAGGAGAAGAAGGAGAGGAAGAAGCTCGAGGCCGCAAAGGCGATCGACAGGCCGAACACGATCTGGATCAGGCGGCGGAACCCGCCCGAGGTGTCGCCGAAGGCCAGCGTGAGGCCGGTGGCGATGATGATGATCACCGCGACGATCTTGGCGACGGGACCCTCGATCGACTGGAGGATGGCCTGAAGCGGCGCCTCCCAAGGCATGGAGGAGCCGGACGCATGGGCCGCGGGCGCCAGCAGCAGGCTGACATAGGCGGCGGTCACGACGGTCGTGGCACGACGTTGCAGGGCACGGACTTGGCGGATCATTCGGGGTATCCTTTCGAAGTGGTGGCGGGGGTGATGCGGTAGTCGCCGTCAGGGCCGAGCCCCTCGACGCGGGCCAGCTCAACCAGCCGACGTGCAGAACCGCGCCCGGCGAGAACTGCGACCAGATCGATCGTCTCGGCGATCAGTGCACGCGGGACGGTGATGACGGCTTCCTGGATGAGTTGCTCGAGGCGGCGTAGCGCGCCGATGGCGCTGCCGGCGTGGATCGTCCCGACACCACCGGGATGACCGGTGCCCCAGGCCTTCAGAAGATCGAGAGCCTCCGCCCCGCGCACTTCGCCCACCGGAATGCGGTCTGGGCGCAGGCGCAGCGAAGACCGGACAAGGTCCGAGAGGGTCGCCACACCGTCTTTGGTGCGCAGCGCGACCAGGTTGGGCGCGGCGCATTGCAGCTCGCGGGTATCCTCGATGATGACCACGCGATCCGAGGTCTTCGCAACCTCGGCCAGAAGAGCGTTCGTCAGCGTGGTCTTGCCTGTCGAGGTGCCGCCCGCCACGAGGATGTTGGCACGGGCGGCCACCGCGCCACGGAGAGCATCGGCCTGATCGTCGGTCATGATCCCGGCGGACACGTAATCGCCGAGCGTGAAGACAGCGACTGCCGGTTTACGGATGGCAAAGGCCGGGGCGGCGACGACCGGCGGCAGAAGACCTTCGAACCGCTCGCCGGTTTCGGGAAGCTCCGCGGAAACTCGGGGGTTCCGCGCATGGACCTCTGCACCGACATGGTGGGCCACCAGCCGAACGATGCGCTCACCATCGGCGGCAGACAGCCGCTCCCCCGTATCGGCCATCCCTTGAGACAGACGGTCGACCCAGATGCGACCATCAGGGTTCAGCATCACCTCGACGACACCCGGGTCCTCAAGAAGCCGAGCGATCGGCGCGCCAAGTGCGGTCCGCAGCATGCGCGCACCGCGTGACCTTGCCTCGGAAGTCCGGTGATCTGCCGTCATGTCGTCCCCGTTGTGCGGGGACGCCTCAGTCGGACCCCGGTTCGGGATCGATTAAAGGAACTGGATTTTTGCTAGCTTCAACAGTAATTTGGCGGCGTGCGGAACATGGCGGCGCGCGGCGGTAAATCGGAGGGTCTGCAGATCTCCTTCACCAGGAACGGCACGATGCATGACGGAACACATCACCGCGTGGACAAGACCGTTACGGTCGACGATGCGGGCGGGCAACTGCCTGACGTTTGCGCGGCAAAGCGCTCGCCGAAGAATCAAGGAAGGTGTCATTCGTGTGTCGTCGCGGTGAAATGACCGCGTGCTGCACCTAACTGTTGAACTTCGTTGACGATCCAGCGCCTGATCGCGACAACGGATGCAGACTTGCGGGGATAGAACTTTGTCGGCGAATCCATCACCAGCAGCTTGGGTGCGTTTTCTTCGCAATTACGGGCCGATACCCACGAATGACAACATGTACGACGAATCGATCCAGCGCGCGCTGCGCCGGCACAAGATCCGTCCAATCACGTTGCCTGCGCCGCTGCGAGATGAACTCGCCGCAAATTTTTCAGGCGAACAGCCGGTTTCGCACATAATCACCGGCACAGCCGGCGATGGCAAAACCTATCATTGCCGCGAAGTCTGGACCGCACTCGGCGGCGATAGCGCGTCCTGGAATGAAGGCGACAAGATCCAGCGCCTTGCGCTCGGTGCGCGAGCCCTCGTCGTCGTCAAGGATCTGAGCGAGCTGCGCGACGATGAAAGTGGCGCGCTGCTCGCTGAATTCGCCCGCGACGTCGCTGATCCAGCGACCACGACGTTCTACCTCTTCGCCGCCAATCACGGACAGCTTCTCGAAAAGTTCAAGGCCGCACCGCCGAGCGAGGCGGTGCGACGAGTCAGCAAGGTGGTCGAAGATCTGCTCGTCACCGGCTTCAGCGCTGATCACGGTATCTCCGTCGCTTTGACTGATCTCAGCCGCTCGCCCGCCGCGGCGATAGCGATGGCGATCATCGACGAAGTAACCGGACATGAGGGCTGGGCCGGGTGCGACAGCTGCGTGCATGGCGCTGGCGGCGACTGCCCAATTTTAGAGAACCGCCGCCGGCTGATCGGTGAGGGGCCGGAGGACCCGTTCAAACGCAGGCTGGCCGCCCTCATCGAACTCAGCGAGCGCAATGGGAGTCACTTCCCAATACGGCAACTGCTCGCGCTCGTCGCCAACGCGATCTTGGGCCATCCTGACGGTCGCGATGGGCTAATGACCTGCGGCGATGTGCCTAATATCGTGGCTAACGACACCACCGACAAGGCAAGCATTTACCGCAATGTGTTCGGTGAGAATCTGCGGCCGAGCAAAGCGGAAAAGACGGATCTGTTCCGCAAGCTCAATGCTTTTGGGATTGGGACGGAGACCAGCAACCGCGTTGACAATCTATTGGTGTATGGTGCCGACGATCCCGTCCAAGCCCAAGATTATGCCGCACTCGTGCTGGCAGATCCTGTCTATGGTGCGACGCCCGCCTACCGTGCTGCGCAACGAAACTATCTCGAAGGCGCCGACGACAGCGAACGGGGCGCTTTTCTATCTGCGCTACGCGCGCAGCGGCAACGCTTGTTCTTCACCCTGCCCGACGCGATGGTATCGCGTTACGATCTTTGGGATCTGACCGTTTTTCGCTATGCTGGGACTTATTTGGACGTCGCAGACAAGATCGCCTCGAAACAGTCGGCGCCGCGCACCGCGCTCGCTATGTTAGTGCGAGGACTCAACCGCATCTTTACCGGTATGCTTGTCCAGAACCAGGACGAACTCGTCCTCGCCACTTCTGGGAGCTACTCGCAGTCCAAGCTCAGCCCGCTACTTGATGAACTGATTTCGGTGCCGCGCGCAGGCGGCGAAGAGGTCACCCTTGTCGCGGACCCTGCCGATCGCGGATTCGGTGTGTCGGTCAAGCTTGTGCGCGGCAACGAAATCGCACCGGTTTGCCTACCACTGTCGCCGACTCGCTTCGAATTTTTGGGGCGAGTTGCAGAGGGTGCCCTACCGAGCAGTTTCAGCCTTGAATGCCATGAAGATCTGCTGGCCTTCAAAGCACTACTTCTGCGAGAGACTGAAGTCCGCCGCAAGCTCGACGGTGATGATGAAGTCATCGAGGGCGAGCTCGTGCTGCGCTTCATCGAACTCAACTCAGACGGTCGCGCTCAACCGCGCCGCGTAATCGTGCGAGTGTAGGCGGATGGAAATCCTTCCCCGCCCGACAGAATTTGGCGATCGGACAGGTCCCGCCTTCTGGATCGATGAAGGAATCTGGGGCCATCGACTACACGATGAGCAGTCTCCATGGTTGACTTTTCTTGAGTTCCTAACCGTGCTGCTCGCCGAACATGATGCCGGCCGCGCCTTACGCGAAGACCAGCTGAATAGCCTTTCATATCGCCCCCAGCTCCAACTCCATCTGCGCAATCTGGTTTTCAATAATCCACATGTGATAACCATTCGCGCGCTCGACCGTCCCGACGAGGTGGCGTGGGCCTTGTGGCTCGACAAGATGAAGGAAAGCGCAGGCGGCCTAGAGAAGCCCGATTTCAGCTATCTGCGCGAACGCTTCGAGAGTTTCGAGGATTTCGCGGCAGTGCTCGGCTTCCTTCAGGGCTCGGCGATCGAGGGGAACAGCAACAAGCGCTGGAGTTCGAAATTTGTGTTCCCGTTCGGTCGCCATGCGCTCTACGAAGACGTCAATGTGAAGCCCGGCGGCAGCGTCTCCAACGACCGGCGCTTCTTCGCGCGCACCGGTGAGCTTCTCTATCTCATGCTAGCGCGTTCAGCCGGTGCAGATAAGCTGCGCGAGCAGTTGATTATGCGCTTCCTCGAAAATCCCGGGCCCTATGATCGCATGGCGCAGGCGCTGCAGGGCGAACCTCAATTGGCCAAGGCTGAGCGTGCTGGCGCCTATCTGCCTTGTTCGCGCCACGCCATTTTTGACCGCCTTGCCCAGGACTGGTTGGCGATCCTCAACCTGCCGATCCCGGCGCATGACGCGATCCCGCATCTCGTTGCCATGGCCGGCCTCAACCTGATCCTCTACCAGCTCGACCGCGCGCGCGAGCTGCTCGACCGCACCCCGATCACTTTGGTCTGCGAGATCGTCTCGCCAAAAAAGTCGATCGTTCGCGATCTCTCGGCGGACAGCTATCAATTCAACAATTTGCTGCCCCAGCAGGCAATAGAGCGGTTCGTGCGGCGCGTCACCGAAACCGAGGCTTGGGCTGATGCGCTGGCGTCCGACGATCCCACCCCCAATGCGCTCGATATCCTGCAACGCGAGTTCGGATGGCCCGATGGCGATGACGATGGAACCGCCGGCGACCCACAGGCATTTGTCGATGAGTTGGTCGAGCGAGCTACCGTCCGCCACAAGCAGCATGTCGGCAAGATCCACATGACTTGGGCGCGTGCGATCGGCCTGTCATCGCGGCGGTCGAGCCGCCGCGTGCGCTATGCCCCTACCGACCGGCTGCTTAAGACGTTGGTCGTCGCCTGCGTCAGCGAGCGGCTCGAGTTCAAGGATTTCCTGACATTGCTCTACGAGCGCTACGGCTTCGTCATTGGCGACGCGCAGGCGCGACCGTTCATCGATGCCGGCACCGCCGATCAGGAGGATTTCTCGAACAACGCCCATCGCCTCGAGGAGCGACTCGCCAGCCTCGGCCTTCTGAAACGGCTGTCTGACAGCTGCGCTTATGTCGAAAATCCCTTCCAGCGAGCCCAAGCCGCGTGACCCCATCCGATCTCATCGGCGCCGCCGGCGCCACGTCCATTCGTCTGCGCCTTGACGCGCTTACTCCTGACGATGACCTAGCCCGTTTCCTGCTTGATCGGCTGACCGGGGAACAGGTTGCCGCCATCACCAAGGCGCTACTCGCCGATCCGGTCGCATCGGCCAAGCTGATGATCGCGCTGCCGCGGGATCTTGTCGCGCCATTCGACGTGCCCGAAACCATCATCACCGACGAGCGCACCGTCCGCGTGCGCAATCTGCCCTGCGAAAAGCCGGCGATGCTGATCGCTAACACGGATGACGACCAAGGTGCGTCGCTTGGCGATGTGACAGTCATCGGCGCCAAGCAGTTGACCGAAGAGCCCGGTCCTTGGGTCGATGCCGCGGCGGCCGGTCTTGGCCTAACCGAAGGCCAGATCGACGACTGGAAAGCCGCCCTTCGCGGGATGCAAAGCGCCGACGACTGGACCTTGCACCAGACCGGCACCTATGTCGCCATGGTGCGCGAGCGGATCGCGACCGAAGCCGTGCCCGTCGCTGCGGCGCTCGGCTGGGCGCTCCCGGCGCTGCGACTGCCGCGCGACAGCGGCTATTTCATGGGCCTCAACGACAAGGACCGCGAGCAGCCGCGGCGCTGGAAGAAGCTCTTCGAGAAGCTTGTCTCCGACCGCAGGCCCTTGCTCGTCAAGCAACGCCCTAATCGCCAAATCATTGAGAGCGATGAGTTGCGCAGCCAATTCGACGAAGTGTCCGAGGACATCCCGGTCGAAGTACACGGGGTGATCGAAGCCTTTATTGCTTCTGCTGCCGGCTGGGGTCGTGAAGCCGAAGCGCTCGCAGGGTTCGAATGGGAGGCAGACAGCGTTCTACAGCTTTTCTCGGGGATCAAGCTCAGGAAGACCTCGCTCGCCCAAGAAACGATCAATTTCTTCGATTTCACGTTACCGGATCGCCTAAGCAGCGCCGATCAGGATTATCTCCACGGGCTCAAGAGCCGCTCACTCAAAGAAGCGCGCGATGACGATCGCGAATTCTTCGAGGCACATCGCGACGAGCTTGGCCAAGACAAAGCGCTCCGCGTCAAATGGGAACGGTTCGTATTCGGCCGTCCGATCGAATGCAGCGATTTCCTTGAAGGCCTGCTGCGCGCGATCGAGCGCCTGTTTGGCCAAGTCAATCTGCTTGGTGGGCAGCGAAAGCTCACGATCAAATCGGCTCGGCGCAGCCGCAACCAGTGGCTCGATATCAACGCCGATGTCGGGCTATCGTTCGGCCTGCGGTATCGCGGCCTACCGGCGCTGACGGGCACGGCGGTCGAATGGGACGTGCCGCATCTCTTTTCTTATGAAGAGCTGCTCGAACGCGCCAAGGCGCGGCAGAAAAGATATCGCCGCAACGAGTCCACCGCGCGGGGTGCAATCCAGATCAAGTTCGATGTCGCGCTGACCGTTGGAACCGACCGGGCGATAGTGCAGCTGGTCTGGACAGGGCAACCCGGCGCGATCGGCCTTGAGCTTCCCAAGGATATCGGCCGACTCTTGAAGCGTCCACTCGTGCGCAGCAACGTCGCGCGCCTCCAGGTCAGCCGCAAGGGTGCGCTGCAATCCGTGTCGCTGTCCGATGTCGGTACCTTGCAGCCCGCGTTCGGTCAGGATGCCGGAACGCTCGTACCGCGCACCAATACTGGCGACGATGTCGCCAAGATCTTCCCCAAGGCCCTCAAGGCTGGCCGCGATGCTGGCCGGATCGATGCCGTCGGCCATAGCGCGATCACGGCGGCATGGGAGAGGTTCGCGGGCCTTTATGCTAAGGCACTTAGCGCCCTGCAGAGCTCGGGCTATGCGGCCGCTGCGCTTATCGAACAGGCCGATGCCTATGGCGCGCTGCTAGGTGCGTTACAGGCCCATGCCGGCGGCGATCTCAATCGCCGCGACTTGTGGGAGCCCTTGCTTAGCGTCGGAACCGTCTCGGTGGTTGGTGGCGCACCGTCTGCAATCATCACGCCGTGGCATCCGCTGCGGCTGGCGGCAGGGGCGGCCAAGATGCGCTCGGTCGCCGGGCTCGTCAATTATCTTCTCTCGCCGGTCGATGTGAATTTCGGAGATTCGCGTCTGTTCTTCGCCGATTTGCGTGAAGAGCTCGAGCATCCGCTCTTCCCGGAAATCGCCGTCGGCTATGACGCCGGCGAACCGGTTCTGCTGGCCGAAACCAGCACGGTCAACGACTATACTCTAGTCGAACGGCCGGTGCGCGATCCGTCCGAAGCCACCACTGATGTCGATCCCGCGGAAGCTTCGCGCCAGATCCGCACTTTGCTGGAACGATATCTCGACTTGCAGCCGCACGAGAGCTCGAACCTTTCGATCATGCTCTATAATTGCGATGCGGCGGGGCTGCCGTTGGCCACCGTCAATGCACTCGGGATGGTGCAGGACCAGGACGAGGTCCACTGCAACATACTGGTCCGCCACCGTGATCGCTCGCGGTTATCGCGCATCTACACCGAGCTGCTCGAACGCTCAGAAGGTGACCCCGATGCGGTCGTGGTCAGCGAAACCTCGCGCAACTTCATGTCGAAGCTTCGTATCGGCGTCATGCTCGACACTGGCGGCGCTGGCGGCGGGGTAGGCAGCCGCGAGATCGACGTTGCCTTCCTCCACGATGTCGTATCTCGCCATGCGCGCGAGCAATGGTTTCCGGTGCCAGCCACAACCGACAATCCGAGCCTGTTGAGTCATGTCCCGGCACGATGGTCCTATCGGCGGGTCACGTCTGAAGACGAACTCAAAGCCACCAGCTACCTGACTTGTCCTCGGCAGCCCGACACTGGCTGGGCCTATATTGACGCGGTTGCAAATGTCGTTAGGCGGCAGTCACACGGCTCCGACGAACATTATCTCCCCGCCCGGCAGATCTCGTTCCAAGACGGTGGGTTGAAGGCGATGTTCGAAGAAGTCCATAGCCTCGCCGAATGGGTCGCGACCTATGATGACTTGCTCGACAAGCGCCAGCTCGCTGCACAGGGCATCAATGTCATCCGATACCGACGCCAGCGCACCCATGGCCGCAACATGGTCGTTTCCTCGACCTCCGAGTTGCGTGTGCTCCAGGTACTAGTGCGGCGGCGTTTGACGGAATTGTCGCTCGGCCTCGACGATACGCGGCTGTCGGCGCTCGCCAAGCGGATGATCGACGACGCCAATGCGATTTCTGGCGACATCGTGCTGCGCGCCGCCAAGCGCGGCGTCTCGGCGGGCGAACTCATCGGCCTCGTACTGAGCCGCGCGCTGGTCGCGGAGGAACTTGGCACCGAGGCCGCGGTCGCCTGGTTTTTGCTCGACGATTATGCCGAGTGGCTAGGCCAGAAAGAGGAAGGGATCGCCGATATTCTTGGGCTCAGCCTCGTCACAGGCGAGGCTGGCACGCCACGGCTGCGCGCGATCGTCACCGAAGCAAAGTATGTCGATCAGTCGGGTGCAGCGGAAGCAAGCCGCAAGTCGCGCAGCCAGCTGCGCCAGACCATAGCGCGAATTGATGATGCGTTGTTCGGCGATCCCGGCCGGCTCGACCGCGACCTCTGGTTGTCACGTATCGCCGATCTGCTGCTGGATGGCACTGCGGCGCTCGGCCAACCCAAGTTACTTGAGCGTGTCCGCGACGGTATCCGCCAAGGCGCGGTGCCGATCGATCTGCGCGGCTATTCGCATATATTCATTTCTGGGCCGGCCGGCGATGGTAGGACACTAGGTGAGCAAGTTGTGTTTAACGACATCAACGATGGATTGCAGGAGAGTTTCAACCGTGAAGGCTTGCGCCAACTCATTAAGGCCTATGAGTCCGAAAGTCCGCTGACCGCAGTTCGCGGCGTGCTCGGGGAAAATCGCAGTTGGGAAAAGTCGAACTACCGCCATCCCGCTGCGCGCGTTGACTGGACCAAGGCAATAGATTTCGCACCCAAGGCCACTGTCGAAGCCAAGCCGATCGACCATGATTATGACGAAGATGACGACGAGGAAGATCCCGAAGGTGGGGTAGTCATCGAGACGCCTGACATGCCGCCGCGGCATGGCAGCAGCGGCGTAGGCGTCAGTGTTCCGTTGGTCAAAAATGAGGCAAACGCGGGCGTAGCCGACCCGACGGCGTCCATTTTACCTGCGGTTTCAATCGCCTCCAACGCGATAGCGGATGAGGGCGGAGCGGATTCTGGTCTGATCGTAACTCCGCCGGGTGGTTCACGTGCTGAGCCAGCCGTCGCGTCCCAGCCGCCAATCCCCACCGCACCATTGGCAGCGCGGTCTACGGCGCCAACGCATTTCCCGTCGGCCTCCACCGGTATCGATGCGCTGATCCAATCACGAGCGGAGCGGGCGCAGGAGGATTCGGCCGAAGCGCATAGTTGGCTAGACGCGACTGCTCAGAAGCTGCGTTCGGCGTTACTCGGCTATAACCTCCAAGCCAAAATTGTCGGCACGAGGCTGACGCCCAACGCCGCGCTCATTCGCTTCATGGGGTCCGACCGCCTTCGCGTCGAGGATCTCGAGGCGCGACAATCGGCGCTGCTCACCACGCATGGTCTGCGGCTGATCTCGGTGTCTCCGCTTCCGGGCGAGATTGTCGTCGGCGTTGCCCGACCCCAGCGTCAGATCGTGTCCCTTTGGGATGTCTGGGGACTACGCCAGCTCAACCGGAATGCGGCTGGCGTGAACACATCCTTCGTTCTCGGGCTGAAAGAGCTTGATGGCGATATCCTCTATTTGAACCTTGGCGGTCCCTTCGCTAGTGGACAGCAGCATGAGCCACACACGCTCGTTGCCGGTGCGACCGGCTCGGGAAAATCGGTGCTGATTCAAGCGCTACTGCTTGACATCGCCGCCACCAATCCCAGCAATCTCGCGCATATCCACCTGATCGACCCCAAAATGGGGGTCGACTATGCCGCGGTCGAACGGCTACCGCATCTACAAGGCGGGGTGATCGTTGACCAAGGCAAGGCGATCGAAGTGATGGAAGGTCTCGTGGCTGAGATGGAGCGGCGCTACGAACTGTTCCGAGCGCATGGGGCCCGCGACATCCGTTCATTCAACACGAAGGTCGGCACGGAGGAACGGCTACCCTATGTGTTTCTCGTCCATGACGAGTTCGCCGAGTGGATGCTGACCGAGGACTACAAGGCGGCGGTCACCTCCAATGTCTCGCGGCTCGGTGTCAAGGCGCGCGCCGCCGGCATGCACCTGATCTTCGCGGCGCAGCGGCCCGATGCTAACGTCATGCCGATGCAGCTGCGCGACAACCTCGGCAACCGGCTCATTCTCAAGGTGGCGAGCGTCGGCACATCGGAGATTGCGCTCGGGGTTAAAGGTGCCGAACAGTTGCTTGGGCTCGGGCATTTGGCAGCAAGACTTAGCGGTGAACCGACCATCATCTATGCGCAGGCGCCCTTCCTGTCGGATGATGATATTGATTCAGCGGTTGACGCGATCATTGCAAGTGATCGACGTTTGGTTCCATAGGAACAGGAGGTAACTTGATCGATGGTTCATTGGAACATTAGCCCTCATCCAATCGCCGATGTGCGAGATTGGAGCGATGCTGGAAGACTGGAGCTCCAGCCTGACTTCCAGCGCCGTGAAGTGTGGGCGCAGAGCGCGCGGATCATGCTTATTGATTCAATTTTAAACGATATCCCTTTTCCCAAGATCTTCCTTGCGAAGACGATTAAAGGAGGGAGCGTCCATCGCGTTGTGATTGACGGGCAGCAGCGGATTTCAACGATTCTCGCGTTTCTGCGAGATGAATTTTTGCTTGAGCCACCCTATGCAGGACCGCTACTCGGAAAGAAATTTTCGGACTTCGATGAAGAGGAAGCGGCAAGGTTTCTTCGCTATCGTATCGATTTCAATGAGGCCGACAACCCCAGCGATCGGGAGGTTCGCGACGTCTATATGAGGGTCAACAAATACACCGTTCCGCTGACACGCCAGGAGCTTCGGAGGGCCGATTATCCCGGCGACTTCCTGAATGTTTCCGAGGAGCTATCGGTCATTGAATTTTTCGAGGATTCGGGTGTATTCACCGCAACCGATCGACGGCGATATGCTGATGCGGAGTATATATCAGAGATCTTGGTCGCTTTGATCTCCGGCGTTCAAGACAAGAAAGGAGGATTGGACGAACATTACATAGCGCTAACTAACTGGCCGGCTCGAGACCGCAAAGCTGTCGTGCGCCGATTCATGGATGTTACGGCCGACCTCACATCGATCTTTTCCACATGGGATGACGGCATCAAGGAGACGCGTTTTCGGCAAAAAGCAGACTTTTACAGTCTATTCGTCGCAATCGATGAATTGCGCCGCGATGGTCATGTGCTGGATGGGAAGCCACTCGACGCTTTGGTCAATGATCTGCGTGCCCTCGATTACGGAATAGAGCCTGAAGCAGATGTCGATATTCTGAGCGAGTATGCGATCAAATGCGTCTCGCAGGCCAATTCTGCGTCCAGCCGCCGCTGGCGTGCTGACTTTTTGAAGGCCATTCTCGGGGGCACTTATCGTGCCGCCCCACCTGTTGGGGACGAGATTGCGATAATCTATCGCCTCATGGACGACTATGCGAAGTCGGACGCCGGTGGCATGTGTCCTCCAACGACTCATGAATGCCCCCAATGCGACGAAATCGTGGACCCAGAGGACGCTACTCTACTCGCTTGGAGCCGTGGGGAAACTGTGTTCCAGCTCGACAACGTAAACTGGATTCATCCCGACTGCGCCAGAGAACCCGGCTGGCGAGTTATTCATCGACCCAAAAAGGCCGACGATGCCCAGCTTGATCTACTTTGACCCGGAAGAGCTTAAACGGGGCCAGTTTTTCGAAATAAATGACACGCTGGTCGCAGAAGACGGACGCAGCTACCTTCTAGGCGATTGGATCGCGCGAGGTGGCAATGGGTCCGTATTCAGGTGTGTAGAACGAAGCTCTGGCATTGAGTTTGCAGTGAAGTTCCTCATTCAGCATCGTGGGAGGGTGTTGAAGCGTTTCTATCGTGAGGTTCGGCTTCTCAAGGAGCTTCAACACGAGCATATCGTTCGTTACCGAGGAACTGGGAAGACCAGCAACCTAGGTGGTCGCCATGGCTTGCGTTGCCCTTTCCTTATCATGGAATTGGCGGAGAGCAGCTTGTCTGAGTTTGCCAAGAAGGCACCGATTGCCCCTGAAGTCTATGTCGGACAATTTCGGGGACTTGCGCGTGGTTTGGCCGACCTACACTCTAAAGCAATCCACCGCGACATCAAACCCGAGAACATCTTGATCTCTGGCGACCGCTGGCTGCTAAGCGACTACGGTCTTTGTCGCTTTTCGGATCGGCCTGACTTGGACCTCACCCCCACTGATCAAGCTATCGGTCCCAAGTATTGGTTGTCGCCTGAAGCGCACAACCGGCGCTTGGGCCAAAGCGATGTCATCTGTCCTGCGTCTGATGTCTACCAACTGGCATCGGTTTTCTGGTTCGTTGCGACCGGTCGGCATCCTAGTGGCATCATTACTTCGGAGGACTGGACCGGCCCAGAGTGGCTTTTCGCGCCCATTCAACAAGCGCTTCAGCATGCAATAGGACGCCGGCCAGCTGATGGTGTTGCCTTTTCTGCAGCAATAGAAGCAGCAGTCGGCGCGTAATCACTTATGGCAGACTACGCAACTACTAGAGCCTTCGTCTATGCCGTACACATCGTCGACCGTCTCCGCGGTGTTGGCCGATAGAGGGTTTACACGTCGGTTACGGCGAAGCCGATCACGACGCTTTTCATAGTCGGCCTTGATCATCGCAACGCGGTCTGGCTGGATCAGTTCGGTCAGACTCTCGCCCTGGCTCCAAGTGAAAGGCGACCCGTCCCTGAGTGCTGTTTTTTCATAATTGACTGCCTCGGCGAAGCGATCAGGATGGTTCTCGGCAAGCCGTACCCATTCGATCTTCTGTTGGTAAAAGCAGAAGGTGCAGCCGGAGCGCGAGCGCCATTTGTAATATTCAGGCTCGCCGATATCCGACTGATCGAGTATCTCAAGCACACCGGCGCGGTCGATTCCGGCGTCACGTAGCGGGAAATGAACCTGCATATTGGGATGTGTCGCCTGATAGCCTTCTCGAGACGGCTCGTCGGCCCGAATGGCGACATAGCTATGGATGGTCGTGCCGGCCTCGAGATCAGCCTTTAGCCAATGCTCGAGCGGGCGCAGTTTTAGCTGGCGCGTACACCAGCGTGTGCGCGGAGAAGGCAGGAAATTTCCATATTCGTCGAGCCAGAAATCGAAGTCGCGATCGGGGTTCAGCCGCTGGATCGGCTTGCCGAGGAAGCCTTCGAGCTTGTCAAGAAAGCTGTAGACCTCGGGCAGTTCTTTGCCCGTATCGGTGAAGAAATATTCGAGCGGCAGTTCTGGATGATGTTGGCGCATATAGACAGCGAGCGACGCGCTATCGCGCCCGCCTGAGATGCCAAGAATATGTCGTTCCTGAGTCATGCTACCTCGTCGTCGGCAGCGAGCATCGCCACCGCGCGCGCCAGCGCGGCAAGCTGAAGACGGCCGCCCTTGTCGTCGGAGCGCAGCGTTGCGACAAGCTGGTCGGCTAGTGCGGCGGCGGCGGCCTTTTCCTGGTCGTTGAGTACGAAGCTGCGCATCAGCGGCGGCGCCTTGGGATCGAGGCCGACGACCAGCGCCAAGGCCTCGGTGTGCGACTTGCGGTCGCGTACCACCGCAAGCGCCTCGAGTTCACGGAAGCGGCGACCATAGCGCGCTATCTCGGTCAGCGCTTCTTCGCGGTCACGGTCCGACCAGTTGCGCGCCGGGCGATGCAGCAAGACACTGACCAAGCTTTCGATGTCACCGGTGCCCAGTTCGATTGCGGCGGCGCGATCAGCGAAGGCATCGAAATTATAGTCGTTGGTCAGGCCCTTGATCGTTGACGCCCGCTCCGAAATTCCTCCGAAGTCGACTGGATCGATGCCGAGCGCACGGCCGAGCGCTAGGCGCAGCTCGGCAAGCAGGGCAGGGTAACTGGCTTCGGCCTCGATGATCGCGGCATGCACCGCCTCAGGCGACAGCGCATCGCCAAGTGCGGCTGGCAGATCGTCGAAAAGCAGCCGTTCTGGGTCATCCGCCTTGGTTACAACCGCGCGGATCGTTCGTGTCGCCTCGTCGACTCGCAGCGTGCGCTTTGCGAAATTAGGTAGCGCCTCGAACCGCTGGAAGAGCGCTGACGCGATCGGCAGCGAGGCGTTGCTCGCTTCGATCTCGAGCAGTTTGGCAAGACCCGAAAGGAAAGCGAGCTCGCGCATCGAGCGATCGATCTTGCGCAGCCGAAAGCTCGCCGGCTTCTGGATCAGCCTGTCGACCACGACATCGTCGATCTGCGTCTGGTAGATGCCGTCGATATAAATGGCGACGGTGTCGCGACGCGCGAGCATATAGGCGAGCGCGATCGCGGGCATGACGCCTGCCTTGATCCCGAACGGCGGCGCCGCCCAGCGTGCATAGATGAGGTCAAGTGAATCGTCGCCGGCTGCGTCGATTACGTCCCAAGCCGGCCTCAGCGACCTGCCGGCTTCGCTTTCGTCGGGGTCGCAGAAGGCAAATCGGCCGGGCTCGATTTCCCTGTGAAGCCCGAATGGTTTGATAACGGTCAGGTATAGACCAAGCTCCGCGGGATATTGCGTCATACCGAGCTGGTCACGTTCGCCGGCGTTGACCATCGCATGGACAAGATCGCGCAATGCCGCCATCGAATTGGAGGAAGGCTTGTCCCGCTGGAGCAGTTCGCTCTTCAGAATCGGAGCCTTGGCATAGCCTGCGTCAGCCAACGCACTGGCGATGATTGCGAGCGGTGCGCTGTGAGCGCGGCTCGGCGAAGGGGCCAGATACCATTTGGCGCCCTCAAGCGCCGCTTCGAGCTTGCGGTGGAGTTCGTCGATGCAGCGCGACTGGCGCGCGGCGATTTCGCGGCGGGCAATGCGGTCGCCTTCGAGCTGGGGATGTTCGCGAAAGACGCGTTCGACTGCCATCAACTCAGCTGCGGCACCGCGCAGCGCGAAACTCTCTCGCGCACAGCCGAGCGCGATCACTCGGCCGCTGGCTTTCAGGGCCTTTGCTGTACCCTTGGCCAGCGCCTCGACTGCTTGGCGTGGCAGCATTTCATCAGCGACGAACAGTAGCAGCAGCCCACTGCCGCGCTGGCCTCTAGCCTGGATGCGATGGACCAGATGGTCGATCAGGTCTTCAGGCGTTACCACTTGGAGTGCGATCTCAAACGTTCGTAGCGCACCGGTTAGGAAGTAATGGCGCTTGGCTGTGGCGAACCCGAACCCGACTTTGTTCGGAACGCCTTCGAGCTGAAGATTGTCAACTGGCACGACCGCGCGGCCAATCGCTTCCTCAAGGTCGAAATCACTGCCGGCGAACAACGCATAGCCGCCAAGCCGGGGCTGACGGATTAACACCGCCCAATCGAGCAGATCCTTGATCGCCGCCCTGACCAGCGCTTCGGGCGCTTGGGGCAGTGATGCGATCAGAAATTCTTCCGAAAGCGCGACGCCCGAGCCATTGCGGAAGAACTCAATCACCGCAGCGGCTTTGGTCAGCGCAACATGAATCCCGTCGCCCTTGGCGCCGGCGCGTTCAATCGCTTCATATGCGAGGCTGAACCGGCTGCCGTCGTTGCCGCCCGCGAGCGCGATGCCGAAATTTGCAGCGAGATAATCCCACAGCATCGCGGGGTCATAGGTTGCCCCGTCATTGCTAGCATGTTCGAGGAAGTCCTGGAATCCGGACGGTTCGGCCGAGCAGAGAAAGCCGAACACGCTGCGTTCATTCTGCGCAAACCGTGCTCGCGACACAGGCCCGAGTAGTAGCGCGGTCACCGGGTTGAGCGGCCAAGTGTTGGCAAGCGCACGTGCCAACACCGGCACGTCGGTCGGCCGGCGCTTGGCGACCTCCTCGGCAACGCGGCAGGCGGTCATTTCCGCGCTCGCCGGATGCTCGGCGGTGATCGCTCGTCCGAGCAACGCCACCGTCTCATCGGCACCCGACAGGAATGCGATGTCGTGGAACCGGCCTTGAACCTTGGCCCATTCCTGCCGGGCCTCACGCGCCGCGCGTGCGGCATACTGCTCGAACGACTGGTGCAGGATGCCGATTACGACCAATCGACCTTTGCTGCGGGTCGCGTGTTCGGCAAGATCCTGCAGCAGATGGATGTCGCCGCCCTCCAGCGCTTCATGTTCTAGCAGCTTGCCGAGTTCATCAAGGATCAGCAACGTGCCACTCGACGCGGCCTTGTCGCCGCCGATCAGCGCTGCGATCAGCTTTTCGTCGCTTGCAGCAGCCGCCGTCACATCGGTCGAGCTCCAGTCGAACGCGATTGTCGCTGCCTCGATGATCGCATCCCGCAGTCGCTGGCGGCTGCCTGTAACAGCAACCACTTTCCAGCGGCCGTTCGTCTCGGGAAAGGCCTCGGCATAGAGACCGACCAGCGCTTCGCCAACAATATCTCGCGCAATCTTGCGATTGCTCTTCGATCCGGCAACCAAATTGGCGAGCAGCAACGCTGCGCTCGACTTCCCACCACCATAAGGTCCAGTCCAGGTGAACGCGCCTTGGTGACTATCGCTCTGGCTTTCACCCAGCGTCTTGAGCGCTTTAGCCACGCTCGCCTGCATGACATAGCCGACTAGCGGCGGCGTACCGTTGAGATCAGCGTCGAGCCGGGCCGAACGGGCGAAGCGCCGGTCAATGGTTACGATCGAAGACAAGCCGGTCATGCCATCGCCACTTGCAGGCTTTGGCGCGAGTAGGCGCGCGCTAGGGTGTCGAGCGAATCGAAGAATGAGACGCGCTGGACTTGCCTAAGTCCGGCCGTGTCGACCCATAACCAGGCACCTTCAGTCAGGTCACCGAGGCGCATCAACCGCGTGACGACGCTGTCCTCATCGAGCTTGAAAACCCGCCCTGGCGATCCCGGTCCATAACAAATCTGCTCGACCGTCAACGTGGTCGCGCCACCGCTCCGCTCCCAGTAGTCGCCGAGCGCATATGCGAAGACCGCATCGTGCAGGCTTGGCTTGGGCCCGCGTACGAACTCATACCACCCCCCCAGCCGTGCTTCGCGGATGATCGATAACTCGGCCAACAGAGGTTCGGCCGCATCTTCGTTGAGCGCGTCGCCACGCCGCACATAGCTGCGGAGGAACACCTCGATGTCGCGCTTGAGCGTCCCGCGCGTCGCGCGCCAGCCGTTTTCTTCGACCAGCATCATTATCTTCTCGAGCAGGGTGGTCGGGTCGAACTCGATCGCGCTCAATAGGTTGAAGGCAAAATAGGCCGTGGTTGTCATTTCTGGCGTCGAAGCGACATGCCAATGCGCAAGCCAGACGGTCGCGGCCTGTTCGAGATAGGGATCCAAGCCATCATCGGCGAGTATAGCGCGACCAAGCGACGTAGGAGCAACTATGCGTTCACGCTCGGCGAAGAAGCCGGTAGCAAGAGCCCAATAGCGCATCGATGCGACCATGTTGCGGCCGACACCAAAACGCGCAATGGCCGATTGTTCCTTAAATGTTCTTTCATCGGCTGCATCGCAGACGGCGTCGAATACCTTTTTCAACCACAGCAGGCGCAGCGGAAACGTTTCGTGCCCCGCAAACTGCCCTTTCGAATCTGTTCTTGCCGATCCCCGTCGCATACACCGATGTTACTGGTGAGCCTCGCCAGTGGCAACCCTTGAACGATGCGCGGCGGCTACAATGCGATCCACGGCAGCTGCTATCTGCTGCGCATCTTGATACCTATGGCAGAGTACCCGGAGCACCTCACCGGCGTCCTTTTCCGAAATGCCAATAGATTCAAGAACATGAGATCGTTTGATCTGACCCGATGTACAAGCCGAGCCCGTCGACAGGGAGACCTCGCGCGCGACGGTCGCGCATAATTGGTCTGCGTCGACCCCGACGAGCTGGAGGGCGGCGCTTCCCGGCACCACAGGCGCATCACCAGTAATCCGGCGAAGCCCCATTTGGCGGTCGCGGAGACCACTGAGCAACGCTTCGATCAACGTGTGGCAATGATCGCGATCAGCGGCGAGCGATGCCTTGGCAACTCTCGCAGCGGCAGCGAACCCCGCGATCAGCGCTACCGGCTCGGTGCCCGGGCGCATCGCATCCTGCTGGTCGCCCCCATACATCAGAGGCATCGGCTTCGGGGCATGCGCGGCAACGTAAAGCGCGCCGATCCCCATCGGTCCATAACATTTGTGGGCCGACAAGCTGACATAGTCGACATCGAGATCGAGCACATCCACCGCGATCTTGCCCGCCGCCTGCGAGGCATCGCTATGAACCAGACCTCCGACATCATGGACCATCGCCGCAGCCTCGGCGACCGGTTGAATGCCGCCGGTCTCGTTATTGACCAGCATGATCGACGCGAGCAGCAGATCGCCTCGCACGAGGCTCGCTAGCGCAGCGAGGTCGAGCCGACCATTGGCATCAACGGGCGCGATATCGAGACTGAACCCTTGTTCGGCGAGAAAGCGCGCGGGTTCGAGCACGGCTTTGTGTTCGATCGCCGACACGATGATCCGGCGCTTGTCGGGAAACAACGCCGCGGTGCGCCGCGCGACGCCCAGCAGCGCGAGATTATTGGCTTCGGTCGCGCCCGATGTGAAGATGATCTCGGATGGAGCCGCCCCGATCAGTGCGGCGACGTCCGCACGACCATCGGCAATAATCCGCGCGGCTCGCTCGCCCGAAGCATTGGGCGATCCTGCATTGCCCGGTTGCTCCCATACGGCGAGCATCGCATCGCGGGCTTCGGGCGCAAGCGGCAGCGTCGCAAAGCCGTCGAGATAAATGGGCGGCTCAGCCATCACGTATCTCCACGCAAGGCGGCGCGATACATGCTATGCAGGAATAAGAGGACCGCATGATTCATGTGCGAAGTTGTAGCGATAGTCGGCCCCGATCAGAAGGTCATTTGTGCGTAGCGCTGTCAGGACGTCCGGTCTCTCAGCTAGCGGATTTCTGTGGCAGTCGCCGTTAGACGCCGTCATCAGCTCCCGGAACGACATCGGCACCGCCCTCTGCGGTCCGGTCGCGGGAAACCTCGCGCAGAAACCTGTCGCCCGTCGCGAGCTTGCGGCCGAGGCTTTGCAGGAACCCCTCGAAGCGCTCAGCGCCTTTCGCGCGGGCGGCGTCCCGTGCTGCCTCGGGCAAGGGCGGCGTGACGGTCATCCAGAAACGGATGAAGAGCGACAGGGTTTCCCCAAGGACGGCGAGATCTTCGTCGATGCCCTCGACCTGGCGACCGAGCCTGTCGAGCCGCCGGGAGAGCGCGGCCTCCATGCGCTCGGTCGTGTCTCCCGATAGGAAGGACGCGACCGCAGCCTCGATGACGGCGGATTTCGAGACGTTCCGACGCAGCGCCAGCGCCTCGACCTGGCTGAGCAGCGCCGGGTCCAAATAGACATTCATTCGGGCGCGGCGTGTCATGACAGCGGCCTCATAGCTCGATGCCGTCATCGGGGTTCATCGCGACCTGGCGCGCCACCATGCGCATGCGCTGCCGGATGGCACGGGCTTGCGCCGCGTCGACATCGGGCTCGTCATCAAGGAGGTCGAACTCCTGCACCGGGGCTGAAGGGGGCGGCACGATCTCCTCCTGCTCCGGCAGTTCAGGTTCGCGTCGAATGCCGGCATTTGCCGGGTCACCGGATGGATGGTCTACGGCTTCGCCCTGCCCCGATACGTCGGCAGGGATCAGGCTCGACCAATCGTCGGACGGCCGCAGCGCCCCGACCGCGATCGGTCGGTTGCGCAGATCGGGCGGTGGCAGCACCCGTTCCCGGAAGCGCGGATCCTCGAAATAGCGGGCCTTGGTCGCCCGGATCGGCGGGACGCCGGCCACCATGACGATCTCGTCGGTGGGCGGCAGTTGCATGACCTCTCCCGGCGTCAGCAGCGGCCGCGCGGTTTCCTGTCGTGAGACCATCAGATGCCCGAGCCAGGGCGCAAGACGGTGCCCGGCATAGTTGGTGGAATCGCGCATCTCGGTCGCTGTGCCAAGCGCATCGCTGATCCGTTTCGCGGTGCGCTCGTCGTTGGTCGCAAAGGCCACGCGCACATGGCAGTTGTCGAGGATGGCGTTGTTCGGACCATAGGCGCGCTCGATCTGGTTGAGGCTCTGGGCGATCAGGAAGGATTTCAGGCCGTACCCCGCCATGAAGGCCAGCGCGCTTTCGAAGAAATCGAGGCGGCCAAGCGCAGGGAATTCGTCCAGCATCAGCAGGAGCCGATGGCGCTTGCCCGAGGTCTTCAACTCTTCCGTCAGGCGCCGCCCGATCTGGTTCAGGATCAAGCGGATGAGCGGCTTGGTGCGGTTGATGTCGGAGGGCGGCACGACCAGGTATAGGCTGGTCGGGCCGGGTCCTTCCACGAGATCGGTGATCCGCCAGTCGCAGCGCGCCGTCACCCGGGCGACAACCGGATCACGGTAGAGCCCGAGGAAGGACATGGCGGTCGAGAGGACGCCGGAGCGTTCATTCTCGGACTTGTTCAGAAGCTCTCGGGCCGAGGAGGCAATGACGGGATGCACGCCCCCTGACCCGAGATGGGCGGTTTCCATCATGACGCGCAGTGTCGCCTCGATCGGCCGACGGGGGTCCGACAGGAAGTTCGCGACACCCGCGAGGGTCTTGTCCCGCTCGGCGTAGAGGACATGGAGGATCGCGCCGACCAGCAGCGAGTGGCTGGTCTTTTCCCAATGGTTGCGCTTGTCGAGGCTGCCTTCGGGATCGACGAGGATATCGGCGATGTTCTGGACATCGCGGACCTCCCATTCCCCCCGCCGGACCTCGAGCAGCGGATTGTAGGCCGAGGATGCGGCATTGGTCGGGTCGAAGAGCAGCACCCGCCCATGGCGCGACCGGAACCCTGCCGTCAGCCCCCAGTTCTCGCCCTTGATGTCATGCACGATGCAGCTGCCGGGCCAGGTCAGCAGGGTCGGCACCACGAGGCCCACGCCCTTGCCGCTGCGGGTCGGCGCAAAACACAGGACATGCTCCGGTCCGTCATGGCGCAGATAGGCGCGTTCATGACGCCCCAGGACCACACCATCGGGGCCGAGCAGACCGGCCGCATGGATCTCCTTGGCCTCCGCCCAACGGGCCGAACCATAAGTGGCGACGTTGCGTGCCTCGCGGGCCCGGATGATCGACATGAGGAAGGCTGCGGCGATGGCGAGCGCCGCGCCGGTCACGGCGATGGCGGCCCCTTCCATGAAGATGCCCGGGGCATAGGCATCGAAGGAGAACCACCACCAGAAGAACGCGGGCGGGTGGTAGACGGGCCAGCCCGCAGCCTCGAACCAGGGCGCGCCAAGCTGGGGCTGGAAGCCGAGCCGGAAAGCCACCCACTGCGTCGCCGCCCAGACCATCACGAGGACGATCGAGAACACCGTGATGATCTGGCCCCAGAGGATCCGGCCTCCCCGCATGCGCGCTCCTTCAGGACATGGCGTGATGCCCATTTGAAGGTGGCGATCGCGGGCGGAGGCAACGGGGTAATCCGCGCCCGGAAGCTGCCGGATAGGCGGGGCGGCACATGGGATGGGAGGACTGTTCAAGCCTCAGGCTCTGTGCGTTCGGATGGCTGATGCAAGCCGCCGCGTGGAGGCTCGAGCGTTTCCGCAAGCTCCCCTTCGGACCCAGGCGGATCCTGCCAAAGACGCGTCGCGGGATGGCCTGATCAAGACGTCAGTGACGCCGGCGCTAATCGCGCCTCAGCGTCATGCGGAATGTCTTCTCGATACGGCTCATGTCGGAGGCCTCAACCCCGGCCTCTTCCGCGAAGGCACGCCAACGCTCCACGACCTCAACCACTTCCTCGATGGCCCGCTTCGCCCTCACGGCCTTCACGCCCACATTGGAGGCAAAGGCCAGCAGGTCGTCATGGGTGAAATCGTTGCGCTTCCCCGCAAGGCTCATCTGGTGATCGCGGGTCCAGACACCAGACGGGTTGTAGGAATAGGCGACGTCATAGGCTGGCGACAGGCGCCAGGTTCCGGACCGGTCCATGAGGAAGGAGATGTTCTTGACGTGGTCGTCCTGGTTACGGGCGACGACGTTGAAGATGGCGCGACGGACTTGTTGTTCCACGACATCCATGCCCAGCCCGAGATCCCGGATCGTCAGGGCCGCCTGCTCGTAGGAATAGGCGGCCGGATCATTGAAATCGAAGTGCTGCATCGCGCCGAGCGACTGCATATGCAGCTTCCGGCCGCGCCCATCGCGGTCGAACCGCCGGGTCATGAAATGGCTTCGGCTGCCTTCGTGGTGAAGCCTGCATTCCGACATGTCGATGCCGGCTGCCGTCGCCATCAGGTGATAGGCATATTCGATCTTTCCGAAACCCTGCGGGTCGGCAAGTTCCGTGTCGCGGTTGTTGGACACGCCGTCGAACTTGAGAAGCCAGTGCTCGTAGCCTTCGTCCACCTTGACTTGCCCTGACCTGAACTCGCCCGTTTGCCGGTTCCAGGCCAGCACGGCCTTGGCGCGCGCGCCCCCCGCCGAGGTTCCGACGCTCAGGATATCTTCCAGCGCTTCGGCGTCGTTGTCGCCACCTAGCCTGCCAGCGAGGGCCGCGCGCTCGCTGAGCACCCTGTTGGCCAGATCCACCAGCTGAGCCACCTCCAGCTTCTTCGATCGGGTTGCCTTGCGGACGGTCGGCTCGAATTCCAATGCCCCGATCCCGCGGTTGCCGATATAGCACAGCCGGTCGACCGGGCTGAACCTGACTGCGCTTCGACCCGTTTCCGCAAGCCAGGCATCGATGAGCCGGTTGCCGAACTTGTCCGGCAGCGCGTCGGCCAACATGCCCGGCAACCCCTTGAAGGTTTCCTTCCGAAGCGCGGGAAACTCGTAGGGCGCTTCCCGTACCGGCATCTTCAGCGGCGCAACCTCGATCCCCGCCCCCACGAAGGCCGGGTCATACTGAAAGACGCCAAGCGCGCGTGATGCGTCCCAGCTGACCGCGCCGATCCGGCGCCCCCAAAGGATGACGCTCGCATCAGTCATCGCCATCCTCTCCCCATGTCCATGTGGCTGTGCCGGGGCGTTCGGAGGACGGGCGCGCCCTTTGGCGTTCGTGCCCCTTCTGCGAGACCCGCTCGATGGGCCGGATGTCACCTGCAGGCAAGGCCGAGAGGATGGCCTCCTCCAGATCAAGCGCAGCGGCGACGCGAAGGAACGTGTCGAGGGTCGACGGGTCCCCGGCCTCGAGGCGACGCAGTGTGCGGACCCCGATGCCCGCCTTCTCGGCGAGGTCAGCCTGAGTTACGTTGCGGGCAAGGCGCAGGCGCGCGAGGCGCTGGCCGATATCCTGTTCGATCTGCCGAGACGTCGCCATGTTGACTCCAGAGGCCTTTTGAGGCCGCTTAGGATGCAATTCCGAGCCTTACAGGTCTCATATTGCCCCTTAAACCTCCACATGTCAAACGGCAGCTTGTGACCTCTTAACTATCGAATTTCGATAGTTTGGGCAACGGACTGCCTCTTATAGTTTACTCCTGATCCGACACGCCAAGGATCATCCGAAGTGAGCTGGGGCGTCCCCAAGGACACGTTTGTCCGACATACCGACCATATCATCCGCGATTGCAAGGGCAGCAAATGCAACCGAGTCCCGCCTGTCACTAGTGCCTTTGCCCCCACACGGGAGGCTGATCGTTTGGCCGTGTTGGTGAAACAGGACCGCCCGATCGATCTGGCCTCAGACCCCAAGGTCTTTCCCTCGCCCGAGCTGCCAGGAGATCGACCCGCCCTTCACCACACCCGTCACCTCGCGCCCCAGCTGGGGATCAATGACAGGTCGCCACGGGACCAGCGTGAATTCCTGACTCTGTTCGATCAGGGCGAACTTGCCACTCGCGAGGGTCACGGTGCCCGTGAAGGTGCCGCTGACCTTTGCACCGTCGGCGGCGGGACGGAAGGCAAGCCCCTTGCGCTCGGCGAGGGATGCCCCGACCCGGGCGATTTCGCGGTCGCGCAGGGTCGCCAGCAGATTGCGGCGGTAGAGGACGCGGGCGCCCTGTCGCGTCGCATCGCCACGTGCAAGGTGCCGTTCACGGCGCTGATCAAGCGCCTCGCGCACCTGCTGCCCGAAGCCCGAAGATGCGATGTCAGACCCATCACCGCGGAGGAGCCGCTGGTCGAGCCAGGTTGCGCCATCGGCCCCGATCTGTTTGTCGAGCGTCATGGCCGACAGAACCCGGACCGTCGCTGGGCCGTTGCGACCCGCGTCATGGGCGGCCGCACGGCGCGCATAGTCCTCGGGGATCCGCCATCGATCTGCATCGATCCGCTCGACGATCCCGGCGCGGCGCAAGGCCTCGAGCCTGCGGACATGGGCATCGACGAAGCCCGCATGATCACCACCCGGCACCCGGCCCTCGAACCGGGCCTGTTCCAGATGGCGGCTCGGTCGATAGATCCCGTCCTCGGCCATGGCGGCGATGGCGCGATCCGAAGGCCGGGCCGCGGCATCGGCGGGCCTGACCTCGACGATGCTGCCAACCTTTGCCTCCTCAAGGCGGTCAGCATCCAGCCCCGAGACATGATGTGTCCGGCCTTCGATGCTATCCACCACCAAGGTCAGGCTCTCGCCCATCTCGTCGGTCAGGAACTTGTCCAAGACCCGCCCGGTGATCGGCACCTGGGGCGCAGCGTCATGGACCTCGAAGGTCATCGGATCGCGGGTCAGGCCATCGGCCTTAAGGGCGCGATGGATGCTGCGGATGATATCGCCGCGCTCACCCATGGCGCGCAGGGTCGGTTCCAGCCTCGGGTTCAGTTCCCAGACGCCCGGAGCCTGTTCCGTGGCAAGGCCCATCTTCTGCAGCCGACCGAGACGTCGCAGACGGAGAGTCCGGTCAAACTGCCGCCGCGCGTTCTGCGGGTCCGAACGGAGGTCGAGCAGACCGTCCTCAGCCTCCGCGATCATCGCGCGATCGATCCGCGTGAGCCGGTCCTGGTCGACCTCGGCCGCCAGCTTCCTGTTCTGCTCGCGTTCCAAGACCGGGCCAAGTTCCAGCGTCGCAAGTGTGCTCGCCCGCTCGCGGATGCCATGGGCAAGGTAGTCGCCATTGATGACGAGGGTGTCGCCGCGATCATCGCTACCACGCACGATGACATGCACATGGGGATGACCCGTGTTGTGGTGGTTGACGGCGACCCAGTCGAGCTTTGTGCCGAGGTCAGCTTCGACGCAGCGCATGATGTCGCGGGTATGCCCTGTCAGGTCGGAAAGCTCGGCGGCATCCTCGGGCGCGATGATGAACCGGAACTGATGGCGATCGTTGCGTCCCCGCGCGAGGAAGGCCTCACCATCGGCCTGGTCCTCGGTCGCGGAATAAAGCCGTCCCGGCGCGCCGTCGCGGGATGTGCCGTCGCGCTGGATGTAGCGCAGATGGGCGGCCCCCTTCCCGCTCCGGCCCGCTTGTCGGACATAGCGGGTTTTCACCACGACCCGGCGCATGCCCGGCGCGCTGTGTCGCCAGCCGCCCGAGAGCCTTCGGGCGCGGACAAAGGCCGCGCCCCGCCCGCGCCGGACGCCCGCCCCTTCCGCACGCCGTCCCGCCGCCTTCGCGCCCTTACTGGCCGAATTGGAAAGGTTGCGAGAGATGCCTGAGGGCGCGCGCGCCGCGCCGCGAGCGGGTCGGTTGCTGTGCTGGCGGGCGAGCCTCTTCGCATGGGTCAGAAAGCTCTTGGCCTTACCCGCTTTCGGACTGTCCGAGCGGATGGCCCCCGGCTTCGGTTCGAACCGGTTCTCGTCATCGCCGCTCATCGAGCCGTCCAGGGATCAAGAGGCGCCTGTTGGCAGGAAGCGAGGCACAGTGCCGAAAATAGCCCCACGATTTCAGAGTACTGACCGCAAGCGCGGCACCACGCCCCTGAAAACAGGGTGCCACATCCGCGCCCCGAAAACAGTGTGCAGACAAGGGCTTGCCCAGAAACCGGCGCCTTGGGGTGCCGGTTTCCTTTATCTTGCCCTCCGCCTTCCCTGCCCTTTCCGCCTCCGCCGCCGATATCGCGGCCAGGCGTGCCTTCCCGAAACCAGGCGGCTCCGGGTGGCATTCCGATGCCTTGGCTGTGCTCATGGCCCACCCGCCCCCGCGCCCGGCGTCACGAAAATCCCGTCCGCCGGAGCGTCGGGCTCTGACGCGCTGCCCGGCGTGCCAGACGCCATTTGCGGCTCGGACCGTGCCACGAACAGCGCCGCATCGCGCCAGTCCGGCGGCAAAGCCGGCGTCGCCATCTGCGCTTCCGATGCAGTGCCACTGCCGAGAAGAGGAGCGAGTGCCGCCACATAGGCGCGCGTCTCGGCCGGCAAGGCGCGACCGGTTTCGAGATAGTCGTCGTAGCGAGCCGGACCGGCATTGTAGGCGGCAAGCATGGCGGCGACATTGCCGTAGCGGTCCCACATCTCGCGCAGATAGGCGGTCCCGGCGATGATGTTGTCACGCGGATCATGGGGGTCATCCCCGAGCCCGTGGTGCGCGCGCAAGGCGGCCCAGGTGCCAGGCATGACCTGCATCAGCCCCATGGCTCCGGCAGGGCTGACGGCGCGCGGATCGTTGGCGCTTTCGGCGCGCATCACCGCGACGATCCAGGGGGCCGGGATCCCGAAACGCTGCGCAGCCTCGGCAATGAAAGCGCCATGGGGATGCGCCGCGATCTGCGCCGCAACGGGCTCCGCATGCGCGGTGGCCGAGCCTTGGCTGAACGACAAGAGGGAGCAAACGAGCGCCGCGATGAGACAGCGTCGCATGGCCGTCAGTCCCGGTCTTCGCGGGGTTTCGGGCGGTTCCAGTGCAGCGACCAGGCGGCACCGGCGTCATCGTCGCGGAAGAGGTTGGCGCGGATCGGCTGCGGCAGGGCGGGATCGTCGAGCAGGACAGAGAGGTACTCACCGGCCTTCTCGCCGCTGCGCTTCCAGGCGGCCCCGACCTCCGGGCCTTCTGCGTCACCTGCATGAATACGGTAGGCCGGTGCGTTCTCGGCCTCGCTGTTTTCCACCGGGACGAGGGCAACCGTGAGGTCGAGGGTGAGCGTCCGGAGCTGTCCGGTGAAGGCCGTTCCTTCGCGGGTGAACTGTCCGATCTGTGACATGTCAGGTCTCCTGTGTTTGGGGTTGGGTGGGCTGTCAGGGTTGGGTGAAGCGCCCGTCACGGGGCTCGGCCGCGTCGGAAGTCACCCAGATCGGGCGCGCCTGTCCGATGACGGCGTCTGCCGGGAGCGGCCCGAAATAGCGGCCATCGAGGCTGTCCCGGACCTCGCGATTCATCAGGAAGATTTCGCCGGCCTGAAGCAGGCGGCAGCCCTGCCAGTCGGGCAGATCGCGTCCGAGCCGATCCCGCGGCAGCGCCTCGCCGAGGATGACGCCATCGACAGTGACTGTCGCGCCGTTGCGGCAAATGCGCTGTCCCGGCAGACCCGCGACATGCTTCAGGAGCGGGACATCCGCGCCGATGTAGCCGCGCGTGACCATGAACGCGGCAAGAGGCGCAGGCGGCATGACCGCGACGAGGTCGCCGATTTCGAGCCCGGTCGGGCGCTCGACCCAGTAGAGCCCGAGCGGCACGCTGGCAGATGCATTCCAGATCAGCCACGCGGGCAGGACTGCGACGGACGGAGCTGCGAGACTCGCCAGACCCATCGCGGCCAAGAGGAGGATCGCGGTGCGCTTCATGGCCAGATCCTGCGCCGCGCAAGCCAGGCCGCATGCCGCGCCGAGGAATAGACCGACGGGGTTTGTCCGGCGGTCAGGCGATTGTGGACATGGCGCCAGTGATCGGGCGCGACAGCGGTCGGATCAATCCCGAGGGCTTCGATGGCGTCGATTACCTCGAGCGCGCGCTTTGCCTTCGGCCAGCCGTCCAGCTGCAGCAGGATTTCGGCACCGGGATGCACGAAGTTCAGCGTCTGGAAGGCTTCTGTGCGGAAGACTGCGCGCAGGATGACCAGCCGCGCAGCGACGGTTCCGTGCTCATTTCCGGCCCAGCGGACGCAGGCAAAGACCGCACCGGAGGCGAAACCGACCCGTCGTCTTTGCCGATCGATGACCTGTTCGCGGCAGGAATGACCGAAGCGGATCCATTGCTCGACGCGGTGTCGCCGGAAGGTCAGATCGACCCAGGTGATCGACGAGATGGGCCGGTCGTGTGTCGTGTGTGCGACGCGTTGCGGCGGGAGGTTGCCATTCATGACGGGGCCCCCTCTTCGGCGGAAAGGGGAGCGCCGATCTGATCGCGCGGCTTCGCGGCGCCGATCTGGCATTGCAGGCAGGCCGCAGCCAGGACGCGCCCGCGCAGCTCGGACGTACCATCAATCGCAAGGGTGGGCACGGTGATGCCGCTTCTCAGCCTCAGGTGCGCCCGGGTCATGGCCGTTCCCCCGGCTTGCCGAGGGGCAGTTCTGGTTCTCGTGGAACGGGCTCGTCGGGCCCCCTTCCCCGGCGCCGATACCCGGCCTTCAGCGCGACACCCGTCCGCGCGATCAGGGTTTCAACAGCGGTCCTGCGCTCTTCAAGGTTAGAATCTTTGTTAGACTCTAAGTTAAGGGCGCGATTTTCTGTTTCTGTTCTGGACGTTAGGCCCGGTTTCGGTTCCCGATAGCACGAGCCCCCGGTTCCTGATGGCACGATACCCCGGGTTCCCGATGGCACGAGGCCATTCACAGCTTGTCCACAGGGCGGGGCAGGCTCGAAGGCCAGCAGCATGCGGCCGCCGGTTTCGACCTCGGCAAACAGGACATAGCCGGGCAACGGCTGTCGGCGGATGATGTCGCGCAACTCGAAGGCAAAGCGCTTGAAGGGTGAGAGGCTACCCGATTTCTGGTGCAGGTGGCGGAAATCGAAGCGCCAGCCGCCCGCCTGCCGCCCGCCATGCTTGCGCACCAGGCGATAGAGCCAACGGTCAAGGCCGCCGGTCAGATCGAAATAGGCGCGATCGATGGTGAGGATCAGAGCGTCGTCAAGGACGGCGCGGTAGAACCAGTCCGGGACGATCAGCTCGATGCCGTCGGGTCGCCCCCTCGCATCGCTGCGCTCATGCCATTCATTGATCCAGGAGAAGCGATGGCGCCGGCCCTCGGCAGGCTGGCGGATCGTCGTTGCCACCGTGGTCGATTGCAGACGGTCCAGCGCGGCCTTCAGGCGCTGATAGTCCCGCAGCGACGTCCCACGCCCGGTGAAATTGAGGATCTCATAGGGCGTTGCCGCCATCAGCCGCGAGGTGCGCAGGCCCGCATCTCGCGCCTCGACGATCTGGCTGGCCGCCCAGATCAGGATGTCGGCATCCCAGATCGTGGCCATGCCGTGGTCGGGCACGGCCTCGACCCGGATCGCGACATTGCCCGCGACGAAATCGATGGGGCGGATACGCGGCGACTTGGAGAGGGAGAAGAAGGGATAGGCCATGAGATCCTGCGCGTCACGTGGGGCGAACTCCCCCGGCAACGCCCGAAAGAGGTCGAGTTGGCCGCGCTCGGAGGCGCTGCGGGGCGTCGGAGGCATGAGGAACAGGAAAGGCCGTCAGCGCGTCGCGCGCGCTGGTACGGCATGCGGCGATGCCGTCAGGCGCTTGGCCGGCAGGACCTGGCCGCGCGGATCCGAGGTCGAGGTGACCGAGCCGCGCGCAACCCAAGCCGTCAGATCATCGACCGAATAGACGACGCGCCCGCCAAGCTTGTGATAGGCAGGGCCGGTTCCGTAGGTGCGGTGCTTTTCCAGCGTGCGCGCCGACAGGCTGAGGAACGTGGCCGCCTCCTTGGTGCGCAGGTAGCGTGGCGGCAGAACGGCGAGATCGGGTCGCATGGATGGGGCCTCCGTGGGTCTGTGGAAGGCCGTCGGCAAAGGACGGCCTGTCCCGCGCAGGCTGGCGAAGAAGGGCCGGAAAGGGGGATGAGGAAGGTTGGGGGTGGAACTATCCTACCCCTCTGGGCGGTTAGCCTCGGGGGCTGGGGTTCAACATCAGGCGAGAGGTTCCGACTACCCGGGCTACTTGGTTGCGATAAACAGTTTTGCGGACCCTCGGGACCGTCGCTGCAGGGCCCAATCTCCACTGCACTCGCGAAGGCACTCGGGAGGAAGGGCGGAAAGCAGGCCGATTGTGGTCCGGCCCGGCACTTGCGGCAATCCTTCATAGCGGACGTTCTGTATGTCGTGGCTACCACTAAGACTAGGGCCATGCCGAACAGCAACTAAAACAGCGACTTCATTGACTTGCCGCGCTCTGATACTCCTACTCGGCGTGGCTAGGAGAGTTCGAAGATGTTGCTAAGGTTAGACGTCGTTGAAGAGATCGGTCGGTTCGCCGCCTTGCGGCATAAGGCCGAACAGTTTAATCGCCTGTCGCTTGTTTTTGCCCGCAACGGCTATGGCAAAAGCACAATTTGTGCAGTGCTCCGTTCTGCCTCCGAAGGCCAACCCAATTACATCACTGCACGCCGCCGTCTCGACGCCAAAAAGGAATCTCGCGTTCAATCAACTTGGGCTCCTGCGCGAACAGTCGCTTTTGGCGGCGGAAGCTGGAACAGTTGCCCGGGAAAGATCTATGTGTTTGACCAAGAATTCGTTCACCAGAATCTTCACGTCGGCGAGAGCGTGACGCGTGAAAACAAGCGCAGTCTCCTGCCAGTCGTGTTAGGCGAAAAAGGCGTCGTTCTAGCACAGAAGATACTCGACCTTGACCGCGAGCAACGAGAACTCGCCATCGCGGTCAAGGGTTACGCTTCAGAAATTTACGCTAGACACCCCGTGATCACCTCCGCGGACATATTGGCGTTCAGCACGAGAGCGATTCCGGCTGACATTGCGGAGCGCGTTGAAAATGCGGAACGCAGTGTGCAGTTGGCAAAACAAGCCGCGACTGTTCAGCAGAAGATGGTCCTAAAGCAGATTGATCTGCCCTCAATCGAATATTTTCGGGAGATCGCAGCACGGACGATAGATTCCGTTTCAGACGATATCGCAGCACGAGTCAGAAAACACATCGAAGCCCACGATCTTGGCGCTCACGGCGACCGCTGGCTAAAATACGGAATCGAACATTTCAACGGATCGAGCTGTCCGTTCTGTGATCAGAATGTTGTCGGCCATAATCTGGTGGCGTCATATGCAACATATTTCAGTGAGGCATTTAACCAACTTCTCGCAGACCGGGATGGTGCCATTGCAAGCCTTGATCAAGTGCTCAATGAAGGTGCCTTGTTGGGGATCACCAATACAAACGAAGTTGACGCAGCTTTTTGGTCACAGGTTTGCAAGCTGCCGAACATCCCAAAGCTTGATGCGGTTCAGGTTAGTCGCGTTATTTCTGGACTCGATACCCTTCGGGCGCTGCTGGCACAGAAGATCGCCAACCCAATTAAGGCCATTTCTCTAGAAGAAGGTGAAGCATTGATCGCGCCTGCCTTTGCGCTGATCGAAGAATACAGAGCGGCCCTATCTGCCTGCAATGCTGTGATTTCAACTGCGAAGGCCGAGGTGCAAGGAATTGATCTACCCAAAGCCGAACGCATCCATTTGATGTGGCTGGCGCTTGCAGCGAAACAGTCAGACCCGATCATGTCCGCCGCCGCCGCCTATGCAGGTGGCGAGGCTCGACGGAAGGAGATTGAGAAGGAGAAGAAAACTGCTCAAGACGAATTGACCGCTTATGCTGACACGATGATGAAGACACGGCAGAAGCAGATCAATGGCCTTCTTTCTGCATTTGGAGCGAATTTCTCAATCACGAATGCGAAGGCGAACTTTAAGGGGCGCGACCCAAACACTGAATACGCTATCTCAATTGGCCAAAGCACGCTGCCCGTTGGAGACAAATCGGATACCGCGCCGAGCTTCAAGACTGTCTTGAGCGCCGGCGATAAAACGACACTTGCCCTCGCCTTCTTTATTACCCAAGTCAGAACTGACCCAAAGTTGAGCGATGCAATTGTTGTCTTTGATGACCCCTTCAACAGTCAAGACATGCACAGGCAGTTCGAAACCACAAGTCAGGTACGGGCTATCGTGAGCAAGGCTTGCCAGACAATCGTGCTGTCCCATGACCCTCGCTTCTTGCAGATGATCGAGAAGGACTCAGATAGTGCAACTACGCGAACCTTCCAACTGATGTGTACCGACCATGGAGAGGGCACAATTTCGCCTTGGTCAAGCGCGAACGAGTTGAAGACGCTCTACGTCCGACAGGCCGAGATGATTAGGGAGTACGCGAGTCATGGCTCCCTTCTAAAGGGCGTCACCTTAGAGGCGATCGTGCAAGCAATTCGCCCGTTTCTGGAAGATTACATCAAAGCCCGCTTTCCCGGTCGTTTTATTGCCAACGAGCAGATCGTCGCGATGACTGATGCAATCAAGCTGGTGGGACCAGACGACCCGCTTTTTGACTCGGTCGATGACTTGCTGGCCCTGAACGAATACACGCGGGTAAACATGCACGGTGGCGGGCAAGTTCCAGACCCAGTTGCCTTACGCGCGCAGACGCAAAAGATCGTTGCGCTCGTGGGCAAATACTGACCGCTCGTTGAGCAATTGCAGACAACCAGTAACCACGCAGCCGCGTTTCGCCGATGAACGCACCGACAGAGCGGTGCTCTGACTAGGCGAAGGACACGGCAGCGGCTGAACTGGCACCGGTTTTTCATCGAGCCTTCGCGCACTTCGACGTACGCTTTCGCGAAGCGGCGTCGCAGTGGTGGATGGAGACTCGAATGACCGCAATGGGCCGTCCTTGACGAGGCACTCCGCGCTGCATGCGCGAATCCCGCCTGTTCCGTCTCGGTCGGTTTGGGCTCCCAACGGTCGTAGGCACCCGTAGACTGGGCAAGGCGCACCCTACGGCTTACGTCGGTGCCGCAGGAGGCCCAGATACCCGCCGCCGATCAGCGCGGAGGCATTGCGGGCGAGCGCGATGACGGCGGCCCGTAGCGGGGAGGTCTTCCACGGTTCGTCCAAGACGCGCCGTTCACCGAACAGCGCGATGCCGATCTTCCGGTAGCTTGCGCCCGCGGCGCGGCCGTCGGCTGCCTGCATCATCAGGCGGAACCGCTGACGCTGGTATGGGGTCATGCGGGTGTCACGCGGGACCGGGCGCGCCTTCAGCATCTGCCAGAATCGCTGGATCGCTTCGATCCGGCCTGGCAGGTCGTCATCGAGGGGCAGCAGGATGGCCATGGATCCGGCGTCGGTCCGCCCCGCCATGTTCAGAAAAGGAACAAAAGCGTCCCCACCGAAGGCGCCATAGCGCCCCTCCTCTGCTTCCGCTTGTGACCGCAGATCAAGCGCAATGGGCCGCGGCAAGGACGGCCGGAAGGCGGGTGCTTCGCCCAGAAGCACGGTGCCCGGATTGGCGTGAAGTGACCAGATTACGGGCTGGTCGAGGATGGAAAGCCTTGGGTCGGCCGGAAAATCGCAGGCCCCAGCGATGCTGGGCTTCCTCCTCGAACGGGGCGCGTACGGCCTTTTGCGTCACGATGTCCGCGAAGCTTGCCTGATAGTCGAGATCGCGGCGCAGGCACTCCCAGGCGATGCCTTCAACCGAAAGCTCATCGTAGAAGTCATAGGAGTCCTGGTTCCGCCACTTCGATGTATCCGGCCCCATCTCTCAACCCTCGACAGAGTCAACACACGCGTCGGGAGAAAAGATTCCAGCGCAGGGAAGCCCGGAAAAGGCTTGGAATGATGCAGCAGATGATGTCGCTGCAGCATCACCGCGCGCAGGGGTCACGGGGTGCCGGAACGCGGACCCAATAGCTGCCGATAGCCACGCTGCGTCATCCAGCGCGCCCGCGCCAGATGGCTGTCATGGACCCGCCGCGCGCGATCGGGTTCGCGGTCAGGGTCGATTCCGAACAGGACCTCGACGGCCTCCGTCCAGTCCGCACCATCGGCTGTCGCATCGAGAAGCCGCATGTAGAGCTTGATGTGCCTGCGGTCGTAATCAGTGATGTCCGCGCTGGTGGGGGCAAGCTCGTCGAAGGCAGGGGTCATGGGCTTCATGGCGCGGTCACCGAGAGGATCGGCACAGCCAGCCGTCTGCCAAACCGCCCTGTCGTCTCAGTGGTTCTTCTCGTCTCGGCCATGCTCCAGCATCACTCCCTGCCCGCGCTTGTCAGACAGGATGACGATCCCTGCGGCCTCGAGTGCCCGGCGAACCTGATCCCGTGTCGATTCATACACCTCAAGCCGGTTCTCGGACTCGAGGCGTTTCAGGGCAGTCAGGGATATTCGGGCCTTGTCAGCGAGCGTCTCCTGCGTCCAACCCAGCAACGCGCGTGCGGCCCGCGACTGTCGAGCGGTGATCATGCATGATCACCTCCCATCGCGACCGGCGCGCATTCCAGAACTACGACTATTTTAGTCGCTCTTGCCCGATCCGCCACTGGAAACTGCGGTTTCGCAGCGCGGGCTATGCCTTTGTGAATTCCCGCGATTCGCCGGCCGCGCCGGCCCTACTAGGGGCGTCGCCCGGCCGCGCCGGTCCCTGCAGGTCACGCAGTGGCCCCCGGCGCGGTCGCGGTGGGCATCGCCTTTCGCGGCACGCACGGAAAAGGCCCCGGCCTTGCGACCGGGGCCTTGTGGTCCGCGTCAGTCGGCGCGGCGGCCGTTGGGGCGGGACCAGATCAGCGAGAAGCCCTCGCCGTCCTCGTCGTCGAAGAGGTTGGCGTAGATGGGGGCGGTGAAGCTCGGATCGTCGAGCTTGAGGCCCAGATAGTCGCGGCCCTCGTTCGAGCGCTTTGACCAGGCGGCGCCGATCTCGGCGCGGCCGACCAGAACCCGGTGGCTGGGGGCGTTCTCGCCGGTGGCGCGCTGGTCGGGGACGATGCGCACGCCCTTGGCCTGGACGCTGAGGGTGACGATGTCGCCGGTGAATTCGTTCGTGCCGGTCTTCTTGAAGGTGCCGATGGTCGCCATGGTAAGTCTCCGTTTTCCGTTTCCGAGCCCGCACCATTGCGGCCTCGATGGCGATCGACAGGACGGAGACGACCGCTGGCGCACCCCCGCCCGGCGGGGGCCTGACAGCACAGGAGGAACTTTCTTGGTCCCGCGAGGAATGGCGGCCTTCAGGCCGGCAGGGGAAGAAAGTTGTGACGACGCTGTTGCGCCGAAGCGGTCGAGGCGAAGCCGGTCTTCGGCCAGATCAGGCCACTGAAGAGGCCGTATGGAGCGGTCTGGACACGGGGAGCAGACGGAGACACTGGCGACAGACCACCGCAAAGGCAGGCAGGAGGGGCACACGCCGACGATCAGTCTCCCCCTTCCAGGCCTTGCGCAAAGTCCAACCCGAACAATGCCACCGGCCCCGCACCTTGACGGGTTCGATGACAGCCCGCCGATGGGGCCTTGCCCGTCCCGCGCTCTGGACAGGACAAGAACAGGGCGTCACGTCGATCCGAAGGAACGCACCCGATCCAACCCCACAATCCGACCAGACAGGTCGGCAGGGCTTCCTCGCTCTGGTCACCCCTCCTGCCTGCCGGGCCTTCAGCCGCGGACCAGGCTCCCGCCCGCATCGCCGGGGGCCGCCATGCCTGCGACCCGCAGAAAGGCCGTGATGCCCACAGCGACCGCGCCGATGATCGCGAAGACGATCTGCCAGGCTTCTGACGGCATCATCAGCCGGGTGATCCCCAAGACAGCGTGAAACCCCGCCACGCCAGCGGGGGCGACGAAGGCCAGCGCGATCAGGAACCGCACCCAGAGCGGACGGACGACCATCAGAAGGCCCTGACCAAGGGCCAGAACAAGCCCGGCGCCTGCGAGGCCGATAACGGTCGCGCCCAGCCACCCGGCACCGGTCCCATAGGCCCAGGTGCCGAGGGTGACGCCTGCAAAGAACGGCAGCGCGAAGACAGCGAGATTGAACAGCAGCCAGCACATCGTGCCGATTGCCGCCAGAGCGACGAGGATTCCGAAAAAGGTCATGGTGGTGGCTCCGCACAAATGGTTGGACGGTCGCGCCTCCACCACCACCATGGCGCGAGTAGAAAGATAGCATTGTTTTGGGTCGGCCGCGAGCCTCAGGTATCTTGCATCGGCGGCAGCCACCCCAGGCAGCGGTGGCATCCGAGCTGATCACCTCAACCTTTGCCATGAAGCCGAATACCGGGGTTTCAGTCCGGCAGGCCCAATCATCGCCGAGAGCCCCCCACCGATGCGGGTCAATCGAACCGCAGTGTCGGACGTCAAGGCATTGGCAGCGCTCACGCGCTGCCCGCCCCGATGCGGATGACCGGGATACCCATCTTGCGGGCCTTGTCGGCGAGGTTGTCCTGGATGCCGGTGCCCGGGAAGACGATGACCCCGATCGGCAGCGTCGCGAGCATTTGGTCGTTGCGCTTGAAGGGCGCGGCCTTGGCGTGCTTCGTCCAGTCGGGCTTGAAGGCAACCTGCGGGACCTTGCGGTTGCTGGCCCAGGTGGCGGCGATCCGTTCGGCACCTTTCGGCGATCCGCCATGCAGCAGGACCATGTCCGGGTGCTTGGCATGGACCTGATCGAGCTTGTCCCAGATCAGGCGGTGATCGGTGGTCTCGCCGCCCGAGAAGGCGATCTTCGGCCCGGCGGGCAAGAGCACCTCGGCGTCGGCCCGGCGTTTGGCGGCCAGAAAGTCGCGGCTGTCGATCATGGCCGCCGTCATCTGGCGATGGTTGACGCGGGACCCGGTGCGCGGCGACCAGGGGGTGCCGAGCGTGCGCAGATAGATGTCGGCGGCGGTTTCGCAGAAGAGCTCGAGGCTGTCGCGGCGATCGAGCAGGCTCTGCCCTATGGCGATCAGCGTCTCGAGCTGGACGGATTTGACCTCGGAGCCGTCCTGTTCGCGCTGCAGCCGCTTCTGGGCCTGCTCGTTGTCGTCGAGCTTGCCCTCGATCCGTAGGACTGCGCGGTGGAAGGTGTTGACGGTCGACCAGAGGATTTCGTCGAGGTCGAAGTCGAGGCTGGTGTCGGCCATGGTGGAGATCAGGGCGTCGAAGATATCGGCGACCGCGGTGCGGATGACGTCATCCTCGGGCGTGATCCGGGGGTCGGCCTCGTCCTCGGCGGGACGATAGCCGTAGAGTTCGAGGGCTTCGATGACATGGCCAGTGGGCGAGGTGCTGTGATCGGCGTCGAAATCGTCATGGGAGTACATGAGAGGCGTCCTTGGGCTGGACCGCGACCGTCGCGGCCTTCGTGGCGACGAAAGCCCACGGGCGGACCGGTCAGGCAGCCCGAGCCCCTTGCGAGGGCCTTGATGGCCAAGCCCGGCTGATTTGCTTCGCGCTGTAAAGGCGGGCCTTCCGGGGGCCCCGCGCGACCTGTCGCGTGGGGTGGATGCCCGCCGACGGAAATCAGTCGGGCGCCGCCATTGCCGGGCCGGGCCGCTTGTGGGCCGCTCGCCCTCTCGAAGGCCGAGGCGCGGTCCCTTTGCCCGATGACGCAGCCCTCCTGCGCCCATGATCCTTTCGTCACAGGCCGATCCCCTGCCCCGTCACGGCGCCTGCATCGGACCCATGAACCGGCTCACGTCGTCCGGGGCGAGCTGGGGTCGGATCCAGGCCCGCAGTGCATCCCGCCCGCGCGCGACGAGATCGTCGTTGAAATCCCCCGCCATCGGCACCAGCGCCAGCGCCTCGACCCCGGCCTCGTTCGCTCGGGCGACCAGCGCCTCCCGCGCGATCCGTCCTGCCGGATCGTTGTCGCAGACGACATAGAGCCTGCGCAGAGGCTCCGGGAACCGGAGGGCGGCCAGATGTCCGGCCGACAGGGCGGCGACCATCGGCAGACCGGGCAAGACGTGCCGCAGGGACAGGACGGTCTCGATCCCCTCGCCTGCCGCCAGAACATCCTGTGCGCGACCGAAGCGGACGCCGTGCCCGAGAAGAACGCCCATCGCCTTGCGCGGCGGATCGAGAGGCGCCTTCTGCCTGCCGTCCCGTGCAAGCCAAGTGCGATGCGCGCCGGTGACCGTCCCATCGAGATCGGTGACGGCGGCAATCAGCGCGGGCCAGGTTTCGGTCGGTCCCTTGCCCTCGGGCCGCCAGAAGCAGTTGGGAAGGAAGCGCAACGGGTCGCCGGTCGGCACATCGGCAAGGCCACGCTGGCGCAGATAGGTTTCGGCGAGGCTGCCTGCGACGGGCCGGGCCATGCGCCAGAGCCGCTGCGCGGCAACCGTTGATCCGGTCGGACCCGAGGTATGCCGCAGCCGGTGGGCCGATGTGGATGGGGTCTCCTGCGGCAGGCTCAGAAACCGTCGGGCCTCTTCGACGATCTCGGCGAACTCCACCAGCCCGAGGCTTTCACGGATGACGTCCAGAAGGTCGCCATGTTCGGAACTGGCCGCATCGACCCATTTCCCGGCGGCCCCCTTGCCCGAGACCCCGCCCGTCAGCCTCACGAACATCGACCGGCCCGGCGTGTTGCGGACATCGCCGACCAGCCAGTAATTGCCCTGCTTGCGTCCGTTCGACAGGTAATGACGACAGACCGCCTCGGCCTGTCGGCCGAGACGTTCCGCCAGATCGGTGGCGGTGAGCCGGGTCATCAGGCCGCCTCCCGATCGCCGATCCGCTCGACCGGGAACCTGGCGAAGAGCTTGCCCAGCACCTCGATGCCGGTGGCATCCACCGGCACGAAGAAGCGCAGCTGCCAGGCGATGATCTCGGTGAAGAGGCCATAGGCGCGCAGGCGTTCGCGCATCGGCTCTGTGAAGCCAATCAGCTCGATCCGCGGCGCGCCCATGACCCGCGCGCGGCGCAGTTGCAGTCCCTCGGCGAGATCGAGGATCGTACGCCCCTCCATCAGCGCGGCATGGGCGGCGTCCGGAGTCAGGTGCGCCTCGGTCCCACTTCCCGCGACAGTCGCGGCCCAGGCGGGCGAGACGCGGCGGCCGATGATCCGCTCGCCGTCATCGGCCTGCAGGCGATAGACACGGGTCGAGTCCGGTGGCAGGCGCTTCCAGATCGGCAGGAGAAGCCCCGTCACCATATGCAGCGTGTTCTCGGTGAACTCGGGCACGCCCGCGCATTCCGCATCCCAGGCCGCGCCGAAGCGCGCCGCATCGGCCTCGACCCAATGGGTCTCGCCCATCAGGCGCAGGGGGACGGCCTGCGCCTCCATGGGCCGGATCAGCCGCACCCGCCGCTCGATCTCGCCATCATCGAGCATGATGCTGGTCGTGGGGATCTGCACCGCGGCCCGGCCAGAGCGTTCGTTGATCAAGAGCAGCGCGCGGGGATCAGAGAGCTCGGCGAGGGCCACCTCACGCGTGACAGGCTGGTTCCGCCGACGTTCCGCGATGGTCAGAAGCCGGGTTTCGGCGCCGGTGCTGGGATGGGTGTGGATCACCTGCCGGTCGGTGACCCGGAAGCTTTCGGCGCGCAGCGTCTCGAGCCCCATGTCGTAGCTACCCGAGGCCATGGCCCCGGCGATGCGCGCCTCGAGCAGCTGCTCGAAGGCGGCAAAGAGGATACCCTGCAGCGCGATGGGCAGGGCCAGCAGACGGTTGAGGAAGGTGGTGATCGGCGGCAGATCATCCTTCAGTCCCGTCGCATCCATCAGCTTGAGTCCGGTGGCTGCTTCAAAAGCCTCGAGCGTGCAGCCCTCCACCTTGCCCTTCGCGATCAACTGATAGAGCTGTCGCAGCGCATCGCGGGCATAGGCGGATTCCAGATTGTCCTCGGGCCGGAACAGGCCTTGTCCGCCGGTCTGGCGCTGTCCACGGGTGATCGCGCCCAGCGTGTCGAGGCGGCGGGCGATGGTTGAGAGGAAGCGTTTCTCGGCCTTCACATCGGTGGCGATGGGCCGGAAAAGCGGTGGCTGTGCCTGATTGGTCCGGTTGGTGCGGCCAAGGCCCTGGATTGCCGCATCGGCCTTCCAGCCCGGCTCAAGCAGGTAATGGACCCGCAACCGCTGGTTCCTTGCACCGAGATCGGCGTGGTAGCTCCGCCCCGTGCCGCCCGCGTCGCTGAACACGAGGATCCGCTTGCGGTCCTCCATGAAGGCCGCGGTCTCGGCCAGGTTGACCGAAGCGGCGCGGTTTTCGACGGCCAGGCGCGCGTCGCGCCCCTCGCCCTTGCGGATGATCCGCCGGGACCGTCCGGTCACCTCGGCGACGTCATCCGTCCCGAAATGCTGGATGATCTGGTCGAGCGCGCCGGGCACCGCCGGGAGACCCGCAAGCTGTTCGATCAGGGCGTCGCGCCGGGCAACGGCCTCGCGGCATTCCACGGGCTGGCCATCGCGGAACACAGGGCGCGAAGAGAGGTTGCCCTCCCCGTCGGTGTAGGGCTCATGCAGCTGAACCGGGAAGGAATGCTGCAGGTAGGACAGGACATACTCACGCGGCGACAAGTCCGTATTCAGATCATTCCACTCCTCGGTCGGGATTTCCGCCAGACGCCGTTCCATCAGCGCCTCGCCGGTGGAGACGATCTGCACGACGCTGGCATGGCCCGCCGCAAGGTCCCCTTCGATCGCCCTCGGGAGCGTCGGGGTCTTCATCGAGGTCAGGAGATGGCCGAAGAACCGCTGCTTCGTGCTCTCGAAGGCCGAGCGCGCGGCGGATTTCGCCTGCCGGTTCAGCGTGCCCTCGCGCCCGGTGATGTTGGCCGCCTCCATCGCCGCATCGAGGTTGTTGTGGATCACGGCAAAGGCCCCGGCATAGGCATCGTAGATGCGGCGCTGCTCGGGGCTGAGCGGGTGTTCCAGAAGATCGTATTCCACGCCCTCGTAGGACAGGGACCGCGCGGTATAGAGGCCGAGTGCCCGCAGATCGCGGGCCAGCACCTCCATGGCGGCGACGCCGCCCGCCTCGATGGCCGCGACGAATTCAGCGCGGGTGGCGAAGGGGAAATCCTCGCCGCCCCAGAGCCCGAGGCGCTGCGCATAGGCGAGGTTGTGCACGGTCGTCGCCCCGGTCGCCGAGACATAGACGATGCGCGCCTCGGGCAGCGCATGCTGCAGCCGAAGCCCCGCCCGGCCTTGCTGTGAGGCGGCGACATCGCCGCGTTCGCCCTTCCCGCCCCCGGCATTCTGCATGGCATGGCTCTCGTCGAAGATGATGACCCCGTCGAAGTCATGGCCCAACCAATCGACGATCTGGCGCACCCGCGAAACCTTCTCACCCCGGTCGTCGGAGCGCAGCGTGGCATAGGTGGTGAACAGGATGCCTTCGGCCAGCGTGATCGGCTTGCCCTGCGCAAAGCGCGCAAGCGGCGTGATCAGAAGGCGTTCCTGCCCGAGCGCCTGCCAGTCGCGCTGCGCATCCTCGATCAGCTTGTCGGATTTGCTGATCCAGAGGGCCTTGCGCCGCCCGCGTAGCCAGTTGTCGAGGAGGATCCCGGCCGATTGCCGACCCTTCCCCGCCCCGGTGCCGTCCCCCAGCATGAAGCCCCGCCGGAACTGGACTGCTCCCTCGGCAGCATCCAGGGCAGCGCTCACTGTGTCGAAGGTGGCATCGACCGTCCAGGACCCCGCCAGATGACCCGCATGCGCCTCGCCCGCATAGATCACGGTCTCGAGTTGCGCCTCGGACAGGTGCGAGCGGATGTCGGCAGGCAACAGGGGCCGATAGGTCGGACGCGGCGGCGCAACCGAGGCCATGGCGGCCGATTGCACCAGCCGGGTCGGATGCGGCTCGGCACCCGGGATACGGATCGCTTGCAGCGCATAGGGCTCGTAGATGGCATCCGACAGTCGCCCGCCTTCGGGCGGCACCCAGTCGATGACCTCATAGGCGAGTTCGACGCCCTGCGGCTCAACGCTCTGGCGAGGAGCCGTGCGCATTCCAGGGGCCGGACGACCCCGCACTGCGGGCGCTGGAACCGACACAGACCGCGCCACTGGGACATCCGACAGCGGCAGATCGACAGGAAGGCGCTCGGGCACCTGCGCTGCGATCCATTCGAGCAAGGTCCCCACATCGGGCGCGATGCCCGGCGAGGGCGGAAACGCCGCGCGATACTCGGCGGGATGCTTGTCGATCACGGTCAGCCGGGTCTCGATCGTCGTGCCGTGCCGGGCATAGACCGACCCGTCGATGGCTGCGGAGAAGACCACGCGCCCGCGCGCCTGCAGCCGGACGAAGGCGTCTCGCCAGGCTGGTGCCTCGGGTCCGAAACCGGCCCCGGTGATGGTGACAAGCCGCCCGCCGGGCGCAAGCCGCGCCAGGGCCGAGGCGACATAACGGAAGGCGGCATCCGTCCTGCGCCCCGTCACATGGGCCATCGCCGAAAACGGTGGGTTCATCAGGACGACGGAGGGCACGAGCCCCGGGTGGAGATGGTCATCGATCTGCGCCGCATCGACCCGCGACAGGATCGCGGCCGGAAAGAGGGCGGAGAGAAGATCCGCGCGCGTCTTGGCCAGTTCGTTCAGGATGAGCCTGCCACCGAGGGTTTCCGCAAGAATGGCCATGAGACCCGTCCCGGCCGAGGGTTCAAGCACAACATCCGCCGGAGTGATCCGAGCCGCAGCCAACGCCGCAAGCCCGAGTGGGAGCGGCGTCGAGAACTGCTGAAAACTCTGGCTGTCCTCCGAGCGGCGGGTCTGGGTCGGCAGCAGCGCCACGATCTTCGTGAGCTGCGCCAGACGGGCCTCCATGCTGGCGGTCTTGCGGAAGAGCGCAGGGCCATACTTGCGCAGGAAGAGGACGGTGGCCACCTCACAGGCCTCATAGGCGGATTTCCAGTCCCAGATGCCGGCGGCGTCCGAGGCCCCGAAGGCGGTTTCCATGGAAGCGCGCAGGATCGCGGCATCGATCCGCGCGCCACGCTCGAGATGGGGAAGCAGAAGCCGGGCCGCGGCCAGGATGGCCGTGGCAGGCGAAATCGGTGCAGCGGGACCGGTCGCAGGGGAAAAGCTGTTCATGTCGGAAGACCTCGGGAGAGCGGGAGAAAAAGGGCCTGGACAGCGCTCTCTCGCCTGCCCGGACCCGCCCCATCGCGGCCTCCCTCTCCCTCTCGCAGCCGCCGCAAGGAAGAAGCGCCCCGACCTCGCGGTGGGGCGCCTCAGGTCACCCGAAGCGGCGACCGGCTTCGGTGAAGGTGTAATCATTGGCGCGAAGGCTATCGTCCACCGCCTCGTCGGATGTGAGATAGTCGTATTCCCGCTCGAGCTGGCGGTAGAGCCAGCGGGCGAGATCCCGCAGCGCCTCGGTGACGACGTCCTCGGCGTCGGGCGTCATGTCCTGCCCGACCGGGCTGTCCCGTTCGACGCTGATGCGCATGCTGTACTCGTGGCTGTAATGGCCGTGATGGGAGATCTCGGCGCGCAGCTGGAAGAAGTTGCGCCGCTGGATCGCCTGCAGCCGGTCCGCGATACCATGCAGAACGGCGTCCTGCGGGGCATGGGCACGCAGACGGGCCGCTGCCCCTCTCGCGTGTCGCCAGACCCCTTCGTAGCAGGCACCGTCGCCTTGCGACCAGAAGCCCCGGAACCAGATGCAGGGGTCCTGCCGCGTGCCGCCGCCCATGAGGCGGACGGTCCGGGTGCGGAAGCGGATGCCGAGGATTTCGGCGATGTTCTGGAAATCCTCGTAGACGGCATCGTACCACTCGTAGTCGAAGCCGCCCTCGCGATACCAGGCGCGGGCCTTTTCCTTGGCCGCCTCGGAGAGTTCATCGAGGCGATAGACCGTGGTTTCGATCACCTCAGGCATCGCTCGCCCCTTCCGTCAGCAGGGCCGACAACCAGCCATCGGTTGAGATCCAGTCGACCGTCTCGCCGGTCGCGAGGTCGATCACATGCGCCCCGCCGCCGAACCCCTCGACCCGAGGCCGCGAGCAGGTCGTCGCATATTGCAGACCCCATCGGCCGGTCAGACCGAATGTCGCGGCGCAGCGTTTCACGAAGGCGATGACCTGCGCGGGATCGCCCGTGCCCTCGTCACGCATCCAGAGCATCGTGCCGCCGTGCTCGGGCTGGATCGACAGCGCGAACCCGTCCGAGGGCGGGTCCTCTGCCTCGTTTTCTTGCGACAGAGCCGTGTAGAGATCGAGCGCGCGGGCGGCATTCTCGGGGGTGCCCACGTCAAGCAGGCAGGAGAAGTGGATGAAGTAGTCAGCCATGACAGCCTCCGGATGGAAGAAGGCCTGGGGGAGTGACCGGGCCAGTGCTGGGGAAAGGGGAAGACGGTCAGGCGGCCTGCGGCAGGCTGAGCAGCGCCGCCGCGGTGGCCCGCCAGAAGGGATCGACCAGCCGCGCCTCGAGAAGGCTCGCCCGGACACGCAGGGTGCTGGCACCCTTGCGATCCCCGCGCCCGTCTGCGGCGAAGGCCTGGCCGCGCAGGCGGCTCGCCTCGGTCACGATCCGGCGCGCCTCGGCGTCAGAAGCGACGGGCGGTTGCCAGAGGATGAGACCGGCGCGGATCGCTCCGGCGAGGACGAGGCCATGGCTGCGATCCTCGATGACCGCCAGATGCGGCTGAAAGCCGGGAAGAGCGACCACACCCGGATAATCGCCCCTGGACACGGCCAGGTCCGCAAGGCGCATGGCCTCTTCGGGACAGGTGACCTCGCCGAGGACAAAACACTGCTCTGTGGGCGTATCGGCACCGTCAGGATCGGTGCTGCCGAGGCAGGAGACGCGCAGCGGCAACCTCTGCGCGCCCTGCAGCGCGGGAAGGACGTCATGGGCCAGGATCTGGCCGATGGGGCGGAAACCGCCCTGTCGGGAAAGGGTCATCGGGATCACTCCGCGACGGGCGGCGGAGGCCTCTCCTCCACCTCGCACCCGTCGTGGCCCAAAGGCCCGCCCTCTTCCTCTTCCCGAGGCGCTGTGGCCCCGGCCCGGCGCGCGCCGAGGCGCTGCCACGGCGGCGGAACAGCCCGGAACCCGCATGCGGGTCCGAGCCCTGCAGGCTTGAGGCGCTGCCGCGCCTCAGGCCCACGGATCGAGCTCCAGTTTCACCATGCTCTCCTCGCCGTCGAATTCATCGGCGGGCATGGCGCCATGGGTGCCGTCACCGGCCTCGAACACGACGATCGACACGAGCAATGTGGCGGCGAGGCTGGCGGCGAAGGCGATGGCATCTGCATAGGACATGGGTTCCGGCTCCTGTCTTGGAGGCGGGGGACCATCCCCCGCGCGACAGGCGCCCGAAGTGTCTGACCGGAACTGCACTCACCCTCGCGTGTTCAGGCCTCTGAACGCCGAGGGCGGCACGCGCGCGTAAGCCGACCCCTGTGGGGTTGAATGCCAAAGAGACGGATCAGACCAAGGTCAGCGAATGGAAGCGGGAGATGGTCTTTGCTGCAGATCGGCTGCCGGAGTCCCGTCACAGATTCCCTGCCGTGCCAGCCTTGACGCGCAGCGCGTCGTTTCGAGCAGAACCGCAGGCCGGTGCCCTTGCAGCCTATCCCGGCCCTTGAATGCAGGCAGAGAGTTCCGGTGAAACTGGCGCACGATCTACGCACGGGCATGAAGCCACGCCTGAAGGCACGGAAGACTTCGCCGGGGCTTCCTTCCCAGAGGCCGTCCGCGATCTCGCGCGCGACCATGGCACGCGCCTTCAGCATGACCTCGTCGCCGGAAAGATCGGCATGGCCAAAGAACCGGGCCCTTGCGCCATGGACCAGCCAGTCGGCGTAACGACAATACGCGCGGGCTTCCAGACGGAAGGCGCGCAGGTCTTCGGCCCAGTGGGGCTTCGGTTCGACGACGACGGTGATCCCGTCGCATGTCTCTTCCCAGGGAAGCGATCGCTCGGCCACCGGCTTGGTGAGGTCTTCGCGGAAGATCTCGTCGATATCGATGACAGGGGGCATGGGGTCTCCAAAAGCAGGAAGGCCCGGCACATGGCCGGGCCAGGAAATGAAGATCGGGCAGGATGGGGCGACCTGCGCCGCCCCAGAGATGAAGATCACTCGGCAGCGACGCTCTGCTGCGTCTCATCCTCATCTTCGGCCGGTGCATCATCACCCGCGAGGAAGTCGGGCAGGTCGTCGCCCTCGGACCCCGACGCCGTGTCGACATCGCTGCCCGCATCCGGAAGCGCCCGGCGCAGAGGTTCCGGAAGCCAGCCGGTATCCGCCAGCAGGCGCTCGGCCTCCTTGGCCATCTCGGCCTTCTTCAGGTGCGCGATCAGGTCGGCGGCACGATCCCCGGCGCCCTCCCGCACCGCCTCGAGGATGCGCGGCTTGGTCACCCGGCCGAGGTAGTTCTCGACCGTCGGCCGCCAGCCCGCCGCGACCATGTCGAGGCCGGTGGCCTGCGCCAGACGATCCGCCTGCGCGAGGCGCTGTGCCAGGCCGTGCTGGCTCACGCCCATGCCGCCATAGGGGTTTGGCTTCTCGTAGAGCGCGTTGACCCCGAAGCTCACGCAATGCGCCAGAAGTTCCAGACGCGATGCGTCATCGAGGGCGTCGAGCCAATCCCAGAGCCCCGCGTCATCGGCCGGGACATGATCGCCCCAGCGTTCATGCCGCTCGGCGATCGCAAGCGCCGAGGCGCTGTCACGCAGATCCTCGGCCTGCGCCGGGAAATGCACCTCGCAGACCTGCGCCTCGAGGCACCCCCGCCCCGACTGCCGCAGGAAGCTGTCCGAAACGAGCCTGTGCAGAAGTGCGGTCAGGGCGACATGGGGGGATTTCGCCACCGCATCCCGCAAAGCCAGGGTGCGATGGGCGGTCAGTTCGGTGACAAGGCGGTCCGGCAAGGGTCGGATCGCGTCCGCCGCATCCTCGTCGTCGTCGCCCTCCACGGCCGCGCCGCCGATGGTAATGACAGCCCGCTGCGGCTGGCCCGGTTCAGCCCCTGCGGGCGGAAACCGCTCTGCCCCATCGCCACCCTCACTCTCGGGTTCCGCGACCGCCTCGTCCTCAGGTCGCACATACCCCCGCTCGACCCGCAGCCGCCCCTCGGGGTCGATGCTGACGAAGGCACCCGCGCGTGCCATCTGACCGGGGGCATAGACCATTGGGCGGCTTTCGAAGGCCTCGAGCGCCGCCTCGATCTCGCCGAGCCGCTGGTCTACCTCGTCGGGCAGCTCCTCTGCCTCGGCATACTCGGCTTCCAGCCGGTCGTATTCGTCGCGCAGCGCCTCGCGCGCGGCACGCTCGTCGTCGGTCAGATCGATAGTCGTGCCTGCCAGTTGCCGAAGCCCGTGCAGATAGCCGTAGGGGAAGTTCACGGCGACCTCGATCCACTTCCAGCCCTCGGCGGCGATGGTCTCGGCCGCAGCCTTCAGCTTCTCGCCGACCAGCCGGTCGAGCAGGACCGGGTCCTGCAGCCAGCCACCATCGTCCTGTTGAAAGAGATCGCGCAGGACAGAGCCACCCGCAGCCTCATAGGCGTCGATGCCGATGAACAGCGCCCGCTTGTCCGAGGCGCGCACCGTGGTTTCGGTCAGAAGGCGGCGGATGTGATAGGGCTCCTTTTGCCAGCCGTTCCGGATCGCCTCCCAAACCTGCTCCTGCCGGGCATGGTCTTCCGAGACCGTGAAGGCCATCAGCTGTTCGAGCGTCATGCCGTCCTCGGCATAGACCTCCAGAAGCGCGGGCGCGACCGACGCGAGGCGCAGGCGCTGCCTGACCACCTTGGCATCCACGAAGAAGGCGGCAGCGATCGCGTCTTCGGTCATGCCCTTGTCGCGCATGGCCTGGAAGGCGCGGAATTGATCGAGCGGATGCAGCGGTGCACGCTCGATGTTCTCGGCGAGCGACAGCTCATCGATCAGGATGCCGGTCTGCGCCTCGGACAGGACGCAGGGCACGGGCGCGGTCTTGGCCAGGCGCTTCTGCTTGACCAGAAGCTCCAGTGCCCGGAACCGGCGCCCGCCCGCCGGGACCTCGAAGAAGCCGGTTTCATGACCATCGGCGCCAAGGACGGGCCGGACATGCAGCGACTGGATCAGCCCGCGCCGGGCGATCGACTCGGCCAGCTCCTCGACCGAGACCCCGGCCTTGACGCGCCGGACGTTCGCCTGGCTCAGCACCAGCTTGTTGAAGGGAATGTCGCGCGAGGACGACAGCGTGATCTTGTGAATGGCAGAGGCCATGGTCGCAACTCCATGACGGGCGCCGGTGAGCCTCTCTCTCCGACCTCCAACCCGTCACGGAACCCGAACCCCACCTCTCCCTCTCGTCGGGGTAGCTGGAACGTCTTGCGCGTCGGGAGGGCCGACGCATTCAGACCAAACCCGCCCGTCAAGGCTTGAAGGATGCTGACCGTGCTCGGGTGGTTACGGCTACTCGGACGGTTTCCACACGTCATGTTTGTCTTGCTCAGAACGGCTTTCGCGGCTTACGCTTTCTCTGTGACGGTGGAGAGCATTAGTTGCATGACAGACGCCTTAGCTTGGGAATTCGACGACCGTTCTGACCGCCTCTACATTCACTTCGATGTCAGCGACCATTTCCTGAAACTGGATACCTTCATCAAGACGGCGGAGAGCGCCCGGAAGGTGATCGACGCACTGGACGCGACCTTTTTCAACGGTAACCTTGAATACGAACTGATCGTCCTGCCACCTGCAGAAGGTACGTTCCTTTCAAAGCTGGCTATATGGGTTTCGGGCGGCACAGCGGCGGTCTTTGGTTTCCTGAATACCGATGTCGGCTCCGCCTACGTTGAAGGACTTACTGGGCGAAAACCAGCCGAATGGGCACATTCTTTTGGGGAAGATCACCGCGCTCGTATTGACGCCTTTCGAGCCGAAACAGAAGCGCTGGAGAACGATGAAACCGGTTTTGACGCGATCGAAGGTACTCCGGAAGCCTTGCCGATTAGTGCCGATGAAGCTTGCAGAGAAGCGGCACAACTTGTTGTGGCGATGGCACGGGGCGTGCTTGAGAAAGGCCCGGACGAACTCGATAGGGTAGGAATGGAGTTTGGCGCGCTGCCCGATGCAGTCGACGCGCGAGCAGAATTCTATGCAGCCTGCATCGAAGACCGCGACGTGAAGCGGGTGGGATTTACACCGGAGGACGACTTCCCCATTCCGCGCAACTCATTCCCCGAGCGTGCTCAGAAACCTGCGCGAAAGCCTAAAGACGAAGATCCGCAGGAATGGATCGTGTCCATCGAAAGCATCTACGTCACCTCACCGAACTGGGACAAGGAAGACCAGAAAACCCGCCAGTGGAAGGGCAAGGACCAGATCAGACGGGACTGTTACTTCATAATCGAAGACGCTGAATTCTGGCACAAAGTGAAACACAAGGCTCTTCATGTGGAGGTGTTGGACAACCTGAAAGTGCAGTGGGCTTTCCAGAACACCGACGGACGTCCAAAGAACCGGCGCGTACTTCGCGTTCTGGAATTCAATGGTGACAAGCTGGCAGACCCCCTACCTCCCCCCGCCGTCCGGGCCATACTCGGGCAGTACACTGAATACGAAGCCGGAAGTGGCCCGAGAACGCTCTTCGATCAGTGATCATCATTGTCGAATGACTGAAGTTCACCATGCCTTCCCGCCTGATTATTCACGAACAGAAGCTTCGAACGATCGCAACCCATTAAAGCGACGGGATTACCCAAGGAACTGCCTCTACGGCACTAACCGCGCCGCACAATTCGAAGGAGGCGGCGCAGTCGTCGGCTACAGGGCTCCTACGGGCCTCAAGGGCACCCGCCTAACCCCTCCTTCCGAAACTCGCGCCCCCCTCCCGGTGCCCCCTCGCATACAGCACCCGCTCCGCCGCGCTGATGCTGCCCTCGGTTCGCGCCGCCTCGGCCCAGACCGAGATCGGGAAGCGCCCTTCGAAATGCAGATCCCGCTCGATGCCGAGGCCGAAGGGCAGCCGGATCGCCGTCAACTCGCTCAGCGACCAGGAGCCCAGTTCCGGATAGCCCAGATCGGCGAGGCCGAAGAGGATGTCGCCGTTCTCATCGAGCTCGGTGGCCAGCCAGGTGCCCTGGCCGAAGGGGTTGAAGAACTTCACGACGGGGATGTGATCGGCGTCCGGCATCCGGCCGTTGGCGAGAAGCCGGGCGCGCTGGCTGGGGGTCAGGAGGATCATGCCGCGACCCTCCCCTGTCCGCTCGCAGTGGCGGCTGCTGGAGGCTCCGGCAGATGGGCCAGGAGCCAGTCCGCGGCCTTGCTTGCCTGCGAGGCGGCACGGACGATCGCGCGGTTGTCCTCGCGCAGCACCTCGAGCCAGGAGCCGATGTAATCGGCATGGCGCACGGTGGGCACGATCCCCAGCGAGGCGCAGCAGAAGGCCGCGTTCATCTCGGCCACCAGTTCCTCGAAGGCATAGGCCTTGGTCCCGAAACTCCCCGAGAAGTCCCGTCCCAGCCGCGAGGCATGGCCCGTGGCGTGGCCGAGTTCATGCAGCGCCGTGCGGTGCCAGTTGATCGGCTCGAAATAGGCCTGCGGAGGGGGAACCTGGACGTAGTCGAGCGCCGGGACATAGAAGGCGCGGTCGCCGCCGATCCGGAAATCGATGCCGGTGGCGCGGATCAGCGCCTCGACCTGCGGCTCGATCATGCCCGGCGGCGGCGGGGGTGCTGCGACCGCGAGCTCCTCCGGCAGACCTTCGCATTGGGCGGCATTGAAGACGGTGAAGCGCTTGAGGAAGGGGATCTGACCGGGCGCTTCCCCCGTTTCCCGGGCACGGCGTTTCTCGTCCTCGGGGATGAAGCGGTCGGCATAGACGACGGTGGTGCCGCGCTCGCCCTTGCGGACATTGCCGCCGAGCGCCAGGGCCTGACGGAAGGTCAGCCAGGCCTGCGTCGGATAGCCCTGCTGGACCACCGCGCCCCAGAGGATCAGGATGTTGATCCCGGAGTATTGGCGCTGGGTGGCCGCGTTCCGCGGCAGGGCAAGGGGCGCCTTGGCCGAGGCCGTGCCCCAGGGCTGGACCCAGGGCAGCCGCCCCGCCTCCAGCTCCGCGATGATCCGGGAGGTGATGTCGTCATAGATGCTGCTGCGGGCGCCGCCGTCGCGGGGCGCGCGGTCCTGTCTGGCCATCGGGGTGATCTCCACGACGGGCGCCGGGGGCCTCTCCCCCGACCCTCAACCCGTCACGGAAATCCCGTCTGCACTCTCTCTTTGAGGGGGGCGTTGCGGGGTCTCCCCGCTCGAAGGGGGTGCGTCGGCAACGCCAGTGCCGACCAGGGGGAAGGCCTTCCCCCACCAACATCCTCGACCGTGCCGTCCTGGAAACCGCGCCACCTTCCTCCGATCCCGGCCCCGCATCGTCGTCAGCCTCTGCCTTACCGCCACGACTCCGGCTCATAGGCAGCCTTGGCCACGACCTTGCTGGCATCTCCACGCGACCGGTAGCGGCCGATCATTTCGCCGTTGGCGGCATCATCGACCGCCTGCACGCGGTATAGTGTCAGGCTCTTGTCGCTGTTGGGCTTCAGCTGGAAGACCCGACCGTTCTTGCGGCAGTAGACGAATTTCGAGCCCTTGATCTGGGTCCAGGGACAATCGGCATAGGAGAGGAGCCGCCGCTCCCGCTCCAACCGCGCCTCGTCCAGACGCCGCTCCTCCTCGGCGCGCCGCTCATCGCGCAAGCGCTGGAACTGCGCAGCGACGTAGTCCGACAGCCGCCCGATGATCGCGGGCATCTCCGTGCCCGCCGCCTTCTCGGCCTGATAGATCGCGAGGCACTCGGCTTCGAGCTTCGGTTCGGGATCCCCGAGATACTCCTCCTCGATCATCGATTTCATGCGCTGCTCGAGATCCGTCATCGTCAGGGCCGGACCCGGCAGGCTGTTGAGGAAATCGAGCAACTCCGCCTTCGGGATCCAGCACTCGATCGCCGCGCCGAGGATCTTGTCACGCGGTCCTTCCCATTTCTTCCAGACGGAACTGTCCCGATCGAGCTTCGTGACGATCTCGAGGGCCAGCTTGGCGAGGGACCGCTCCTCCCGCATGTGCCTCAGAGAGGGGCTGCGCACATACTCGGCCAGAAGGCTGTAAACGACCTGGGTTCGCTGAGACATGAACATGGATGGCACCACCCGTCGCCAGTGCGACGTCAATGAAATTGATCTGATGCCATTGGATTTTGCGTCATTCGGGTTCGTCGATCAAGAACTGCGCCAAGTCACCCACGGTTGCGAGCCGCTCTGGCCTCGGGATGCGCTCGGCCGGGGCGAGACCGGCGCGAACACATATCGGCGGAGAATTTGGGCAGAGCTCCCCCGGTCTTTGCCATATGCTGGGGCGCGCCACGCTACGCTGGTCTGCGACCGGCGCGCCGAACACCGGCCAAACGCCGCCGGGGCTACACCTCTGAATCTCTTTGCATATCCGGAGCATCGCCCTGATCCTCGCCAGTATGACCTTGCGAGACCCATCAGAAACAGGCACCTTTTCTCCGAGCGACCGCGAAGCGCTGCTCGAAGCCCTTCTATTGGAGGGGCCAGAGCTTACGTTCACGCCGCGCGGCTCGCCGGACCCGCGGCTCAAGCGTCTGGTGGCGATCCTGGCACGGCAGGCCGCGCGGGAGTGTTACGAAGAGGAAGTCAGGCAGGCCCGGGAAAGGCGGACGACCGCGCCCCGCGCCTGAAGGGAGCGCTTGCATGAAGGTCGCGATCTACGCCCGCTATTCGTCCGACAACCAGCGCGACGCGTCCATCGCCGACCAGTTCCGCCTGTGCCGCCTGCATGCCGAGAAGCAGGGCTGGCGCGTGATCGAGGAGTACAGCGACCACGCGATATCCGGTGCCTCGATGATCCGCCCCGGCATTCAGGCGCTGATGGCCGACGCCATGCGAGGGCGGTTCGACCTGATCCTTGCCGAGGCCATGGATCGCATCTCGCGCGATCAGGAAGACATCGCCGGGATCTTCAAGCGCATGTCCTACGCGGATGTGAAGATCGTCACTCTGTCGGAGGGCGAGGTGACGCATCTGCATGTCGGGCTCAAGGGCACGATGAACGCCATTTTCCTGAAAGATTTGGCAGACAAGACGCGGCGCGGTCAACGCGGTCGCGTCGAGGCCGGCAAATCGGGCGGCGGGAACGCCTACGGCTACGACGTCGTCAAGAAGCTGGACGCGCGGGGCGAGCCGATCAGGGGGGACCGCACGATCAATCCCCAACAAGCCGAGGTGATCAGGCGGATTTTCCGTGATTATGCCGCGGGCAAGTCCGCAAAGGCCATCGCCTTCGCCCTGAACCAGGAGGGCATCCCTGCCCCAACCGGCGGTGACTGGGGCTTCAGCACGATCAACGGGAACCCGAAGCGCGGCAACGGGATCCTGAACAACGAGATGTATATCGGCAAGATCGTCTGGAACCGTCAGCGGTTCCTAAAGGACCCGGATACCGGGAAACGGCAGGCGCGCCCGAACCCGGAATCGGAATGGGTCATCCAGGAGGTCCCGGAACTGCGCATCCTCGACGACGATCTCTGGGCGGCGGTGAAGGCGCGCCAGGACCGGCACAAGATCGAGCCCGACGCCAACGGGCGCCCAGACCTGCCCAAGGTTCACACCCGTCGGCGTCCCAAGTACCTCTTCTCGGGGCTGACCAAGTGTTCCTACTGTGGCGGCGGCTTCTCGCAGATCTCGGCCACGCTCATCGGTTGCTCGACCGCACGCAACAAAGGCACCTGCGACAACCGCCTCAACATTCGCCGGGATGAACTCGAGGCCCGCGTGCTTACCGCCCTGCGCACGAAACTCGTCGATCCCGAACTCTTCGCTCATTTCTGCGAGGTCTTCACACAGGAGATGAACCGGCTGCGGATCGAGGCGAGGTCAGGTATCGGGTCAGCCGAGGCTGAGATCGCGAAGATTGATCGGGATTTGGCAAGGCTTATCACCGCAATCAAGGCCGGTGGACCGATAGAAGCAGTGGTCGAAGACATGAAGCGCCTCGAGCAAAGGAAAGGGGAACTCAAGAGTTTTCTAGCCGAAGCAGACGAACCGCCCCCGATGCTGCACCCGAGCATGGCCCTGCAATACCGCAGGCGGGTCCAGCAGCTCTATGATGCGCTTCAGGGGGACGACGAGGAACGCCGTGTTGAAGCTGCAGAGGTGTTGCGGACGCTGGTGGACAAGATCATCCTGACGCCGCTCAACGGCAAGGTGGAGATCGATGTTCAGGGCGATCTTGCTGGAATCCTTGCGATTTCCGTACAAAGCAAAAACCCCGCAGCGTTGGCTACGGGGGCGCAAGTAATGATGGTTGCGGGGGCAGGATTTGAACCTGCGACCTTCAGGTTATGAGCCTGACAAGC
>CAYLSD010000002.1:0-188288 GCA_964386345.1 uncultured Fuscovulum sp.
TCAACGAGGCCGACTACGTGATGGTCAACACGCCCGGCATGCTGCGCGACATGGCTAGGCGCATGGTGGCATCCGGCACCCGGATCGAGATCGAGGCCTTCGACACTGGCCACCTGTGGCTGGCCAAGGCGCTGGCGGACGAAGGCATTATTCCCGACCCGGTGCTGGTGCAGTTGTGCATGGGCGTGCCGTGGGGTGCGCCGGACGACCTGAACACCTTCATGGCCATGGTCAACAACGTGCCGAAGCACTGGCACTGGTCGGCCTTCGCCCTTGGCCGCAACCAGATGGCCTATGTGGCAGCGGCGGTCCTTGGCGGCGGCAACGTGCGGGTGGGGCTGGAGGACAACCTCTGGCTCGACAAGGGTGTGCTGGCGACCAACGCCCAACTGGTGGAGCGCGCGGCGACCATCATCGAGAACCTCGGTGCGCGGGTGATCACCCCCGCCGAGGTGCGGGCGCGGCTGAAGCTGGAGAAGCGGGCGCCCTTGTCGAAATGACATCTTTCCAATCTTTTGCGGCGCCATTCCGGTGCCGCTTCCTGCAATAATCGGACAACGGGTGCGAGACATGGCGCGCAAGGCGGCAATCATCGGGGGCGGGGTCATCGGCGGCGGCTGGGCCGCGCGGTTCCTTCTGAACGGCTGGGACGTGGCGGTCTTCGACCCCGACCCCGAGGCCGAGCGCAAGATCAGCGCGGTGCTGTCGAATGCCCGCCTTGCGCTGCCCGCGCTGTCCGATGTGCCCATGCCACCCGAGGGGAAGCTCAGCTTCGCAGGCACCATGGCCGAGGCCGTGGAGGGTGCGGAATACGTGCAGGAAAGCGTCTCGGAACGGGTCGAGCTGAAGCACAAGGTCTATGCCCAGCTTCAGCAGGCCAATCCGGGGGTGCTGATCGGCTCCTCCACCTCCGGCTTCAAGGCCAGCGACCTGCAACAGGGCAGCCCGGCGCCGGAGAACATCATTGTCGCCCATCCGTTCAACCCGGTCTACCTGCTGCCCCTGTCCGAGGTGTCGGGGTCCGAGAAGAACCCGCCTGCGGTGGTCGAAAAGACCGCGCAGATCATGAAGGACATCGGCATGTTCCCGCTGGTGATCCGCAAGGAGATCGACGCCTTCCTCGGCAACCGCTTCCTCGAAGCCGTCTGGCGCGAGGCGCTGTGGATGCTGAAGGACGGCGTGGCCACCACCGAAGAGATCGACGAGGCGATCCGCATGGGCTTCGGCCTGCGCTGGGGGCAGATGGGCCTCTTCGAAACCTATCGCATCGCCGGGGGCGAGGCCGGGATGCGGCATTTCATGGCGCAATTCGGCCCGGCGCTGAAATGGCCCTGGACCAAGCTGATGGACGTGCCCGAGTTCAACGACGAACTGGTGGATCTGGTGGCAAGCCAGTCCGACGCGCAATCGGGCCAGTATGGCATCCGCGAGCTGGAACGCATCCGCGACCAGAACCTGGTGGGCTTCCTGCGTGTCCTGAAAGAGCGCAACTGGGGCGCGGGCAAGGTGCTGCGCGAACATGACGAGGCGCGGGCGGCGGCCTTCCACGCCCAGACCGACTCGGCGCCCAAGGCCGCGCCGCTGGTGCTGGCGCATATGCAGGTGCTGCCGGGCTGGATCGACTACAACGGCCATATGACCGAAAGCCGCTATTACTTCGCCAATTCCGAAACCGTGGACGCCTTCCTGCGCCTGATCGGGGCGGGGATGGATTACGTCGCGGCGGGGCATTCCTACTATTCCGCCGAGACCCATATCCGCCATCTGGGCGAGGCCAAGCTGGGCGACAGGCTGCGCGGGGAACTGCAGATCATCTCGGCCGACGAGAAACGCTTCCGGTCGTTCGTGCGGGTGATGAAGGGCGAGGAATGCGTCGCCACCGTGGAGCAGCTTTGCCTGCATGTCGACATGAAGGAAGGCCGCACCGTTTCCGCCGCGCCCGAGGTCTGGGCGAAGCTGAAGGCGGTGGCCGATGCCCATGCCGGGTTGCCGCTGCCGGAAGGTGCGGGCCGGGCGGTCGGACAGAAGAAAGGATAAGGCGATGGATTTCGGGCTGAACGAAGAACAGCGGATGATCGTCGACACGACGCGGGCCTTCGTCGAGGCGGAGCTTTATCCGCACGAGCAGGAGGTCGAACGCACCGGCGTCCTGCGCGAGGACCTGCGGCAGGAGTTGCAGGCCAAGGCCATCGCGGCGGGTCTCTACGCCGCCAACATGCCGGTCGAGGTGGGCGGCGCGGGCCTCGATACGCTGACCTGGCTGCTTTACGAAAAGGAACTCGGCAAGGCCAATTATGCCCTGCACTGGACCACGGTCTGCCGTCCGTCGAACATCCTGATGGCCTGCGAGGGCGACCAGCGCGACCGCTACCTCTTTCCCTGTATCCGTGGCGAACGGCACGATTGCCAGGCGATGACGGAACCCGGCGCGGGTTCCGACCTGCGGGGGATGAGGTCCTTCGCCCGCGAAGACGGCGGCGATTTCGTGCTGAACGGGACGAAGCATTTCATCAGCCACGCCGATCTTGCCGATTTCGCCATCGTCTGGGTGGCGACGGGTGAAGAGGACACCCCGCGCGGCAAGAAGAAGCTGATCACCGCCTTCCTGGTCGACAAGGGCACGCCAGGCTTCACGGTGCGCGACGGCTACAGGAACGTCAGCCACCGCGGCTACAACAACATGATCCTCGAATTCGACGAATGCCGACTGCCGAAGAGCCAGATCCTCGGCGAGGTGCACAAGGGCTTCGAGGTGGCCGGCAAATGGCTGGGCGCGACGCGGTTGCAGGTGGCGTCGACCTGCCTCGGCCGTGCCGAACGCGCGCTTGGCCTTGCGCTGGCCTATGCGGCCGAGCGCAAGCAGTTCGGCCAGTTGATCGGCAAGTTCCAGGGGATTTCCTTCAAGCTGGCCGACATGGCGATGGAACTGAAGGCGGCGGAGCTGCTGACGCGGGAAGCCGCGTGGAAATACGACCAGGGCACGGTGACCGAGGCCGACATGTCGATGGCCAAGCTGAAGGCGACCGAGGTGCTGGCCCATATCGCCGACGAGGCGATCCAGATCCACGGCGGCATGGGGCTGATGGACGAACTGCCGCTGGAACGCATCTGGCGCGACGCGCGGGTGGAGCGGATCTGGGAAGGCACCTCCGAGATCCAGCGGCATATCATCAGCCGCGAACTGCTGCGGGCGCTCGGGGCCTGAGGGAGGCTTGCTGCATCGACGCCGGGGGGCCAGCCCCCCGGACCCCCCGGGATATTTATGAACAGATGAATGCGGAAAGTCGTAACGGAATGTTAGCCAAGCGATTCCATTCTGGCAGAGCCGAACAGGGGGGGACCCCGATGACGGTAACAGGTGAAGCGACCCTGCCCCGGTTCGCCGGGGCAGGGCGTGCCTTGCCCGTTTCATCTGTTCACAAATATCCCACGGGGGTCCGGGGGTGTGAAACCCCCGGCGGCTTCCACCCGCGCGAGGCCCGGGCATGAGCCGCCTCGACCGCCTCCTCCGCCCGCGCCACATCGCCGTGCTCGGCGCCAGTTGGGCGCTGAACGTCATCGAGCAATGCGGCAAGATGGGCTTTGCCGGGCCGGTCTGGCCGGTCCACCCGACCAAGGCCGAGATCGGCGGGCTGAAGGCCTATGCCTCGCTTGCCGACCTGCCCGAGCCGCCCGACGCCACCTTCATCGGCGTCAACCGCCATGCCACGCTGGAAGTGGTGGAGGAACTGCGCCGCATCGGCGGCGGCGGGGCGATCTGCTTCGCCTCCGGCTGGACCGAGGCGGGCGAGGCCGGGTTGCAGCAGAAGCTGGTCGAGGCCGCCGGAGACATGCCGATCCTCGGCCCCAACTGCTATGGCGTGATCAACTACCTCGACGGCGCGCTGCTCTGGCCCGACCAGCATGGCGGCATCCGGCTGGACCGGGGGGTGGCGCTGGTCAGCCAGTCCTCGAACATCGTCATCAACATGGGGATGCAGGCGCGCGGCCTGCCGGTGGCCTATGTCGCCTGCCTCGGCAATGCCGCCGTGGTCGGGCTGGCCGAACTGACCGGGGCGCTGCTGGACGATCCCCGGGTCACCGCCGTCGGGCTTTACATCGAGGGGATCGACGACGCCCCGGCCTTCGCCGCGCTGGCGGAAAAGGCCCGGGCGATGGGCAAGGGCGTGGTGGCGATCAAGTCCGGCAAGACCGAACTTTCCCGCACCGCCGCCGCCTCGCATACCGCCTCGCTGGCGGGCGGTGGCGCGGCTTCCTCCGCCTTCCTGCGCCAGATCGGGGTGGCCGAGGTCGATACGCCCTCGCAACTGATCGAGACCCTGAAGATCTTCCACGCCCACGGCCCGCAGATCGGCACCCGCATCTGCTCGCTGTCCTGTTCGGGCGGAGAGGCGGGGCTGGTGGCCGACCTTGCCGCCCCCTTCGGGATCGACTTCCCGCCGGTGCCGCAGGCCACCCACGACCGGCTGTTCGCGGTGCTGGGGGAGATTCCCACCATCTCCAACCCGTTGGATTACCATACCTTCATCTGGGGCGACGGGCCGAAGACGACCGAGGTCTTCACCGCCATGCTGGAGGCCTATGACGCGGGCATCTACATCATCGACACCCCGCGCACCGACCGGTGCAGCGACGACTGGTATCAGCCGGCGCTGGACGCCATCGTCGCGGCGCAGAAGGCCACCGGCAAGATCGCCTTCCCCGTCGCCTCGATGGCCGAGAACTTCGGCGAAGGGCGGGTGGTGAAGATGCTGGGGCAGGGCGTCTGCCCGCTTCTCGGGCTGGAAACCGCGCTTGCCGCGATCCGCGCCGCGCAGACCCCGGCCGGGTTGCCGGGCTGGCGGCCTGCCCGCGCCCTGCCGCCGCGCGACAGCCGGATGCTGAGCGAGGCCGAGGCCAAGGCGCTGCTTGCCGCCGCCGGGGTGGCCGTGCCGCGTTCGGTCACCGGCAAGACGCTGGCCGGGCTCGATGTGTCGGGACTGACCCCGCCCTATGCCTTGAAGGGCCTCGGGTTCGCCCACAAGACCGAAGCCGGTGCCGTGCGGCTTGGCCTGGCCTCGCTGGAGGGGCAGGCCGGGATGCCCGGCGCCACCGGCTATCTGGTCGAGGAGATGGTGACCGGCGCGGTTGCCGAAGTGCTTCTCGGCCTGCGCCGCGATCCGGTCTATGGCGTCACGCTGACCCTCGGCATGGGCGGCATCACGGCCGAGGTTCTGGCCGATACCGTCACGCTGGTCCTGCCCGCGACGGCGGAAGAGGTGCTTGCCGCCGCCCGCCGCCTGCGCCTCTGGCCGCTGCTGGACGGCTACCGCGGCCGCCCGAAGGCCGACATGGCCGCCGTCGCCGGTATTGCGGTGAAGCTTGGCGCGCTGATGCTGGCGGAGGACACGCTTGAGGAAATCGAAATCAACCCCGTCCTCGTCCGGCCCATCGGGGCCGTGGCGGTGGATGCGCTGATCAGGAAGGTCTGAGACATGCCCATGGAAATGCGAACCGAAGGCCCCGTGAAGACCCGCCGCGAGGGGGCGATCCTCGAAGTCACCCTCGACCGGCCCAAGGCCAATGCGATCGACCTGAAGACCAGCCGGGTTATGGGGCTGGTGTTCCGCGACTTCCGCGACGACGAGTCCTTGCGCGTCTGCATCGTCCGGTCCGAGGGCGAGAAGTTCTTCTGCCCCGGCTGGGACCTGAAGGCCGCCGCCGATGGCGATGCGGTGGACGGCGACTACGGCGTCGGCGGCTTCGGCGGCTTGCAGGAACTGCCGAACCTGAACAAGCCGGTGATCATGGCGGTGCAGGGCATCTGCTGCGGCGGCGGGCTGGAACTGGCGCTGTCGGGCGACATCATCCTGTGCTCCACCACCGCCACCTTCGCCCTGCCGGAAATCCGCTCGGGCACCGTGGCGGATGCCGCCTCGATCAAGCTGCCCAAGCGCATCCCCTATCACGTCGCCATGGACCTGCTGCTGACCGGCCGCTGGTTCGATGCCGAAGAGGCGTTCCGCTGGGGCCTCATCAAGGAAATCTGCCAGCCCGACCAATTGCTTGCCAAGGCATGGGATCTGGCCCGCTTGCTGGAATCCGGCCCCCCGCTGGTCTATGCCGCGATCAAGGAAGTGGTCCGCGAGGCCGAGAACATGCGCTTCCAGGACGCGCTGAACCGCATCACCAAGCGGCAGATGCCGACGGTGGACAGGCTCTATTCCTCCGAAGACCAGCTGGAAGGCGCCCGCGCCTTCGCCGAAAAGCGCGATCCGGTCTGGAAGGGGAAATAGCCGCTCAGGCCAGCGCCGCCACCGCCCGGGTTCCCGGCGCGCAGGCCGCCGCCAGCCGCTGCCGCTCGGCCTCGGGCAGGGCGGCGGCGCGGGACGGGCGCGGCTGCGGCAGGCGGGACGCGGCCTCGACCCAATCCTGCGGCGCGGCGCCGGTCAGGAATCGGCCCAGCCGGGCAATCTGCGCCTCCGGCTCCTGCACCAGCGCCTCGTAGGAAAGGTGCATCCGCTGGTCCTCGGGCAGGCGCAGGAACTCCGTCACCCCCTGCCGCATCATCCGCGACCAGAAGGCCCCGGCCATGGCCAGGTCCGGCGGGCGGTCCACCAGCGATTGCTGCGGCAGCAGCGCAGCCGCCCGTTCCAGCCAGGGCCAGAACCGGGCGCGGCCGTAGTGGCGGTCGGGATGCAGCAGGTCCAGCCCGATGCGCCGCAGCCGGTGCTCCATATGGACCGAGTAGCGGGTCGCCGGATAGTCGCGCATCGACAGCGCCGTGTCCGGCCCGTCCCGCGTCAGCAGCACGAATCTTGCCTGCGGGAACAGATGCGCCAGCGTCCGGGTGGCGGCTGCCGATCCGCCCGACCGCTCCACCCACGCCTTGCGCCCCATCCGGCGGGCAAGCGTGGCGAAGGTGTCGCGGTAATGCGCCTCGGCGGTCTGGACCGGCTGGCGCAGAACCTGTTCGCCCAGCCAGTCGAACAGCTCGTCCGGCGCCTCGGTCAGGTGCGGCAGGGCGACCGCCAGGATGGGCGGGCAGCGCCAGGGATCGTGCCGCGGGTTCGCAACCCGGCCATAGAGGAATTCCTTCGGGGCCTGTGCCGGATTGCCGATCAGCATTCCGGTCGGGTTCGGCTCCGCCAGCCCGCGCCAGAACCACGCAGCGCTCATCCGGCCCGGCAGCAGCGCCCGCGAGGCGGCGGTGCTCAGCACTTCGGACAGGCTCAGCAGGTCGGGATGCAGGTTCAGGATGTCCGAGACCAGCGTCGATCCGCAGCGCGCCGATCCCAGAATGAAGGCCCCGTCCATTGCGCAAACCCTATCGCAACCCCGCACCCAGCCTGCACCCTTTCCGGCGATCCGCGTCAAGCCCGGTATCCCCTTTCCGTCCGCGACATTCCGCGTCGCTATCCGGCAGGGATGCCGCCGCGGTTTCCGCTACCCCGGGGGCAGCCGCCAGAGATCAGCGCCAGAGACCCGCCATGGAAGACACCGATTACATCATCGTCGGCGCAGGCTCCGCCGGATGCGCGCTGGCCTACCGGCTGACCGGGAACGGCAGGCATCGGGTCACGGTGCTTGAGGCGGGCGGTTCCGACCGGCGCTTCTTCGTGCAGATGCCGCTCGGCTACGGCAAGCTGTTCTACGACCCGGTGGTGAACTGGATGTATGTCGCCGACCCGGACCCCGGGCTGAACGGCCAGCGCGACCATATCCCGCGCGGGCGCATCCTCGGCGGGTCGTCCTCGATCAACGCCATGGTCTGGGTCCGCGGCCACCGCGCGGATTATGACGAATGGGGCGCCGAAAACCCCGGCTGGGGCTGGGACGAGGTGCTTCGCGCCTACAGGGAAATCGAGGACAACGAGGCTGGCGGCAACGACTGGCGCGGCACCGGCGGCCCCCTGTTCATCAGCCGCAACCGCAAGGGCCTGCACTGGCTGGTCGAGGATTACATCGCCGCCTGCGGCGAGGCCGGGCTGGCCTACAACGACGACTTCAACGGCGCCGGGCAGGAAGGTGCGGGCACCTACCAGATGACGATCCGGGGCCGCCGCCGGAACTCCGCCGCGCGCGCCTTCCTTAGGCCCGCGATGCGGCGGAAGAACCTCTCGGTGATCACCCATGCACAGGTCACGCGGGTGATCCTTGAAGGCAACCGGGCCGTGGGGGTGGAATACCTGCGGGACGGCCAGCGCCATATCCTGCGCGCGAAGGCCGAGGTGATCCTGTCGGGCGGCGCGATCAACACGCCGCAACTGTTGCAGCTTTCCGGCATCGGGCCGGGGGATCTGCTACAATCCATGGGCATCCCGGTGGCGATCGGGAATCCCAATGTCGGCGCGCATATGACCGACCACCACGGCATCAACTACACATGGGCCATGAAGGTCCCGACCTACAACAACATCCTGCGGCCCTGGTTCGGCAAGGCGCTGATGGGGCTGTGGTATCTGGCGCTCGGCGGCGGGCCGCTGGCCAAGTCGATCAACCACGCCGGCGGCTTCTTCCGCACGCGGCCGGACCTCGACCGGCCCAACATGCAGCTTTACATGCAGGCTTTCTCCACCCTGCTGCCCCGTGCCGGGGAGCGCCCGCTGCTGACGCCCGACCCGTTCCCCGGCCTGTCGCTCGGCCTGTCGAACTGCCGCCCCACCTCGCGCGGCCATGTCCGCATCGCCTCGCCCGACCCGCTGGCCCATCCCCGCATCGTGGCCAACGCCTATTCCACCCCGGAGGATGTCGAGGAAATGCTGCTGGCGGTGAAATTCCTGCGCCGGATCGCCGCGCAGCCCAGCTTTGCCCGCTGGGTGGAAGAGGAGCTTCGCCCCGGCCCGCAGGTGCAGTCGGACGAGGCGCTGATCGATGACTTCCGCCAGCGCTCCGGCACCGTCTACCACCCCTCCTGCACCGCCCGCATGGGGGCGGACCCGGCGGCCTCGGTGATCGATTCCCGCCTTCGCGTGCACGGGATCGGCGGCCTGCGGGTGGCCGACGCCTCCAGCTTCCCCAACCTGATCGCGGGCAATACCAACGCGCCCTCGATCATGGTCGGCTGGAAGGCTGGCGGGATTTTGCTTGAGGATGCGCGGTAAGGGGCAGAACGCCCCACGCCACGGCCGCCCCTACTCCCCCCGCGGAAAGCGCTTCGACTCTTCCAGCACGTTCAGGTCCATGTGGTTGCGCATGTAGCGTTCGCTCGCCGCGCGCAGGGGCTGGTAGTCCCAGGGGTAATAGCTGCCGTTGCGCAGCGCCTCGTAGACCACCCAGCGGCGGGCCTGGCTCTGGCGCACCTCGGCGTCATAGGCTGCCAGATCCCAGCGGGCATCGGCCAGCGCGCGGAAATGCGCCAGCACCTCGGCGGCCCTCGGGTCACCCGCAAGGTTCACCCGTTCCCCGGGGTCGTTGCCCAGATCGAACAACTGCTCGGGGTCGGCCAGGCAGCGGGTGTATTTCCACGCCCCCTGCCGCAGCGCCACCAGGGGCGTGATCGAGCCTTCGGCGGCATATTCCATCGCCACCGGCGTGGCCCGCGCGGCCCCCTTCGCCAGCGGCAGCAGGGATTCCCCGTCGGTCCAGGGCATCACCTCCTCCATCGACACCCCCGCCAGATCGCAAAGCGTCGGCGTCAGGTCGATGGTCGAGACCGGGTCCTCGACCAGCCGCGGCGCCAGCCCCGGAGCCGAGATCATCAGCGGCACGCGGGCCGAGCCTTCGTAGAAACTCATCTTGAACCACAGGCCCCGCCGCCCCAGCATCTCGCCATGGTCCGAGACGAAGACCACCACCGCCTCCTGCCGCGTCGCCTCCAGCGCCGCGAGGATCTCGCCGATCTTGTCGTCGACATAGGAGATATTGGCGAAATAGCCCTGCCGCGACCGGCGGATATGCTCGGGCGTCACCTCCAGCCCGCGCCAGTCGCAGGCGTCCAGCAGGCGCTGCGCATGGGGGTCGTGGTCCTCATAGGCCAGCGCTTCGGGCGGTTCCAGTTCCGGCGCGCCCTCGTAAAGGTCCCAATACTTCCGCCGCGCGACGAAGGGGTCGTGCGGATGGGTGAAGCTGGCGCAAAGACACCATGGCCGGGGGTCCGCCCCGCGCGACAGGTCGTAGATCTTCTGCACCGACTGGAAGGCCACGTCGTCGTCGTATTCCAGCTGGTTGGTGATCTCGGCCACCCCCGCCCCGGTGACCGAGCCCATGTTGTGATACCACCAGTCGATTCGCTCGCCGGGCTTCCTGTAATCCGGGGTCCAGCCGAAATCGGCGGGATAGATGTCGGTCGTCAGCCGCTCTTCGAACCCGTGCAACTGGTCCGGCCCGACGAAATGCATCTTGCCCGACAGGCAGGTCTGGTATCCCGCCCGGCGCAGGTGATGGGCGAAGGTCGGGATATCGCTCGTGAACTCCGCCGCATTGTCGTAGACCCGCGTCCTCCGCGGCAACTGGCCGGACATGAAGCTGGCCCGCCCCGGCGCGCAAAGGGGCGATCCGGTGTAGCTGTTGGCGAAACGCACCGACCGCGCCGCCAGCCTGCGCAGGTTCGGCACGTTCAGGAACCCCGCCGGGCCGTCCGGGAACAGGGTTCCGGTCAACTGGTCCACCATCAGGATCAGGATGTTGGGGCGGGTCATCATATGCTCCGGCTCTTGGCGCTTCGGGGGCGCAGGTTAGCGGCGCCCGGGCCGCCCGATAGCACGGAACGGACCTCCCGGAGCATGGAAACGAAGCGCCCGGCGAAAGGGCCGCACCGCCGCTGCCGGGGCTTTTCGGCCCTCCTGCGGCGCAACGGCGTTTCACATCAGGAAAAGTCAGGCTGGGAAACGAAAAGATTTGCTCCGCGGCGGGCTTCGCGGTTTATTGATTCACAAGTCAACAAAAGAATCCCCCGGATAAAATCCCGGGACTGCAACAGGGAGAACAGCACATGACGGACGCAAGCCAGCGGCTGGACCACATGATCGAGGATGTGCGGCGCGGGCGCATGACGCGGCGCGAATTCGTCGGCCGCTCGACGGCGCTTGGCGTCTCGGCCACGCTTGCGGGCGCGCTCTACAGCAAGGCCGCCCAGGCCGAGCCGAAGAAGGGCGGGACGATCCGCGCCGGCCTTGCGGGCGGCGAAAGCACCAACACGCTGGACCCGGCGCTGGCGGCCTCGGTCGTGCCGCAATGCGGCAACGCGCTCTGGGGCGAGCAACTGGTGGACATGCTGCCCGATGGCTCGGTCGAGATGCGGATTGCCGAGGAAGTGTCCTCCTCGCCCGATTCCAGGGTCTGGACCTTCAAGATCCGCCAGGGCGTGACCTTCTCGAACGGCCAGCCGGTGACGGCCGAGGACGTGATGGCCACCTACAAGCGCCACACCGACGAGAACGCGCAATCCGGCGCGCTCGGCATCGTCAAGGGCATCTCGGAGATGAAGGCCGAAGGCGACAAGCTGGAACTGACGCTTGACGCCCCCTCTGCCGACCTTCCCTACCTGCTGACCGACTATCACCTGATCATCCAGCCGGGCGGCGGCTACGACAACCCGACCGCGGGGATCGGCGCCGGTCCCTACCTGCTGGAGACCTTCGAGCCGGGCGTCCGTTACGCCTTCAAGAAGAACCCCAACTACTTCGACCCCAACATCGGCCATGCCGACGAGATCGAGATCCTGTCGATCAACGACAACACCGCCCGCACCGCGGCGCTGCAGGCCGGTCAGGTCCACATGATCAACCGGATCGATCCGAAGATCGTGGAACTGCTGAAAGGCGCGCCGGGGGTCGAGGTGCGCCGCGCGGTGGGCCGCGGCCACTATGTCTTCATCATGCATGTCGACAAGGCGCCCTTCGACAACAACGACCTGCGCATGGCGCTGAAGCTGGGCATCAACCGGCAGGAGATGGTGGACAAGATCCTCGGCGGGCTCGGCTCGGTCGGCAACGACTTCCCGATCAACGCGGCCTATCCGCTGTTCGACGACAGCATCGAGCAGCGCGAATACGATGCGGCGGCGGCGGCGGAATATTACAAGAAATCCGGCCATGACGGCAGCCCGATCATCCTGCGCGCGGCGCCGGGTGCCTTCCCCGGCGCGGTGGATGCGGCCAACCTCTTCGCCGCCTCGGCCAATGCGGCCGGCATCCCGCTGCAGGTGCAGCTTGAGCCGGACGACGGCTACTGGTCGAACGTCTGGAACGTCGAACCCTTCTGCGCCAGCTACTGGGGCGGACGCCCGGTGCAGGACCAGATGTATTCCACCGCCTATCTCTCCACGGCGGAATGGAACGACACCCGCTTCAAGAACGCCAAGTTCGACGAGCTTCTGATGGCCGCGCGGGCCGAGCTGGACCAGGACAAGCGCAAGGCGCAATATTCCGAGATGGCGCATATCCTGCGCGACGAGGGCGGCCTGATCCTGCCGATGTTCAACGAATTCGTCGCGGGCGTCAGCACGGCGCTCGAAGGCTGGGTCGACGATCCCAACGCCGAGATGATGAACTACCGCGCCACGGCGAAATGCTGGCTGGCCTGAGGCCCCGCCGGTGCATCCGATCCTGAAACTTCTGGTCCAGCGCATCGCGCTGGGCCTCCTTTTGCTCCTCGCCGTCTCGGCGGTGATCTTCCTTGGGGTCGAGGCGCTTCCGGGCGACACGGCACAGGCGATCCTCGGCCAGTCGGCCACACCGCAGGCGCTTGAGAACCTGCGCGAGAAGCTGGGGCTGAACGATCCCCCGCTGACCCGTTACATCACATGGCTCGGCGGCATCCTGACCGGCGACCTCGGGAAGGCGCTGACCAACGGCGCCGACATTGCCACCTCGATCGGCCAGCGGCTGGGCAACACGCTGTTCCTTGCCGGCTGCGCCGCCGCCATCGCGGTGCCGCTGGCGATCATCCTCGGCCTCGTCGCCGCGCGCCATGCCGGGAAATGGCCGGACAAGGTGATCTCGGGCATCACGCTCTCGACGATCTCGCTGCCGGAATTCGTGGCGGGCTACATCGTCATGTATCTTCTGGGCGTCAAGCTGGGCTGGTTCTCGCCCACCGCGATGACCTTCCCGGGCATGGGCTTCTGGGCCAAGCTGCAGGCCGTCGCGCTGCCGGTCATCGTGCTGGTGATGGTCGTCCTTGCCCATATGATGCGGATGACCCGCGCGGCGATCCTGAACGTCATGCAATCCGCCTATATCGAGACGGCCGAGCTGAAGGGCCTGTCGCCGATGACCATCATCTGGCGCCACGCCTTTCCCAATGCCATCGCGCCGGTGGTCGCGGTGGTGATGCTGAACCTCGCCTATCTGGTGGTCGGCGTCGTCGTGGTCGAGGTGGTGTTCAACTACAACGCCCTCGGCCAGTATCTGGTGGACCACGTGACCAAACGCGACCTGCCGGTGGTGCAGGCGGTCGGGCTTATCTTCGCCGCCGTCTACATCTTCCTGAACATGCTGGCCGATGTGATCGGCATTCTGGCGAACCCGCGGCTGAGGCACCCGAAATGAGGATACCTTTCTCCGCCCTCATCGGGATGGTGCTGACCGGCACCTTCGTCTTCATCGCGGTCTTCGCCCATTTCATCGCCCCCTATCCGATCAACGCCCCGGTGGGCGGCGTCTGGGAAAGCCCCTCGGCCAGCTTCTGGCTGGGCACCGACACCATCGGCCGCGACATCCTTTCGCGGCTGATCTACGGCGCGCAGATCACCATCTTCGTGGCGCTTGCCGCCTCGGTCATTTCCTTCTCGCTGGGATCGTTCCTGGGCTTCCTTGCCGCGGTCAAGGGCGGCTGGATCGACCAGCTCCTGTCCCGCGCGGTCGATCTGGTGATGGCGATCCCCTCCCTGATCGTGGCGCTGGTGCTTCTGTCGGTGCTGCCGCTGAACCTGACCGTGCTGGTGCTGGTGATCGGCGTCCTCGATTCGACCCGCGTCTTCCGCCTTTCCCGTGCCGTTGCCGCCGACATCGCGGTGATGGATTATGTCGAGGCCGCCAAGCTGCGCGGCGAAAGGGGCGGCTGGATCATCTTCCGCGAGATCCTGCCCAACGCGCTCTCGCCGCTGGTCGCCGAATTCGGCCTGCGCTTCATCTTCGCGGTGCTCTTCATCTCGACCCTTTCCTTCCTCGGCCTCGGCGTGCAGCCGCCGCTGGCGGACTGGGGCGGCATGGTGAAAGAGAACAAGGACGGGCTGATCTACGGCAAATCCGCCGCCCTGCTGCCCGCTTTGGCCATCGCCGCGCTGGCGATCAGCGTCAACCTGGTGGCGGACTGGATACTGACCCGCACCTCCAGCCTGAAAGGAGGCCGCGGTGGCTGACGACCTGCTTCTCGACATCAAGGGCCTCGTGATCGAGGCCACCGCCTACCCGCCCGGCGAGCCGCCGAAAGAGGTGACGCTGGTCCATGGCGTCGATGTCCAGCTTCAGCGCGGCAAGGTGCTGGGGCTGATCGGCGAATCCGGCGCGGGGAAGTCCACCATCGGCCTTTCCGCCATGTCCTATGGCCGGGGCGGGGTTCGGCTGACCGGCGGGACGATCCGGCTGAACGGGCGCGACATCCGCACCGCCCCGCCTGCCGCCCTGCGGGCCTTGCGCGGCAAGGAAGTCACCTATGTCTCGCAATCCGCCGCCGCCTCTTTCAACCCGGCCAAGCGGCTGATGGAGCAGGTGATCGAGACCTCGCTTTCCCATGGCATCATGGGCAAGGCCGAGGCCGAGGCGCGGGCGGTGACGCTGTTCCGCAAGCTGGGCCTGCCCAATCCCGAAACCATCGGCCAGCGCTATCCGCATCAGGTTTCGGGCGGGCAGTTGCAGCGGGTGATGACGGCGATGGCGCTCTGCCCCAGGCCCGATCTGGTGATCTTCGACGAGCCCACCACCGCGCTGGACGTGACCACCCAGATCGACGTTCTCGCCGCGATCAAGGAGGCGATCCGGGATACTGATGTCGCCGCGCTCTACATCACCCACGACCTTGCCGTCGTGGCGCAGGTGGCCGACGACATCATGGTGCTGCGCCATGGCCGGATGGTCGAGCTGGGCACCACCGACCAGATCATCAACGCCCCGCGCGAGGATTATACCAGGGCGCTGGTCTCCGTCCGGTCGCTGGAACATGACGAGAAGCCGGAGGCGCCGCCGGTGCTGTCGGTGCAGAACGTCACCGCCCGCTACCGCGGCACCAATTTCGACGTGCTGAAGAACGTGACCATCGACCTGCCGGCCGGCCAGACGCTGGCCGTGGTGGGCGAATCGGGCTCGGGCAAGTCCACGCTGGCCCGCGCCATCACCGGCCTTCTGCCGCCGGCCTCCGGCCGGATCACCTTTGCCGGGCGTACGCTTTCCAACGACGTGCGCGGCCGGACCAAGGACGACCTGCGCGAAATCCAGATGATCTACCAGATGGCCGACACGGCGATGAACCCGCGCCAGACCGTCGGCACGATCATCGGCCGCCCGCTGGAATTCTATTTCGGCCTGAAGGGGGCCGAGCGCGACCGGCGGGTGCAGGAACTTCTGGACCAGATCGAGATGGGCAAGGGCTTCGCCGACCGCTACCCGGCGGAACTGTCGGGTGGCCAGAAGCAGCGTGTCTGCATCGCCCGCGCACTGGCCGCGAAGCCGAAGCTGATCATCTGCGACGAGGTGACCTCGGCGCTGGATCCGCTGGTGGCGGACGGCATCCTGAAGCTGCTCTTGAACCTTCAGGCCGAATCCCACGTGGCCTATCTCTTCATCACCCACGACCTTGCGACGGTGCGGGCGATCTCGGACAAGATCGCCGTGATGTTCAAGGGCGCGGTGGTGCGCTACGGCCAGAAGAGCGATGTGCTGGCCCCGCCCTATGACGATTATACCGACCTCCTGCTGTCCTCGGTTCCCGAGATGGAACTGGGCTGGCTGGAGCGGGTGATCGCCCATCGCAAGATGGCCAGCGCGGGGAACTGACCGGGTGCCGATACTCCCGAAAGGATCGGGCCGGGGCCTTCCGGGGCTCCGCCGTGGCGCCTTTTGCCATACATCTTGCCATACCGATGCCAGACGAATGCCAGACGGTTTCCAGACGTGACAAGACTGCTGCTGATCATCCTCGACGGGGTGCCATACCGGAACTGGCGCCGCCTCTTCGGCAACCTCGAAGGCTGGGTCGAACAGGGCCATGCGCGGGTGCGCCGGATACGCTCCGTCCTGCCTTCCACCTCGGCCTCCTGCTATGCCTCGATCCACACCGGACTGCCGCCGCAGGTGCATGGCATCTGGGGCAATGCGGGTATCCATCGCCTTGATTTCCCTGATGTTTTCTCGGAACTGTCGCGGGCGGGCAGGGTCACCGGCGCGGTGACGCATTCCTACTGGTCCGAGTTCTTCAACCGCTCGCCCTTCGACGTGGTGCGCGACATCGAATACGACGAACCCGGCGGCCCGATCACCCATGGCCGCTTCCACACCATGCACGGCTATGGGCTGGTGAACCAGATGACCCCGGCGGACTATGACCTCTTCGGTACGCTGACACGGCTTTGTGAAGTGAAATCAATAGATTACGGAATTCTCCACACCTGCACGCTGGACAGCATGGGGCACCGTTTCTTCCACGATTGCACCGAAATGGACCATGCCTGCTACGTCATGGACGCCACCCTCGCCCCCTTCATCCAGCGCTGGCGCAAGGCGGGCTACGAGGTGATCGTCACCGCCGACCATGGCCAGGACGCCCGCGGCCATCACGGTGGCACCGGCGAGGATCAGCGCGACTTCGCCTTCTATTACTTCGGTTCCGCGCAACTGCCGCCGCAAGATGTTGTGCTGGACCAGTTGGCCCTTGCGCCCTCGATCCTGACGCGGATGGGGGTGCCGGTGCCGGACACGATGCAGGCGCCGCCGTTCTTCTCCTGACGGCCCGGCCTGCGGTCAGGAGGCGTAATCCGGCGCCTCGGAATCCAGCAAGGCCTTGATTTCCCTCAGGTGATTCTCGGCATAACCGGGATAGTCCTCCCATTCCCGGGCGGTCTTCTCGGCCACCTCGTCCGGCAGCACCCGCAAGGGCCGCCCGGTCTGCAGCGCCCGGATATAGGTTTCGGCCGCCCGCTCGAAATAATAAAGCCGGTTGAACGCCTCGGCCACGGTCCGGCCGATGATCAGCACCCCATGGTTGCCCATGATCATCGTGCCGATCTTCGGATCCTCCAGCATCGCCGCACAGCGCGCGCCCTCGTCGCCGAAAGCCATGCCGCCGTAATGGTCGTCCACCACGTAACGCCCGAAGAACATTGCGGTATTCTGGTCGATCGGCGGCAGGCTGCTGTCGGCCAGCGAGGCCAGAACCGTGGCATGGATCGAGTGCACATGCATCAGGCAGCGCGCATGGGGGCAGGCCCGGTGGATGCTGCCATGCAGTCCCCAGGCGGTAGGGTCCGGCGCGTCGGGCCGGTCCATCGTCGCGGGATCGTTCGCATCCAGTTCCAGAAGGCCCGACGCCGTGATCCGCGAGAAATGCCGCCCGTTCGGATTGATCAGGAAGCGCGTGCCCTCCGGGTTCACCGCAAGCGAGAAGTGGTTCGACACCGCCTCGTGCATGTTCTCCCGCACGGTCCAGCGAAAAGCGGCCGCAAGGTCCACCCGCTCGGCCCAGTTGGTCAGATTGGCGTGTTTCATCCGGCTTCTCCTGCTGTCCGCGGGGATTCTGCGGCCAGTCTGCGCGGAAATGCTGCGCCGGGCAACCACGACGGAATTGTGGCGATCCTTCCAGAAAATTCCCGGAAAAGCCCACAGTTTCAACCAAGGTGTCGTGCAAGGTGCCCTTGTCCCGAACCAGGGCCCAAGGAGACATCCATGCAGATCACCCATGATTTCGACACTGCGGCGGCCTTGCCGGTGGGATGGGGGGTGCGGGTGCTTCTGCTGTCGCCGGATGAGCGGACGCCGCTGCAGGATCGCATCGCCGGGCTTGGCGGCCTGGTCGAAATCGAGACCGAGATCTATTCCGCCCTTGCCGCGATGATCGACGACCCGATGGGATACGGGCTGTTCGTGATGGAATGCGACGGGCTTGGCGGGGCCGAGGCCGGCGCGCGGGCCGCGATGACGCTGGCGGCGGTGAAAAGCCGGATCCCGATGATCCTGGTCAGCGCGGATCATGCCGCTCAGGTCTTCCCGCAGGAGCGGACCGCGCCGGTCTGCCTGCGCGCGCCCCTGTCGGCGGTGTCGCTGCGGGTGGGCTTCGAACATGCGCTGCGCGACCGGCTGATGTGGCGCGCTGCCTGATCTGCGGGGCGGGGCAAATGCGAAAGGGCGGGCCAGTGCGGCCCGCCCTTCGCGTTTCCGTCGTCCGGCTTATGCCAGCGAAAGGTTGGTCGCCGATTCGCGGCCGTCACGGCCCGATTCGATATCGAAGGTGACCGGCTGGCCGTCCTTCAGGCTGGTCAGCCCGGCGCGCTGCAGCGCGGTGATATGGACGAACACGTCCTTCTTGCCGCCTTCCGGGGCGATGAAACCATATCCCTTGGTCTCGTTGAACCATTTCACGGTGCCCTTGGCCATCGTGATGTCTCCTGTCGTGGTGCCGCCCGCGGGAGTGCGGCGGCCTGGCGCAGTCAGCTGTGGTCGAGGCTGTGCCGATGGTCGGAGACAGGTCGAGAGATAACGTCGCACCCTGTCTTATGAGGCTTTTTGCCCCAGAAATCAAGATCGGGCGCGAATCGCGGCGGAAGCGGGGATCAGCGAAACGGCGAGGCCGAGGATCGTTGTGACGAGGCCGACCGAGATCCAGATGAGGAATGCAGTGAGGAGGGAGCCGCCGAAAAGAAGGGAAATCAGACCGGCGACAAGGCCAAGGAAACCCGAGGCGATGGTGAGAATTGCGGCCATTCCGGTCTCCTGTTCCTGCAGGATCAGGAAAGTTGGAGAATGGGGCGTAAATGCGGCGCTTTCACGGAAAGGTTGTGCAGCTTATCGTGGACGGAGGATCGGATCGACGGGGTTTCGGTAGATATCCGGAAACAATTGCAAGCCGCCCGGAAAGGGCCGGGCCGCAGGGGGGGGCGGCCCGGGGGATGTCAGAAGACGTCGAACAGGTAGAGCAGGATGATGATCGGGATCGGGATGCCGATCAGCCAGGCGAGAGCGCCTTTCATGGATGCCTCCGTTGCAGGTTCGGAGGGCAACGCGGGGGAAGCGGGATGGTTCCCGGCAGGTGCGCGGGGCGGGGGTCTAACCCGCCGCGCCGTGGCCGCAGAAGTGGTGGGGTAAAACCCCGATCTACCGCGTGAACTTCTTGTATTTCACCCGCTTCGGTTCGATCGAATCCGGTCCCAGACGGCGGACCTTGTCTTCCTCATAGGCTTCGAAGTTGCCCTCGAACCATTCGACATGGGCGTCGCCCTCGAACGCAAGGATATGGGTGCAGAGACGGTCGAGGAAGAAGCGGTCGTGGCTGATGATCACGGCGCAACCGGCGAAATCCTCCAAGGCGGCTTCCAGCGCCTGAAGGGTCTCCACGTCCAGGTCGTTGGTGGGTTCGTCCAGCAGCAGCACGTTGCCGCCGCGGCGCAGGAGCTTTGCCATGTGGACGCGGTTGCGTTCGCCGCCGGACAGCAGGCCCACCTTCTTCTGCTGGTCGCCGCCCTTGAAGTTGAAGGCCCCGCAATAGGCGCGCGAGTTCATCGTGGCGTCGCCCAGTTCCAGAACCTCCAGCCCGTCGGAGATTTCCTCCCACACCGTCTTGTTCGGGTCCAGCGCGTCGCGGGACTGGTCGACATAGGCCAGCTTCACCGTGTCGCCCAAGGTGATGGTGCCCGCGTCGGGTTGTTCCTGCCCGGTAAGCATGCGGAACAGGGTGGATTTCCCCGCGCCGTTCGGGCCGATCACGCCAACGATGCCGCCGGGGGGCAGGCTGAACGACAGGTCCTCGATCAGTTGCTTGTCGCCGAAATGCTTGGCCAGCCCCTCGACCTCGATCACCTTTCCGCCGAGGCGGGGGCCGTTCGGGATGATGATTTGGGCGGTGGTGATCTTCTCGCGCTCGGACTGGCTGGCCTTTTCCTCATAGGCAGCGATCCGGGCCTTGGACTTGGCCTGCCGCGCCTTGGCCCCGGCGCGGATCCATTCCAGTTCGCGTTCCAGCGATTTCTGGGTGGCGCGGTCCTCGCGCGCCTCCTGCGCCAGCCTTTTGGCCTTCTGTTCCAGCCAGGCGGAATAGTTGCCTTCGTAGGGAATGCCGCGGCCGCGGTCGAGTTCCAGGATCCAGCCGGTGATGTCGTCGAGGAAATAGCGGTCGTGGGTGACGATCAGGATCGTGCCCTTGTATTCGATCAGGTGCTTTTGCAGCCAGGCGATGGTCTCGGCGTCCAGGTGGTTGGTCGGTTCGTCCAAGAGCAGCATGTCGGGCGATTCGAGCAGCAGCTTGCACAGCGCGACCCGGCGCCTTTCCCCGCCCGAAAGGGTGGCGACATTGGCGTCGTCGGGCGGGCAGCGCAGGGCCTCCATCGCCACGTCGATCTGGCTGTCGAGATCCCAGAGGTTCTCGGCGTCGATCTGGTCTTGCAGGGCGGCCATCTCCTCGGCGGTCTCGTCCGAGTAGTTCATCGCCAGTTCGTTGTAGCGGTCCAGCTTGCCCTGTTTTTCCGCCACGCCCAGCTTGACGTTTTCCCGCACGGTCAGCGACTCGTCCAGTTTCGGCTCCTGCGGCAGGTAGCCGACGGTCGCGCCCTTGGCGGCCCAGGCCTCGCCGGTGAAATCCTTGTCCCAGCCGGCCATGACGCGCAGCAGGGTGGATTTCCCCGCGCCATTGACGCCGACGACGCCGATCTTGACCCCGGGGAGGAAGTTCAGGCGGATGTTCTCGAACACCTTCTTGCCGCCCGGATAGGTCTTGGACACGCCGTCCATGTGGTAGACATACTGGTAGCTGGCCATGGCGGGACTCCCTTTTCCGGCGGATCGGGATCAGATAGCGGGATTGCGGGGGAAGGGCAACGAAGGGAAGGCGATGCGGGCGGGACTTCCGAAGGCGCGGCCGGGCATGGTCATCGGGCTTCTGGGCGGGTCCTTCGATCCGGCGCATGACGGCCATGTGCATATCACCCGCGAGGCGCTGAAGCGGATCGGGCTGGACCGGGTGTGGTGGCTGGTCAGCCCCGGCAATCCGCTGAAGGCGCGGCAACCGGCGCCGATGGCGGCGCGGATCGCCCATGCGCAGGCGCTGTTGAAGGGTGACCCGCGGGTGGTGGTGACGGATATCGAGGCGCGGCTGGGGACGCGGTTCACGGCGGACACCATCCGGCGCTTGCGGCAGCTTTACCCGGGCGTCACCTTCGTCTGGCTGATGGGGGCCGACAATCTGGCACAGTTCCACCGCTGGGACCGCTGGCGCGACATCATGGCGATGGCGCCGGTGGGGGTGCTGGCACGGCCGGGATCGGGGCTGAAGGCGCGGCTGTCGGTGGCGGCTCAGGTGTTCCGCGGCCACCGGGTCGGGCGGGGAGAGAACCTTGCGCGGCGCCAGGGGCCGGCCTGGGTCTTCGTCAACGTGCCGATGAACGATGCCTCGTCGACCGAGATCCGGGCGAAGGGGGAGTGGCGGCGCTGATCCCCTCACCCCGGAGTGATCGGGGCGTGACTGGTGCAGGCGGCGGGGAATCCGGTAGAAGGACGGTATATCCATGGGGGACTCGATTTGATCGACCGGCGGTATTTTCTGGCGGGGCTGATGGCGGGGCTGGCCTCGCCCGGATTGGCCGAGGTGATGGACCGCTCTCCCCGCCCGATGGCGCGGGGAAAGGGGACGGCTTCTTCGGGTTCCGCGGCGCCGGGCTTCGAGGCGCTGATCGCGGCGGCGAAGCTGGGCGGCACGGTGGGCTTCGTGGTGGCCGATGCGGCCACGGGCGCGGTGCTTGAGGCGCATGAGCCGCAGGCGAAGCTGCCCCCGGCTTCGGTCGTCAAGGCGATCACCGCGCTTTACGCGCTGGAGAAACTGGGGCCGGGGCATCGCTTCGTCACCCGGGTGCTGGCGACGGGGCCGGTCAGGGGCGGCGTGGTGCAGGGCGATCTGGTGCTGGCAGGCGGCGGTGATCCGACCTTGCAGACCGACCAGTTGGGCGACCTCGTGGCGCGGCTGGCCAAGGGCGGGCTGAAGGGGGTGACGGGGCGGTTCCTGGTCTGGGACGGCGCATTGCCGCGGCTGAAAACGATCGCCGACGACCAGCCGGTGCATGTCGGCTACGACCCGGCGATCTCGGGGCTGAACCTGAACTTCAATCGGGTCTATTTCGAATGGAAGAAGGCCGGGGGCGACTGGCAGGTCAATCTGGATGCGCGGGGAGAGCGTTTCGTGCCGTCGGTGTCGGGCATCACCGGCCGGGTGGTGAAGCGCGAGAGCCCGCTTTTCACCTATGACCAGTCGCCGGGGCGCGAGGACTGGACGGTGGCCTCCGCCGCGCTTGGCAAGGGCGGCAGCCGCTGGCTGCCGGTGCGGCAACCGGCGGCCTATGTGGCCGAGGTGTTCCGCGTGCTGGCCCGCGCGCAGGGGATCGACCTGCCGAGGGGCGAGGTCGCGGCGGCCCTGCCGAAGGGTGCCGAGATCGGCCGGGCGGAAAGCGAGCCGCTGACCGTCGTCTTGCGCGACATGCTGAAGTTTTCCACCAACATCACGGCGGAGTGCTGCGGGCTGACCTCCAGCCATCAGGCGCGGCTGGCGGCCTCGGGCCGGGCGATGACGGACTGGGCGGCGGGGCGGCTGGGGATGGTGTCCAGCTTCGCCGATCATTCCGGCCTTGGCGCGGCGTCGCGGATCACGGCGGCCGACATGGCGAAGGCGCTGGTCGCGGCGCATCGCGGCGGGATGGGGCTGAAGCCGATCCTGCGCGACGTGGGCATGAAGGATGCCGAGGGCAAGGAGATCAAGAACCATCCGGTGAAGGTGCTGGCGAAGTCGGGGACGCTGAACTTCGTCTCGGGGCTGGCGGGGCATATCGTGCCGCCCGGGGGGCGCGAGATGGTCTTCGCCATCTTCACCGGCGATCCGGCGCGGCGCGATGCGGTGCCGGTGGCGCAGCGCGAGGGGCCGGAAGGGGTTTCGGCCTGGATCAAGCGGTCGCGGCGGTTGCAGGGGCAGTTGATCAGCCGGTGGGCCGGGCTTTACGCCTGAGAGCGGCGATTGCCGCGCGGATATCGGTTCAGGGCAGCATGTGCCGCACCCGCGCGCCCCATTCGATGGCGGCGGCGTGGAGGCGGTCGATGTGCAGTTCCTCGCGGACTTCCTCAAGCATCCTCAGTTCCACCTGGCTGTGCCGCCCGTCGGAGGTGACCACATCGCAGGCCAGCGCATAGGCGGTTTCGTAAAGCCGTTCGGGCAATGCCTCGCGGATCAGGCCGAACAGGGCGTCAAGGCCGTCCTCTTCCTCGAACAGGTCGAAGACGGTCTGGCTGACCCGGCGGATGCGGTCTGCGTCGTAGGAGGCGAAGATCGGCATGTGGTTGACCATGCGCTGGATCGCCACCAGCTCTGCCGTGCGCATGTTCTGGTCCGAGGCCGAGCAGGCCACCATGACGGCGACAAGCGCATCCTGCGCGGACATGGGGGCGTTTTCGGACATTGCGGGCCTCGTATTTGCGGTTGGGCCAGAGATTATTGACCCCGACGGCAGGCGGCAATAGAGGACGGGGCGCCCGGGACGCGGTGTCACGGGCATTTCAGGAGTGGAAAGCATGACTTCCCTGCGCGATGCGGCGATGAATTCGAAGGCCTGGCCCTTTGAAGAGGCCCGCGCGGTCCTGAAACGGTTCGGCGGCAAGGACCCGAAGAAGGGCCATGCCCTGTTCGAAACCGGCTACGGCCCCTCGGGCCTGCCGCATATCGGCACTTTCGGCGAGGTGGCGCGGACGACGATGATCCGCCGCGCCTTCGAGATCATTTCCGACATCCCGACCCGGCTGATCTGCTTTTCCGACGACGTGGACGGGATGCGCAAGGTGCCCGACAACGTGCCGCAGCAGGAGATGCTGAAGGCGAACCTGCAGCGGCCGCTGACATCCGTCCCCGATCCGTTCGGGGAATATGACAGCTTCGGCGCCCACAACAACGCCATGCTGCGGCGGTTCCTCGACACTTTCGGCTTCGAATACGAGTTCATCTCGGCGACCGAGTTCTACAGGTCCGGCCGCTTCGACGACACACTGAAGCTGGCGGCGGAGCGTTACGAGGCGATCATGGAGATCATGCTGGCCAGCTTGCGCGAGGAGCGGCAGCAGACCTATTCCTGCTTTCTGCCGATCCACCCCGAGACGGGGCGTGTCCTTTATGTGCCGATGAAGCATGTCGACAAGGTGAACCACACCATCACCTTCGACGACGAGGAAGGCCGGGAATGGACGCTGCCGGTGACCGGCGGCCATGTGAAGCTGCAATGGAAGCCCGACTTCGGCGCCCGCTGGGCGGCGCTGGACGTGGATTTCGAGATGTATGGCAAGGACCATTCCACCAACACCCCGATCTACGACGGCATCTGCGAGGTGCTGGGGGGCAGGAAACCCAATCACTTCACCTATGAGCTGTTCCTCGACGAACACGGGCAGAAGATTTCCAAGTCCAAGGGCAACGGGCTGACCATCGACGAATGGCTGACCTATGCGGCCTCGGAAAGCCTGTCCTATTTCATGTATCAGAAGCCGAAGACGGCCAAGCGGCTGTGGTGGGACGTGATCCCGCGGGCGGTGGACGAATACCACCAGCAGCTGCGCGCCTTCCCCGACCAGCCGGTGGAGCAGCAGGTCAACAACCCGGTCTGGCATATCCACGGCGGCAAGCCGCCGGAGTCGCATATGGTGGTGTCCTTCGGGATGCTGCTGAACCTGGCCTCGGTGGCAGGGGCGAAGGATGCCAAGGGGCTGTGGGGCTTCATCCGGCGCTATGCGCCCGAGGCATCGCCCGAAACGCACCCCGACCTCGACGCGGCGGCGGGCTATGCGGTGCGCTACTTTGCCGACAAGATCGCGCCCACCCGCGTCTTCCGCCTGCCCACCGACAAGGAGCGGGCGGCGATGGAGGATCTGGTGGCCCGGCTAAAAGCCTGGGACGGCGGGCTGGATGACGAGGCGCTTCAGTCGATGGTCTTCGCCGTCGGCAAGGAGCATGGCTTCGAGCCGCTGCGCGACTGGTTCAAGGCGCTTTACGAGGTGCTCTTGGGCGCCAGCGACGGCCCGCGCTTCGGCGGCTTCATCGCGCTTTACGGCGTCGAGGAAACCGTGGCGCTGATGGAAAAGGCGCTGGCGGGCGGGCTGGTTTCGGGCTGATCGCCCTTGCCGCTTGCGGCCGCCTTGCGCCATCCTGTCCGGGACGGGGGGTGAGGGGCATGGGGCGCGAGGCGGCAGCCGAAGCCGAATATCTGGGTCAGACGGGCGCGGTGAAGGCGTTTCTGGAGGGCGACGCGCTGATCCTGCGCGGCGCCTTGCGGGCGCGCATCGCGCGGAGCGATCTGGCCGGATGGCGGGCCGAGGGGCCGGTGCTGCACCTTCTGGCGGATGGTGCGCCGCTGACACTGCGGCTGGGCGGGGCCGAGGCGGCGGCCTGGGTCCGCGCATTGGCCAGACCGGTGCCGACGCTTGCGGGGAAGCTGGGACTGGCGCCGGGGCTGGCAGTGCATCTCATGGGACCTGCACCGCCCGCATTGCGCGAGGCGATGGCGGGCGTGGTTGAGGTGCAGCCGGCCGAAGCGGCGCTGATCCTTGCCGTTCTGGACGGGCCGGAGGCGCTGGCGGCGGCCCTGACCCTGACCCGGGGCTGTCCGATCTGGACGCTGCACCGCAAGGGAACGGCCGCAGATCCCGGCGAAAGCGCCGTCCGGGCAGCCTTGCGCGGCATTGGCTGGCGCGACACGAAATCCTGCGCCGTGGACGCCGAGTGGAGCGCCACCCGCTACCACCCGCCGAAGCCGGGCTGAGGCGGCCTGCCGTTGCGCCCTGCCACGGCCCGCGAACGCGGGCCTGAGGTCCCGTTAACCCATCGCCGATACCTCCCTTGCCCCAAGGCGCGAGGGGGCCGGTGGCGTCCGCTCCGGACCCTTGCCGCCCGCGATCACCCATGAGGCAAGGGGAACTGACATGAACAAGGCGATTACCGAGGGGCTGGTCCTGATGCCGCCGGCCTTCGCGGCCGGGCTGAACCTGTGGTCCAGCAACAACGGCCGTCCGGGCGACGCGTCGTATCAGGGCGTGGCGAATGCAGCGCTGGTGACCAGCGACCAGGACTTCGGCGGTTGCCTGGAGATGCAGAAGACCTCGGCCACGCAGAGGCTGCGCTGCTTCACCCAGACGCCGCTGCGGCAGGACATGTATCTGCGGATCACCGCGCGGGTGAAGGCGATTTCGGGCAACCTGCCGTCCGTCCGCATCGCGGCCTGGGTGGGCAATCTGGCCGAGAGCAACGTCGGCGGCAGCGTGGTGCAGGCGGGGCCATCCGTCGCGCTGACGCAATATGGCGAGGTGGTCACCATCGAGGCGATCGTGGGGGCGGGCAACCGGACCGGCGTGACCATGGCCTGGGGTGCCTCGGCGGCCTTTGCCCATATCGGGCTGGACCTGACGGGACCGAACGGCGGCACGGTCAGGATAGACGATCTGGTGGTTGAAGATGTCACCCAGGTCTTCCTGCGCGACTTGATGGACATGGTCGACGTGCGCGACTACGGCGCCCGGGGCGACGGGACGACGAATGACTCGGCGGCCTTCCAGGCGGCGGATGCGGCGGCGGCGGGGCGGACGATCCTGGTCTCGTCGGGCAGCTACTACCTGCCGGGGAACCTGACCATCAACTCGCCCATCCGCTTTCAGGGCACGGTGATCCAGCCCGCGGCCAACCGCCTGATCCTGACGCGCAACTTCGATCTGGAAACCTATTCCCGCGCCTATGGCAGCGATCTGAAGGGGTTCAAGCGTGCCTTGCAGGCGCTGTTCTACTTTTCCGACCACGTCACCTTCGACATGTCGGGCCGCCGGGTCGATCTGGACGGGCCGATCGATGTGGCGGCGCTGTCAGGGCTGACCTCGTTCTCGAACCGCCGGGTGCTGCGCAACGGGTCGCTGAACGCCGTCATCTCCCCCGGCTGGAGCAGCGAGACCGTCACCTCTGTCGGGACCTATTCGCCTGCCAGTTCCACCCGGCTGACCGGGGTGGCCAATGTGGCGAATATTCCCATCGGCGCGCTGGTGCAGGCCACCGGCGTGGGACGCGAGGTCTATGTGAAGTCGAAGAACGTCGGCGCCGGCACGGTGGAGCTGTCGCAGCCGCTTTACGGCGCGGCGGGCACGCGGACCTATAGCTTCACCCGCTTCAGATACCTGCTGGATTTCAGCGGCTTCTCGCTCTTGTCACGGTTCGAGATCCAGGAGGTGGAGTTCAATTGTCTCGGCCTTGCTTCGGGCGTGATGATGGCGCTGGCGGGGTCGGTGTTCCGCTTCGACAACTGCACCTTCAACCGCCCGAAGGATCGCGGGATCACCTCGGCCGGGTCGGGCTGCCAGGGGATGTGGATCGATGCCTGCCAGTTCCTGTCGGACGAGCAGGCGCTGAATGCGCAGGACCGCAGCACCATCGCGGTGAACGTGCAGGCCAACGATGCGAAGATCCGCAACAACCGGGTTGTGCGCTTCCGGCATTTCGCGGTGATGAACGGCACCAGCCACATGATCTGCAACAACCACTTCTTCCAGGGAGACGGTGCGACGGCAGGGGTAAGGGTGGCGGGGCTGGTCTTCACCCAGACCAATGTGGCCACGGTGGTTTCCGGCAACTACATCGACAACTGCTTCATCGAATGGGGCAACGAGCACGACCCCGAGCCCGGCTTCAACAACGAGTTGAGCTTCGGCGGGTTGAACGTGGTGGGGAACATCTTCATCGCTTCGGACGTTTCCAGCGCTTTCCGCTGGCTGGTGGTGAAGCCCTATGGTTCGGGCCATTTCCTGAACGGGTTCAGTCTGGTGAACAACACCTTCCGGGTGTTCAACGCGGTGGTGGACCGGGTGGAAATGGTGGACACCTCCTTCGCCACGCTGGATTTCGCCCGGTCGAGGAACGTGCGGGTCGAGGGGAACACCTACAACCAGGTGGCCCAGACCATCCAGAACCCCATCGTGGTCAGCCATACGCAGAACACGGCGGCCGATACCTGGGTGGTGGATGCCTCGGGCTACATCCCCTTCGGCGGGCGCATCCGCATGGTGGAAAGCGTGATGCCGGAAGGCGCGATCACCACGGCGGCCAATGCAGCGCGCTACGCCTTCCCGAATGCGCTGCCGGGGCAGGGCGCGGGCGGGATGCAGGCGCATATCCGCTGGGGCGAGGCGGTGAAGGGCAAGGTCACCGCGGTGATACGGATGGACGTGCCGGTGTGACATCCGGCAGGGCAGCAGCCGGGGGCGGTCCCGAAGGGGCCGCTCCTTCGGCACCGGGCGCTTTCGAAGAAGGTCTCGCCTTCGCGGTCAGCCTGCCAGATCCTCGGCCGTCAGGCGGAAGGCGCGGGCGAAGCCGCCGTTCAACAGGCCCGACTGCGGCACCAGCCGCACGAAGGAGAAGTCCGGCAGGTCGATGTAGACCGTGGCCTTTGGGTTGCGCTCAAGCCAGCGCATCCGCAGCGCGGCCCGTTCCGGCGCATCGGCGGGCACGAACTCGGCCCGGGCGCGGATCATCAGCCGCGGGTGCGTCATCGCGTCGCCCTTCGGCCCCACCTCGCCCACCATCAGCGCGCAGTGGGGGCTTTTCTTCAGCGCCCGGTAATGCGGTGCAAGGCCCGAGATCAGCGTCATCGGCCCGGCCTCGGGGTCGCGCGCGAAGGTGATGCGGCTGATGCCGGGATGGCCGGTGTCCGGGTCGGTCCAGGCCAGGGCGGCGTGGCCGGTCTCCAGCAGCGACAGGGCCTCGGCCCGCGAGGCGGCATCGGCATCGGCCACGGGATCTCGGCGGGAAGGGGTTTCGGCAGACATGGCATGTTCCGTTGGTGATTGACAGCAAGCTGGCTGGGGCGTCATCTGGCGTCATTCAAGCACCACGACCGGCCAGCGATTACTGGCGCATCCCTTGCTGGACGCAAAGATGACCGACACCGCGCGGGGCCACAATGGCCTGACCGAGTTTCTGCCGAAGATCGTGACGGTCTGGCGGGAAGGATACAGCTTTTCGGACCTGAAGGCCGATGCCCTGGCCGGGCTGACCGTCGCCATCGTGGCGTTGCCCCTGTCGATGGCCATCGCCATCGCCAGCGGGGTGGGGCCGGAGCGCGGGCTATACACCGCCATCGTGGGCGGCTTCCTCGTTTCCGCGCTCGGCGGCAGCCGGTTCCAGGTTGGCGGGCCGGCCGGGGCCTTCATCGTGCTGGTCTCGGCCTGCACCATGGCGACGGGGGTGCAGGGGTTGATCCTTGCCACCTTCCTGTCGGGCTTCATGCTGATCGCGGCGGGGGCGCTGCGGCTGGGGACCTATATCAAGTTCATCCCCTATCCGGTGACGGTGGGCTTCACCGCCGGGATCGGGCTGATCATCTTCGCCAGCCAGATCAAGGAGTTGTTCGGCCTGACCCTGCCGGGGGCAGAGCCGGCCGAGATCCTTCACAAGCTGACGGCGCTATGGCAGGCACGGGGGACGGTGACGCCCGCCGCCTTCGGCATCGCCGCGCTGTCGGTGGGGGTGATCGTTGGCCTGCGGCGCTGGCGGCCGCACTGGCCGGGAATGCTGATCGCGGTGGTGCTGACGGCGGTGGCGGCGGCGGGGTTGCATCTGCCGGTCGAGACCATATCCAGCCGCTTCGGCGCGCTGCCCAACCTGCCGCCGATGCCCGCTCTGCCCGCGCTGTCGGGCGAGGCGCTGGCGGCTGCCGCGCCATGGGCGTTCTCCTTCGCGCTGCTGGGGGCGATCGAGTCGCTGCTGTCCGCCGTGGTGGCCGACGGGATGTCGGGGGCGCGGCACCGGTCGAACGCCGAACTGGTGGGGCAGGGGGTGGCCAATATCGGCTCGGCCCTTTTCGGCGGCTTCTGCGTCACCGGCACCATCGCCCGCACGGCGACCAATGTGCGGGCCGGATCGCATGGCCCCGTCTCGGGGATGCTGCATTCCTTGTTCCTGCTGGCGGTGATGGTCGTGGCGGCGCCGCTGGCGGGCTATATCCCGCTGGCCGCGCTGGCGGGGGTGCTGGCGGTGGTCAGTTGGGGGATGATCGAGAAGGAAGAACTGTGGACGCTGGTCCGCGGCTCGCGCGGGGATGCGCTGATCGTGGTCAGCACTTTCCTGCTGGTGGTCTTCCGCGACCTGACCGAGGGGATCATGGTCGGCTTCGCGCTGGCCGGGCTGGTCTTCATCAAGCGGATGTCCGAGGGGACCGAACTGGAGGCGCCCGAGGGGGAAGAGGCGGCGCAGCGCGGCGACCTGATCCTCTACCGGCTGCACGGACCGTTCTTCTTCGGCTCGGCCGCCCATGTCGGGGGTGTTCTGGATCGCATCGCCGACCGCCCGCGCCGGTTCGTCATCGACTTCGGCGACGTGCCGATGATCGACAGCTCCGGCGCACGAAGCTTCGAGGTGCTGGCGCGCAAGCTGGAGCGCAAGGGGGGCAGGCTGTGCATCCTTGGCGCCAGTTCCGCGGTGCGGCGGGTGCTGCTGGCGCAGGGATTGCGGGAGCCGCTGGTGCGGTATCTGTCGGATCTGGAGGGGTTGGAAGAGGGGTAGGGAACCGAGGCCCCCTCATGCGATAGCTGTCGGCCCGCCCCCGGAAGTGTCATCCCCGCGAAAGCGGGGACCTGCAAGTCAGGTGCGTGGAGATGACAGGTCGGGCCGGACTCAGAGGTTCTCCGCCTGCGGGAACCCAAGGACGTGATAGCCGCCGTCGACGTGGATGATCTCGCCCGTCGTGGCCGCGCCGTAGTCGGAGCACAGCCAGACCGCCGTGCCGCCGATGGTTTCCAGCGTCGCGTTGGACCGCATTGGCGCGTTCTCTTCCGTATGCCGGAAGGTCGCCCGCGCGCCGCCGATGGCGGAGCCGGCCAGCGTCTTCATCGGGCCGGGAGAGATGGCGTTGACGCGAATCCCCTGCGGCCCCAGGTCGTTCGCCAGATAGCGCGTCGCCGATTCCAGCGCCGCCTTGGCCACGCCCATCACGTTGTAATTCGGCGAGACCCGGTTCGAGCCCTGGAAGGTCAGGGTGATCAGGCTGCCGCCTTCCGTCATCAGCCCTTCGGCCCGGCGCGCCACATCGATGAAGCTGAAGCAGGAGATGTTCAGCGAATTCAGGAAGTTGCCCTTGGTGGTGTTGATGAACCGCCCGGTCAGCTCGTTCTTGTCGGAAAAGGCGATGGCGTGGATCACGAAGTCCAGCCTGCCCCAACGGTCCTTCAGCGCGGTGAAGCAGGCATCCAGCGACGCCTCGTCCGTCACGTCCACATCCACCAGCACATCCGACCCGACCGAGGCCGCCAGCGGCGCGACCCGCTTGCCGAAAGCCTCGCCCTGGTAGGAGAAGGCCAGTTCCGCCCCTTCCGCCGCCAGGGCCGAGGCGATGCCCCAGGCGATGGAACGGTCGTTCGCAACCCCCATAACAAGGCCGCGCTTGCCCTTCATAAGGTCTGCCATTCAGGCCTCCTGAAATGAAACCGTTGAAAATTCAGCCAAGATATTTCGACATGACCAGGGTGGCATTGGTGCCGCCGAAGCCGAAGGAATTGGACAGCACGCCGTCGATCTCGACACCCTCGCGCAGCGTGGTGACGATCTCGCCCGGGTCCAGTGCCGGATCGGGCGTGATCACATTGGCCGAGGCGGCGATGAAGCCCTTGTCCATCATGATCAGCGAATAGATCGCCTCATGCGCGCCGGTCGCGCCAAGGGAATGGCCGGTCAGCGACTTGGTGGAGGCGACGGGGGGCGTGCTTCCCCGGCCGAAGACGCGGCGGATCGCCTCGATCTCGGTGATGTCGCCGACGGGGGTGCTGGTGCCGTGGCTGTTGATGTAGTCGATCCGGCGGCCCTGCGGCAGGGTGGACAAGGCCACCCGCATCGACCGTTCGCCGCCCTCGCCCGAGGGGGCCACCATGTCATGCCCGTCCGAAGTGGCGCCGTAGCCCGTGACCTCGCCGTAGATCTTCGCGCCGCGGGCCAGGGCGTGGTTCAACTCCTCCAGCACCACGACACCGCCGCCGCCTGCGATGACGAAGCCGTCGCGGGTGGCGTCATAGGTGCGCGATGCGGTCTCGGGCGCGTCGTTGTATTTCGACGACATGGCGCCCATGGCGTCGAACAGGCAGCTCAGCGTCCAGTCCAGCTCTTCCCCGCCGCCGGCGAAGACCACGTCCTGCTTGCCCATCTGGATCAGTTCCGCGCCGTTGCCGATGCAATGGGCGGAGGTAGAGCAGGCCGAGGTGATCGAATAGTTCACGCCCTTGATCTTGAACGGCGTCGCCAGGCAGGCCGAGACGGTGGAGGACATGCCCTTGGTCACCCCGAACGGGCCGATCCGCTTGGGGCTGCCGCTTTCGCGCACCACGTTGTGGGCGCGGAAGAACGATTTGGTCGAAGGCCCGCCCGAGCCGACGATGATGCCGGTGCGGTCGTTCGACACCTCGGCCTCGGTCAGCCCGCTGTCGGCAATGGCCTGCCGCATGGCGATGAAGGTATAGGCCGCCCCGTCGCCCATGAAGCGCAGGTCGCGCTTGTCGATGTGGTCTTCGACGTTCAGCTTGACGGTGCCGTGGACCTGGCTGCGGAAGCCGTGTTCCGCATAGTCGGGGGCGAAGACGATGCCGGATTTCCCCGCGCGCAGCGAGGCTTCCACTTCGGCGGCATCGTTGCCGATGGGCGAGACGATGCCGATCCCGGTGATGACGACGCGGCGCATGGGGTTCTCCTTCAGGTCAGCTCGCCGAGAGGGCGACCTTCATGTCCTTGACCAGATAGATGGTTTCGCCATCGGCTTCCACCCGGCCGTCGGCGACGCCCATGGTCAGGCGGCGGGTCTGCACCGCCTTGGTGAAATCGACGTAATAGGTCAGCTTCCTGCGGTCAGGCCGGACCATGCCGGTCAGCTTCACCTCGCCAACGCCAAGGGCATAGCCGCGCCCCTGCCAGCCGCGCCAGCCCAGGTTGAAGCCGGTCAACTGCCACAGCCCGTCGAGGCCGAGACAGCCCGGCATGATCGGGTTTCCCGGGAAGTGGCAGTCGAAGAACCACAAGTCCGGGGTGATGTCGAACTCGGCCACGACATGGCCCTTGCCATGTTCGCCGCGGTCTTCGGAAATGTCGGTGATGCGGTCCATCATCAGCATCGGCGGCGCGGGAAGTTGGGCGTTGCCCGGCCCGAACAGTTCCCCCCTTGCGCATTTCAGCAGGTCTTCCTTGTCGAAGCTGGTCGGATAAAGACCCATATGCCGCGCATCCCCTCTGCGAAAGATTGTTGCCAACCCGTGTAACAGAGGCATGGAACGGTAAGCAAGGCGCGGCGTGGCGCGCTGTGGGCGGAATCCGGTTGATTCGGATGCACCGGGTTTTATATATATCCTTATGGGCAACGGGTTTGCGACATGACGACTGTGGCGGAAAGGCGGGGGGCCGACTGGCTGGCGCACGGGGGCTTGCGGCCCACGCGGCAGCGTCTGGCGCTTGCGGGCCTTCTGGTCGGCGACGGCGAGGACCGCCATGTCACCGCCGAGGGACTATATGCCGCGGCCAGTTCCGCGGGCGAGAAGGTCAGCCTTGCCACCGTCTACAACACGCTGCGCGCCTTCTGCGATGCGGGCCTGATGAACGAGGTCGTGGTCGACGGGTCGAAAAGCTATTTTGACACCCGCATGGACGACCACCCGCATTTCTACTGGGAAGACAGCGCGACCCTGACCGACGCGCCGAAGGACGAGTTGAAGATCACCGGCCTTCCCGCCGCACCCGAGGGGACCGAGATCGCCCGCGTCGAGGTGGTGATCCGCCTGCGCCGCCGCTGATCCGGGCGCCTTGCGGCGCAAGCCTTGTGTCTCGCCTCTGCGCCTTTCAGGCGCAACCGGCTCGGACGTGCCTCCGGCGGGGATATTCATGAACAGATGAAATTGAAGAACGGCTCTTCTTCCATTTCACCGGTCCCCAATGCGGGCGCTCTCAGAACCACTGCCCCGGTTCCATCAGCCCCAGGTCCATCAGTTGCTGGCTGTGCCAGGTGAAGGGCACCGAATTGTGCCAGCGGAAGTTCTGGATGTCGAAGCGGCTGCCGGGGTTGGTGCGCAGCGCCTTTGCCGTGCGGAAGGAACAGACCGCCGCGGTCAGGTTGTGGTGCCAGGGGCAGGCGAAGGTGTTCAGCTCCTCGTCGTTGAAGGTGAAGTCGGGGCGCAGGCGCAGCCCCTTCCTGGCCTTGAAGATCGAGATGCGGTCGATCTTGCGCCGGGTCCAGGGGATATACTCCTCGAACCGCCAGCGCAGCCCGCCGAAGAAATCCATCTGCCGTTCCTTCTCGGCCCAGTTCCGCTCGGCGTCCTTGCGGGTCAGCGCGTAATATCCCGACCGGTCCAGATGCGCATCCTCCAGCGACACCGCATTGCCGTGGCGGTCGAGGTCGCCGGCATAGAGATCGACGACATAGGTCAGCATCGCCTCGCGCCGTTCCTCGGCATGGAAGGCCAGCAGGTCGCGGACAGAGCGCGATTCGCAGAACGGGAAGAACAGGTATTCGGCGTTGTAGCAGTAGTAGATCCAGATCCCCGGCGCGGCATCATTGATCCGGTTCACCGCGTCGGGCAGGGCGGCGTCGGCATAGACGTCGTGCAGGACGTGATGCACCCGCCCCTCAAGTTCCGCAGGAAGCGTCACCTCCTCCGGGGCCAGCAGCATCACGGTGTGGAAGCCGGTCTGCAGGTGGTGGCGCAGGGTGCTGTCGATCTCGACCGCATCCTCGGCCATGACTATGGCGACCGGCCCCTTGGCCAAGGCCGGGGCGGCGGTGCCGATGAACGTCTCCAGATCCTTGTAGCGCATTGCCTTCCTGCCGCCGGGGCCATTCCCCGCGGGGCGGGCCGATTGTTTCCAGAATCGATGAAGTCCGGCCGCAAGGCAAGGGGGTGGCGTTGCCGTGGAGGGCTGGGGGGTGTAAAAGCCGGGCCGCAGGAGGCGCGGGAATGGCAGAGCCGAAGAAACTGTTCATCAAGACCTACGGGTGCCAGATGAACGTCTACGACAGCGAGCGCATGGCCGAGGCCATGGGCGCGCAGGGCTATGTCCAGACCGAGGTGCTGGAAGAGGCGGACATGGTGCTTCTGAACACCTGCCACATCCGCGAGAAGGCCAGCGAGAAGCTTTATTCTGACCTTGGCCGGCTGAAGCCGCTGAAGGCCGAACGCCCGGACCTGAAGGTCGGCGTCGCCGGTTGCGTGGCGCAGGCCGAGGGCGAGGAGATCCTGAAACGGATGCCGCTGGTGGATATCGTCGTCGGGCCGCAAAGCTATCACCGCCTGCCGCAGATGGTGAAGGCCGAGGGCCGGGTGGTGGACACCGAATTTCCCGCCGAGGACAAGTTCGACCACCTGCCCGCGCGCAAGGCGCTGCGCGGCCCCACCGCCTTCCTGACCGTGCAGGAGGGCTGCGACAAGTTCTGCGCCTTCTGCGTGGTGCCCTATACCCGCGGCGCCGAGGTCTCTCGCCCCGCCGAACGTCTGATGCGCGAGGCACGCGATCTGGTCGGCCGCGGGGTGCGCGAGATCACGCTGCTTGGCCAGAACGTCAACGCCTATCATGGCGGCGACGGCTGGACGCTGGCCCGGCTGATCCGGGAGATGGCCGGGATCGAGGGGCTGGACCGTCTCCGCTATACCACCAGCCACCCGAACGACATGGCGGACGACCTGATCGCCGCCCATGCCGAGGTGCCGCAACTGATGCCCTATCTGCACCTGCCGGTGCAGTCGGGCAGCGACCGTATCCTGAAGGCGATGAACCGCAAGCACACCGCCGATCATTACCTGCGGCTGGTCGAACGCATCCGGGCGGCGCAGCCCGACATCCTGCTGACTTCGGACTTCATCGTCGGTTTCCCCGGCGAGACCGATGCCGATTTCGAGGCGACGATGGCGCTGGTCCGGGCCGTCGGCTACGGCGCGGCCTTCAGCTTCAAATATTCCGCCCGTCCCGGCACTCCGGCGGCGGAAAAGGCGCCGGTGCCTGCCGAGGTGGCGGACGGGCGGTTGCAGGCGCTGCAGGCGCTGATCACCGCGCAGCAGCAGGCGGCGCAGGCGGCGATGGTGGGGCAGGAGGTCGCGGTGCTTTACGAAAAGCCCGGCCGCCGCCCGGGCCAGATGGTCGGCAAGTCGCAACACCTGATGGCGGTGCATGTCGAGGATGCCGGGGGCCGCATCGGCGATCTGGTCCGCGCCCGCGTCACGGCCTCGGCCCCGAACTCATTGGCGGCGGTCCGGCTTCCGGGCTGAGGCGGCGGAGCATCCCGTTTCCGTCCCCGGGGGCGGGAATTTCGCCATGCCCCTTGTCTTTGCCGCGAATTGTCACAAATCCTGCATCAAGGCCCGCAAGATATGGGGGTGCCTGCAAAAGACCTTGCCAGATCGCGGGGTGTGGCGCAGGCTTCCGTCACGGGCCCTCTGAACGAAGGAGATCCTTTTTGGGCATCAGCGCGCTGACCCCCCCGACCAGCCCCGAGGACATGGTGGAAACCACCCTCGAATTTCCCGACAACCGGTTGCTGATCGACCTCTGCGGAGAATTCGACCGCAACCTGGCCCAGGTGGAACACCAGATGGGAGTTCACATCCTGCGGCGCGGCAACCGGCTGGCGGTGATCGGGGACAAGGGCGCGCGAGACCAGGCGGCGGCGGTGCTGCGCAGCCTTTACGCCCGGCTCGAGGCAGGGCGCACGGTGGCCGCGGGCGATATCGACGGCGCGATGCGGATGGGCCGCCCGGTGGCCCCGGCGGGCGAGGGCGAGCAGATCGAGCTGTTCAACCCCGGCATGGAACTGCGCACCCGGAAAAAGCCGATCGAGCCGCGGACCGAGGCGCAGAAGGCCTATGTCGCCAATCTCTTCGCAAACGAACTGGGCTTCGGCATCGGCCCGGCGGGAACCGGCAAGACCTATCTTGCAGTGGCGGTCGGGGTGACGATGTTCATCTCGGGCGCGGTGGAGCGGATCGTCCTCAGCCGTCCGGCGGTGGAGGCGGGCGAACGCCTCGGCTTCCTGCCCGGCGACATGAAGGAGAAGGTCGATCCCTACATGCAGCCGCTCTACGACGCGCTGAACGACTTCCTGCCCGCGAAACAGGTCGAGAAGCTGTTGGCCGAGAAGCGGATCGAGATCGCGCCCCTGGCCTTCATGCGCGGCCGCACCCTGTCGAACGCCTTCGTGGTGCTGGACGAGGCGCAGAACGCCACTTCGATGCAGATGAAGATGTTCCTGACCCGACTGGGCGAGGGCTCGCGCATGGTGATCACCGGCGACCGGACCCAGATCGACCTGCCGCGCGGCGTCGCCTCGGGCCTGTCCGAGGCGGAGCGGATCCTGAAGGGGGTGAAGGGCGTCAGCTTCAACTACTTCACCGCCAAGGACGTGGTGCGCCACCCGCTGGTGGCCCGGATCATCGACGCCTACGAGGCCGACGAAGCGACGGGCTGAGCCGGTTTCCCCGGCTCAGCGTTCCTTCACATAGGGCTGGCCCCCCGCCCGCGGCGGGATGGCCTTGCCGACGAAGCCCGCAAGGACAAGGACGGTCAGCACATAGGGCAGGGCGGTCAGGAAGGGGACCGGGACCTTGACCTGCACCACCGCCTCCACCACGTCGGGGCGGTTCGCCAGCGCCTGGAAGAAGCCGAACAGCAGGCAGGCCCACATCGCCGCCACCGGCCGCCATTTGGCGAAGATCAGCGCCGCAAGCGCGATATAGCCGCGGCCTGCCGTCATCTCCTTGCCGAAGCCCGCCTGCAACGCGGTGGCCATATAGGCGCCCGCAAGGCCGCACAGGACGCCGGTGATCATCACCGCGACGAAGCGCAGGCCCTTGACGCTGACGCCCGCCGTATCCACCGCGGCGGGGTTCTCGCCCACCGCGCGCAGGCGCAGGCCGAAGCGGGTGCGGTAGAGCACCCACCATGTCAGCGCCACCACCGCGAAGGCGGCATAGACCGGCAGCGGGTGGCCCGAGATCACCTCTTCGTAGAAGGGGCCGATCACCGGGACGGATTTCATCTGCTCGGCGAAAGGCAGCGTGATCGGCTGGAACCGGGCCGCGCCGCTCAGCGCCGGGGTGCGGCCGCCCTGGCCGAACAGGCTTTGCGCCACCAGCACCGTCAGGCCGGAGGCAAGGAAGTTCAGCGCCACGCCGGAAATCAGCTGGTTGCCGCGGAAGGTGATCGAGGTCACGCCATGGATGGCGGCAAAGACCATCGACCCGCCGATCCCCGCCAGCAGCCCCCACCAGACCGAGCCGCTGATCGCCGCCGCCGCGCCTGCGCACATGGCGGCAGCCAGCATCTTGCCCTCAAGCCCGATGTCGAAGATGCCCGCGCGTTCGGAATAAAGCCCGGCGATGCAGGCCAGCATCAGCGGTGTCGCCAGCCGCAGGGTGCTGTCCAGCATTTGCAGGAAGGTGGCGTAATCCATCACGCGGCCTCCATCGCACGGGGGCGGAACAGCGCGAAAACCCGCACCAGCAGCATCCGCACCATCACGTCCAGCGCGCCGGTGAACAGGATCACCAGCCCCTGCACCACGATCCGCATCTCGATCGGGATCTTGGTCCAGAGGCCAAGCTCGGCGCCGCCCTGGAACAGGAAGCCGAACAGCAGCGCCGCCAGCACCACGCCCAGCGGATGGTTGCGCCCCATCAGCGCCACCGCAATGCCGATGAAGCCCGCGCCGCTGGCCGAGTTGCCCAGCAGGCGCTCCGCCTCGCCCATCACGTTGTTGATCGCCATCATCCCGGCCAGCCCGCCCGAGATCAGCATCACCACCATGATGATGAAGGTCGGGTTGATCCCGGCATAGCGGGCGCCTGCCTCGGACTTGCCGAAGGCGCGGATCTGATAGCCGAGGCGCGTGTGCCACAGCAGCATCCAGACCAGAACCGCCATGGCCAGCGCGATGAAAAGGGTGACGTTCGCAGGCACCGCCTTGGTGAAGATCAGGTTGATCAGCGGAATGTCGTTCAGCGCCGGAAGGTGCGTTGCGGGCGGGAAATTGGCCGAGGCCGGGTCGGCCTGACCCACCGGCTTCAGCGTGTTGACCAGCAGGTATTGCAGCAGGCTGGCGGCGATGTAGTTGAACATGATCGTGGTGATCACGATATGGCTGCCGCGCTTCGCCTGCAGATACGCAGGGATCGCCGCCCAGATCGCCCCGAAGGCCGCGGCCGAGACCGTTGCCGCAATCAGTGCCAGCGACCAGTGCGGCCATGGAATGAACAGGCAGACCAGCGCCACGCCAAGGCCCCCCAGCAGCGCCTGCCCCTCGCCGCCGATGTTGAACATGCTGGCGTGGAAGGCCACGCAAACCGCCAGCCCGGTGAACATGAAGCTGGTGGCGTAGTAAAGCGTATAGCCCCAGCCGTAGGCGTTCATCACCGAGCCCTGCACCATCACCGTGATCGCCTCCCACGGGTCCTGCCCGATGGCAAGGATCACCAGCGCGGCGATGGCGAAGGCCAGGACCAGCGAGACCAGCGGCACAAGGGCGACATCGGCCCAACGCGGCAGACGTTCCATCACGCGGCCTCCTCTTCTCCGGTGATCCCGGCCATCAGAAGCCCCAACTCGCGTTCGTCGGTTCTTTCGGGGTCGCGGAAGCCCATGATCTGACCGTCGAACATCACGGCGATGCGGTCGCTGAGCGACATGATCTCGTCCAGTTCGACCGAGACCAGAAGCACGGCCTTGCCTGCGTCGCGCAGTGCGATCAATTGCTTGTGGATGAACTCGATGGCGCCGATGTCCACGCCGCGGGTGGGCTGGCCGACCAGCAGCAGGTCGGGGTCCTGCTCGAATTCGCGGGCGACGACGATCTTCTGCTGGTTGCCGCCCGAGAAGCTTTTCGCCGGAAGCCAGCAATCCGGCGGGCGAACATCGAACTTCTCCATCTTCCTGCGGGTGTCCTCGCGCAGCGCCTCGTTATCCATCAGAAGGGCGTTCTTCTGGTATTCGGGTTCGTTGAAATAGCCGAAGGCCACATTCTCCCAGGCGGTGAAGTCGAGGATCAGCCCGTGGTGGTGGCGGTCCTCGGGCACATGGGCGATGCCTGCCCGGCGGCGGCTCTGCCCGTCGGCGCCCTTGCCGGACAGCGGCAGCGGCTGGCCCTTCAGGGTCACGGTGCCGGTGGCGCGGATCATGCCGCCAAGCGCCTCCATCAGTTCGGACTGGCCGTTTCCGGCGACGCCCGCGATGCCGAGGATCTCGCCCGCGCGGATCTCGAACGACACGCCTTTCAGGCGTTCCACCCCATGCTCGTCCTGCACCCGCAGGTCCTGCACGGCCAGCACCACATCACCCGGCGCGGCGGGGCCTTTCTCGACCTCAAGCAGGACCTTGCGGCCCACCATCAGCTCGGCCAGTTGCTCGGGGCTGGTCTCGGCGGTCTTCACCGTGCCGACCATGGTGCCGCGCCGCATGACGCTGACGTTGTCGGTGGCTTCCATGATCTCGCGCAGCTTGTGGGTGATCAGGATGATGGTCTTTCCCTGCGCTTTCAGTCCCTTGAGGATGCGGAACAGGTGGTCCGCCTCGGCCGGGGTCAGCACGCCGGTGGGTTCGTCGAGGATCAGGATATCGGCCTGGCGATACAGCGCCTTGAGGATCTCCACCCGCTGCTGATGGCCGACCGACAGGTCCTCGATCAGCGCGTCGGGGTCCACGTCGAGTTCGTATTCCTGCGACAGGTCCGCCAGCACCTTCCGCGCCTTGGCCAGAGAGGCATTCAGCATCGGCCCGTCCTCGGCGCCGAGGATGACGTTCTCCAGCACGGTGAAGTTCTGCACCAGCTTGAAATGCTGGAACACCATGCCGATCCCGGCGCGGATGGCGCTTTGGCTGTCGGGGATGGCGGTCGGCTTGCCGCCGATCAGGATCTGCCCGGCATCGGCGCGGTAAAAGCCGTAGAGGATCGACATCAGCGTCGATTTGCCCGCACCGTTCTCGCCGATGATGCCGTGGATGGTGCCCTTGGGCACGGCGATGTTGATGTCGCGGTTCGCCTGCACCGGACCGAAGGCCTTGGAGATGCCCTTCAGTTCGATGGCATGAGCGCCGTTTTCCATGCAGTTTCCCCCGTCCCGCAGGCCGCCCGCCGCTTTTGCCGCGGCTTCGGCTGGCCTTGCACATGTGCCGCGCCGGAAGACCGGCGCGGCACCGTCATTGTCCCTGCCGGGGGATCAGAACGTCGCGGCCGGGCAGGTGTCGTCCGACATGTAGTCGTGGACCACGATCTCGCCCGACTTGATCTTGGCGGCGGCCTCGTCGACGGCGGCCTGCATCTCGGGCGTCACCAGCGCGGCGTTGTGCTCGTCCATCGCATAGCCGACACCTTCGTTCGCCAGACCCATGACGTTGATGCCGGGGGTCAGCGCCTCGCCTTCCGTGAAGGCCGCGTAGACCGCATTGTCCACCCGCTTGGTCATCGAGGTCAGGACCTGGCCCGGGTGCAGGTAGTTCTGGTTGCTGTCGACGCCGATGGACAGGATGCCCTCGTCCGCAGCGGCCTGCAGCACGCCGATGCCCGTGCCGCCCGCCGCGGCATAGATCACGTCGGCGCCCTGCGCCTTCTGGCCCTTGGCCAGTTCCGCGCCCTTCACCGGGTCGTTCCACGCCGCCGGGGTGTCGCCGGTCATGTTCAGTACCAGCTTGGCGTCCGGGTTGACCGCCAGCACACCCTGCGCGTAGCCGCAGCCGAACTTGCGGATCAGCGGGATGTCCATGCCGCCGATGAAGCCGACGGTGCCGGTCTTCGAGGCCAGCGCGGCCATCATGCCGACCAGATACGACCCTTCATGTTCGTTGAACACCACCGACTTCACGTTCGGCGCATCCACCACCATGTCGATGATGGCGAATTTGGTGTCGGGGAAGTCGGGGGCCACTTTCGCCAGCACATCGCCGAAGGCGAAGCCGGTCATCACCACCGGGTTGGCGCCTGCCTCGGCCAGACGGCGCAGCGACTGCTCGCGCTGCGCTTCGTCCTGCATCTCCAGTTCCTTGTAGGTGCCGCCGGTTTCCTTGGCCCAGCGTTCGGCACCGTTGAAGGCCGCCTCGTTGAAGCTCTTGTCGAATTTGCCGCCGAGGTCGAAGATCAGCGCGGGTTCAGCCAGCGCGGCGCCGGCCATCAGGGCCAGGGTGGCGGTCGCCCCGGCAAGGGATTTCATCACGGTCATGGGTTGCTCTCCCGGTTGATAAGGGCACAGGGCCACCCAGTCCGCCGGAAAGGCCCGGTCGCGGGTGGATCATGGGTCAGATTAGTCGGGAAGGCCCCCGGGGGGTCAAGTCGGATTCGCGTGATCGCCCGGCGTTTCCTGACGCTTTGGTCAGGATGCGCGGCTTACCTGGCGTCAGAGGTCGCGCGCCATGACGATGGCGTCGATGCGCCCGCCTTCGGGGGAGGCGTAATAGCCCCGGCGGCGGCCTGCGGCGGCAAAGCCCGCCGATTCGTAAAGCGCGATGGCGGCAGGATTTTCGGCGCTGACCTCAAGGAAGGCCCGAGTCCCGCCGCGCAGCCGCGCCTGGTAGAGGAACCGCGCCACCAGTTTGCGGCCAAGACCGAGGCGGCGGCTTTCCGGGGCGACGGCAAGCGTCAGCAATTCCGCCTCGCCCGCGACGGCGCGGCCCAGCAGGAAGCCCGCATCGCCCTCGGCCAGCAGGAAAGCCAGCGGATCGGCGGTGAAGGCGGCGAAATCCGTCTCGCTCCACGGTGGCGGGGTGCGGAAGCAGCGCCGGTGCAGCGCGGCAAGGTCGGCAGGGGTCACGGCAGGATCACCGGCGGCGGATCGGAGGGCGGGGCGGCATCGGCGCCCTTCAGGTAGAAGGGGGCAGGGGGCGCTCCGGGCGTGCGGGAGGCGGCGATCAGGGCGATGGCCTCGGCAATCGGCATGGCAGGCGGCAAGGCCGCGTTCCCCGCCGCGCTGCCGGTCGCGGGACCGGCAAAGGGCTGCGCCCGCTCCAGTCGTGCCGCGCCGCCGGGGAAGTCCTGCACATAGGCCAGCCCCTGCCGCGCATCCTCGGCCACCCGCAGCGGGCGGGGCAGGCCGTGAACCAGCGCCTCCAGCCGGGTCACGCCGATGGCCGGGATATCCAGCGCCAGCGCCAATCCGCGGGCGGTGGCGACGGAGATGCGGACGCCGGTGAAATTTCCCGGCCCCACCCCCACGGCGATGCGGCGCAGGTCGCGCCAGCCGATCCCCCCTTCGGCCAGCACCTCCTCAAGCATCGGCACCAGCCGTTCGGCCTGGCCCTTCTGCATCGGTTCCTCGCGCTGGATCACACGTCCGCCCGGCAAAAGCAAAGCGGCGGCGCAATGCGCCGCCGATGTGTCGAAGGCCAGAAGCGGTTCAGGCGGCGACAGGGCGCACCTCGGTCACTTCGGGGATGTAATGCCGCAGCAGGTTCTCGATCCCCATCTTCAGCGTCAGGGTCGAGGAGGGGCAGCCCGCGCAGGCGCCCTGCATGTGCAGGTAGACCACGCCGCGGTCGAAGCCGTGGAAGGTGATGTCGCCGCCGTCCTGCGCCACCGCCGGGCGGACGCGGGTGTCCAGCAACTCCTTGATCTGGCGGACGATATCGGCATCCTCACCCGAATGCTCGGCATGGCCGCCGCCGGGGGCGGGAGAGCCTTCCATCACCGGGGCGCCGGACTGGTAATGCTCCATGATCGCGCCCAGGATGGCGGGCTTGATATGCTGCCATTCCACGTCCTCGGCCTTGGTGACGGTCACGAAGTCGTTGCCGAAGAAGACGCCGGTCACGCCGCCCGCCGCGAAGATGCGGCGCGCCAGCGGCGATTTCTCCGCCGCCTCCGCGCCCGGGAAGTCGGCAGTGCCGGCTTCGAGCACGGTCTGGCCCGGCAGGAATTTCAGCGTTGCGGGGTTCGGGGTGGATTCCGTCTGGATGAACATGGGTTTTCTCCGGCCAGTCCCATCGGATATGCGCCCGGTCCCGCCCACTGTCAAGGCAAGCGCCCTGCGGGTTTCAGCCGCGGTCGGCGCCGAAGTAGGCATACATCTGCTCCAGCGCGGTCAGCGAGCGCAACTGGACAGTGCGGAGGATCGCCCGTTCGTCGGCGTGATAGGCCACGGCGGGGTTGGGTTTGGCGGGGTTGGGCTTTGCAAGTTTCGGGCGGGCAGACATCGGTCTGGTCCTTTCAGAGACGGGCTCTCCCTCGGGTCAACACATAACACTTTCTGCACTGCAGCAGAACCGGCCCGCATGCAGGCCTGTCATGCCGCAGGTGCATGGCCAGAGGGGAGGGGGAAATCTTTCGCGGGACCAGGCGGTTCGGCCGGGCGGGAGAAGGCGATGGCAACCGCCTGAAACCCCCGGGGCCCCTAGCCGAAAGCCAGCGCTCCCAGGAAATACAGCACGTTGATCCCCACCACGCAGGCCACCGCCAGAGAGCCGAGGTCCTTGGCGTCCTTGGCAAACTCCGACCAGCCGGGCGAGAGGTGGTCCACCAGCACCTCAAGCGCTGTGTTCAGGGCCTCGGTGGCGACCAGCAGCAGCACCAGCCCCGCCATCCCCAGGAGCGCCGGGACCGAGGCCCCGCAAAGCGCCAGAACCGCCACCGCCAGCGCGCCGAAGACCGCCTCCTGCCGGAAGGCGCTTTCCCGCGCCAGCCGTTTCAGACCGGCGATGGAATAGCCCGCGGCGGCAAGGAAATGCGCCAGGCCGTTCTTGCGGCCGGGCTTTTCGGGGGAAGGCTCGTCACTCATTCCGGGATCGGCAACTGGAACCGCCTCACTGGTAGCAGTAAAGCGGCACGACCGCGTTCGACACCCCGTCGGGCACGCCGCCGGTGACATCCCCGCCGGTGCCGTCGCCCTGCGGCCGGGTGATCCGGTTCTGCGCCAGGAAGGTCAGCAGCGGCCCCGAGGGCACGGCGAAGTTCATGTTCTGCGGCAGGCTGCCGGTCTCGCTCAGGATCGCCATGTCGTCGACGCGGCTGACCACGACGCCGATCACCGCGCCCTTCTTGTTCAGGAGCGGCCCGCCCGAGTTGCCGGGCTGCACCGGGGCGGTGATCATCACCCGGTTGGACGAGCCGTCGATGCCGCGCAGCGCGCTGACATTGCCGCTGGTGACCGTCAGGCCCTGGTCGAGGCTGGTGTAATAGGGATAGCCGAGGGCGGTGACAGTCTCGCCCAGCTTCGGCACCTCCAGCGCCGACAGTTTCAGCCATGCCCCGCCGTCCGGCGCTCCGCTGAGGACGGCAAGGTCCAGTGTCGGGTCCGAGGCGACCACGTCCAGCGGCGTGCCGTCCACCATCGCCATCGCGCCGCAGCCCTCGACCACATGGGCGGCGGTGACCAGCATCGTCGGCGCGATGTAGAAGCCGCTGCCCGATCCTTTCAGCGTGCCCGAGACCTTTTCCCGGGGCGCGCTCGGCTCGGGCGTGGGCGCCGTGCCGGGGCTGACGACCGGCAGGCTGCCCGGTTCGCGCACCGGGGCGGGCCCGGGATTGCCCACGCCGATCACGCCGCCGCCCGGCTCGGGCGTCGCCGGGCCGGGGCTGCCGAGGGGCGGCGCGGTGCCGCCGGGGTCGGGCAGGGGCGCAGAGGGACCGGGGCTGCCAAGCGGCGGCGTGGTGCCGCCCGGCTCGTTCCCGGCGATCGCCACCGGCCCGCCCGGATCGGGCTGTGGCTGCGGTTCGGGGTCCGGCATCTCGGCCACGCCCGGCGCCCGCGGCCTGCGCACCTGGTCCTTCGGGCCGTCGCCGCCCGAGGCGGCCGAAGGCGCCTTGGCATTGACGCCGCCGTTGATCACCTGGTCGATCACCCCGCCGTCCGTCCACATCAGCGAGGCCGGGCTGCCGCCGACGGTCATCGAGGCCGCCATCAGGTTCAGATGGTAGAAATATTCCGGCCAGACCACGATGGAGATGGTGGACCAACTGCCGTTGTGGAAGTCCGACCGCGCATAGGCCACCATGTTGTCCTCGATGGTGGAGGAGGTGATCCACAGCTGGTTGTCGTTGTAGCGGTAGGGATCCGATCCCTGCACCGCCTGGCTCATGAACCAGTCGTGGATGTTCTTCATCCCGGGCTGGTCGGTGAAGCGGACCATGACGGAAAAGCCGCTGTCCTCGGACAGGAATTCCACCGCATCCTTGTTGTCGACCGACTTCAGCAGCTCGAACGGGTGGAGGTATGAGGTGTTGGTGGTGTCGGAATAGAAAAGCTGCCAGCCGCTTTTGACCCGCTCGTCCTCAAGCCGCATGATCAGCCGGTTCAAGTGGCGGTAAAGCGGGCGGGCCGCGCCTTCCTCGCGCTTGACCCAGGCGTCGAGGGCGTCCTGCGCGTCCTTGTTCCAGATGCCGTCGGTATAGCCGTAGTAATCGCCCGAGAAGGCCAGCGCCGCCTGCAGGGTGGCGATGTCCTCGCGGCTCATCGGCGAGGGGTCGAAGGGCTGGTCCAGCCATCCCTGCGCCGCTGCCTGCGGCGGCGCGAGGAAAAGGCCGAGGGCGATCAGCAGGGTGGACAGCAGGGCGCGCATGGCGGCGGTCTCCGGGGCAGGGCTTTGGCGATGCGGCCATGCTGCCCCGCTTCGGGCGGTTTGAAAAGGGATGTTTCCGTGATCGGGGGTCGGGAATGCCGGTGGAGGAGGCGGAAGGCGGGAAGAAGTGGGACAGGAACTTATCGCGTTCTGCCAGTTCGTAACTGGCGACAAGGTGCAGGCAATCAAGAGGTAGAGTGAAGCCGCCAGCTATAGGTGGTTATGCGAATGTCCAGCTTTCCAGCCATTTCGTCCGTTGCGTTAACACGGACCTCAAGCTGTGCAATCCCGCTTTCCTGATCACCTTTCCAGCCCCTGGCGAGTAACCTCTCTGCATTCGGGATGTCATCCAACACAGGCTGAAGGTCTGTGAACCACTTGCCGAGCGATAAATTGATGGCATCCGTGACCTCAGCCAGGTCATTTCCATCTACCCGATAGATGTGCTCGCACAGCATGGCCGCCTCGGCATCGTCGGGTATCATCGTGGCGAGGATTTCCCGATCGGCACTGGAAAAGACGTAGAGAACGCCCTCTGGCACCTCCCCTTCGACGACCCCCTGCTGCACATATCCCAGCAGATCATCGCCAACGCGCGTACAGTGCACTCCGTAGCGGTCTGGCGCCCGAAAATGCGATATAATCCACACATTGCCATACCACAGGGCGTGCAGTTCCAATCCCGTTGCCCGTAGGAACTCAGGCTTCGCATATGGAAGAGAGGTGTCCGGGATTCCGGCATGGAAGGGAAGATCCCGCATATCGTCCGGCCAGCTTGTGGCCAGATGGATCGCGTTGCCGATCTCGTCCTGGGTCACGTCTTCTGCAGACGCATTGGCTCCCCAGAGGCAGATCATTATCGGCCACAACAGGTTTCTCCGGCGAAACACCAACTCGTTACCTCACATCACGATACGAAACTGCCAGACCATAGACAGCGGACACTGGCAATCTTCACTTTCAACCTGCCTGGTGGCGCATGACCGCAATGGTTTTCGTGTGGCGGGTGCTCTCACCCGCTCACGGCGGCTTCCGGCGGCAGGGCTGAATGCGCCCAAGCCCCCTGCGACGGACCAATCCCGCCCTGCGGCAGAACGGCGTCCCCCCTCAGATCGCCGCCGAATGCTGGGCCTTCGACTGGTCGTAGGCGTCGAAGGCGCGGGCGACCATGCGGGTCAGCGGGCGGCCCCTGACCGGGATCGACAGCACCCCGTCACGCAGCGCCACCATGTCCTCGAACCCGGCGGCGGCGTCGCGGAAGATCCCGTCCACCCATCCGGGCGAGACGCCGAAATCCCGCACCAGTTCGGTCCGGTCGACGCGGAAGTCGCACATCAGCGCCTCGATGATGCGGGCGCGGACCAGATCCTCGCCGCCGAAGACATGGCCGCGGTGGGTGCTGAAATGCCCCGCGCGGATCGCCTTGGTATGGGCCGCGGTGGCCGAGGCGTTCTGCGCATAGCCCTGCGGAAAGCGGCTGATCGACGAGGCGCCCAGGCCGATCAGCGCCGAGGCGGTGTCGTCGGTATAGCCCTGGAAGTTGCGCCGCAACTTGCCGACTTTCTGCGCCACGGCCAGCCCGTCCTCGGCCCGCGCGAAATGGTCGATGCCGATCTCGTCGTAACCATCCCAGAGGAACAACTGCCGGGCGGTCTCGAACAGGCCCAGCCGTTCCCCGGGCGTGGGCATGGAATCCGAAGGGATCATCTGCTGCCGCCTGCTCATCCACGGCACATGGGCATAGCCGTAAAGCGCCACGCGGTCGGGCGAGAGGGAAAGCAGTTTCTGCACCGAATCCGAGATGCGGGCCGGGGTCTGGTGCGGCAGGCCGTAAAGGATGTCGGCATTCAGGCTGCGGACGCCGCGGGCACGGATGCGCTCGGCGATGTCGCGGGTCAGGTCATAGCTCTGCTCGCGGCCGATGGCCTTCTGGATCTCGGGGTCGAAGTCCTGCACACCGATCGAGGCGCGGTTCATCCCCGCCGCGGCCAGCGCGTCCAGACGCGCGTCGTCCACCTCGTTCGGGTCGATCTCGACCGAGAACTCGCCGCCTTCCGCCATCGGCGCGACGGCGAAGATCGCCTCGGCCAGGGCATGGACTTCGGCCGGGGGCAACATGGTGGGCGTGCCGCCGCCCCAGTGCAGCCGCGACAGCCGCACGCCACGGGGCAGGTGGCGGGCCAGAAGCGCGATCTCGGCCTTCAGGGTCTGGGCATAGGCGATCACCGGATCGTCGGAAGAGGTGCCCTGCGTCCGGCAGGCGCAGAACCAGCACAACCTGCGGCAGAACGGGACATGCAGGTAGAGCGAGATCGCCGAACCTTCGGGAATGGCCTCGATCCAGTGGGTGAAGGTGCCGGCATCCACCCCGCCCGCGAACTGCGGCGCGGTGGGGTAGGACGTATACCTGGGCACCCTCGCGTCAAAAAGACCGAGGCGCATGAGTTGCGTATCGACTGTCATGCGACTACCTTTAGGCTGATCAGGGGCTGCTATCCTTGATGCAGATCAAGGGTCGAAAGGGCGGACATGGGGTTGCAGGTTGGCGTGGGGGCACATCCCGAATGCGGAGATTGCCCCATCCGGCACCGTGCCGTCTGCGCCCGATGCGAGACGGACGAACTCGCCGCGCTCGAGCAGATCAAGTATTACCGCAGCTACCAGGCCGGGCAGACCATCGTCTGGTCCGGCGACCGGATGGACTTCGTCGCCTCGGTGGTGACGGGGATCGCCACGCTGACCCAGACGATGGAGGACGGGCGGCGGCAGATGGTGGGCCTTCTGCTGCCTTCGGATTTCGTCGGGCGGCCGGGGCGCGTGACGGCAGCCTATGACGTTACGGCGACCACCGACGTGCTGATGTGCTGCTTCCGCAAGAAGCCCTTCGAGGAGATGATGGGCAAGACCCCGCATATCGCCGAGCGGCTGCTGGAGATGACGCTGGACGAACTGGACGCGGCGCGGGAATGGATGCTGCTTCTGGGCCGCAAGACGGCGCGGGAGAAGATCGCCTCCTTGATCGCCATCATCGCGCGGCGCCATGCCTCGCTAAACCTGCGCCTGGCCGGAAGCGGGATGGTGGTCGACCTGCCGCTGACGCGCGAGGAGATGGCCGACTACCTGGGCCTGACGCTGGAGACGGTCAGCCGCCAGATCTCGGCGCTGAAGAAGGAAGGCGTGATCAGCCTGGAAGGCAAGCGCCACGTCACCATCCCCGACATCGACCGCCTGCTGGAAGAGGCAGGCGACGACAGCGACGGCGGGATGCTGGCCTGAAGGAGCGGCGCGGCGGCAAGCCGCATGGCCTTGTCGTTGCGGCGGGACGGGGCCTTTGTGGCTGGCGTTGCCGTTGGGGGCGCTTCGCCCCCCAAGCCCCCAGAGGATATTTATGAACAGATGAAATCGGTGAGATTTCTTCTCCATTGCATCTGTCCATGAATATCCCCGCCGGAGGCAAAGCCCGAGCCGGTTGCGCCCCCCGCGCCCGGAGGCGAGACAGAAAGCTTGCGCCGCAAGGCGCGCGATTGCCTTATGCGCCGTGGTCGGGAACGTGGCGCGAGGGCGCGACATAGGGACGGGTCACGTCTTCCAGCCGGGCGTCCAGCGCCTCGACCTCCAGCGCCACCGCTCCATCGCCGGCAAGGATCAGGGTCAGGCGGCCGGTGCCGTCCTCGCCCGGTTCCCAGGTCAGCGAGAGGATCGACAGGATCTCGTCCTTGCGGCCCGGGTCGATACCCATGACCTTCGCCGCCAGCACGTCTTCCACCGCCAGCAGGCTGCGCACGCGCTCGAACGGGCGGCCCTCGCGGGCGGCCTCGTCGCGGTCCTCCCAGCGGAAGCGGTTCACCAGCGCGGCGAAGCGGCGGCGGCGGCGGTCGTAGGTCATGTCGCCCGCCGTCAGCACCGCGTCCTGCACCAGCGCCGACAGCACCGGCACATCCGCCGCCTCCTGCGCCAGCAGGCGCAGCGGGCCTTCCTCGCCGTCCCGGAACCTTGCGTCCGCCATCACTCTGCCCTGATCCGCTCGATCTTCGCCCCGCAGGCGGAGAGCTTCTCCTCCACCCGCTCATAGCCGCGGTCGAGGTGGTAGACCCGGCTGACCACGGTTTCCCCCTCGGCCGCCAGCGCCGCAAGGATCAGGCTGACCGAGGCCCGCAGGTCCGTCGCCATCACCGGCGCGCCGCGCAGCTTCTCGACCCCGGTGACGGTGGCATGGCCGCCGTGGACCTCGATCTTCGCGCCCATGCGCATCAGTTCCGGCGCGTGCATGAAGCGGTTCTCGAAGATCTTCTCCTCCAGCACCGATACGCCGTCGGCGGTGCAAAGGAGCGCCATCATCTGCGCCTGCAGGTCAGTGGGGAAACCCGGGAAGGGCTCGGTCACCACATTCACCGCCTTCACCCTGCCGTTCTTGCGCGAGACCTTCAGCCCGCGTTCGGTTTCCGACACCGAAATTCCCGCCGCGTCCAGCTTTTCGCAGAAGGCGCCGACCAGGTCGATCCGGCCGCCGAGGCATTCGACCTCGCCCCCGGCGATGGCCGGGACCAGCATGTAGGTGCCCAGTTCGATCCGGTCGGTCACCACAGGATGGGTGGCGCCGCGCAGCGCGGTAACGCCTTCGATGGTGATGGTGGGGGTGCTTTCGCCCTCGATCTGCGCGCCCATCCGGCGCAGGCAATGCACCAGATCGACGATCTCGGGCTCGCGCGCGGCGTTCTTCAGCACCGAGGTGCCCTTGGCGAGCGTGGCCGCCATGACGAAGTTCTCGGTCGCCCCGACCGAGGCGAAGCGCATCTCGTGCACGGCGCCCTTCAGCCCGCCCTGGGTCTTGGCGTGAAGATAGCCGTCCTTCAGCTCGATCTCCGCGCCAAGCGCGGCCAGCGCGTCGATATGGATGTCCATCGGCCGCGCGCCGATGGCGCAACCGCCGGGCAAGGAGACGACGGCATGGCCGAGCCGCGCCAGCAGCGGGCCGAGGACAAGGTTCGACGCCCGCATCTTCCGCACGATGTCGTAATCCGCCACCGGGTTCAGCGCGCCATGCGAGGACATGGTGATCACCTTGCCGTCCTGCAGTGCGGAAACCTCCACCCCCAGGCTTTGCAGCAGCTGCGTCATGGTGCGGATATCGGAAAGCCGCGGCGCGTTGGTCAGCGTCAGCGGCTCTTCCGAGAGCAGCGTCGCGGGCATCAGCGCCAGGCAGGCGTTCTTGGCCCCCGCGATGGGGATTACCCCGTGCAGCGCCCCGTTGCCCTTGACCAGAATCGAATCCATGCCCGCCTCATTCGTTCTTGTTGTTGTCCGCGCCGGACCCCGCCGCCCGCGCCTTCGCCTGTGCCTTGCGCCGCGCCATATTGGCCTTGAGCGCCGCCTTCAGCCGGTCTTCCCGCGTCATTTCTTCGGCGGGTTTGCGGGGGCTGGCGGGGTCAGGCTTCCGGTCGGGATCGCGCATGGAGGGCTGAATATCCCAGCCCGGCCCTTCGGTCCAGAGCAGGAGGCTGCGCCCGGCGAAAAGGGGGTTGCACCGGCTGCGGGCATCGTCTATCTCCCCCGCCACCGACGGCGCTGCAGTAGCTCAGTGGTAGAGCACTCCCTTGGTAAGGGAGAGGTCGAGAGTTCAATCCTCTCTTGCAGCACCATTTTTCTGTTCAAATCCAGAAACCTGGCTGTTATCAAGGGCTTGATTGACTTCGGTGCTGCACCGGAGTGCTGCACCATGGCCTTGCAGATGGCGCGACCGTACAAGCATCCCCGCTACCGGGGCTACTCTTTCCGACAGCGCGTCCCGACCGGTCTTCGGGGGATTCTGGGTGACAGGATCGTCAGCCGATCCCTTCGGACCGAAGACCCTGAGGCGGCGAAGCAGCGGAATGTTGACCAGATCAGAAAGCAGGCGGTGATCTGGGCCGCACAGCGGAAGCGCCCGGAGCCTCTGCCGCACAAGCAGATCGTCGCGCTGTGCGCTGTGTTCTACCGCGACTACATGGCAATGCCGGAGCCGGAGCCGGGTGAGCCGGGCATCTGGATCGAGCTTCAGAAGCTGCTTGATCGTGTTGCCCTTCACGCATTGGGTTGCGACCAGCCCGAGGTGTAGCGACAGGAGCGACTATCGGTGCCCGGCTGGAGGACAGAAGCGGACCCCACCGGGGGGATCGCGCGGCCACGTCTGTCGAGGTCAGGGTTTCGGATTTTTCGGGCGAATTTCCCGAGATGCTCACAAGGGGGCGGTGCCACGATTTCACAAGGACCTATGTCCCTTGATGGGATTTGGTGCCGCTGAGATTTTCTCGGCTGTCTGCAGCATCAGTTGGTGGCCACGTATGGCGAGGGCAGCGCGCAATCTTGCACGGTAAGTACGGATGCCGTCCTAGACCCCTTCCTCCGCGTGGTCGTGCGCGCAGAGGTCGTGGTTGCCCAGGACCTCGATCACCCGGCAGTCGGCGATGGTGTCGCTGGCGCAATGCTCCACCATCCGCTCCAGTTCTGCCCGCAGCGCCAGCAGCCGGCCGATCCGCGCGTTCACCGCCCGCAACTGCCGCCGGGCGATGTCGTCTGCGGCGGCGCAGGGGCGGGCGGGATCGTCCGACAGGCTCAGCAGTTCCCGGATCGCCTCCAGCGGAAAGCCAAGGTCGCGGGCGTGGCGGATGAAGGCCAGCCGCTCCTGCGTCTGCTGCCCGTAAAGCCGCTGGTTCCCCGCGCTGCGCCCGGGCTCGGGCAAAAGGCCGATCTGTTCGTAATAGCGGATGGTCGGGACCTTCACCCCCGTCGCCTCGCTCAGTTTTCCGATCGGGATCATGCGAAACCTCTTGAAGCTCTAGTTGCTAGAGCACTTAGGTTGCCGATTCGATGAAGGCAAGTGCAGGAGACAGGCGATGGCAGGGCAAGGGGCAGAGCGGCGGGAGTGGACCGTCACCGGCATGGATTGCGCCGCCTGCACGGTGAAGGTGACGCGGGCGGTGGAGCGCCTGCCCGGGGTCAGCGGCGTGAATGTCGCGCTGATGGCCGAGCGGCTGTCGCTGGACCTTGCGCCGGGCGGCGCGACGGCAGAGGCCATCGAGGGCGCGGTGCGCAAGCTGGGCTATGGCATCGCGCCGGGCGGGAAGGGCCATGCGGCGCAGGATCACGGCCCCGGCCATTCCCACGACGACCCGGCGGACCACGGCAAAAGCTGGTATCGCACGGGCAAGGGGCGGCTGGTGATCGGCACTGGCCTGCTGCTGGCTGCCGCTTGGACGATTGGACTGATTTCGACCGAGGTCGGCCATTGGGCCTTCCTCGCCGCCTGCCTGATCGGCGTTGCGCCGGTGGCGCGGCGCGCCCTTGCGGCCTTGCGGATGGGCCAGCCCTTCACCATCGAAAGCCTGATGACCATTGCTGCCATCGGCGCGCTGTTCATCGGCGCGGCGGAAGAGGCGGCCTTGGTTGTCTTCCTTTTCGCGGTGGGCGAGGTGCTGGAGGGCGTGGCGGCGGGCAAGGCCCGCGACGGCATCCGGGCGCTGGCCGCCTTGGTGCCGAAAACCGCGCTGCTGGAGATGGACGGAAGAGTGCAGGAAGTCCCCGCCGAGGCACTGGAGATCGGCCAGACCGTGCTGGTTCGCCCCGGAGACCGGGTGCCCGCGGATGGCGAGATCGTCGAGGGCACGGGCGGCGTGGATGAAAGCCCGGTGACGGGGGAAAGCGTGCCGAAGACGCGGGGCCCGGGCGATCCGGTTTTCGCCGGCTCGATCAATGCCGAGGCCGCGCTGCGCATCCGGGTGACGAAAGCCGCCGCCGACAACACCATCGCCCGTATCGTCCGGCTGGTGGAAGAGGCCGAGGAAGCCCGCGCCCCGACCGAACGCTTCATCGACCGCTTCAGCCGCTGGTATATGCCCGCCATCACCGGGCTGGCCGCGCTGGTGGTGCTGGTGCCGCCCCTGGCGATGGGGCAGGACTGGGGGACATGGGTCTATCGTGGCCTTGCGCTTCTGCTGATCGGCTGCCCCTGCGCGCTGGTGATCTCGGTTCCCGCCTCCATTGCCTCGGCCCTGTCCTCGGGCGCGCGGCGGGGTCTCCTGATGAAGGGCGGCGCGGTGATCGAGGCGGCGGCGAAGGTCGCGCAGGTGGCCTTCGACAAGACCGGCACGCTGACCCATGGCAAGCCCGTCGTCACCGATCTGGTTCCCGCGCCGGGGGTGACGGAGACCGACCTGCTGGCGGTGGCGGGCGGGGTGGAGGCCGGTTCCAGCCACCCGCTGGCGCTGGCGATCCTGCGAAAGGCGCAGGAGGCGGGGATCGAGGCGCTGTCCGCGCGGGAGGGCAGGGTCCTTCCCGGCAAGGGGGCGGAGGCCGTGGTCGGTGGCGCAAGGGCCTGGGTTGCCTCGCCCCGCCATGCGCAGGAGGCGGGCGGCATCGCGGCCGGAACCCTTCCCCGGGCCGAGGCGCTTGAGGCCGAGGGCAAGACCGTGGTCGCCGTCTATCGCGAGGGGCAGCCCCTCGGCCTGATCGCGCTGCGCGACGAGCCGCGGGCCGATGCCGCCGATGCCGTGCGGCAGCTGAAGGCGATGGGGTTGGGCGCCGCCATCCTGACCGGCGACAACCCCCGCACCGCGGAGGCCATCGCAGGCGGGCTCGGCATGGACTGGCGCGCCGAAATGATGCCGGGGGACAAGCTTGAGGCGATCCGCAGCATGGCGGCCTCGGGCGGTGTGATGATGATCGGCGACGGCATCAACGATGCGCCTGCATTGAAACAGGCAGGTGTCGGCGTGGCGATGGGATCGGGCACCGATGTGGCATTGGAGACGGCGGATGCCGCCATCCTGCGCGACCGGGTGACGGATGTGCCTGCGCTTATCCGGCTGGCGCGGGCGGCGATGGGCAACATCCGGCAGAACGTCGCGCTGGCGCTTGGCCTGAAGGCGGTGTTCCTCGTCACCTCGATCCTTGGCATCACCGGCCTCTGGATCGCCATCCTGGCCGATACCGGCGCGACAGTGCTGGTCACGCTGAACGCGCTGCGGCTGCTGGCCTTCGACCCGGCGCGGGAGGGGTGAACCCTCTCATGCCGAGATGAAGTCGCGAACGAATTGCGTGGCCGGACGGGCGCGGATGTCGGCGGGCTTGCCGATCTGCTCGATCCGGCCCATCGACATCACCACCACCAGATCGGCCAGTTCCATCGCCTCGTCCTGGTCGTGGGTGACGAAGACGGTGGTCAGGCCGGTCTCGTCATGGATGTCGCGCAGGCCCTGCCGCAGTTCCTTGCGGACCTTGGCGTCCAGCGCGCCGAAGGGCTCGTCCAGAAGCAGCATCCTCGGCTCGATCGCCAGCGCGCGGGCAAGGGCGACGCGCTGGCGCTGGCCGCCGGACAACTGGCCGGGGTAGCGGGAGCCGATCCCGGGCAACTGGATCAGCTCCAGCAGCTTCTGCACCCGGCGGGCGATCTCGGCCTTTGGCGGGCGGCTGGCGCGGGGGCGGGCCTTCAAGCCATAGGCGATGTTCTCGAACACCGTCATGTGCCGGAAAAGCGCATAGGACTGGAAGACGAAGCCCGCGCGGCGGGCCTGCACCGTTAGGCCGGTGGCGTCCTGCCCGTCGAAGAGGACGCGGCCCGAGGTGGGAAACTCCAGCCCTCCGAGAATGCGCAAGAGCGTGGTCTTGCCCGAGCCGGAAGGCCCGAGCAGCGCCACGAGCGCACCGGAGGGGATGGACAGCGACACCGGATGCAGCGCGGCGGTGGCGCCGAAAAGCTTGGAGATTTCGTCGATTTGGATGTGCATTGCAGGTCTCCTAGTGCCGGCGTGAACTGGCAAGCTGATCGGCATGGCGGATTTCCAGGGCTGTTTTCAGAAGCAGGGTGACAAGGGCCAGAAGGGTCAGCACCGCGGCCAGGCTGAAGGCCGCCACCGAGAGATATTCGTTGTAGAGCATCTCGATGGTGATCGGCATGGTGGCGGTCTGGCCGCGGACCTTGCCCGAGACCACGGCGACGGCGCCGAATTCCCCCATGGCGCGGGCATTGCAGAGCAGCACGCCGTAAAGCAGCGCCCAGCGGATGTTGGGCACGGTCACGGTCCAGAAGGTGCGGAAGCCGCTTGCGCCCAGGGTCAGCGCCGCCTCTTCCTCGGCCCTTCCCTGTTCGATCATCACCGGGATCAGCTCGCGCGCGACGAAGGGGAAGGTCACGAACATGGTGGCCAGCGCGATGCCGGGCAGGGCGAAGACGATGGGATAGCCGTTGGCGACCAGCCAGCCGCCCATCCAGGAATTCGCCCCGAACATCAGCACGATGCAGAGGCCGGCGACGACGGGGCTGACCGAGAAGGGCAGGTCGATCAGCGTGATCAGGAAGGCCTTGCCGCGGAAGTCGAACTTGGTGATGAACCATGCGGCGGCGATGCCGAAGGCGGCGTTCAGGGGCACCGAGATCGCGGCGATGGTCAGCGTCAGCCGGATCGCCGCAAGCGCGTCGCGGTTGCCGAGGCTCTTGACCGCGGCAAGCCAGCCCTTCGACAGCGCCTCGGCGAAGACCACGATAAGCGGGGCGAAGACCAGAAGGCCAAGGCCAAGCGCGGCGACGCCGATCAGCGCCCAGCGGGCCAGAGGCGGTTCTCGGTCGCGGCGCGGAAGCGGAGGTGGGCGATATCAGACATTACCGATCCTCCGGCGGCTCCAGACCTGGATCAGGTTGATCGCCAGCAGCATGGCGAAGCTGATCGCCAGCATGGCGATACCGATGGCGGCCGCCTCGTCGTATTTGAACTCTTCCAGCCGGATGACGATCAGCAGCGGCGCGATCTCGGTCACCAGCGGGATGTTGCCCGCGATGAAGATCACGCTGCCGTATTCGCCCACCGCCCGCGCCAGCGACAGGGCAAAGCCGGTCAGCGCGGCAGGGGTCAGCATCGGCAGAATCACATGGGCCATGGTGTGCAGACGGCCTGCGCCGAGGGTGGCCGAGGCCTCCTCGACCTCGTGCTCGATCTCCTCGACCACGGGCTGCACGGTGCGGGTGACGAAGGGCAGGCCGACGAAGACCAGCGCAAGGAAGATGCCCCATTGGGTATAGGCGATCTTCCAGCCGATCTCTTTCGCCAGCATCCCGAAGGCGCCGTTCGGCGCGTAAAGCGCGGTCAGGGCGATCCCGGCGACGGCGGTCGGCAGGGCGAAGGGCAGGTCGACGGCGGCGTCGAGGATGCGGCGGCCCGGGAAGCGGTAGCGCACCAGCACCCAGGCCAGAAGGACGCCGAAGACAAGGTTGAAGACTGCGGCGAACAGCGACAGCCGGAAGGACAGGAACAGCGCCTTCCAGACCCGTTCGCGGTTCACCGTGTCCCAGACCCCCTCGATCCCGAAAGTGGCGCCCCTCAGGAGAAGGGCGCCGATGGGCAGGAGGACGACGATGGAGATCATCGTCAGGGTGATCCCCATCGACAGCCCCAGTCCGGGCATCGGGGAGCGGTGGATCAGGGGTCGTCTCGGGGACCTGCCCATCGTTGCACTCACTTCACATTCACTTCGCTACGTAGATCTGGTCGAAGATGCCGCCGTCGCCGAAATGTTCGGGCTGCACCTTGGCCCATCCGCCGAAGTGGGAGATGTCCACCAGTTCCACCTCGGGGAAGCGGGCCACGTCTTCCGGCGCGGCAGCCGAGGGATCCCAGGCGCGATAGAAGTGCTTGTAGGCCAGCGCCTGTCCCTCGGGCGAATAGAGGAAGTTCAGGTAAGCCTCGGCAAGCTTGCGCTGCTCGTCGGTCTTGATGTTGGATTCGACCAGCGTCACCGGCGGTTCCGCCAGGATCGAGACCGAGGGGACGACGATGTCGAACTGGTCATCGCCCAGTTCCTTCAGCGCCAGATAGGCCTCGTTCTCCCAGGCCAGCAGCACATCGCCCACGCCGCGCTGCGCGAAGGTGGTGGTCGAGCCGCGGGCGCCCGAGTCCAGCACCGGCACATGTTCGAACAGCGCCTTGACGAAGGCCTGCGGGTCCTGGCCGTTCTTCTCGGCCCAGGCCCAGGCGGCCAGATAGTTCCAGCGCGCCCCGCCCGAGGTCTTGGGGTTGGGCGTGATCACCTCCACCCCGTCGGCGACCAGATCGCCCCAGTCGGTCAGGCCCTTCGGATTGCCCTCGCGCACCAGGAAGACGATGGTCGAGGTATAGGGGCTGGAGTTATGCGGCAGTTTCGACTGCCAGTCGATCGGCAGCTTGCCGGCTGCCGCGATCTGGTCGATGTCGCTGGCCAGCGCCAGCGTCACCACCTGCGCGTCAAGCCCGTCGATCACCGCCCGCGCCTGCGACCCCGAGCCGCCATGGCTGACCTCGATCACCGGCGCTTCGTTGCCCTGCGCCTGCCACCAGGCGGCGAAAGCCTCGTTCACCTCGCGGTAAAGCTCGCGCGTCGGGTCGTAGCTGACGTTCAGCAGGTTCTCGGCCTGCACCGCAGCGGGGGTGCCGCCGACGGCCAGCAGTGCCAGCGCCATGGCCGAAAGCGCGCCTTTCAGCGCCCGGCCCACGGGCCAGCCGGTCAGCCGCAGCAGACCGTTGGCGATGGTCAGGCGGCCGTCGTCATGGTCCTGCACGACAGGCCCCTGCGCCGAGACGGTCCCGGCAAGCTGGATGGTGGCGAACATGGTCTTCTCCTTCTGGGCCGTCGCGGAGCGCGCTGGCGGGAAATGGTGGAAGGGCATGAATCCCAAGACGCCTTGCGGGAGGGGAAGGGCGGTCATGGCGAAACTCCTCTGTCCTGATCGGGATAGGCCCGGTTGTCCCGTAATAACGACAGATGAGGTCGAGTATTTCAAAGGAAAATTCACGCCAAAATTGATCGTGATTGGAGAATGATTTTCTCCGGCTGCCGGAAAGGGTTTCGGCAGGGGTGTCAGGGAAGGCTAAGGAATTTCAGGGTGTTACCCCTGGGCTTCCACTCCCAGCACCTGATCGGCGATGCTGCCCTGGCGCAGCATGTCCTCCAGCGTCAGCGAGTCGATGATCAGGAGGTAGCTCCAGAACACCTCGGCGAAGACCTTGCGGATGCGGCAGGTGGCCTCGTCGGTGCAGTCCTCGCAGCGCTGGTAGGCGCGGCGCGACAGGCAGGGAAGCGGCGCGATCGGGCCGTCGATGGTGCGCAGAAGCTCGGAAATGGAAATCTCGGCGGGCTTCTTGATCAGGCTGTAGCCCCCGGCGCGGCCACGGATCGAGGCGATGACGCCGGCGTTGCGGACCTCCAGCAGGATATGTTCGAGAAAGCGCTTCGGCGTGCCCGAGCGCTTGGCGATCTCCTCGATGGTCAGCGCCTGCGGCCTCGGCTTCGCCGCCTCGTCCGCCAGCACCAGCAGCGCCTTCAGCGCGTATTTCATCTTCTGCGTGATCATGGGTTAGCGTTACGTCCCGCGGGACAGGGAATCAATTGCCGCCTTCCCGACCGGTGATCACGGACGAAACCTGTCGCGGAAAGACCGCAGGAAAAGCCGGGAAAACCGCCCCGGCGGCCATCTTCATCTATACACGATAAAGGCGCTAGACATTTGTTTCATTCTCTGCATCCTGAAGAGAAGAACCCGGCAATTCCCGAAAGGAGGATGTGCGATGACCGATCTGGACCTGATCGACCGCAAGATCGTGGCCGAGTTGATGGCGGACGCGACCCAGCCCGTCGCCCGCATCGCCGACAGGGCGGGCCTGTCGCAGACCCCCTGCTGGAAGCGCATCCAGAAGCTTGAGGCGACCGGGGTGCTGACCGCAAGGGTGGCGCTGGCGGATCCGGCGAAGCTGGGCTTCGGCCTGACCGTCTTCGTGGGCATCGAGGCGCCCGACCATTCCACGGCATGGCGCGAGGCTTTTCTGGCGGCGGTCGAATCGATTCCCGAGATCATGGAATCCTGGCGGATGGCGGGCGAGATGGACTACCTGCTGCGCATCGCGGTGCCCGACATGGCGGCCTATGATGCGCTTTACAAGCGGCTGACCGATGCGGTTCCGATCAAGAACGTCACCAGCCATTTTGCCATGGAACGGATGAAATACACCACCGCCTATCCGGTCGACACCAAAAACAGGTAGGAAAATCCACCATCTGGAGAACGTGATTCTCTCTTGGTGCGGATTTTTGGAATGATTAATCACGAGTAAGTTGCTAGATTAACAGTGCGGCGAGTCGCCGGATGCGCCTGCGGTCACGGTCGGTCTGCTCCGATCCTGACCTCTGTCACCGTGCGTTCCGGGGACACTGCCCGCCGCAAAGGAGAGCCGCTTGAACCGACTGTTCCGACAGCCCGACAGGGGCGTCATGGGCTATGCCGCGCTTGCGGTCTTCGCCGCCGCCTATCTCTTCGCCATGGCGCTGGTGCTGGCCCCGGGCCAGATGCTGCCAACCCCCGCATCCGTGACGATGGGGACGGACAACTAGGCCGGAGCCGCATTCGGCCCGGGCCCTTGGCGAACGCCAATGCCTTCGCCGCTTCAGCCCAACCGGCCAGGGCCGACCTGGCGCTTATTTGCCCGCGAATTCGATCTGGAAGTTGCGTTCTGCGCCTTCGGGCGGCACGGGGAAGGGCGCGGCACGGCGGATATGTTCCATTGCCACCTGATCCAGTTCGGCACTGCCCGAGCCGCGGGCGATCTTCACCCCGGCCAGGCTTCCGTCCCTTCCGACGCTGAAGGCCACCACGGCCACGCCCTTGGTCTTGACAGTTTTCTTCTTGGTCGAGCGGACCTTCTTCATCACCGCCTTGGCATAGGCTGCAGGTGACATCTTCGACCCGCCCTTGGCGGCACCCGCCTTGGCTCCGGCCGCCCCCGCCTTGGCCGCGGCCTGTGCCTCGTCCTTCGGCTTCTCGGTCTTCTCAACCTTCTCGGCGGTCTCGACCTTCTTCTTCGGCTTTTCCTTCTTCGGCTCGGGCTCCGGTTTCTTCTCGGGCTTCTTCTCCGCCTTCTGCACCTTCTCGACCGGCTTTTCAGGCTCCGGCTCCACCACGGGTTCTTCGGGCGGGGGCGGCAGGGACAGGTCGGCGACCACCGGCTTGTCGATCTCCGGTAGCGACATCGCGCTTTGCACGGGCAGGTCGGGGGCGGTGTCGGCCTCCAGCTCGGGCGGGGGTTCCATCTCCGGCGGCTCGGACTGCTGGGTCACCTCGTCCAGCACCTCGGGCGCCTCTTCGGCCACCGCCGCCACATTGGGCGCGGTCGAGGGCATCATCGACAGGTCCAGCATCATCGGCGCGGGGTCCTCGCGGGACTCGACGGCCAGGGCAAGGGCTGCGGCCCCGGACAGGATCGCGGCCGAGGACACCCCGGCCATCAGCCAGCCGAAAGTCCGGGAACGGGCGGAATTCGTGGTCATGGCGCACCCTCCAGTCCGACAAGGGCCACCTTCAGGTAGCCCGCATTGCGAAGCGCATCAAGGACGCCCATCAGCGCACCGTAGTCCACGCTGCGGTCGGCGCGCAGGAAGACCGGCGTCTCGCGGTTGCCTTGCGTACGCGCATCCAGCGCGGTGCCTACCGCCGTGCGGTCCAGCGGCGTTTCGTCCAGCAAGAGCGCCTTCTCGGCGGTGAAGGTCAGCCAGAGCGGGTCCTGCGGGCGGTCCGTGGGCGGCGGCGCGGACGATCCGGGCAGGTTCACCGCCACGTCCACGGTGGACAGGGGCGCCGCGACCATGAAGACGATCAGAAGGACCAGCATCACGTCGATGAAGGGCGTGACGTTGATCTCGCTCAGTTCGGCATCGCCATCATCCAGCCGGACCGCCATCTCAACCCCCCATCCGCGCGTCGAGCGCCCGGCTGAACCGCCGCAGCACCTCGGCAGTGCCATCGGCGAGGCCGTGGCGGAAGGCGGCGATGCGCCGCATGGTGCGGTTGTAGAGCAGCACCGCCGGAATGGCGGCGACAAGGCCGATGCCGGTGGCCAGAAGCGCCTCGGCGATGCCGGGGGCGACGACGGCAAGGTTGGTGGTCTTGGTCTCGGCGATGGCGAGGAAGCTGTTCATGATGCCGAAGACGGTGCCGAACAGCCCGACGAAGGGCGCGACGGCGCCGATCGAGGCCAGAAGCCCGGTTCCCCCCCGCAGCCGCTGCACGGCGCCGGCCTCGATGCGCTCCAGCGACAGGTCCAGCCGTTCGCGGGCCGAGATGCGCAGGTCGGCGTTCAGCCGGGCGGGCAGGTCGGCCAGTTCGGCACTGGCGGCGCGGGCGGTTTCGGCCAGCGGACCCTCGCCCGCGATGGCGGGCAGGCCCTCGGCGGCGCGGATGGCGCGGGCCGTGCGGGACATGCGGGCGAAGGCCAACTGGAACTCCACCGCCTTGAAGAGGAAGATCGTCAGCACCGCGAAGACCGAGGCCGCCAGCAGCGCCATCACTGCCTGCACCACGGGATGCGCCTTCATCACCAGCGAGGTGAGGTCGGTCTCGAGTTCCGGCTCGGCCAGCGGAATGGCCTCCGGGGTGGAGGCTTCGAAGTCGGATTCTGCCTCCGCAGGATCGTCGATTGAAGCGGGATCGGCAGGGGCCTCCCCGATTTCTGCGGGCTGGTCCGGCGCGGCGGCTTCGGGTGCGGCCTCGGCTTCCGCAGGCGCGGCGGGGACGGTTTCGGCCACAGTGCCCGGCTGCTCCAGCGCGGGGGCGTCGGGAACGACGGCGGGTGGGGTGTCGCCTTCCTGCGCCAGGGCCGGAAGTGCGGCCATGGAAAGGGCCAGGATCAACGGAAGCGTCTTCAACATTTCTTGCCTAATGCCGGACATCGGGCCGGTCTTTACCGCATTCCGGCCCCTGTTAGCCGGACGGTTCCGGCAGGTCATGGGCGAAATGCGGTCACGTTTCGGTGTCCCGACGGGGCAGGCGGGCGTCAGGCTCCGGCACATGGCGAGCGGCCGTTGCATGGGCGTCGATTCCCTTCGGGTTTCTGCGGCTTTTCAGGCTGGCCGGGCCGATTGGCAGGGCTGGCGGCAGAAGATTCTGACTTGAACTGTCAGGTGTTGGCTTCTAGAAATGCCTACTGTAATTGTCAAGTATCTGCCGCCCACCCCTCGGCGACAGGATTGACATGCCGCGCCCCAGCTATCCGCCAGAGATGCGCGTTCCTAGGTAACGACTGGAAGGACCCATCATGGCCAAGCCTGGCCCCGAGCAGATTCGCGCGCTGCGCACCGAGAATGCCAAAGCCCGCGCCCGCGATTTCGCCATGGTCCAGGGGATCGCCGAGGCCGATCTCGTGGCCGCGCATGTCGGCCATGGCGCGACCGCCATCGTGGCCGATCCGGACCGGCTGCTGCCCTGGGCGGGGAAGCTGGGCGATGTCCTGGCGCTGACCCGGAACGAGCATTGCGTGCACGAACGCCGCGGCGAGTATCTGGACTACCGCACCGGCGCCTTCGCCTCGATGGTGCTGGGACCGGAAATCGACCTGCGCGTCTTCGGCAAGCACTGGGTCCATGCCTTCGCGGTGGAAGAACCGGGCGAAGAAGGACCGAAGCGCAGCCTTCAGGTCTTCGATGCCGTGGGCGATGCCGTTCACAAGATCCACCTGAAGCCGCAGTCGAAGCATGAGATCTGGGCCGATCTGGTGGCCAACATGCGGCTGCCGGAACAGGCGCGGGCGCTGGACCTGACCGCGCGCAAGCCGGTGGACCCAGCGAAGGGCGACGCCTCGGGCGCGGCCGGGCTGCGCAAGGCCTGGGACGCGATGACCGACACGCATCAGTTCCTTGGCCTCGTGAAGGAACAGGGGATGAACCGTCTTGGCGCCTATCGCGTCGCGGGCGCGCCCTATGCCGAACGGCTGGATCCGGCGGCGGTGACGCTGACGCTGGAACGCGCGGCGGAAGGCGGCATCCCGGTGATGATCTTCGTCGGCAACCTGGGCTGCATCCAGATCCACGGCGGCAAGGTGGAAAAGATCGTGCCGATGGGGCCATGGATCAACGTCATGGACCCGCGCTTCAACCTGCACCTGCGCGCCGACCGGCTGGCCGAGGTTTACCGGGTCTGGAAACCCACCCGCACCGGCGATGTGTTCAGCGTCGAGGGCTTTGCCGAGGACGGCGAACTGATCCTGCAGATCTTCGGCTATCGCAAGGATACCCCCGCCGAGCCGTGGAATGCGCTGACCGCCGGCCTGCCGCGTCTGGAGGAGGTGTCGGCATGATCCGCCTGACCCTCGGGGCCTTCGCCCTGTCGCTGCTGGCCGCGCCGCTGATGGCGCAGGACGGCCAGCGGGTGATCTCGCTCGGCGGTTCGGTGACGGAAATCGCCGTGGCGCTGGGTGCAAGCGACCGGCTGATCGCCCGTGACACCACCTCGAACTATCCGCCCGGGATCGAAGACCTGCCCGACGTGGGCTATATCCGCGCGCTCTCGCCGGAAAATGTGCTGGCGCTGGCACCAGACCTGATCATCGCCGAGGGCGACGCAGGCCCACCCGAGGCGGTTGAGGTGCTGAAATCCGCCGGCATTCCCTTCGCGCTGATGCCCGAGGCTCACGGGCCGGACGGCATTCCGGCCAAGATCGCCGCCGTGGCCGAGGCCTTGGGCAAGGTTGAGGAAGGCAAGGCGCTGGCCGCGGAGGTCTCTGCCGGGCTGGATGCGGCCAAGGCCCGCGCCGCCGCCGTGACCGAACCGAAGCGCGTCCTTTTCATCCTGTCGCTGCAGGGCGGCCGGGTGATGGCGGGGGGCGAGGGCTCATCGGCCGAAGGCATCATCGCGCTTGCGGGCGGGGTGAATGCGGGCACCGGCTTCCAGGGCTACAAGCCGATGACGGACGAGGCGGTGATCGCCGCCGCGCCGGACGCCATCCTGATGATGGACCGCGAGGGCGACCTGGCCATCGCCGATTCCGAGGCGCTGTCCCATCCCGCGCTGGCCGAGACGCCTGCGGGCAAGTCGGGCAAGGTGATCCGCATGGACGGGATGCTGATGCTGGGCTTCGGCCCGCGCACGCCCGAGGCGGCGGACGCGCTGTATCAGTCGCTTTACGGCGAGGGGAGTTGATCCGATGGTGGCCCTGTCGCCCAGCCTGACCCGGCCCGGCCTGCGGCCGGTGCCCTACGGGCTGACGGCCGGCCTGATCCTGCTGGTGATCGGCGCCTCGGTGCTGTCGCTGACCTCGGGCGCGGCGGGGCTGGGGCTGGGAGACCTGCTTTCGGCCCTGCTTGGCGAGGGGCTGTCGAAGCGCGATGCCGTGGTGCTTTACGACATCCGCCTGCCGCGGCTGGCGATGGGGCTGGCGGTGGGGGCGGCGCTGGCGGTCTCGGGCGTCCTGTTGCAGGGCCTGTTCCGCAACCCGCTGGCCGATCCCGGCATCGTCGGCATCAGCGCGGGCGCGGGGCTTGGCGCGGTGCTGGCCATCGTTCTGGGCGGGCTGCTGCCGCTTTGGCTGGCGGATATCGTGGGGATGCATCTGGTGCCGGTTGCTGCCTTCGCGGGCGGTTGGGCGGCGACGCTGATCCTTTACCGCGCCGCCTCGTCGGGCGGACGGACGGATGTCGCCACCATGCTGCTGGCCGGGATCGCGCTGGCCGCGCTGGCCGGTGCGGTGATGGGCGTGCTGATCTATATCGCCGACGACACCCAACTGCGCAACCTGACCTTCTGGGGCATGGGCTCTCTGGCGGGCGCGACCTGGACCAAGCTGGCGGCGGCGCTGCCGCTGATCGGGCTGGTGATGCTGCTTGCTCCCGGCCTTGCCCGCGGGTTGAACGCGCTGGCCTTGGGAGAGGCGCAGGCCGTCCATATGGGGCAGGATGTGCAGCGGGTGAAGCGGCTGGCGATCTTCGGCGCGGCAGCCGCGACCGGGGCGGCGGTGGCGGTTTCCGGCGGCATCGGCTTCATCGGCATCGTGGTGCCGCATCTCCTGCGGCTGGCTATGGGGCCGGATCACCGCAGGCTGCTGCCGCATGCCGCGCTTCTGGGCGCGGGGCTTCTGGTGCTGGCCGACCTGGTCTCGCGCACCATCGTCGCGCCCGCGGAACTGCCCATCGGCATCCTGACCGCGCTGTTCGGCTCGCCCGTCTTCCTGTGGATATTGCTGCGCCAGAAGGGCGCGCTTCGGGGCTGAGATGCTGGAAATCGCCGACCTGCACGCCAGCCTTGGCCGCCGCGAGGTGCTGCATGGCGTTTCCCTGACCGCAAGGCCGGGCGAGGTGCTGGCGATCTGCGGCCCGAACGGGGCGGGGAAAAGCACGCTTCTGCGCGCGGCGCTTGGCGAGATCCCGTCACAGGGCCGCATCAGCTTGAACGGGCGCATGGTGGGCAAGACCCGCCCGGCCGAGATGGCCCGCATCCGTGCCGTGCTGCCGCAGGACACGCAGGTCGCCTTCGCCTTCACCGTGGCCGAGATTGTCGCCATGGGGCAGGAGGCGGGCGACTTCGGCGCGGATCCCGACCTGATCGACCGGGCTTTGGCCGCCGTGGGCCTGCAGGCCCATGCCGCGCGGTCGTTCCAGACGCTTTCCGGCGGTGAGCGGCAGCGCAGCCATCTGGCCCGGGCGCTGGCGCAGGTCTGGCAGCCCGAAGGCCCCGATGGTCCGCGCTGGCTGTTCCTGGACGAGCCGGTCGCCAGTCTTGACCTTGGCCATCAGTTGCAGGTGATGCGGCTTGCACGCAACTATGCCGACCGGGGCGGCGGCGTGGTCGCGGTGATGCACGACCTGAACCTTTCGGCGATGTTCGCCGACCGGCTGGCCTTTCTGATCGACGGGAGGCTGGTGGCCGATGGTCCGCCGGGCGAGGTGCTGACGGCGGACCTGCTTGAGCGGGCCTATGGGTGCCGGGTGGCCCTGAACACCGTGCCCGAACGCGGGCCGTGGTTCGTGCCTCAGGCCTGCGAGGCGCCCTGAGGGCGCGTCATTCCGCGGGCTGGACCATGCTGGCGGGAATGGCCTGGAACATGCCCTTCGGGGCAAGGATCAGCACCATGATCGCGGCATAGGCGGTGAAGAACAGGACGGTGGCGGTAAGCGCATAGTTGCGCTTCGGGCGCAGGATCTCGGTCATTCCGTGGTCTCCCTTCGGGCAGCGTTAGGGGGCGAAATCGGGGGCCGAATGAACCAAGTCTAGCACCGGGAGGCAGGCGAAGTCTTCTAAACTTATGCGTGTATGCGGGAAACCGCTCCTGTCTGTCGGCTGATCGGCAGAATAATGTCCCGGCCTGCCCGGTTTCTGCGCCTGCGAAATGGAACGATGTTGCGGTTGCGAAGGGCGGGGGCGAGTCGCCCGGAACGGAAATGGCCGGCCCGGATACCCGGACCGGCCACTTTTCCGTCACAGGACGGGATCAGAAGCAGACATACCAATATTCGCAGTAGCCATACCAGTCGCACCAGTATTCCCAGTAGCAGGCGCCGCGCGACTTGGTCTCGGCATCGTCGCGCAGTGCATCGGCCTTGGCCTTGATCAACTCGTCATCCGGTGCCAGCGCCACGGCCTCGTCGAGGATCGCGCCCAGGTCCAGGGGCGAGCCGCTGGCCTCGATGGTGGTGCCCTCGGCGACCGCGACCATCATCTGCACGCCGGCGATCATCGCCAGGGCGTCCTGATGGGCGCGGCCGTAGTTGATCATCGCATTCGCGGTGGTGAGGGTGCTTTTCGCCTCGGCCTGGGCCACGGCGTCGGGGGCCTTGGCCTCCTGCGCCAGGACGGGGGCGGCAGTCATGACGGCGGCACTCAGCGCAAGGGCTGCAAGAATACGCTTCATTTCATTCTCCCAAGAAAGTGTTCCCGCAAGGGCCCTTTACCCGGTTCAATGACCTATGGGCCGGATGCAGGATCAGACTGCTACAGCGCATCGAAACGGGCAAATGAAATTGCCCGTCATGAAGGCGCCGGATCGGGAAAATCCGAAGCGCGAAGGCCATCCTGCAACCTGAACGCGAGACGGCCTGCCGTCAGTCCCGCTTTCCGGCGAAACGGACCTGCCATTCGGCCCGCTCCTCGTCGGTGATCTTGCGGAACAGGTTCTCGGGAACCGAGAATCCATGCCCCGGCGGCAGCGCGCGCAAGGCGCCCGGCACGTCCGAGGGCCAGGTCCAGTCGGCCGACCCCATGGCCTGCATCATCGCTTCGGCCGCATCGGGAATGAAGGGCCGCGACAGGATTGCGTAAAGCCGGATCAGGTTCAGCGCCAGCCGGATCTGCGCCTGTGCCTGATCCGGGTCGGTCTTGACCACGCTCCAGGGCGCGGCGGCCTGCAGGTATTCGTTGCCCGCCACCCAGATCGCCCGCAATTCACCGGCGGCCTTGCGGATCTCCATCGCATCCATGAAGCCTTCGTAGTCGCGCACCCTCGCGCCGATCTCGGCGATCAGCGCGGTCTCCAGCGGGCCGAAGCTGCCGCCTTCGGGCACCGTCTCGCCGAACTTCGACCGGGCGAATTTCGTCACGCGGGAAACGAGGTTGCCCAGCACATCCGCCAGATCCTTGTTCACCGAGACCTGGAAATTCTCCCAGGTGAACTCGCTGTCGCTGGATTCGGGCGCGTGGGACAGAAGCCACCAGCGCCAGTAATCGGCGGGCAGGATCGACAAGGCCTGATCCATGAACACCCCCCGCCCGCGCGAGGTGCTGAACTGGCCGCCGTCGTAGTTCAGGTAGTTGAACGACTTAAGGTAATCGACCAGCTTCCACGGCTCGCCGGAGCCGAGGATGGTGACGGGGAAGGAAAGCGTGTGGAAGGGCACGTTGTCCTTGCCCATGAACTGGTAGTAGGTCACGTCCTCCGCGCCCTTGTCGGTGCGCCACCAGCGTTCCCAATCCGCATCCGGCTTGCCGTTGGCATCGGCCCATTCCGCGGTGCAGGCGATGTATTCGATCGGCGCGTCGAACCAGACGTAGAAGACCTTGCCCTCCATCCCCGGCCAGGGCTGGTCGCCCTTCTGCACCGGGATGCCCCAGTGCAGGTCGCGGGTGATGCCGCGGTCCTGCAACCCGTCGCCATCGTCCAGCCATTTCAGGGCGATGGAGGTGGTGAGGATCGGCCAGTCGGTCTTGGATGTGATCCATTCCCGCAGCTTCTCGCGCATCAGGCTCTGGCGCAGGTAAAGGTGCTTGGTCTCGCGCACTTCCAGATTGGTGGAGCCCGAGATGGTGGAGCGCGGGTTGATCAGGTCGGTCGGGTCAAGCTGCTTGGTGCAGTTGTCGCACTGGTCGCCACGGGCCGAGTCGTAGCCGCAGTTCGGGCAGGTGCCCTCGATATAGCGGTCGGGCAGGAAGCGGCCGTCGTCCACCGAATAGATCTGCTTTTCCGAGACTTCCCGGATCAGCCCCGCCTCGTCCAGCCTTCCGGCGAAATGCTGCGTCAGCCGGTGGTTGCGCTGGCTGGAAGAGCGGCCGAAATGGTCGAAGGACAGCCGGAAGCCGCGGGCCAGTTCGGCCTGCACCGCCCACATCTCGGCGCAATATTCGGCCACCGGCTTGCCCGCCTTGGCGGCGGCCAGTTCGGCGGGGGTGCCGTGTTCGTCGGTGGCGCAGATGAACATCACCTCATGGCCGCGCCCGCGCATGTAGCGGGCGAAGAGGTCGGCCGGAAGCTGGCTGCCGACAAGGTTGCCCAGATGCTTGATCCCGTTGATGTAGGGGATGGCGGAGGTGATCAGAATCCGTGCCATGGATGCGCCTTTCGTCCCGTTCGGGCGCGGGTTTACCCCGCGCCGAGGGGAAGGGCCAGAGCCTTGCGGACCAGGGAAACTGCGCGGCTGCGCCGCAAGTCTTTTTATCGCGCCTCCGGCGGGGATATTTCCATTCTGAAAGAGGGCATCCTCTTTCCGTCACGGCGCAGTATGGCCGCCGTCGACCAGATGGTGGCTGCCGGTGACGAAACTGGCCCGGTCCGGCAGCAGGAACAGCACCAGCGCCGAGACCTCTTCCGCCCGGCCCGGCCGGCCCGCCGGATGCCTGGCGATCAGCCAGTCCCGCGCCGCCTCGCCGATGCCCGAACTCGCGCCGGTGACAAGGGTGGTCTTGCCGTGAAAGCTGACCTGCATCCGGATTCTCCTGCCGCTAGTGCGGCGAAAGCCTAACACATGGGCAGCGGGCAGGGTTTGGCATGTCGCAAGGCGCGGGTGGCTTGTGCGCCGCGCCGGGGCGGATAGGCTGGTGCGCGAAAGGGAGCGCGCAATGAAGATGATTCCGCTCGGGCGTTCGGGCCTGACCGTCCCGGAACTGTGCCTTGGCACCATGACCTGGGGCAGCCACAACACCGAGGACGAGGCCCACGCCCAGGCCGACATGGCGCTGGAGCGCGGGCTGACCTTCTGGGACACCGCCGAGATGTATCCTACCAACCCGGTCCGGGCCGAGACGGTGGGCCGCACCGAGGAGATCATCGGCTCATGGCTGGCCTCGCGCGGCGGGCGGTCGCGGCTGGTCATCGCCTCGAAGATCACGGGCAAGGGGCAGGTCATCCGCCCCGGCGAGAAGATCACCGGGCGGGCGATGCGCGCCGCGCTGGAAGGCACGTTGCGGCGGCTGCGGACCGACTACGTCGACCTTTACCAGCTGCATTGGGCCAACCGCGGCAGCTATCACTTCCGCCAGTCGTGGGACTATGCCCCCCACGGCCTCGACCGCGAGGCCGAGACCGCGCATATGGAGGATGTGCTGACCACGGCGAAGGCGCTGGTGGACGAGGGCAAGATCCGCGCCATCGGTCTGTCCAACGAAACCGTCTGGGGGGCGGCGCGCTGGCTGCATCTGGCGGATACGCTGGGCCTGCCGCGCATGGCATCGGTGCAGAACGAATACAGCCTGCTGTGCCGCCAGTTCGACACCGACTGGGCCGAGTTCTCGATGATCGAGAACATGCCGCTGCTGGCCTTCTCGCCCCTTGCTGCCGGGCTTCTGTCGGGGAAATACGCGGGCGACGTAACGCCCGAGGGCACGCGGCGCAGCCATACGCCCGATCTTGGCGGCCGGATCACGCCGCGGGTCTTTCCCGCCGTCGCCGCCTATCTGGGCATCGCTGCGCGCCATGGCCTCGACCCCTGCCAGATGGCCATCGCCTTCTGCCGCTCGCGTCCCTTCACCACGATCCCGATCATCGGCGCGACCAGCCTTGAGCAGCTTGAGGCGGACATCGGCGCCGCCGGGCTGGTGCTGTCGGCCGAGGTGCAGGAAGAGATCGCCGAGACGCATCGGGAACACCCGATGCCCTACTAGGGCTTGCGGGAAAGACCGGTTCGGTCCACAAGTCCTGTGCGGTGGGGAGGCGTTCTGGCCATGCGGTCGATCTTGCGGATGATGGCGGTGCTGACGGCCGCGCTGGCGCTGGCGGCCTGCGTTGCGGGTGGCCTCGGCGGTGACAAGGCCAAGAAGTCGAACCCCATCACCGGCGGCGAGATCGAGGTGACCGTGCTGGATGCGCCCCCTGCGGCGAAGCCCGGGACGGCCTCGGCTCCTGCGGGCGAAGCGCCGCCTGCGGACAAGCCCGAAACCGGCCCGAAGCCGCGGGCGGAGAAGCCGGAACTCGCCGCGGTGAAGGACGAGATCGCCCCGCCCGAGGCTGCCGCCCCGGTGCCGGAAGAGTTGAAAAGCGCCGCGCAACTGGCTTGCGAGAAGAAGCGCGACCTTTGGGTCAAGGCCGGTGCCTCCGGCGCCTCGGCCTGCGTCAAGCGCACCGGGGATGCGGGCAAGCGCTGCACCACCGGCAAGCAATGCCAGGGGGAATGTCTTGCAAGATCAGGAACCTGCGCACCCTACCGGCCGCTTTTCGGCTGCAACGAGGTGCTGCAGGACAATGGCGTGAGGACGATGTTGTGCCTAGACTGACGCTGCTTCTCGCGCTTCTTCTGGCGGCTTGCGTGAAGGCTGCGCCCGAAAGGACTGCCGCTTTCCGCCCTGCCGATGCGCCGATCTGGTCCGCCGCCGCCTTCGACGCCGCAAGGATCGAAGGCGGATGGCAGCAGGTCGCCGCGTTTTCCTCTGGCGAGACCCCGGGTTGCCGCCCCGGCGGGGCCGAGGTGCGGCGCGGCGCGGCGGGGCTGGAGATCGCGGCGCGGCTCTGCCTGGACGGGCGCGAAGTCCGGGCCTCGGGGCCGTTGCGGATGGTCGGGCCGGGGCGGATGGCGGTGCCGGGGATGGCGGACTGGTGGGTGATCTGGGTCGACAGCGGCTATCGCACGCTGGCCGTGGGCACGCCGGACGGCAGCTTCGGCTTCGTGCTGGACCGCGGGCGGATCGGCCCCGACCGTATGGCGGCGGCGGGGGAGGTCTTCGACTTCAACGGCTATTCCCGGGCGCGGCTGAAGGGGTTCTAGGGCCGATTTTTCGACGAAAAATCGGAAGGATGAGCCGTCACAGCCGCAGCTTCAACGCCCGCAGGTGGCGGGCAGCGTCGCGGGCGCCGACCTCGGCCTCGCGCACCAGCCAGTCGAAATGCTCGGTCATCGCCTGCACCCGCGCGGCGTCGCGGAAGGCGATGTAGCTGCGGCCGAGGTAGATTACCGCCAGCAGCGGACCGAAGACCGTGACAGGCGCGGAAAACACCCGCCGCGCATCGAAAAGGCAAAGCCTCAGCGATGGATAGAGCTGGTCGCTGAGCTCCGCCAGCCGGTCCAGCTGTTCGGCCCGGATCTCGGCGGGCAGGCTGCGATAATAGCCGGTGGCGCTGGCGAAGGCGTCCATCTCGTGCAGCGGCAGAGCGATCTCGTAGTCGCTCCGCGCGCCCCGCATCCAGGCCAGCCGGTCCTCGAAGGCGCCGATCGCCTGTTCGGCGCTGCGGCCCAGTTGCGGCGCATATTCCCAGTCCACCACCGCCCGGGTCTTCAGCATGTCGGGCAGCGTCGCCGGGACATGGCGGATCTTGTAGCCCGCCGCCTCGCGGTGCCAGCCGAAGATGGTCTCGTCGATCAGGGCGCGGGGGGCTTCGGTGATGGTCAGCGAGGTGGCAAGGAGGTCGGCCACCGGCTCGGGCCGCGGCGAGAGGCCGAGAAGCCAGTCGGAAGAGACGTCGAGGGCCGCGGCGCAATCGGCGGCCAGTTGCGCGTTCGGCATCCGCACGCTGGGCGACAAAAGCGCCGAGAGGGTGGAGCGGTCCACCCCGCAGGCGCGGGCAAGGGCGGCCTGGGTCATGCCGCGCCGGGCCATCGCCTCGGTCAGCCGCAGGCGGAACAGGGCGGCGCGATCGCGCTTGTCCATGATTTCCGGCATTTGGTGATTTTTCACAACAAAAGTGACTTTATGCTGCGTATCTTCCGAATTCCGGAAGGTCGATGCAAGTGATATCATCGGCAGGAAAAATCCTTGCAGGTCATCATCTTGCGACATTCCTCCCGGGCTTTCGAATGGCCGACCCTGCTGGTTCTGGTTGCGACCTATGCGCTTTGGGCCATGGGGACGACCCTGATCTGGGCCTGGTCGCCGGTGCTGGCGGTGGTCCTGACCGCGCTGGCGGTGGCGCAGCATTCGTCCTTGCAGCACGAGGCGCTGCATGGCCATCCGTTCCGCAACGAACAGCTGAACCATGCACTGGTATTTGTGCCTCTGGGGCTGGTCTACCCCTATATCCGGTTCCGCGACACCCATCTGGCGCATCACCACGACCCGATCCTGACCGACCCCTATGACGACCCGGAGTCGAACTATCAGGACCCGGCGGTCTGGGCGCGGATGCCGGCGCCGATGCGGGTGCTTTTGCGGGCGAACAACACTTTGTTGGGGCGGATGGTGCTAGGACCCGCAATAGGTGGTGTGGTTTTCATCGCGGGGGATGTCCGGGCGGTATTGCGGGGGGAGTGGCGGATTCTGGGGGCCTATGCGCTGCATGGGGCGGGGCTGGTGCTGCTGGCGGGGTGGTGGTGGGCCGGAATCGGGAAAATGCCCCTTGGCGGCTATCTTCTGGCGGCCTATCTGGGCGGCTCGATCCTGAAGATCCGCACCTATCTGGAGCACCGCGCGCATGAGGCGGCGCGGGCGCGGACGGTGATCATCGAGGATCGGGGGCCGCTGGCATTACTGTTCCTGAACAACAACTTGCACGTTGTCCATCACGTCCACCCGCAAGTGCCGTGGTATGACCTGCCCGCGCTGTATCGCAGCAACCGCGACCATTACCTGCGCCGGAACGAGGGGTATCTCTACCGATCCTATCGGGAGATTTTCCTGAATTATCTTTTCAAGGCGAAGGACCCGGTGCCGCATCCGGTCTGGCCGGTGCGCAAGGGCAAGGCGCCGGAACAGGCCGGATAAAGAGGGCTGGAAAGCGTCTGGTTCGCGTCTGGCATCCGTCTGGCAAACGTATGGCATCCGCTGCGGTGAAGAAGCGTTAATCGTTTGATTCGCAGGGCGGACGCTGGCCGGTGCCTTGCGAGAGAGACCTCAGACGATCCGCCGGAAGGTCGGCACCGGGCCGGAGTTGTCGAAGAAGGGCACGCCGGGCTGGGTGCCGCCGTTCAGCAGGTTGGTCACCTCGGCCAGCACCACTTCGGTGATGAAGGGCAGGTCCAGCGCGCGGGCCTCGGCAAGGCCGATCCAGTGCAGGTGCGACAGTTCCGCCGAAGCGTCGGAGAAGCCTTCCGCATCGCCCGACACATCGGCGGCATCGGCGAGGAAGAAGCGGGCGTCGAAGCGGCGGCTGCGGCCGGGGGGCGTGATGGCGCGGAAGACGAAGCGCATCGTCGGCCGGTCGGCGCGCAGCACCAGCCCGGTTTCCTCGGACAACTCGCGGATGGCGGCGGCGGCCAGCGGGGCGGGGGCGGCGGAGAGCGCCAGACGGCGGGCGCAGCCGGGCAAGAGCGGCAGGGGCTCGGGCAGGGTGTCGCCCGGATCCACCGCGCCGCCGGGGAAGACGTATTTCGACGGCATGAAGGCGGCCCCGGCGCCGCGCTGGCCCATCAGGACCTGATGTCCGCCGCCGGGTGTGGCGCGGGCCAGGATCACCGTGGCGGCGGCGCGGATCGGCTGGGCCTCTTCCACGCCGGTCACTCGGCAGCGGTGGCGGGCGCGGAGGCGGCGGCGGGCAGGGGGGCGGGCTCGGGCGCATGGGCGAAGCCATGCATCCGGCGCGACCATTGCAGGGCGACCAGCGCGCCCTTCAGCCGCGGCAGCAGCCAGAGCGACAAGGCCACGCAGCCGACCGAGAAGATCACCGAGACGATCAGCGGATCGGGCCGCATCTTGGTGTAGACGATCAGGATCAGCGGCGCCATCAGGTGGCCGACGATCAGGATGGTCAGATAGGCGGGCCCGTCGTCGGCGCGGTGGTGGTGCAGTTCCTGGTTGCAGACCGGGCAGGTGTCGCGGACCTTGAGATAGCCGCGCATCATCGGCCCGCCGCCGCAATTGGGGCAGCGCCGCCGCCAGCCGCGCAGCAGCGCGGGCCGCACCGGGCGGTCGTCCTCGGGATCGGGAAGCACGGAATGCTCGGCGGCGGGAATGGCGTGATCGTGGGACACGGAGCGGCAGGACCTTGCGATGGGTTTGCGGTAACGGACCCTACATAACCTGAGTCTGCGCCGAACCAAAGCCCCGTGCGGCCGGATGTGTCGGCATGTCGCAAGGCGCCGCCGCCGTCCGCGACGGAAACCCCGGGCCGGGGCGTATGTAGGGCATGGGGGCGGCTGGCCCGCCCGCAAAGCAAGAAGGAGAAGACGACATGACAGGCAAGACGCTTTCTGCCCTGGCGCTGGCGGGGATCGCCGCGGCGGCGCTGACCACCGCCGCCCTGGCCGAGAAGAAGCCGTCGAAGGACGCGCCCGGCGGGGCGATGATGATGCAGCGCTTCGACGAGATGGATGCCGACAAGGACGGCAAGGTGACCGAGGACGAGATCCGGGCCTGGCATGCCGCACGCTTCGAGGCGGCGGATGCGGACAAGAACGGCACGCTTTCCGCCGAGGAACTGACGGCGATGCAGATCGCCCGGATGCAGCAGCGGATGGCCGAGCGGTCGCAGAAGATGATCGAGAGGCTGGACTCCGACGGCGACGGCCAGTTGTCGGCCGAGGAACTGGCGCAGATGGGCAAGCGCAAGACGCCGTTCCAGCGCGCCGATGCCGATGGCGACGGCGGCATCTCGAAGGAAGAGGCGCAGGCCGCCATGGGCCATGGCAAGAAGGGCGGCAAGCATGGCAAGCGCGGCCATGGCGGGGATCGCGGCCCCGGCGGCGGCTGGTGGTGGAACATCGACTGACGCAGTGCTTTCCGGCCGCACAGGGCGCATGGCCTTGCGCGGCCGGTTTCGGATAGGCTGGCGCCGGGATGACGATGGCTTTCGACGCGGGATCAGGGGCGGTGACGGACGACGACCTGCTGGCGATGTATGCCGCGGGCGACCGGGCGGCTGCGCGGGTGCTGGCCGGACGGCTGTTGCCGCGGGTGCTGGCCTATGCGGCGCGGCTTCTGGGCGGCGACCGGGCCGAGGCCGAGGATGTGGCGCAGGAGGCGATGCTGCGGCTGTGGCGGATGGCGCCGGGCTGGCGGGCCGGAGAGGCGAAGGTCTCGACCTGGCTTTACCGGGTGGTGACCAACCTCTGCACCGACCGGCGGCGCGGGGCGGCACGCCGGGCGCAGCCGATGGGCGACGACCTGCCCGATGCGGCGGACGATGGCCCCGGCGCCGAGGCGCGGATGGTGCAGGCGGCGCGGGCGGCGGCCCTGGACGCGGCGCTGGCCGCCCTGCCGGACCGCCAGCGCGAGGCGGTGGTGCTGCGGCATATCGAGGGCCTGTCGAACCCCGAGATCGCCGAGGTCATGGGTGTGGGTATCGAGGCGGTGGAAAGTCTGACGGCGCGGGGCAAGCGGGCGCTTGCCGCGGCGCTGGCGCCCAGGCGCGATGCGCTGGGCTATGCGGAGGGCTGAGAGATGACCGATGAACTGGACGATTTCTTCACCGCCGCGCGCGGAGCGGGGCCTGTGCCGTCCGGGGCGCTGATGGCGCGGGTTCTGGCGGATGCCGATGCGATGCAGCCGCGGGCGGCGGCGGTGGCCGAGCCGGTGGCGGCCTCGCGCTGGCGGCGGTGGCTGATGGCGATATCCGCGGCGGTGGGCGGCGGGGCGATGGCGACGGGGCTGGCCTCGGCCGCGGTGGCGGGGGTGTTCATCGGCTATGCCGGGCCGGTGACCTCGGACTGGCTGGCGGGGGCGGTTTCGGGCGACGAGGATGTGCAGATGATGGCGGCAAGCGACCTGTTCCTGGAAGAGGGCTGAGTGATGGCGGAAACGGTGGGCAGGTCCGGGGGCGGCCGCAGGCTGAAGATCGCGCTGGCGGTCTCGCTGGCGTTCAACCTGTGCATCCTGGGCGTGATCGGCGGGGTGATGCTACGCGACGGGCCGCCGCAGCGGGGCAGGGATTTCGGCCTGGGCCCGCTGAGCGAGGCGCTGGGGCGCGAGGACCGCAAGGCGCTGCGCGATGCCTTCGTCGCGCGCCATCCCGACATCCGCGGCGACCGGCGCGCGATGCGGGCCGAGTTCGATGCGCTGGTGGCGGCGCTGCGGGCGGAGCCGTTCGATCCGGTGGCGCTGGACGAGGCGCTGGCCGCGATAGCGGTGCGCAACCAGGCGCTGCTGGACACCGGGCGGGAGCTGGTGGCCGAGCGGCTGAAGGCGATGGATGCCGCGGGGCGCGCGGCCTTTGCCGACCGGCTGGAAAAGCACGTCGGCCAGGGCAGGAAGCGCAAGGACTGATGCCTCAGGCGGCGCTGCGTCCGGCGAAGGTCACCTGATTGCGGCCCGAGGATTTGGAGCGCAGGAGCGCCTTGTCGGCGCGGTCGATCAGGGCGGCCACATCCTCGGGCGCGCCGTCCGCCGCCCGGCCGATGGCGACGCCGATCGAGGCGGTGACGCGCAGGGCGGGGCCGGAGGGCAGGGTGACCGGATGCCGGGCGATGACCTCGCGCAGGCGGTCGGCCACCCGCTGGGCATCGTCGAAACCGGTCTGGGGCAGGGCGACGAGGAATTCCTCGCCGCCGATGCGGGCGAGGAGGTCGGTCATCCGCAGGTTCTCGGACAGCCGCCGCGCCACCTCGGCCAGCACCCGGTCGCCCGCGGCATGGCCGAAACGGTCGTTCACCGACTTGAAGCGGTCGAGGTCCACCACCATCACCGCGAAATCCGATCCTTCCTGCGCCGCCTGCGCGGCGATCCCGGCCATGCGGGGGATGGCGTAGCGGCGGTTGTAGATGCCGGTCAGCGGGTCGATCACCGCAAGCTTCAGCCCGTCCTCGACCGCCGCCCGCAGCCTGTCGGACTGGCGCTTGCGGCGGATCAGGATGCGCAGCCGCAGCGCCAGTTCGCGCGCGCCCATGCCGCGGGCCACCACGTCGTCGGCGCCGAGGTCGAAGGCGGTGGCCGTCGCCTCGGCCTCGGGCGCGGCGGTGACGATGCAGGCGGCGGAATGGCGGGTGGCGGGGCGGCTGGCCAGTTCGGACATCAGGCGCAATCCGCCGCCCGCGCCGCCCAGATCGGCCTCGATCACGAAGACATCTGGGGGCACGCCCGCTTCCGACGGCAAGGCCTTCATCGCCTGATCGGGCGACATCGCCACCAGCCTGTCGCGCAGCACCGGTTTCAATTCGCTCTGCCAGCGCAGCGCGGTTTCCGGCCGGGCGGCGACCAGCGCCACGGTTCCCAGCGTCTCGAACCCCGCCTGCGCCTCGGCCAGGCCCAGGACGGAATGGGCGGGCATCCCCCAGGCCGAGGCGACGAAGCCCTGCTCGCCCCGCGCGCGCAGGAGGTTGCGGACCCGCGCCAGCAGGACCTGGTCGAGAACCGGCTTCGACATCACGTCATCGGCGCCCGCCGACAGCGCCTCCAGCCGCTCTCCGCCGCCGCGCGAGGAGGTCAGCACGATCACGGGGATCGCGCGCGTCGCCGGATCGGCCCGCAATTCGCGCAGCACCTGCGTGCCCGGCATGTCGGGCAGCGCGAGATCCAGCAGGATCAGGTCCGGCCGCTGGCTGCGCGCCATCGCAAGGCAGCTTCGGGCGTCCGGGGCCAGAAGCGGCTCGTAGGACGCATCGCCGAACTTGACCTTGTAGATGATGCGGTTGGCCGCCACGTCATCCGCGATGAGAATCCGTCCGTGCATTCTGGAACTGTCGCTTCCTGCGCCGATACAACTGCCGTTTGCCCTTGCGGTTGGTAAGCAGAGTGTTACCGAGAAAGTTAAGAAATCCTTTCCGTTTCACCTGCATTATGTCTTCCGGGCGGGCCTTGAAGGCTCTATCCGCAGCGTGATGGGCAGGAACGGGGAAAAACGATGAAGAACCGGCAGGAATCCGCCGAGAGCCTCGCCTTGCAGGGGCTGGCCTGGCTGGCCGGGCAGGATGAGGATTTCGGGGCCTTCCTTGCCCAAAGCGGCAGCGACGCGGCCGAAATCCGGGCGCGGGCGGCCGAGCCGGAGCTGCTGGGCTCGGTGCTGGATTTCCTGCTGTCGGACGAGGCCCTGCTGCTGCGCTTCTGCGCCGAGGCGGACCTCGCGCCCGAGGCGCCGATGCGCGCCCGGATGCTGCTGCCGGGGGGCGAAGTTCCCGACTGGACCTGATGGACTTTTATCCCGGGCCGGGCGAAGACTGGCGCGCAGGGGCATCGGGAGGGCAGGGATGATCCGGGGCATCGTCTTCGACAAGGATGGCACGCTTTTCGATTTCAGGGCGAGCTGGGGCCGGTGGGCGCAGGGCTTCCTTGCCGGGCTGGCGCGGGACGAGGGCCATGCGCGGGCGCTGGCCGATGCCATCGGCTACCTGCCCGAGACCAACGGCTTCGCCCCCGACAGCCCGGTGATCGCGGCCACGGCGGCGGATATTGCCGCGGCTCTCTTGCCGCATGTCGCGGGGCACGATCATGCCAGCCTGACCGAGGCCATCGACGAGGCCGCATCCGGCGTTGCCATGGCCGAGGCGGTGCCGCTGGTGCCGCTTTTCAGCGCTCTGAAGGGGCGGGGGCTGAAGCTGGGCGTGGCGACCAACGACAGCGAGATCCCGGCCCGGGCGCATCTGGACCGGCACGGGCTGACCGGCCTTCTGGACTTCATCGCCGGCTGGGATTCCGGCCATGGCGCCAAGCCCGCGCCGGGAATGTGCCTGGCCTTCGCCGCGTCGGCGGGGCTGGATCCGGCGCAGGTGCTGATGGTGGGCGACAGCCTGCACGACCTGGATGCCGGGCGGGCGGCGGGGATGCGCCCGGTGGCGGTGCTGACCGGGATCGCCCGGGCGGGCGACCTGGCCCCGCATGCCGAGGTGGTGCTGCCCGACATCGGCGCGCTTCCGGCCTGGCTGGACGCGCAGGCGGCCGGATAGACCGGGGCCGGGGCGTCGAATTGGCTGGATAAACCGGCCGGAGGCCAAAAACGACGCTTTCATGTCGCCGCAGCGGGGCGCATTCCCGGCCATCCTTCGCCATTTTGGGGGAAAGGACGGGAGACAGGCGATGAGCGAACAGGAACGCAGCCGCAAGCGCGCAGGCGGACGGGCCGGGATGAAGATCCGGGCGGGCAGCGCGGCCATCGACCAGATGCCCTGGCGTATCCCGGTGAACCCGGACCGGCCGACCGAGCCGCTGGACGCCGATGGCGTGATGCGCATCCACAAGGGCGCGATGCGCATCCTGTCCGAGATCGGGATCGAGTTCCTGAACCCCGAGGCGGTGGAGCATCTGAAGGCCGCGGGCTGCATCGTCAACGGCACCAATGTGCGGATGGACGAGGATTTCGTGATGGAGATGCTGCGCCGCGCGCCGTCCTCCTTCACCATCACGCCTAGGAACCCCGAGCGCGAGATCGTGATCGGCGGCAAGCACATGGTCTTCGTCAACGTCTCCTCTCCGCCCAACGCCTGGGACATGGAGCGGGGCAAGCGCACCGGCGATTTCGAGACCTTCAAGGAATTCGTCAAGCTGACGCAGTATTTCAACTGCATCCATGTGGCGGGCGGCTATCCGGTGGAGCCGGTGGACGTGCATGCTTCGGTCCGGCATCTGGATTGCCTGTATGAGAAGCTGACCCTGACCGACAAGGTCTGCCACGCCTATTCGCTGGGCGCCGAGCGGGTCGAGGACGTGATGGAGATGGTCCGCATCGCGGGCGGCCTGTCGGAGGAAGAGTTCCGGGCCAAGCCGCGGATGTATACCAACATCAACTCGGTTTCGCCGCTGAAGCACGATTACCCGATGCTGGACGGCGCGATGCGGCTGGCGAAGCGCGGCCAGCCGGTGGTGGTGACGCCCTTCACGCTGGCCGGTGCGATGGCTCCGGTGACGATGTCGGGGGCGGTGACCCTGTCGATTGCCGAGGCGCTGGCGGCGGTGGTGCTGCTGCAATGGATCGCCCCGGGGTGCCCGGTGGCGATCGGGACCTTCACCAGCAATGTCGACATGAAGTCCGGCGCGCCCGCCTTCGGCACGCCGGAATACATGCGGGCGACGCAGATGACCGGGCAACTGGTGCGCTTCTACGGCGTGCCGATGCGGGCAAGCGGCGTCTGCGCGGCCAACGTGCCGGACGGGCAGTCGATGTGGGAAACCTCGAACAGCCTGTGGTCGGCGGTGATGTCGGGCACCAACATGGTCTATCACGCGGCGGGCTGGCTGGAGGGCGGGCTGATCGCCAGCCCCGAGAAATTCGTGATGGATTGCGAGGTGCTGCAGATGATCCAGCGCTATTTCGAGGAGGCGACCTTCGCCACCGCGGAAGAGGATATCGCCATCGACGCGATCCGCGAGGTGGGGCCGAACGGCCATTACTTCGGCGTCCAGCACACGCAGGACCGCTATCAGACGGCGTTCTACGCGCCCTTCGCCAGCGACTGGCGCAACTATGAGGCGTGGAATCTGGACGGCGCGATCTGGACGCAGGAACGGGCGCACCGGATCTACAAGCAGATCATCGCCGAGTTCGAGGCTCCGGCGATGAACGGCGACCATCAGGAGGAACTGCGCCGCTTCGTTGCCCGGCGCAAGCAGGAGGGTGGGGCGCCGACCGATTTCTGACCCTGACCCGCGCAGGCAGTTGTTAAGGATTGTCTGTCAGGCTGGCGCGGACTCAGGGGATGCGCCTTCCATGTTCGGCTTGCTGCTGCGCTCGATCCAGGCCTATCTGCGCGGGACCTTCGGCCCGGCGGTCTGGGCGCGCGTGTTGCGCGCGGCGGGCCAGCCGCCCGAGGGGTTCGAGCCGATGCTGCCCTATGACGCCCGGGCGGTGAAGCGCATCCTCGCCGCCGCCCTGCAGGAGTTGAACCGCCCGGCAGAGGCGATCCTGGAGGATGTGGGCACCTTCCTCGTCGCCGATCCCGGCCACCGCGCCCTGCGCCGCCTGTTGCGTTTTGGCGGCGCCGGTTTCATGGATTTCCTGCATTCGCTGGAAGAATTGCCGGATCGGGCGCGGCTGGCGCTGCCCGGCCTTCACCTGCCGCAGATCACCCTGATGCAGGCCGCGCCGGGGCAGGTCCGGCTGGCGGTGACGGGTGCCCTTCCCGCGCTGCTTCCGGTGGGGCTTGGCGCGTTGAGGGCGATGGCGGACGACTACGGCGCGCTGGTGCTGATCGACCTTGAGCGGAGGCGGGACGGGGCCACGCTGACCGTGCAACTGCTGGAACCCGCGCATGGCGAGGGGCAACGCTTCGCCTTGGCGCAGGAGGGGGCTGCCGATGGTGGGTGAGGCGGTGCTGGACCGGCTGATGCCGATGCATCTGCTGCTGGATGCGGCGGGGCGGGTGCTATCGCATGGGCCGACGCTGGCGCGGCTGTTCACCGGGGAGCTGGCGGGGCGATCCTTCCTCGACCTCTTCGACCTGCGCAGCCCGCCCGGCCTGCGCTCGGCGGCGGATTTCGCCGGGATCGCGGGGCAGAAGCTGCGCATGGCGGCGCGGGGCGATGCGACGGGCCTGCGGCTGCGCGGGGTGCTGCTGCCTGCGGGGGATGGCGGGGGCTGGATCGTCAACCTTTCCTTCGGGATCGACCTGTCGCGGGCGGTGACGCTGCTTCACCTGACCGACGCCGATTTCGCGCCGACCGATCTGGCGATGGAACTGCTCTATCTGGCCGAGGCGAACGAGGCGGTGACTGGCGAATTGCGCAGGCTGGCGCAGCGGCTGGACGGCGCAAGGCGGCAGGCGCGGGAAGAGGCGGAGACCGATCCGCTGACCGGGCTGCGCAACCGGCGGGCCTGCGATTCCGTGCTGGCGCGGCTGTGCCGCGAGGGCGAGGGCTTTGCGCTGCTGCACATGGATCTCGACCATTTCAAGGCGGTGAACGACGGTTTCGGCCATGCCGCGGGCGACCATGCGCTGCTGCATGCCGCGGCGGCGATGAAGGCGGCCAGCCGGGCGGGCGACTGTCTGGCGCGGATCGGCGGCGACGAATTCGTCATGCTGCTGCCCGGCGCCATGGAAGCCCAGGCAGTGCGAGCCGTGGCCGAACGGCTGATCGCCCATCTGTCGGCGCCGATCCCCTGGAACGGCAGGGAGTGCCGGATCTCGGCCAGCATCGGCTTCGCGCTGGTGCCGCCGGGGACTGCGGCCGATCCGGCGCAGGTGCTGGCGGCCTCGGACGGCGGGCTTTACGCGGCGAAACGCGCCGGGCGCGGGCGGGTCATGCAGGCGGAGGATCCGGCATGATCCTGCAACGGGCCGCGCGCGTGCTGCGGGCGTGGGGGGCGATTTTTCGCCGAAAGATCATGTCCGTGAGGATATCAGCCCTTCCCTTCGACATAGGCGGTCAGGCAGGCGGCGGTGCCTTCGGACCAGAGCCGCGGCAGCCAGCGCGAGAAGGCCGCGCTGAAGCGCAGATCGGTGGCGACCTCGCCGTAAATCGTGGTCAGGCCGCCCAGCCAGGCGCCGGGGGTTTCTCGCGCCGCAAGCGCCAGCGGTTGCAGCCGGTCCCAGTTCGGGTCGTTCGGCGGGATGACCGTGCCGTCGTCCTCCACCCCGGCGCAGTAGCGGCACCAGAGCGCCGAGACCAGCGCCAGCCCCTCGACCGTGCCGCCCGCCGCAAGTGCGTCGCGGATCGAGGGGACGATGAATTTCGGCTGGCGGTTCGATCCGTCAAGGCAGAGGCGGCGCTCGGTATCGGCGATCTCGGGGTTGGAGAAGCGCTGCACGATCAGCCGGTAATACTCGGGGATCACCGTGTCCGGCACCGGCGGGACGTAGGGGATGATCTCCTCGGTCTCGACCTTGTTCAGGAAGCCGAGGATCAGCGGATGCGCCATCGCCTGATGGACGTATTCGATGCCCATCAGCCCGCCCGGATAGGCGATGGTGGCGTGGCCGCCGTTCAAGATGCGGATCTTCATCATCTCGAAGGCGTGGACATGCGGGGTGAAGGTGACGCCCACTTTCTCCAGCGCGGGCCGCCCCTGCGGGAAGTTGTCCTCCATCACCCATTGCCGGAACGGCTCGCAGGTCACCGGGACCGGGTCGTCGGCAAGGCCGAAGCCGGCGGCAAGCGCGCGTTCGCGGGGGCCGGTGGCGGGGGTGATGCGGTCGACCATGCCGTTGGGGAAGGCGACGCTGGCCTCTACCCAGTCGGCCAAGGCGGGGTCGGCAAGGCGGGCGAGGCCCGCGACGGCGGCCCGGGTGACATGGCCGTTGCCGGGAAGGTTGTCGCAGGACATCACGGTGAAGGGCGGGATGCCGGCGGCGCGGCGGGCCTTCAGCGCGGCGAGGATGGCACCGAAGGCGGTGCGATGCGGGTTGGCGGCATCCGCGGCGATGGCGGGGTCCTGCGGGTTGAACTTGCCGGTGGCCGGGTCGATGAAATAGCCGCCCTCGGTCACCGTCAGGCTGACGATGCGGATTTCGGGGCGGGACATGGCGGCGATGAGGGAGGCGTTGTCTTCCTCTACCGGCAGGAAATCCACCATGGCGCCGACGCGGCGGGCGCGCTTGCCGGTCGGGTCCAGCTCGATGATGGTCGAGAGGCAGTCCTGTGTCTTCATCGCCTCGCGCATGGCGGCGTCGGGCGCGCGGACACCGGCGCCGATGATCGCCCAGTCATGGCCGAGGCCGAGGTTGAAGAGGTCGTCCAGATAGACGGCCATATGGGCGCGGTGGAAATTGCCGAGCCCGATATGGACGATGCCGGGGGTCAGCTTCCTGCGGTCGTAGCGGGGCAGATCGACGGTCATGGGTCAGGCCATCCAGTTGCCGCCGTCCACGCCGAAGCATTGGGCGACGATGTATTTCGCTTCCGGGGTGGCAAGGAAGATGGCCATTCCGGTCAGGTCCCCGGCGGTGCCCATGCGGCCGAAGGGGACGGCGGCGCCGACCTCTTTCTTCTTTTGTCCCAAGGGCTTGTTCTCGTATCTGGCGAAGAGGGCGTCCACGCCGTCCCAATGCTCGCCCTCCACCACGCCGGGGGCGATGGCATTGACGTTGATGCCGTGGGCGATGAGGTTCAGCCCGGCGGATTGGGTCAGGCTGATCACCGCGGCCTTGGTGGCGCAGTAGACGGCCACGAGGGATTCGCCGCGCCGTCCGGCCTGGCTGGCCATGTTGATGATGGTTCCTTGCTTGCGCGGGATCATGTGGCGGGCGGCGGCCTGCATGCAGAAAAGGGTGCCCGCGACATTGACGGCGAAAAGGCGATCGTAGTCGGCGCGGGTGATCTCGGCTATGGGGGCGGCGGAGAAGAGGGCGGCATTGTTGATCAGGATGTCGAGATGGCCCATCCTTTCGACGGCCTCGGCAAACCCCGTGTCGATGGAATCCTGCCGGGTCACGTCCAGCGCGATGGCATGGGCGGCGGGGCCGATGCTTTCCGCCGCCGCGCGGGCCGCATCGAGGTTGATGTCGGCGATGGCGACCTGCGCGCCCTCGGCCGCATAGGCGCGGGCGAAGGCGAGGCCGATGCCGCGGGCGGCGCCGGTGATCAGGGCGGTCTTGCCGGAAAGCCTCACAGCGCCAGTCCTTCCTTGTCGAAGCGGTGGATCTTGCCGGCGGGGGCAAGCCTGATCCGGTCGCCGTGGTGCACGTCCAGCTCTCCGGTGCCGCGGACGTTGATCACGCCGAGGCCTTCGACGTTCACCTTGATGAAGCTGTCGGAACCGAGGTGTTCCGACAGGCCCACGGTTCCCTCCCATGGCCCGTCGCCGACGGTGATATGTTCGGGCCGGATGCCGATGGTGTGGGCGTCGTGCTTCGCGGCCTCGGGCCCCTCGATGAAGTTCATCTTCGGGCTGCCGATGAAACCGGCGACGAACTTGTTGGCCGGGTTGCGGTAAAGCTCCAGCGGGCTGCCGACCTGCTCGATCCGGCCGGCGTGCAGCACCACGATCTTGTCGGCCATGGTCATCGCCTCGACCTGGTCGTGGGTGACGTAGATCATCGTCGTCTTCAGCGACTGGTGGAGTTCGGAAATCTCCTGCCGCATGCCGACGCGGAGCGCGGCGTCGAGGTTGGACAGGGGCTCGTCGAACAGGAAGGCGGCGGGTTCGCGAACGATGGCGCGGCCGATGGCGACGCGCTGGCGCTGGCCGCCGGAGAGTTGCCCGGGGCGGCGGTCGAGGTAGCTGTCGAGGTTCAGCACCTTGGCGGCGCGTTCGACGCGGCGTTCCTGCTCGGCCTGGTCCATGCCGGCCATCTTCAGCGGGAAGGCGATGTTCTTGCGCACGGACATATGCGGGTAAAGCGCGTAGCTCTGGAACACCATGGCAAGGCCGCGTTTGGCGGGCGGCAGGTTGGTGGCGTCCTTGCCGTCGATGTCGATCGTGCCGGCGGAGGTATCCTCAAGCCCCGCGATCAGCCGCAGGAGCGTGGACTTGCCGCAGCCCGAGGGGCCGACGAAGACGACGAATTCGCCGTCCTCGATATCAAGGTCGATGCCGGGGATGACATGCACGTCGCCGAAGGACTTGCGGACGGAGCGGAGTTGGATCTTGCCCATGGGAACCTCACTTCACCGCGCCGAAGGTCAGGCCGCGGACCAATTGCTTCTGGCTGAACCAGCCGAGGATCAGGATCGGCGCGATGGCCATGGTGCTGGCCGCCGAAAGTTTCGCGTAGAAAAGGCCCTGCGGCGCCGAGAAGCTGGCGATGAAGGCCGAGAGGGGCGCCGCCTTGGTGGTGGTCAGCGTGATGGTCCAGAACGCCTCGTTCCAGGCGAGGATGACGTTCAGCAGCAGCGTCGAGGCGATGCCGGGGATCGCCATCGGTGTCAGGACATGGACGATCTCGTTCCAGAGGCTGGCGCCGTCCATCCGCGCGGCTTCGAGGATTTCGGCGGGGATTTCCTTGAAATAGGTGTAGAGCATCCAGATGATGATCGGCAGGTTCATCAGCATCAGCGCCATGACAAGGCCGATGCGGGTGTCGAAGAGGCCAAGCCGCTGGAAGACCAGGTAAAGCGGGATCATCACCGCGACGGCGGGCATCATCTTGGTGGACAGCATCCACATCAAGAGATCCTTCGTCCGCTTGCCGGGCACGAAGGCCATGGCCCAGGCGGCGGGGATCGCCACGGCGAGGCCGAGGAGGGTGGAGCCGAGCGAGATGATCACCGAGTTCAGGAAGAAGCGCGGATAGTCGGAACGCGCCCAGACCTCGGCATAGTTCGCGGTGGTCCAGTCGGCCGACAGGAACTGCGGCGGCATGGCGACGGCCGAGGCTTCGGTCTTGAAGCTGGTCAGGACCATCCAGAGGACGGGGAAGAAGATCAGCAGGGCGACAAGCCAGGCGGCGGCGGTGGTGAGCGCCTTGCGTCGGGGGGTAACAGCGCGGGCCATTCGGATTCTCCTTCCGGCTCAGGCGTCTAGGTTGCGGCCAAGGCCGCGCATCAGGAAATAGGCGACGATATTGGCCAGGATCACGGCGATGATGCCGCCTGCCGCGGCGCGGCCGATGTCCTTGGCCACGATGGCCTGCTTGAAGATCATGTAGGGCAGGGTGGTGGAGGCCGAGCCGGGGCCGCCCTGGGTGGTGGTGTAGATCTCGCCGAAGATACCCAGAAGGAAGATCGTCTCGATCAGCACGACCACGGTGATGGCGCGGGTCAGGTGCGGCAGGATGATGTAGCGGAAGCGCGAGAAGGCCGAGGCGCCGTCCATCTCGGCGGCCTCAAGCTGTTCGGAGGACAGCGATTGCAGCGCGGTCAGCAGGATCAGCGTGGCGAAGGGCAGCCATTCCCAGGCCGTGATGCCGATCACCGATGACATCGGGTATCGTTCCAGGAAAAGGATCGGCTGGGCGCCGAGCGCATTGGCAAGGGCGGCGAAAAGCCCGTTCTGCGGGTGCATGAACAGGTTTTCCCAGATCGAGGCGGCGACGGGCGGCATCACGAAGAAGGGCGCGATGACAAGGATGCGCAGGACGCCTTGCCCCTTCACCGGCTGGTCGATCAGCAGGGCGATCAATGTGCCGAGGACGACGGTGATGATCAGGACGCCGCCGACAAGGGCCAGCGTGTTGAACAGCGCCAGCCAGAAGTCGGGCGCCCTGAAGAACCACCTGTAATTGGAGATGCCCACCCAGCCGGTGCGGTCCGGCGACAGGAGCCGGTAGAGCCGGAACGAGAAATACAGCGTCATCGCCAGCGGCACCGCCATCCAGACAAGCAGAAGCAGGACCGAGGGCGCCACCATCAGTTTCGATGCAAGGCGGGTGGATTGCGTGGACATCGGGCGGTCTCCGGAAACGGGGCGGGGCGCCGGGGCGCGGGCCGGGTGCGGGAGGCGAAAAACGGAGGCGCTGGCGTGAGGAACGGGCGCCTCCGGGAAGGTGCGGGACCGGCCTGGAGGGGGCCGGCCCCGTGGGAGCTTACTGGATGTAGCCCGCGTCGGTCATTTCATCCGCCACGGCGGCCTGGGCTTCGGCCAGGGCCTGGTCGGCGGACTTCTGCCCGGCCAGCGCGGCCGAGAAGATCTCGCCCACGGTGGTGCCGAGGCCCTGGAACTCGGGGATGGCCACGAACTGCACGCCGACATAAGGCACCGGCTTGACGCTGGGGTTGTTCGGGTCGGCCGAGTTGATCGAGTCGATCGTCATCTTCGCGAAGGACACCTTGGCGTATTCCTCATTGGAATAAAGCGAGGTGCGGGTGCCCGGGGGCACGTTGGCCCAGCCTTCCTTCGAGGCGACAAGGGCGAGGTAGTTCTTGTTGGTCGCCCAGTCGATGAAGGTCTTGGCGGCGTCCTGCTTCTGGCTGGAGGAGGGGATCGCCAGCGACCAGGCCCAGAGCCAGTTGCCGCGCTTGCCGAGGCCGTTGTCGGGGGCCAGCGCGAAGCCGACATGCTCGGCCACGGTGGAATCCTTGCCGGTCACGAAGGAGGCGGCGACGGTGGCGTCGATCCACATGCCGCATTTGCCTTGCTGGAACAGCGTCAGGTTCTCGTTGAAGCCGTTGTTGGACGCGCCGGGCGGGCCGTATTCGTTCATCAGGTGCAGATAGGTGTCCAGCGTCGCCTTCCATTCCGGCTGGTCGAACTGCGGCACCCAGTTTTCGTCGAACCAGCGGGCGCCGAAGCTGTTGGACATGGCGGTCAGGAAGGCCATGTTCTCGCCCCAGCCGGCCTTGCCGCGCAGGCAGATGCCGTATTGTTCGCTGGACTTGTCGGTCATCGCGGCGGCGGCCTGCTCGATATCGGCCCAGGTGGGCGCATCGGGCATGGTCAGGCCGGCGGCTTCCATCAGGTCGCGGCGATACATGACCATCGAGCTTTCGCCGTAGAAGGGCGCGGCCATCAGGTTGCCGTCGACGGTCAGGCCGCCGCGGATGGCGGGCAGCAGGTCGTCCACGTCATAGCTTTCGGGCAGGTCGTTCAGGCTGACCAGCCAGCCCTGCTTGCCCCAGATCGGAACCTCGTAGGTGCCGATGGTCATCACGTCATACTGGCCGCCACCGGTGGCGATGTCGGTGGTGACGTTCTGGCGCAGGACGTTCTCTTCCAGCGTCACCCATTCGACCTTGATGTCGGGGTGCTTGGCGTAGAAGTCGTCCATCAGGCCCTGCATGCGGATCATGTCGCCGTTGTTGACGGTGGCGACGGTGATGGTGGTGTCGGCCATGGCGGCGCTGCCGAAAGCAGCGAGGGCCGTCGCGCCGAGAAGCGCGCGAAGCGAAATCGTCATTGGTTCCTCCCTCAGAGTGAATGAGCAATTCATCACTGAATGAGTAAATGCTCACACCGAGGCCCGAGTCGTCAAGCCCCCTTCTCCGCCGCAGGTGCAGCCGTCAGGACCGCGAGAGCAGGGCGGCGGCGGTGGGTTCGTCGGTCACCAAGCCATTGATGATGCGGGATTTCAGCGCCGCACGGATGGCGGGAACCTTGGATGCGCCCGCAGCGATGCCGATGGCGGGGCGGTCAAGCCTCGGGGCGACGCGCACCCCGCCGGTGCGGCGGTTGGTGCCGACATCGAGGTAATTGCCGTCCGAGTCGAAGACCCAGCCGGCCACCTCGCCGGTGGCGCCTGCGGCCTGCATCTCATCGAGTTCGGCGCGGGTGACGAAGCCGTCCTTCAGCAGCGGCGCGTCGTCGGACATCTGGCCGACGCCGACGAAGACCACATCGGCGGTCTGTGCCAGCTCCACCACCTTGCGGATCGGGCCGAGGGCGTGGAAGGCGGCGTTTTCCTCGGGCGTTGGGCTGATCACCGGGACGGGCATCGGGTAATGCGGCGCCTGCACCTTGTCGGCCAGCCGCATCACCACGTCGAAGAACGAGGCGGAGCCGTCGGGGGCGATGTTGCCGATCAGGCTGACGAGACGATGGCGGGGGGCGTCCATCGCCTCCATCGCGTCGACCATGCCGCGCAGCGCCCGCCCGGTGCCGAGCGCGATGGTCAGCGGCCGGTCCATGCCGAGGAAGCGCTCCAGTTCCGCCGCCGCCGCCGGGGCGATGGCGCGCACCGGATCGGCGCCGGGGCCGAGCGATGGCATGACCCGGGCGCGCTGCAGGCCGAAGCGGTCCTTCAGCGCGGTTTCAAGATCGAGACAGGCGCCGATGCGGTGGTGCAGGCGGACATGGATCAGCCCTTCGTCGCGGGCACGGCTGACCAGCCGCTGCGCGCGTTGCCGCGAGATGCCCAGTTCGGCGGCGATCTGGTCCTGCGTCAGCCCGCCGACATAGGACAGCCATCCCGCCCGGGCGGCCTCGTCTTGCGGGCTGGGGTCGCTGTCGCGGCTCATTCCTGTCTCCGAAGTCCGGGGGCAATCTGGAAGAACTGCGCGAAGGATGCAAACCTTTGGTGCGGCATGGCCCCGGGCGGCTCTTCCGGCAGGTCGGCGGCCATGTGGCTGCCGCCGGTGAAGCGCCAGACCTGCATCCCGGCGGCGCGGGCGGCCTCGATCCCGGTCAGGCTGTCCTCGATCACCAGCGTCTGCGCCGGATCGGCGCCCATCCGGGCGGCGGCGTGCAGGAACAGGTCCGGCGCGGGCTTGCCGCGGGCGACCTGGCTGGCGGTGAACAGCCGGTCCCGGACCATGGGCCAGAGGCCGACCAGCGTCAGCGACATCTCGGCCCGCCGCGGCGAGGAGGAGGTGGCGACGCACCAGCGCGTGCCGAGACCGTCAAGCACCTCGCGCACATGCGGGATGATCTTCAGGCCCTGCCGGAAGCCCTCCAGCAGCCGCTCGCGGTAGTCGTCCTCGAAGCCGGGCGGCAGGTCGAGGCCGAAGTCCTGCCGGATGGTCTGCATCACCACCGGATAGCTGCGGCCGAGGAAATGGCGCGAGACGTAAGGAAGGTCGATCACGACGCCGCGGTCGGCCAGCGCGGCGATCAGCATCCGCGCCGAGATGATCTCGGAATCGATCAGGACGCCGTCGCAGTCGAAGATGATCAGTTGGAAAGGGGCGGGCCGCATGGGCGGAAGGCTTGTCCGCGCCGGGGCCGGCGGTCAAGCCCCGGGCGTTTCAGCCGTCGATCCGCTTGCCCATGATGGCGATGGCCTGCTGGTAGACCTTGGCCGCGTTCCATTCCTTGATCACGGCGAAGTTCGGCTCGCCCTCCTGATAGCCCTTGCCGGGCTGCCAGCCCTTCTGGCGCAGGAAATTGGCGGTCGAGGCCAGCGCGTCGGTGACGTTGTAGAAGTCCACCCGGCCATCGCCGTTGCCGTCGACGCCATAGCGCAGCGCATTGCCGGGAAGGAACTGGGTATGCCCCAGCTCACCATGTTTTGCACCGACAGTCTTTGCAGTAATCGAACCGCGATCCACCAGGATCAGCGCTCCGATCAGGTGCGGCTTGAAGAAATCGGACCTGCGGCAGTCATAGGTCAGGGTGGCGATGGCCGAGACGACATTGGTGTCGCCCATGAAGCCGCCGAAGGCGGTCTCCATGCCGTGGATTGCCAGCAGGACACCCGCCGGAACGCCATACTGTGCTTCAAGAGCGTCGTAGAACCCCTTGTTCTTCTTCAGTTTCGACCGGCCCTGGCTGATGATGGTGTCGGCGCCGCGGACGGACATGAACTTCTCGAGGCTGTATTTGAAGCTTTTCTGGTTGCGGTCGGCGCCGATGGTGGCCTTGGAGTAGGAGGTTCCCATCAGCGCGGCGATGCCCCTGTCGCCGACGCCCGCGGCGCGGGCCTCCTTTGCCATGACGGGCTTCCATTCCTCATACTTGCCGCCGGTGTCGGAGCAGGGCGCCGCAAGCGCGGGCAGCGAGAGCGAGAGGAAAAGGCCGGAGAGAAGGATCTTGCGCAGCACGATGGGCACCCGATGCGGTTTCTGGCCCCGCAGAATAAGGCCGGGCGGGCCGAATACAAGCTTCAGTGGCGCAGGGTCGGGAATTCCGGGGGATTTGCGCGCGCCGCCGCAAAACCGTCGCCCGGCGCGGCGTTTGGGTGTAGGATCATGCCATTGATTCAGGGTTTGATGCCATGATTGCAGAACAGAAGACCGTGGACGGAGTGGTGATCGGCATGATCCTGGGCTTCCGGGACGCGGCGCCGCTGGTGGTTTTCCCCGGCAACCCCAGGGAAGAGGCGATTCCCGCCCGCAGCCTTGCCCGGCTGGCCGCGGGCGACGTGGGCGCCGAGGTGGCGCTCTTGTTCGAGGAGGGCGACCGGATGCGCCCGCTGATCGTCGGCAAGCTGGTGGAGCCCGCCCGCGACGATGCCGCGCCGCTGGTAGTGGCCGACGGGCAGATGGTCCGGCTGAGTGCGAAGGAGCGGATCGAACTGCGGGTCGGCCGATCCTCGATCATCATGGAGGCCGACGGGCATATCACCATCCGCGGCACCGATCTGGTCAGCCATGCCGCGCGGTCGAACCGCATCCGCGGCGGGTCGGTGAACCTGAACTGATGGCCGCCCCCGTCCTGCCCCACATCCTGCGCGCCCATGCGGAACAGGCGGCCTTCCTGTGGACGGTCTACGACCGCGCGCTGCTCAACCCGGACGAGAACCCGGAGATGGACGAGTTGCGCATCGGCCGCCTGCTGGAGCGGCTGGAGGCGCATCTCGACGGGCTGCGTCTCGCCGGGGCCGAGGGGGTGAAGGTGGCGGAAGAACGCTTCGCCGAATATCCCGAGCCGGGCGAGTTGTTCGTGATCCGCATGCTGCAACCGGGCGCGCAGCGGATGCGGGTGGCGGAGCTGGATCTGGCGAAGGTGAGGGAGTATCTGGGGGAGAGGCTCAGGTGAACTCGGTCGCCAGCCACGAACTGCCGTCGAATCTCGCTACCTCGTTATAGCCCGCGGCATAGAGGTATTCCGCGCTGGAATTGAGGTGATAGCTGTAAATGTTGTCCTTGAACGGGACGATCTCGTCGCCTTCAAGAACCTCGAGCCCCATGTAGCCTGCACCGACGAACAACCGGTCCTTGAAAAAGGCGATGTCGCGGTAATCGCGATCCGATGGCGCCTTGAACACCTCCAACCCGTCCTCTGTCCATCTGGCGCAGAATCCGTTCGATCCGGCAAGGACGGCCTGATCGTGCGCCAATGCTTCGACACGGTAGAGTTCGACATTCGTCTGCAGGTCGAGCCTGTTCCAGGTGCCGCCTTCCAGACGGAAGAAACCGCCGCGTTCCGCCGATGCAAGGATCGTCCCGTCGGGAGCCTGCGAGACATAGTAGACATTGGTTATGCCGGGTATCGAGATGTCGGTCAGCGTGCCGCCCGCCAACAGCCCGACATAGCCGTTCAACCCAAGGACGAAAGCGCCGCCATTGGCCGGCAGCAGCCGTGTCATGTCCGCCTCGACCGTCATCAGGATCTGGGGGTCGGCGGGATCGCCGGCACGGAGAGTCTTGCCGCTATGGCAGATGAGGATCCTGCCGTCGGTGCCCTGCAGCATCGAATAGATCCATGCCTTCATCGAGAATACCGTTTCCGGGTCTTCGGTGGCGAAGTCCGCGCAGAGGTTGATTTCGCTCAGATGCAGGTCGCGGTCTTCGTTCGATTGCACTACGAGGCAGATCAGACCCTCGCCCTTGTAGGGGAAGACTTCCATCACGACCGGCGTATAGCCCTCGGGGCTGACATAGGGGTCTTTTCCCATCTTACTTGCTCACCTTTGCTTTCTTGGTGATCGGAGCGACGACATCGCCTTCGCCCGGAACGCGCAGTTCGGTCTTCTCAAGCTCTGCCCGTGTCTTCTTGGGATCGGAGCATTTCTCAAGGTGATCGTAGATCACGGCCTCAAGGCATTCCATGACATCGTCCTGCTGCTTCTTCGGCATGGCGGCGATCTGCTTGTGATCGGCGCGCACCGAACTGAGTTCAGCGTCGATCGCCTCTTTGGCGGTGGGGCGCCGATAGCTGCCATCGGGTTGTTTGAGGGATTCCTTGAAGGCTTCCTGCTTGCGCGTCTTCTTCCCGTGTTCCGTCGTGCTGTCGCTGGAGGGACCGTCCATGCAGAGGCTGGGTGCGGTATTGGCGCTGTAGCCGGGGAAGCCCGGGATGCTCTTGGCCTTCGAGCCGCGTTCGTTCTGCAGCAGGGCATTGCCCAGCATATGTTCGGATTCCTTGCCTGTCGCAGCACAGTCGCAGGCCTTCTTCTTGTCCGAGTGCTTGTGCAGGTTCAGCCCCGCCAGCACCGTCGAGCAGTCGATGCCGTTGGGCTTGATCTTGGCAAGCTCCGGCCACGGCGGCGCATTTCCCACGGGCGAGGCATGGTTGTGCGTCGCCAGGTCCGACATGCGGATCACCGGCTCGCCCTCGAACTTCACGTCGGACGACCAGCTGTTGAAATACTTCTTCCCCGTGTTCTTCGAGGTGATGACGCCCTTCTTCGGTGCGCAGCCGGCCTCGGTTCCGCTGGTCTTCTTCTCGTCCGACTTGTTCTTGATGTTCACCGTCTTGCCGCCGATGAACACCGTCGCCGTGCCGCTTTCGGTGTCCGAGGCCATGCCGAAGCTGGGGTAGGGGATCGGCACGCCCGGCGGGGTGGCGGGGGTCTGGGGCGGGGTGAAGCAGACGTCGGGGAAGGCGGCGATGGTCTTGGCATCCACCGCCTTGCCCGAGATTTCCAGCCCGTTGGCATAGACATCGGCCATCAGGCGACCCTCCTTACAGCATGGAACACGGCCGCCCCGCAGGCGCCGTCGTCGCCCGAGCCCTCCATCAGCGCCGGGCTGCCCGGGGTGTAGCCGCGCGCCTCGGCGGTCAGCAGTTGCGCCAGCATCACCGGAACCACGGCGGCGCCGATGTTGCCCAGGTTCTCGGCCGGGCTCCACAGGTCCTGGAAGGGCGTGCGGCCGCGTTCGAGGCGAAGGCTGGCAAGGGCGGCCTGCTTGAAGAAATACTGTTCCCCGATCAGGTCCGAGATGCGGTATTCCACATGGGCGAGGTCGACCTGCGCCTGTTCCATGGCGATCTGGTAGGCCCGCGTCATGCCGTCGCCGCGCAGGGGCAGGTCCATGCCGTCGCGGTCCGCCCCGTTGTAGATATGCGCCACCTCGCGGGCGAGGCCGAGGCCGGTGAGGCGCAGCGGGCCGGGGGCAGCGGTGCAGAGGATGGCCGCCGCCGCCTCGCCGGGGATGAAGCCGTTGGCGTTGCCGGGAACCAGCAGGCGGTTGCGGCCCAGGTAATGCGCCACCGATTGCGCCGTCAGGTAGCTGTCGAGGCCTAGGATCACCACCGGGTCCTCGCCCGCCGCGATCAGCCGCCGCGCCCGGTCCAGCGCCACGAAGCCCGAGGGGCGGCCGTGGGCGATGACCTGCAGCCGGGGCAGGGCGGGAAGGTTCAGGATCTCGGCCACCAGCCGGGCAAGGGCGGCGGGGTCGGGGACGGGGCGGCCGGGGCGGTCCTCTTCGGCGAGGCAGAGCAGGATCGGCGCGCCGTCCAGCGCGGCGTGGTTCTGGCTGCGCAGGTCCGACAGCGCGCCCGCGGCCAGATGCGCCATCCGCTTCAGCCCGATCCAGTTCTTCGGCAGTGGCACCCCGCCGCCGATCAGCCATTCGCCGTCCGGTCCCATGAAGCGGGTCTCGGCAAAGCCGTCCAGCCGCCCGCGCATGGCGGCGCAGGAGGAGGCCGCGTCCAGCCCGACGCAGGTGACCATCCCGGCGGCCTGGATGTGAAGGCCGGTCATGCCGCCTCCTCGCGCGGCCGGCGCAGCGGCGGCAGGGCGTGATAGGACTTGCCGGTGGCATGGGCGCGGGCAAGGCCGCGCGAGGGCGGGCCGACCCAGGCCTCGGAAAATTCGGTCAGGTGGCGCAGGATGGGCGCCTCGCAGCGCCATGTCAGGGTGAATTGCCGGGCCTCGCAGTCGAAGGCCAGCGTGTCGGGGCGCAGGGGGGTGTCCAGCGCGATTTCGCGGCCGCGGAAGATGCGGACGGGCAGGGCGGTGTCGGGCAGGCGGAATTCCTCGCGGCCCCGCGGGGTCAGGCCGACGACCACCACCGGGGTGAAGGGGGCGGGCGGGGCGATCTGCTGGTCCTCGGGCGCGCATTGGTAATAGCGCTCGTCGAAGTCCTTCGGCAGGAAGGGGAAGGTGTTGTCGATCCAGTCCTGGTCATAGGTTCCCGCCCATCGCGCCCTTTGCGGCCAGGCCCGGGCGACGGGTCCAAGGGCCATCGGCCGGTGCGCGCCGAAGGGCGAGACGACGGGGTCGGCGGGATCCTCGGTCAGCGGCAGGTCTAGGCCGTCGAGGCGGCTGCCCGATCGCGCGGTGGCGTAGCCGAGGCCGACCGGATTGTCGGCGAAGACCGGCGGCGTGCCCTTGCCTTCAAGCGAGCGGTCCGGGCCACCGAAGGCGGTGTCGTAGGAGAAGGCCAGCCGGGTGAAGGGATAGGGCCGCGTCGCGGTGATCGAGGGGCCGAGGGTGCGCCACTGCCGCGGGCCGACCACGTCGAACTGCTTCACCCAGTCGCCGACGCGCAGCCCGACGCGCACCCGTTCGGCGGGCTGGCCGTTCGGCGCATAGGCCGCGCCTTGCGCCACCACGTCGCATTTCGCCTTGCGGAAGGCGAAGTCGGTTTCCCACAGGGGGGCCGAGAAGCCCGGCGCGCCGGTGTATTCGTCGGCGGAGACCAGCGGGCGCTGCTCTTTCGCACGTTTCGCCACCCCGCCGGGTTCGGGGAAGTCGAAGGTGCCCTTGATCACCAGCGACAGGTATTCGCGCCCGGCCACGTCCATCCCCATGGTGAACTGCGACAGGTATCGGGTCGAGGTGCGGATCAGCATGGCGCTGCGCCCCCCTTACTCGAAACTGTAGGCGAAACCGTCCGGGGTGCCGGTGACCGTGACCCGCGTCAGCGGTGTGCCCTCCAGCTTGCGGTTGAGGACCTGCCGCGACAGTTCCGGCAGAAGGGTGTTGGTCAGGATGGCGTCGATCATCCGCCCGCCCGATTCCAGTTCGGTGCAGCGGGCCTTGATCTGGTCCATCACCCCTTCGCCGATCACCAGTTCGGCCTCGTGCCCCTTTTCCAGCCGCCGCGCGATGCCGCGCAGCTTGTGGCCCGCGATGGCCTCGATCATCGTGTCGGACAGCGGATAATAGGGGATCGAGACGATGCGGCCCAGCAGGGCGGCGGGGAAGGTCTTCAGCATCGGCGCGCGCAGGGCGGCGGTCAGTTCCTCCAGATCCGCCGTGCCGCGGCCGTCATCGGTCATCGCCATGATCTCTTCGCTGCCGACATTGGTGGTCAACAGGATCAGGCAGTTCTTGAAGTCGATCCTCCGGCCCTCGCTGTCGTCCATCATGCCCTTGTCGAAGACCTGGAAGAAGATCTCGTGCACGTCGGGGTGGGCCTTTTCCACCTCGTCCAGCAGCACCACGGAATAGGGGCGGCGGCGGACGGCCTCGGTCAGGATGCCGCCCTTGCCGTAGCCGACATAGCCGGGCGGCGCGCCTTTCAGGGTGGAAACCGTATGGGCCTCCTGAAACTCGCTCATGTTGATGGAGATCAGGTTCTGCTCTCCGCCGAACAGCGTTTCGGCCAGCGCCAGCGCGGTTTCGGTCTTGCCGACGCCCGAGGGGCCGGCAAGCATGAAGACGCCCACCGGCTTTTCCGGCGCGCCGAGGCCCGCGAGGCTGGTCTGGATGCGGGAGGCGATCATGCCCATGGCATGGTCCTGCCCGACGACCCGCTGCGCGAGGATGGTGGCGAGGGTCAGCGCCTGCTCGGCCTGCGAGGCGAGCATCCGGCCCGCGGGAATGCCGGTCCAGTCCTGCACCACCGAGCCCACGGCGATGCGGTCGACCGAGGGCAGGATGAGAGGGCGTTCGCCTTGCAGTCTGGACAGTTCCGCCTGTTTGGCCTTGAGCGTCTCCAGCGTGGCCGCGCGTTCCTCGGCGGTCATGTGCTGCGGGGTCTCGTCGGGGGCTTCGGCCTCGGCCTCATCGGCAGGCGGGTCGGCGGTATCGTCCACCGCCAGCCCCTCGGCCCGCAGCCGGGCGCGCAGGTCCAGCACTTCCTCGACCAGCGCCTTCTCGCCGTCCCAGCGGGCGCGGGCCTCGTCCAGTTCGTCGCGGGCGGCGGCCAGCGCGGCCTCGGTCTCGGGGCCGCGGTCTCCGGTGTCCATGCCGACCTGACCTTCGCGGGCGATGATCGCGGCTTCCACCTCAAGCGCCTGCAGGCGGCGTTCGATATCCTCGATCTCGGCGGGGGTGGCGTGCTGGCTGACCGCCACGCGGGCGCAGACGGTGTCGAGGAGCGAAATCGCCTTGTCCGGCAGTTGCCGGGCCGGGATATAGCGGTGCGACAGGCGGACGGCGGACTGGATCGCCTCGTCGAGGATCTCGACCTTGTGGTGCTTTTCCAAGACGGCGGCGATGCCGCGGACCATGCGGATCGCGGCGTCCTCGGAAGGCTCCTCGACCTTGACCACCTGGAAGCGGCGGGTGAGGGCGGGGTCCTTCTCGATATGCTCCTTGTATTCGGCCCATGTCGTCGCGGCGACGGTGCGCAACTCTCCCCGCGCCAGCGCCGGTTTCAAGAGGTTCGCGGCATCGCCGGTGCCCGCAGCCCCCCCGGCGCCGATCAGGGTATGCGCCTCGTCGATGAAGAGGATGATCGGCTTGGGGCTGCTTTGCACCTCGTCGATCACCGCCTTCAGGCGCTTCTCGAACTCACCCTTCACCGAGGCGCCCGCCTGCATCAGCCCGATGTCCAGCATGTGCAGGTCCACCGCCTGCAACTGCGGCGGCACGTCGCCGCGCGCCAGCCGCAGGGCGAAACCTTCCACCACCGCGGTCTTGCCAACCCCGGCCTCGCCCGTGAGGATCGGGTTGTTCTGGCGGCGGCGCATCAGGATGTCGATGATCTGGCGGATTTCCATGTCGCGGCCGATCACCGGGTCGATCTTGCCGTCGCGGGCGCGGGCCGTCAGGTTGGTCGCATATTGCGCCAGCGCCGACTTGCCCTGCGGCTTCGCCCCGGCCTCCGGCGCGGCGGCGCTGGCGGTGGCGGGGGATTCCACCGACTCCTCCAGAAGACCTGCCAGCGCGGGTTCCAGCGTCTCGGGGTCGATCTTGTCGAATTCGAGGCTGATCTTCAGCAGCAAGCCTTCCAGCACCGGCGTCTTCATCGCGGCGACCAGCACCCAGGCGGAGCGGACCTGATCGTCCTCGCGCTCCATCTTGCCGTAGGTCCATGCCTCGCGGATGGCGTGGAAGATGTGGTCGGAGAATTCCTCGACCGCGCTTGCCCCGTGCGGCAGCTTGTCCAGACTGCGCTGGATGTCGCCTTCCAGCCGCGCGCCATCCACCCCGGCCGAGCGGCAGATGATGTCGAAATCCGTCCGCTCGGTCCGGCTGAGGGCGTCGATGAAATGCGCCAGTTCGACATAGGGGTTGCCGCGCGCCTTGGCCATGCCCGCGGCCTCGGAAAAGGCCTTCAGGCAGGTCGGGTTCAGCTTGCCCACCAATTCCTTGCGCTTGACGGTTTCGGGAGATCCGCGTTGGGCCATAGGGCGCCCTTTCAAATTTCGAGAGTTCAAGAACGTAGAAAAAAAGGGCAGGAAATCCGCCGAGACTCAGTCTAGTCTGAAGCAAGGCATTTTGCGACAGTTTTGCGAGGGGCATCCGGTTTTCCGCCCCCCAGAGGTTGAAGACGATGATTGATGCACTGCCCGGAGATATCTTCCACCGGGGCCAGATCCTGAACAACACCTACGAGATCGAGGGCGTCCTTGGCCGCGGCGGCACGGGCGAGGTGTATCGTGCGCGCAACCTGATCTCGGGCCGGGTGGTGGCGATCAAGGCGCTGAACGCGCAGTTCTCGGGCCAGGAAGGCTATATCGAGCTGATGCGGCGCGAAGAGCAGATGCGCGACATCCGCGACGATGCGGTGGTGCGCTATACGGAATGCTCGCGCATGGACCAGGGGCATGTCTTCCTGGTGATGGACTACATCGCCGGGCCGTCGATCGCCGACGAGATGCTGAAGCGGCGGCTGGAGCCGCGCGAGCTGATGATCATCGCGCATCGGGTGGCCGAGGGGCTGGTGGCGGCGCACAAGCAGGGGATCGTCCACCGCGACCTGTCGCCCGACAACGTGATCCTGCGCGACGGCAGCCCCGAGAAGGCGACGATCATCGACTTCGGCATCGCCAAGGATACCGGGGCCGGGGCGCGGACCATCGTCGGCAACGATTTCGCGGGCAAGTATGAATATGCCGCGCCCGAGCAGATGGAGGGCAAGTCCGAGCCGCGGTCGGACCTCTATGCCCTGGGCGCGCTGTTGCTGGCGGCCTGGAAGGGGCAGGTGCCCTTTGCGGGCATGACGCCGGGCGAGATGATCCGCAGGAAGCAGGAGAAGCTGGACACCGCGGGCGTGCCCGAGCCGCTGAAGGGCCTGATCGACTGGCTGACCGAACCCGCGCTGGCCCATCGGGCGCCCTCGGCGCAGGCGGTGGTCGATCAGGTGGGCAAGGTGCTGAAAGGCCCCGCGCCCGATCGTGCGACCCGCGCCGCGCCGCCCACCCGGACACCGACGCGGCGCGAGATGGTGTCGCCGAAGAAGCGCGGCGGCGGCGGGTTCGCCGTCCTGCTGCTGCTGGTCCTGCTGGCGGCGGGCGGCGGCGGGGCCTGGTATATGGGCCTGCTGGACGGCGCGAGAGAGCGGGTGCTGGCGCTGTTCAAGGAGCCTTTGCCGGTGGTTTCTCCCTATGCCATGGCGGCGACGGCGGGCGGCGGGCTGGCGATCCCGCGGCTGACGGCCAATGCGCCGGACGAAGAGACGGCGGCGGCGATCCGGCTGGGCTTTGCCACCCTGGCCGGGACGGAGGCCGAGAAGGATGCGGTGACGCTGGCAGATGGAATGCCGGCCGAAGGCTGGGCCCGGGGGGCGGCGGCGGTCTTCGCGGCGGCCAAGGGGCTGGAGGGCTGGCGGATCGAGTTGTCCGACATGACCGCCGGGGTCAGCGGCATCGCGCCGGGGACGGCGGAGGCGCAGAGGATCGGGGCGGCGCTGGACGGCTGGGCCGCGGCGCATGGCTTCACCCTGAAGACCGACATCGTGGCCGGTCCGAAGGTGCTGGAGGCGGCGGTGGTGCAGAAGGTGCTGGATTCCCTTGCCAGCTGCGGCCTGCTGGCCCAACTGGACCCGCCGCCGGGCGGCTATCCGCTGGGGGCCACGATCACGGTGACGGGCGATGCGCTGGAACCCGATCTGGACGAGGCGATCACCGAGGCGCTGGCCGCGGTGATCGGTAACCGCAAGGTGCAGGTGTCGCTGAACGTGCTGAACGAACATCTCTGCACGGTGCGCGGGGAACTGCCGCCGCTGCCCAGCAATGCGGTGTCGATCTGGATGGGGCAGGGCGCGACCGGAGAGGCCAACCTGACCGGCGTTTTCAGGACCGGCGACAATCCGGTGGTGGATGTGCTGATCCCGGCCAACATCACCGGCGGGCAGCTTTGGGTGATGGCGGTGGACAGCAGCGGCAAGGTCTTCAACCTGCTGCCGAACGTGAACTACGAGGAAAACGAGATCACCAGGCTGGGCGTGGTCGAGGGCGGCACCCGCCGCATCCGGGTGGCCTACAGCTTCGACGAAAAGCGTGCCGAGCCGAAACGGCTGGCGATGAAGATCGAGAACACCGACTACGGCAAGAGCGAGTTCATCGCCTTCGTGACGCTGGGCGACCTGTTCGACACGCGCCGCCCGCGCGACGAATCCGTGGCCTCTTTCGCCGAGGCGCTGGCGGCGGCGCAAGAGGCCCGTCCGGGCAATATCCTGGGCTTCGCTTCCCGCATCCTCGAATCCCGACCTTGACGGGTCGGGGGGCAGGTGTAGGTTGCAAGAATCGTATGGCTCTGCCAGTCTTTGACTGAATTTCGATACTTTTATACCGGCGTTGTTGAATGGATATTGCCCCTTTCCTTGCGGCTGTTGACCCGTCTTCTCCGTCGGGATCGGACCTGCGGAACGACGCGCGCTTCCATGCACTTGAAAACCGGCTTCAGGCGGCTTCGCGCCCGGCGCGGCTGCAACTGGTGGAACAGGGCGGCACCGGGGCGGTGGAGCTGGACTGGTCCGAGATGGCCGAAGAGGCGCAGGCGCTGGCCGCCACCGGACGGGATCTGCGGCTTCTGGTGATCGTGGCGCGGCTCTGGACCAACGAGAACGGTCTGGCCGGCGTGGCCGAGGGGCTGAAGCTGATCACCGGGAACGTGAGCCAGCATTGGGAGACGCTGCACCCGGCGCTGCGCCCCTCGGCCTCTCCGCGCGAGGCGGCGCTGCGGCGGATCAATGCGCTTTACCAGCTTGAAAATCCCGATGGCGGGGTCCTGGGCGATCTGGAATTCGTGACGCTTCTGGCGCCGCGCGGCATCGGGCCGATCACCGGCGGCGACCTGGTGGCGGGGGCGCTGAACCGTTCGGCCTTCCTGAGCGAGGCGCCGAGCGGGTTGGGCGAGAAGGAACTGGCCGACCTGGTCGCGGCGCATGAGGCGCGGCTGAACCGGGTGACGGCGGGTTGCCGTGCGACGGCGGCGGAACGGCCCGAGGAGATGGCCGCGCTGAAGGAGGCGCTGGCCGCCGCCAGGACCGGTCTGGCGGCGCTGGAATCCGCGCTGGCCCCGCATGTGACCGAGAACGACATGGGCGTGCGCTTCAATGCGCTGGACAGGTTCCTGAGCCGGATCGGCCAAACGCTGGACGGCGTGTCCGCCCCTGCCGCCGCCGCGCCCCCCGCCCCTGCACAGGAGGCCCAAGCGATGCCCTCTGCCCCCGCAGCCGCAGCGGCCCCGGTGGCCGCCGCCGCGCCCGCGCTGCCCGGCCAGGTCAACAGCCGCCGCGATGTGGAGCGGATGCTGGACCTGATCATAGACTTTTACGAACGGACCGAACCTTCCTCGCCGCTGCCGCATCTGGCGCGGCGGATGCGGAAGATGGTGTCGATGAATTTCATGCAACTGATGGAAGAGATTGCCCCCAGCGGCCTCAAGGAGTTCCGCAATGTCGCCGGGGTTTTTGATGAAAAGAACAAGTCCGGGAGAGAATGAGCCATGAGCGAGAGCAAGGCAAAAGTCATCGAGAGGAACCGCGCGCCACGGGTGCAGATCGCCTATGACGTGGAACATTACGGCAGCCCGACCACCATCGAACTGCCCTTCGTGATGGGCGTGATGGCGGATCTTGCCGGATCGTCCGAGACGAAGGAGGCGCAGAAATCGCCGAACGACCGCAGCTTCGTCGAGGTCGACGCGGGCCGCTTCAACAAGTTCATGGAGGCGCTGTCGCCGCGGGTGAAGGCGCGGGTGAAGAACACCCTTCCGGCCAAGGAAGGCGAGGAGGGCGACGAGGAGATGTTCGTCGACCTGTCCTTCAAGTCGATGGGCGATTTCACCCCCGACAAGGTGGCCGAACAGGTGCCTGCGCTGGCCGAGCTTCTGGCGATGCGCAAGCAGCTTGAGGAACTGCTCAGCTACATGGACGGCAAGGTGAATGCCGAGAAACGCATCGCCCAGCTTCTGCAGAACGAACCCCTGCTGCAACAGGTGGCCAGCGAGGCGATGAAGGATCAGGGAGGCACCGAATAATGGCCGAGCAGGAAAAAGCCGCAGGCGCCGCGGGCGCGGCCGAGGCCCAGGCGATCGACCTTGGCGAATTCAACGATCTTCTGGAAAAGGACTTCCGCGTCAGGGACGACGGGTCGGCCAAGCTGAAGAAGCTGGTGCAGAACCTTGCCATGGCGGCGCAGGAACGGTCGGGCACGGCGACGATCTCGGGCAATGCCGTCAAGTCGATCAAGTCGCTTATCGCCGGCATCGACCAGTTGCTGACCACCCAGATGAACGAGATCCTGCACGCCCCCGAGGTGCGGCAGATGGAGGGCACCTGGCGCGGGCTGCACTATCTGGTCAACAACACCGAGACGGACAGCAAGCTGAAGATCCGGGTCCTGAACATCACCAAGGACCAGCTTGCCGACCAGCTGGAAGACTTCGAAGGGCAGATGTGGGACCAGTCCCCGATGTTCAAGAAGCTTTACAGCGAGGAATACTCGATGTTCGGCGGCGAACCCTATGGCGCGCTGATCGGCGCCTACGAGTTCAGCCACCATCCGCGCGACGTCGGGCTGCTGCGCAACATCTCGGGCATCGCAGCCAGCGCACATGCGCCCTTCATCGCCGCCGCCGCGCCGCAGCTTTTCCGCATGGAAAGCTGGCAGGAACTGCCCAATCCGCAGGACCTGAAGCAGATCGTGTCGTCGCCGGAATATGCGAGCTGGCAGTCCCTGCGGGAGTCGGAGGACGCCCGCTACATCGGGCTGGCGATGCCGCGGGTGCTGGGGCGGCTGCCCTATGGCGCAAACACCGTGCCGGTGAAGGGCTTCGCGTTTGAAGAAGCCATCGACGGCAAGCACGACCACTACGTCTGGATGAACGCGGCCTTCGCCATGGGCGTGAACATCAACCGCAGCCACAAGCTTTACGGCTGGGGCACCCAGATCCGGGGCGTCGAAAGCGGCGGCACGGTCACCAACCTGCCGGTCCATGCCTTCCCGACCGACGATGGCTCCATCGCCATGAAATGCCCGACCGAGATCGCCATCGACGACCGGCGCGAGGCGGAATTGGCGAAGCTGGGCATGATGCCGATCCTGCACCGCAAGAACACCGACCTTGCGGCCTTCATCGGGGCGCACAGCCTGCAGGACGACGAGGCGCGGGCCGGGCGGCTGGTCGACCCGGATGCGCAGGCGAACGAAAGGCTTTCGGCGAACCTGCCCTACCTGTTCCCGGTCTGCCGTTTCGCGCATTACCTGAAGGCCATCGCGCGGGACAAGATCGGCACGTTCAAGGAACGCAACGACATGCAGGTCTGGCTGTCGGAGTGGATCAACCGCTACGTGCTGGCCAATACCGCCATGGCCGACGACAAGGCCAAGGCCAAGCGCCCGCTGGCGATGGCCGAGGTGCGGGTGGATTCCGTCGAGGGCCGTCCGGGCTATTACAACGCCCGCTTCTACCTGCGGCCGCATTACCAATTGGAAGGCATCAACGCGAGCCTGCGGCTTGTCTCCGAACTGCCTTCGGTGAAGGGCGTCTGACGCGGCGCCCCGACCGGCGGCCCCGATTCCCCGGGGCCGCGGGAATGATATTCAAGGCCCTCTGCCGCAATGCGGGGGGAAATTTCCAACCGACCCCAACATTTTGAAAGGGCAAGACAATGGCTTTCACCGGTTATCTGAAGATCGAAGGCATCGACGGCGAATCCCGCCGCGCTGACCATGAAGGCGAGATCGACATCTATGGCGTCCAGTTCAACGCGCAGCAGATGTCCTCTTCCTCCGTCGGCTCGGGCCGCACCCGCGGCCGGGCCACGCTGTCGGATTTCACCTTCAACAAATGGCTCGACGCGGCATCGCCCTATCTGATGCTGGCCTGCGCCAAGGGCAAGTCCTTCCCCGAGGTCGTCTTCACCGCCCGCAAGGACTCGGGCGATGCGCATCTCGACTACCTGATCATCACCCTGGAGAACTGCATCATCTCGTCCTACAGGATGGCGCAGAACGCCCCCGAGGAAAGCTCGAACGAGCTGGTCTCCGAGGAAATCTCGATCTCCTACGAGAAGGTGAACTTCAAATACGTGGTCCAGGCCGACGACCATTCGGCCGGCGACGAGCACGAGGTCGAATACGATCTGGTGGCCGCGAAGTAGGCTGAAGGGAGACGGGCTTGGCCCAGGGTCCGGTCACGGTCACGGCACGGCGCGAGGCGGTTCAACCCAGCCTCTGGGACCGGCTTGTCGACGACCTGCCGGGCCTGACCTCCGAAACCGAAGTGCGGCGCCGGGAGATCGGCGCCGACATCGGCGCCGAGCGGCTTGAGGTGCTGGTGCAGGGGGGCGTGCGCGCCGTCGAACAGGCGCAGGACCTGCCCGAGGACAAGCGGCGCGAGATTGTGCAGTTCATCGGCGCCCTGCAACGCCGCGCTTTCCTTGAGGAACGCGGCATCGTCGTCACCGCCGACGTGCTGCGCGAGGCGGTGCGGCGCGATCTGGAAGAGCTGTTCGGGATGGAACGGTTGCAGGCGCGCTTTCTGTGGACCGACATGGAACGCGGCGCGACCGAGGATCTGCAGGATGTGCTGGCCGATTACCCGCATGTCTGCCGGTCCGTGCTGAACTATGGCGTGCCCAGTTTCTCGGGCCGCCGCGCCAAGGATTTCGACCCCGAGGTGCTGGGCCGCGAGCTGAAGGAGGTGGTCGCCACCTTCGAGCCGCGGCTGAAGCGCGACACGATCCGGGTGACGGTGGACACCGGCGGCCGCGACGGGCTGAAGGTGAAGATCGAAGGGGTGCTGATGCTCTCCCCGGTGCCCGAGCGGCTGCGGCTTTCCACCACGATCAACCTCGACAACGGGTTCGCCGCGACGCGGATCGAGGACGGCTGAACCATGGACCGGGCCTTCCTGAGTTACTACGAGGCCGAGCTTGCCCATGTGCGCGAGCTGTCGCGCGAATTTGCGGGCCTGCATCCGACCGTGGCGCGCAACCTGTCGCTGGATGCGGTGCCCTGCCCGGACCCCTATGTCGAGCGGCTGTTGGAGGGCGTTGCCTATCTGGCCGCCCGCACCCGCCTGAAGCTGGATGCCGAAGGCCAGCGCCATGTCCGCGGCATCCTCGATGCGCTTTACCCCGATCTGGCCGGGCCTGCGCCCGCCATGTCCACCGTGGTCCTGCATCCCGGCCCGCAGGTGCAGACCATGGCGGATGGCCATCTGGTCAAGCGCGGGACGCGGCTGGTGGCGGCGCTGCGCGAGGGCGTGTCGACCCGCGTCACCTATTCCACCGCGCAGGATGTGACGCTGTGGCCTGTGGCGCTGGAGGCGGTGGACTATCTGCAGGACCGAGGCGCGCTGTCGGCGGCGGGCGTCCCCGACCGGCTGGTGAAGGGGGCCGAGGCGGGCCTGCGCTTCATCTTCCGCAAGGTCGGCGCCGGGCCGCTGGCGGATCTGTCGCTGGACCGGCTGGACATTGATTTCTCGGGCGGCGCGCGGTCCGGTGCGATCTTCGATGCGGTCTTCGCCGCCCCGCTGCCGGTGATGGCCCGCAAGGCCGAACAGGCCGCCCCGTTCCATACCGCCCCGCCGCCCGATCTGACCGGCATCCGCGACGACGAGGCCCTGCTGCCGCGCCTGCGCCCGTCGTTCGAGGGCTACCGGCTGATGCGGGAATATTTCCTGATGCCGGAACGCTTCCACGCCCTGCGGCTGACCGGTCTGCGCCCCGCCGTGAAGGCCAGCGCCGCGAAGATGGAGGTGATCCTGCCGATGGGCCGCCCCGCGCCGGGGATTTCCGAGGTCTCGGCCAAGGACTTCCGGCTGTTCGCCACGCCCATCGTCAACCTGTTCGAAAAAGAGTGCAACGTGGTCGAGATGGACCCGCGCGCCACCGCGCATGTGGTCCACGCCGACCGGACCCGCCCGCTGGATTTCGAGATCCACCGGCTGCTGCGGGTCAGCGATGCCGAGGCCGACGGGCCGCAGGCCGATCTCTATCCTCTCTTTACCCCCGCCGCCACGGCGGGCTCGGGGCTGGTCTATACCACCGAACGCCGCCCGCGCCGCCCGGGGAACGACGAATTGCGCCGGGGGCAGACCCGGACCTCCTACACCGGCGACGACCTGTTCATCTCTGTCGCGCGGCCCACCGGCGTGCAGCAGGTCAAGCCGTTGAAACGGCTGGATATCCGCGCGCTGGTATCGAACCGCGACCTGCCGATCTTCGACGACACGCCGAAACTGGCCGTGGACACCGGCGACCCGGTGGCGCGGGTGGACCTGGTGGCCACGGTGCGGCGGCCGCGCGGATCGCTGGTGGCGGGCCTGCCGCAGGTGGGCCGCGACGGCGAGGCCGCTTTCGACGACCTGACATGGCGGCTGGTCGGGCAATTGTCGCTGAACCACCTGTCGCTGGCCGAGGAAAGCAAGGGCGCGGAACCCCTGCGCGCCATGCTGGACCTTTACGCCGACCGCGGCGACCCGGCGCTGGCGCGGCATGTCCGCTCGCTGACCCGCGTCACCAGCCGCCAGATCATCGAGCGGCTGGACCTGCCGGGGCCGCTTTGCCTCGGCAAGGGGGTGGAGATCACGCTGCATGTGGACGAGGGGCCGTTGTCCGGTGGCTCGGTGCTGCTGCTTTCCGCGCTGCTCAGCCGCCTTTTCGCCCGCCACGCCAGCATCAACTCCTTCGTCCGCACGAAGACCCGGCTGCAACAGAAACAGGAGGAGGTGTCATGGCCGATGTGCCCGGGCAACCGAGACCTGATCTAGGTTTCATCGGCCCCGACCCCGAGGAGATCGGCTTCTTCGAGTTGCTGCGGCGACTGGAACGCGAGGGCCTGCGCTTCGGCCGTGCCGGGGGCCCGGACAAGGAACCCGCAAGGCTGGGCCAGCGCGCCCGGCTGGCCATGGCCACGCGCGACATAGCCGGGTTCACCCCGCCGGGCGAGAAGACCCCCTCGAAGGTGGAGGTGGAGGTTCTGGGCCTCCTTGGCCCCGAGGGCGCGATGCCCCTGCACATGACCCGCTGGATCATGGCCCGCCAGTCCGAACGCTGGTTCGGCGAGGGTTCGGCAGGGGTGACGGCGGACACCACCTTCCTTGATTTCGTCAACATGCTGCAACATCGGCAGATCGCCTTCTTCTGGCGTGCCTGGGGCGACCTGCACCCCGAGGTGGGAGTGGAGCATGACGGCGGCGGGCGGGTGATGGCGATGCTGGAGACGCTGGCGGGCGTGGGCCTGCCGGGCGTGCGGCAGGCCAACCGGCGGACGGCGGACCCCGACCTTGCGCTGCGGCAGGCGACCTCGCTTGGCCATCAGGTCAACGGGGTGGAGCGGCTGACCGGCTACCTGACCGACCTCTTGCAGGTGCCGGTGAGGATAAGGGAATTCGTCGGCCACTGGATGGAGATCCCGGCCCCCTTGCAGACCCGGTTGGGACAGGCGCATTGCGGGTTGGGGCGTGGCGCGATGATCGGTGCGCGGGTGTTCCAGCGGCAGGACCGGGCGGAGCTGCGGCTGGGGCCGCTGAACCTGCCGCGTTACCTCTCGCTGATCCGCGACGGCAAGGCGCTGGCCGCGATCCGCCGGGCGATCCGCTTCGTCGCGGGGGCGGATGTGGAATACGACCTGCGGCTGGTGCTGGCGCGAGACGAGGTGCCCGAGCCGCGGCTGGGGCAGGCTGCGGTCGGGCGCACCACCTGGCTGGGCGGGCGGCCGAAGGGACAGGCGGATGACTGGGTGATGCGCGGCTTCTCGGCCCGGATGGTGGAGGGCGGCGGATGACTCTGCGGCTGGTTCTGGAAAGCTTCTCGCAACCGCAAAAGCGCACCGAGGCGCGGCTGGCCGATGGTCAGCTGGTGATCGGCCGCGGCGAGGATTGCGGCTGGCAGTTGGAAGACCCGCAGATGTTCGTCTCGCGCCGCCATTGCGTGGTGACGGGGCAGGGCGGGCAGTATCGCGTCACCGACGAAAGCAGCGGCGGGCTGTTCCTCGATGCCGCCCCCGCGCCGCTGGGGCAGGGGGTGACGGCGGTGCTGGCGCCGGGGATGCGGTTGAAGCTGGGCGATTTCGTGATCCGGGTGGAGGTGGAAGGCGCCGCCGCCGCACCGGTGGCCGCGCCCCCGGCGAAGGATGCGCTTTTCGGCGACGATTTCTTCACCCCGCGCCCCGAGGCCCCGGCGCCGCCGCGCCCTGCCTCTTTGCCCGATCCCTTCGACGCGCCGCGCGAGGCCGGCCCGGCGGCGGAACCTCCGCCGCGGCCCGCCGCGCCCGCCTTCTTCGACGATCCCTTCACCATGGATCACGGCCCCCGCCCGGTGACGCCCGCGCCCGATCCTGCACCCCGGGCTGCCCCGGCGGGCGCCTTCGATTTCGGCGATTTCGGCTTGCCTGCCGATCTGTCGGGGCCCGCCGCCGTGCCGCCCCCTCCGCCGCCTCCTGCTCCACCGGAACCCGTGCCGTCCTCCTTTGCCGATCCCTTCGCGGAGGTGCCTCCCGCGCCTTCTCCTGCGCCTCCCGCCGCCGTCGTCGCGGCCTCCCCGCCTCCCCCGCCTCCGGCCGCAGCCGATCCCTTCGTCGCGCCTCTGCCGCCGGGCGCCGCGCCCGCAGCCCCTGACGCCTCGGCCCTCGCCGCGTTGATGAAAGGCATGGGCATCGCCCCGCCGCCCGGTTTCCGCGGCACGCCCGAGGAGATGGAGGCCATCGGCCGCCGCTACCGCGCCATGGCCGAGGGGCTGGTGCAACTGCTGCGGATGCGGGCGCAGGAGAAGGGCGCGGCGCGGGTGGCGCAGACGGTGATCGGCGCGGCCAATGTCAACCCGTTGAAATTCCTGGCCGGTCCCGACGAGGTGGTCGCTGCGCTGGTCGCGGCCAAGGGGGCCGGTTATCTGGACCCGGATGCCGCGATTGCCGCCTCGGTCTCCGACCTGATGGACCATCACAAGCGCAGCTGGAGCGGGCTTCAGGCCTCGCTCCGCCGGATGGTGGACCGTTTCGACCCGGCGGTCTTCGAGGCCGAGGTCGAGGATGTGGGGATGCTGAAGGCGCTGGTCGCGGGCAGCCGCCCGGCCCGGCTCTGGCAGCTTTACTCCGACCGCTACCGCGAGATCGCCAAGGCCGCGGAAGACCGCTTCCTGGGCGAGGTGGGGGCCGATTTCCGCGAAGCCTACGAAAGTGAAACCAGGAGGACGGACAATGGAACGGCGTGAATTTCTGCTTGCCGGCATGGCCCTCGGGCTGACCGCCTGCGCCCCTTCGGGGCCGGGGGTGGTGACGATCGTGGCGCAGGGGACGGCAGGGATGAATGCGGGGTCGGGCGGCGACCGGCCGCTGACGCTGCAGATCGTGCAGATGCGCAGCGCGGGCGCCTTCGACGGCGCGGATTTCTTCTCGCTGCAGAACCCGCAGGCGGCCCTTGGGGGCGAGTTCATCAAGGCCGACCAGATCGTGCTGACCCCCGGTGCCGCGAAGTCGCTGTCCATCGGGCTGGATGCGGGGACGGCGGTGATCGGCGTCATTGCCGGCTTCCTCGACCCGGCGGGCAAGAATTTCCGCGCCAAGGCTGCGGTTTCGGCTACGGAAAGTGTTACCTTCAACGTCACGGTGACGAAAAGCGGCGTGACGCTGCGCGCCGCCTGAACGGGAGACGGGAATGAGCGGATCGAACAGGGTCCTGTGGTCTGAGGGGCTTTACCTTCGCACCCAGCACTTCCAGCAGCAGGACCGCCATGCCGAGGCGTTGATGCGGGCGGGCTTGCAGGCTGCGCCCTGGCAGCCCTGGGGATTTTCCCGGCTGGAGTTCGACCGCGCGGCGCTGGATGCCGGGCAACTGGCGATCCGTGTGGCCGAGGGGCTTTTCCCCGACGGTACCCCGTTCCGCGTGCCGGAAACCGCCGCTCCGCCGCCGCCGGTCCCGGTGGCGGCGGGGGCATCCGGCACGGCGCATCTGGCGATCCCGGTGGAGCAGCCGGGGGTGGCGACGATGGATGCCGGCCATGCCGAGCCTTCGGGCGCGCGCTACCGGGGCGAGATTTCCGAGGTGCGCGATACCGTGCGCAACGGCGCCGACCCGGCCGAGGTGGAGGTGGCGAAGCTGAACCTGCGCATCCTCGGCCCCGGCGAGGCGGTGGCAGGCTTCGTCACCGTGCCGCTGGCGCAGCTGGAGGGCCTGCGCGCCGATGGTTCGGTGGCGATCCGCGAGGGCGACCTGCCGCCCGCGCTGACCGTGGCCGCCGCGCCCTGGTATGCCGGGCTGTTGCAGGAGGTGGTCACGGGTCTGGACCGGATCGCCGAGGCGCATGGGCAGATGGTGCTTGGCGGCGCGGGGCGGTCGATCGAGAACCTGCTGATCCTGGAACTGGCGAACTCGGCCCGGCCGCGGATGGCGCATCTGCTGGCGCAGAACCTGATCCACCCCTGCGCGCTTTACGAGGAACTGGGCGCGCTGGCCGGGCGGATGGCGACCTATGGTTCGTCCTCGCGCAGGCTGACCGAGATGCCGGTCTACGACCATGCCGATCCCCAGCCCGCCTTTGCCGCGCTGGCCGATACCTTGCGGTCGCTGATGCTGTCCTTGCGGCATGTGGAGCCGAAGAGCCGCGCGCTGCCGGTGGCCAGGCACAGCCAGAACATCTGGAAGGTGCGGATCGACAACCCGGACCTGCTGAAGACCAGCCGGATCGTCCTGCGGGTCGGGTCGAACCTGTCGGAGGAAACCCTGCGCAAGCTTTTCGTCGATCAGGCGACGGTCGGGGCGGCGGATGCCTTCGAGATGCTGTGGAAGTCGCGGCTGCCGGGGATCGCGTTGAAACCGCTGCATTCCCAGCCGCGCGAAATCCCTTATGATGGGGAGAGACTCTGCCTTGAGTTGAATCAGAAATCCGAACACTGGGCCCAGTTGCTGAATGCGCCCGGCTTCGTGATCGGCATTTCCGGCCAGCTTGAAAGCGAGCCGCAGATCGACTGCTACGCGGTCAGCAGGTGATGGAATGACGGACAAGGACGACCCCTTCGGCCTGTCTTCCGACGCGGGAAGGACCCGCATTCGCCCGGTGGCGGGTGCGCGTCCCCTGCCGCCGATCCAGCCGCAGGGGGGGCAGACATGGGGGGCGCCGCCTCCGCCCCAGCAACCGGCCTTCGGGTCGTTCGGGGGCGGTCCCGCCTTCGTGGCCCCGTCCGCACCCGCCCGTCCTCGCGGGCAGCGGCCCCATGCCAACCCGCTGGTCGCTGCCTTCGCGCCGCTGCTGGAGCTTGCGCCGGAACTGGAACGCGCCCATCCCCCCGCCCAGCCGGAGGTGCTGCGCCAGAGGGTGCAAGGGGCGCTGATCGACGCCCGCGATGCCGCCGTGGCGCTTGGCCAGCCGCTGACGCGGGCCAATCAGGGCGCATGGTTCGTCGCCGCGCTGATCGACGACATCGCGCTGAACACGCCCTGGGGCGGGCACAGCGACTGGCCGCGCCAGCCCATCGTGACGCAACTGACCGGAGAGGTCGACGCCGGCACCCGCTTCTTCCGCCATCTGGAGGAACTGGTTGCCCATCCCAACCGCGACCCGGACCTGCTGGAACTGGCCTATCTGTGCCTTGGCCTCGGCTTCCGGGGCCAATACCGCCCGCAGGGGCCGACCGGAGAGGCCACGATCACCGCCCTGCGCGGCCAGATCGCACGGGCCTTGCGCAACGTGGACACGCTGGCCGCGCCGCTGTCGCCCCATGCCGACGGGGTGAAGGTGCCGGACGAGCCGCGCCGTTTCGCCGTGCCGCTGTGGACGGTCTGGCTGGTCGCCGTGGCGCTGGTCGCCGCCATCTACACCGGCCTGTCGCTGCAACTGGGCAACAAGGCGGAACAGCTTTTCGTCTCCGCCGCCGCGCTGCCGCCCGCCGAGCGTGCCGGGATCTTCCGCCCTGTCCGCGATACCGAGGCGCCGCCGGTGCCCGTGCCGGTGGTGGAGCCGACCGTGACCTTCGAACTCCTGCCGCTCTTCCAGGAAAAGGCCCCCGCCGAGACCGCCGCCGCCCTGAAGGGGCGCGAGGACGTGTCGATGGCGGTGCTTGTGGTGCAGGGCGCCAACCCCGAGGTCTTCCGCAGCGCCAAGGCGGATCTGCGCGACGAATACCAGCCGCTGATCGCCGCCATCGCGCAGGTGATCCTGGAAAACGCCGAGGTGATCGGCCGCATCACCGTGGTCGGCCATACCGACAGCGTGCCGGTGCAGGCCAGCAATCCGTTCCAGTCGAACCAGGGCCTGTCCGAGGCCCGCGCCGCCACCATCGCCAAGCTGCTGACCGCCGCGGGCGTGCCCGCCGATCAGGTGGTTTCGGAAGGCCGGGCCGATACCCAGCCGGTCGGCGACAACACCACCAAGGAGGGCCGCGCGCAGAACAGGCGGATCGAGATCAAGATCGAGAAGAGGCTCTGACATGCGGTTGATCAAGCGCCTGTTCCGCTTCCTCATCTCCCGCAAGCTGTGGGTCCTCATCGGCGTGATCCTGCTTTGCGCACTGATCTGGCAGTTCGGTCCGCTGTTGGCGATTGGCGATCTGCACCCGCTGGAGGAAGAGCTGAACCGCCTGATCGCCATCGGCATCGTGGTGATCCTCTGGCTGTTCTCGATCCTGCTGGCGCAGTTGCGGGCGGCGCGGAAGAACCGGATGTTCGTGACCGAGCTGGCCGCCCCGCCGCAAGCCGCAGCGGCAAGGCCGGGCGAGGCGAACCTTGCCGCGATCAACACGAAATTCGCCGAAATCCTTGGCCAGATGAAGAAATCACGGCTGGGCGCGAAGAAGTTCCTGCGCGAGATGCCTTGGTATGTGATCATCGGCCCGCCCGGCACCGGCAAGACCACGGCGCTGAAACAGTCGGGCCTGCATTTCCCCATCGACCTGTCCGACGACATCAAGGGCGTGGGCGGCACGCGCAACTGCGACTGGTTCTTCACCGACAGCGCCGTGCTGGTCGATACCGCCGGGCGCTATGTCGAACAGGCCTCGGACCCCGAGATCGATGCCGTCGAATGGGGCGGTTTTCTCGACCTGTTGAAGAAGCACCGCGGCAAGCGGGCGCTGAACGGCGTGATCGTCACCCTGTCCCTGCAGGAACTGCTGGGGGACGAGAATGCGCTGCGGGCGCATGGCAAGACCATCCGCAAGCGTCTGGCCGAGTTGCGCGAGAAGCTGGAAATCCAGCTTCCGGTCTATCTGATGATCACCAAGGCCGACCTCGTGCCCGGCTTCGAGGCCTTCTTCGCCGACCTGACCAGCCGCGACCGCGAGCAGGTCTGGGGCGCGACGCTTCCCACCGACGCCCGCCCCGAAGGCACCGTGATCGCGCGGGAATTGCGCGGGCTTCTCTCCCGGCTGGAAACCCGGCTCTCCAGCCGCATGGCCGAGGACGCGGCGCTGCCCTGGCGGGCCGAGGTGTTCCGCTTCCCGGCGCAGGTAGAAAGCCTTGAGGGTGCGCTGAAGCTGCTGGTGGAGACGGTCTTCGGTGAAAGCCGCTATGAAGAGGCGCCTTGGCTGCGGGGGTTCTACTTCACCTCGGCCGCGCAGGAAGGCAGCCCCATCGACCGGATGCTGATGGACATGGCCGGGGCCTACGGGTTGCGGGCCGACCCGCCGCCGCGCCGCGCCGCGGGCGAACAGCGCAGCTACTTCCTGCACGACCTGCTGTCGGAAGTGATCTTCCCCGAGGCCGGCCTGGGCCAGTTCGACCGCGCGGCGGAAGAGCGGCGGGTCTGGATCTGGCGCGGCTCGGTCGCTGCCGCCGCGCTGGCGGTCACGCTGGCGGGGCTGGGGTTCCTTTACTCCTACCTCAACCAGTCCGGCGTGGTGGCCGATCAGGCGCGGCTGACGGCGGACCTGTCGCAGCGGCTGGCCAATGTCGCCTCGCGTCAGGCGCCGACCGATCCGCTGGATCTGGACGTGGCGCTCGAGGCCATGGCCGAGATCGAGGCGGCGCAAAGTCCGGCGGCGGCAAGCGTGCTGACGCTGGTCGGGCCCTCGGCGCAGACCGATCTCGACCGGGCGCAGCGCATCGCCTATGAACACGGGCTGGAGACGATCCTGGAGCCCCGCATGGTCGCGCTGCTTGAAGCGACGATGTGGCGAGAGATCAGGAACCCCGAGTTCCTGCTGGGCGCGCTGAAATCCTATCTGATGCTGACCGGAAAGGCCCCCTACGACCGGGACTTCCTGAGCTTCTGGTGGACCGAGATCCTGCCCGACCATGCCCCGATCCCGCCCTTCCCGACCGAGGCCGCGCTGGCCCACCAGCTTGCCGCCATCGACCGGGCGGGGGGCGATGAGGCCGCGCAGCGCATCCAGCCCGACGACCTGCTGGTGGCAAAGGCTCTGGACGCGATCTGCACCGTTCCGCTGTCGGTGCGCGCCTACAACAGCCTGATGCAGGACCCGGAGGTCACCGGCCTGCCCGAATGGATTCCGGCCGAGACCGCCGGGCCGAACGCCACGCGGGTGCTGACCCGGCTGTCCGGCAAGACGCTGCGGATCGGTCTGCCGGGGGCCTATACCTACGAAGGCTTCCACACCGTCATCCTGCCCTTGATCCCCGAGGTGGCGGCGCAGGCGGCGCTGGACCGGGCGGTCTTCACCGGCGGCTGCGCGGAAAGCAGCGACACTTCGGTCGAGGCGCTGGAGCAGGATATCCTGAAGCTCTACTCCGACGATTTCATCGCCCAATGGGACGGCTTCCTGCGCGACATCAGGCTGGCTCCGATCACCGATCTGGGCGTGGCGACGGCGAATCTGAAGGACCTCGCCAGCCCGGACAGCACGCTGAAGCGCCTGTTGCGCGCGGTGGTGACCGAGACCGACCTGATGGCCGTGCCGCCCGAGCCTGAAGCGGGCAAGGACGCCACCGACGGGCTGGTCAAGGCGGCGAAGAAGAGGCTGGGCAAGCTGGGCTCGCTGATTTCCAAGGCCGACAAGGCGGCGGGCAAGATCGGCGTCGGCGGCCAGCCCTCCGGCCCCGCCGCCGCGCCTGCAGGCAAGGTCATCGCCGATCATTTCGCGCCGTTGAAGGCGACGGTGACCGAGGTGGACGGGGTGCCGCCGCTGATCACCGATGCCGAAACCGCGCTGGGCGCGCTGGCGAACGAGTTGCAGACCGTGGCCGCCAGCCCCGACCCGGAGGCGGCGCTGCTGGCGCGCGGGGGCCTGCCGCAACTGACCGGGCAACTGGCCAATGTGGCGGCGATCCTGCCCGATCCGGTGGACGACTGGCTGACCGGGCTTGCGGGCGACACGATCAGCGTGACCCGCGATGCCGTGGTGGCGCAGCTGAACGCGCGCTGGAAGGCCGATGTGCTGCCCTTCTGCACCTCTGCCACCGCAGGGCGTTATCCGTTCGAGAAAGGCTCGGCCATCGACGTGAACACTGCGGATTTCCAGCGGCTGTTCGGGCCGGGCGGGCTGATCGACGCCTTCACCAACACCCATCTGCTGCAATACGTGGATACCACGGTGCGGCCCTGGCAATGGCGCGCCGATTTCGGCCTGCCTGCCGCCAGCCTGCAGCCGTTCGAGCAGGCGCGCTCGATCCGCGATGCCCTCTTCCCGGGTGGGGCCGGGCCGATCATGGCCTTCACGCTGGAGCCGAAGGACCTTTCTGCCAATGCGGCGCGGGTGACGCTGAACCTGGACGGGCAGCAACTGGTCTATTTCAACTCGGCCACCCGCCCGCAGGCGATGACATGGCCGGGTAAGGACGGCACCAACCTGATCTCGCTTTCCTTCTCGCCCGTCGATGGCGCGGGCGAGATCCTGACCTCGGAGACCGGGGCCTGGGCCTGGCTGCGGATGATCAGCGGCAAGCTGAAGAAGACCGAACTGCCGGAACTGTTCAGTCTGACCCTGTCCTCGGGCGGCTTCTCGGCAAGGTTCGAGTTGCGGGCGGCGTCGGTCGAGAACCCGTTCGACCTGACGATGTTCGGAAACTTCAAATGCCCGCAGGGGTTCTAGGGTGAAGGGCAGGGCCCTTGGCAGGAATCTGCAAGCTGCAAGGGATGCAGGTGGCCCATGGCGGAGGTGCTGACCGGCTTCCACGGCAAGCTGCCCGTCGCCGGGGACTTCCTGACCCGGGGCCTGCCCACCGGCTTTGCCGCTTTCTGGGATGTCTGGGCCGCCCGCCATCTGGCGGGGCGGAAGGGGTGGCCGGAAGGGGGGCTGCGGCTGCGGCTGGTCTCGGGCGGCAAGGTTGCCGCCGGGGTGGCGGTCCCGGGCACCGACCGGGTGGGGCGGCGCTTTCCGCTGGCGGCTTTCGTGATCGCGCCGGACCTGCCTGATCCCGTGGGCCTCGACCCCTGGTGCGATGCCGCCTTCGCCCTGCTGCGCGCGGCGCAGGAGGCGGGGTTTTCCCCGGAGGAACTGGACGAACGGCTGGAGCGACTGGCGCCGCCCGAAGCGGCGGGCGGCGCGGCGCCCGCAGGTTCCATGCAGCTTTGGGCCGCGGGCGTCGCCGCGCAGCCCTGCGACCCGCAGGCCCCCGAGGAGGCGCTTGCCCCCCTGTTCAGTTGTTGAGGATCTTCGAGCCCTTCACCGTCACATTGCCGCTGGCCTTGACGTTGATCTTGCCCGATCCCGTCAGCGTGATGTCCTTGCCCTCGATGTTGATCGTGCCGTCCTTCTTCATCGAGATCGCGGCGGAGCCGGTCTTCAGCACGATGGCATCCGCGGCCTCGATGGTGATGGTCTTGCCCGCCTTCACCGCCAGCGCGCCCGCGATGTCGTGCAGCGCGTCCTTGGCCACCTTGGTCGCCTGCGACCCGCCGATGGTATTGGCCTGATCCTTTCCGATCTTCACCGTCTGGCCGCCGCCCACGTCGAGCGTCTGGTTGCCGCCGATGGAGGAGGACTGGTTTCCCCCCACCGTCCAGGAATCGTCGCTGCCGATGGCGTGGGTCTGGCTGGAGCCCACGGTCATCTGGCGCGCGCCCCCGATGGTGTTGGCCTGTTCGGCGCCGACGGTGCGGATCTCGGCCGCGCCCACCGTGTCGGTGCGGGCGGCGCCGATGGTGATCGACTGGGCGAGGGCGATGCTCTGGCTGTGGTTGGCGCCGATGGTCTCGGTCGAGTTGGCGCCGATGGTGATGGTCTCGTTCGCCCCCACCGTCAGCGAACGGTTCGAGCCCACCGTCTCGTCGTCGTTGACGCCGATCTGCACCGTGCGGTTGTTGCCGATGCTGACCGCCTTGTCGTTCGCCACGCTTTCGGTGCGGTCGTGGCCGATGGACTGGGTGGCGTCGTGGCCCACGTCTTCCACCCAGTCGTGGCCGATGGTGCGGGTCTCGTCGTTCTTGACCAGTTCGTTATGGTCCTTCTCGGCCTGGAAATAGACCTCTTCGGCGCCCGCCTTGTCCTCGAAGCGCAATTCGTTGTAGCCGCCGGTCGTCGGCGTGGACCAGCTTTTCCATCCCGACTGGCTGGCATTGTCGGGCAGGCCGTAGGGCACGGTGTTCTGCGCGTGATAGACGCGGCCGGTGATGATCGGCTGGTCGGGGTCGCCCTCCAGGAAGTCGACGATCACCTCATGGCCGATGCGGGGGATCTGGATGAAGCCCCAGCCCGCGCCCGCCCAGGCGGCGGAGACGCGGACGAAGCAACTGGAATTCTCGTCGCGCCTGTCCAGCCGGTCCCAGTGGAAATGCACCTTCACGCGGGAAAACTCGTCGCAGAAGATTTCCGCCCCGGCGGGGCCGACCACGACGGCGGTCTGCGGCCCCTGCATCCGCGGCTTCGGCGTCCGGCGCGGCGGGCGGAAGGTCACGTCCTTCGGCGCAAGGTCGAGGCTGACCTCATAGCCCGAACCCTCGCGCGACTGGCCCGCGCGCAGTTCCTCGTCCCACATCGTATAGTCGGCGCGGATGACGAAATATTCGCGGTTCTCCGACTCGCGCGGGAACAGCTCCAGCTTGAAGGTATTACCCGAGCGCAGGTGCCGCGCCGTGCCCTTGGCGCTGATGCGGTGCTTGTCGGCCTGCAACTCGTGCAGCCGCCGGGCGGCGATGGTGTCGCCGGGCGAAAGCTCCAGGTAGCGGCCGGGGTAGTAGTAGACCTCGCCCTTGTCCTGCGCATGGCCGACCGGGGATTCGGTCAGCGTCATCAGGTCGAAGGAGGGTTTCTTGAAGTCGTAGTCGGTCTGGGTGAACTTGCCCGACCGCACGGTGGATTTCGGAATCCATTGGGTGATGAAGTCGCCTTCCTCATAGGCGATGCGGCTGTCGGGTTCGTAGGGCACCGCCTCGCCGCCCTCGGCCGGCTGCATCGCCTCGTTGCCGTCGACGATCACCATGGTGTGGCCGTCTTCATCATGGGTGAAGAAGTAGAAGATGCCCTCGTCCTCCATCAGCCGCTGGATGAAGTCCATGTCGCTTTCGCCGTATTGCACGCAATACTCGCGCTTTTCGTAGCGGGCCTGTAGCTTCAGCTTGAACTTCGCGTCGGGCCAGGCCTTCAGCACTTCTTCGATGATGTCGGGGACGGTCTTTTCCTGGAAGATGCGGTTGTCGCTGTCCAGCGACAGGAACCACAGCCAGGGCCGCAGGGTCAGGCGGTAGAAGCTGAGATCGTCGCGGATGTCCTCCAGCGCCATGTCGGCGACATGGCCGTGGAAGGTGCGCGGGGTATCGCCCTCGACCTTGATCTCGGCCTTGGTGCCGAGAACCTTCAGCGGGTCCAGCTCCATGTCCTTGGTGGAGATCAGCAGGCTGTAGGCGAAGGGGCACGAGATTTCGTCCCGGCCCTCCATCCGGGCGAAAAACACTTCGGCGTCGATTGCGGGAACGGAAACGGTGATATGGCGATGAACGGGCAAGGTGATGATCCCTGGATGAAGCGGGGCGGTCGAAAAGGGGGGCGGTGCAATATCTGGCGAGTATAGACGGATTCGCGGGCTTTGGCGCGTGGGAAATTCCCCCTCTTCGACGGCTTTCCGGCAGCCGCTACAGCACCGGCGGGCAGGTGAAGCCCTGCATCAGCTTGCGCAATGCGATCGGATTCTGCGGCTTGTCGACCAGGATTTCCAGAAAGAGGCGCGAGCCCTCGGCCTTCAGGTCGATCAGAAAGCGCTTGCCGCCGTCGCGGTCGCGCAGGCGCAGGGGGGCCAGCAGGCGCAAGAGGCCCCAGTAGCCCGGCTGCGCCAGCCGCGCCTCTCCCGCGCCGGTGTTGAAGACCACCTCGATCCCGGCCTGCGGATCGCTGCCGGGCCAGGCGAGGACGAGGCTGTCGGTCGCAGCCTCCACCGGCCCGCCCGCACCGCCCAGCCGGACGAAGGCGCGGCCGCGTTCGGCCAGCGCCGAGAGGGTCAGCGTTGCGCCCGGCCTGCCATCGGGGAACAGCCCCGTGCCGATTTCTGTGGCGCGTTGCAGGAAGATGGCGGAGTCCGGGTTCAGCCCCTCGAACCGCGCCTCGGGCTTCCAGCGCCAGGGGGTGTCGGTCATGTCCAGCATCTGCGCCGCGCGGGCCTTGACGAAGCGGTCCACCATTCCGCCGGGCGCCAGCAGGCGCTGCACCTGATCCGGGTCGGCGTCCGAGCCATCGGCAAAGGGGAAACGGCCCTGCGTCACGCCGAGGCAGGTCTCCAGTACCTCGGTCTGCCAGATTCGCGTCAGGTTGTTCGACAGAAGGTCGGCATGTTCGGCGCCGGTTTGGGCCAGCGTATCCTCGACCAGTTGCACCACCACCTTCGGCGCCACGCCAAGGGCGGCGACCGAGGCGGCACGGTCCTGCACCGACATCAGGCGCTGCTGGCCCCTTTCGTCGTCGCGGTCGCGCGCGGCCAGCGCGACGTTCAGGCCCGCGAAGAGGGTGGCGATCTCCTGCATCCGCCCGGCCTCGACATATTGGATCATCGGGCCGAAGACGGCGGCGATGCCGATCTGCTGCGGATGGCTGCGGCGGCGGTCGGTGCCGCCCGCCTGCAACCAGACCTGCCGCAACAGCGCCTCCAGCGGCGAGGACCGCCGCGCAAGTTCCCCCGAGATGCGGACGGAGGTATCGGGGGTGGTGAATTCCCGCACCCGCAGGTCGGCCATGTAGTCGGACCAATGCGCCAGCGTGTCGTCCTGCAGCCGGTCCATCAGCACGTCGGGCGTGTCGTTCTGCGGCTTGGGCGGCGTGGGGAACAGCCGTGCGGCCTGATCGCGGGCGGCCTGCACCGCCAGCCCTGCGCCGAAGTCGCGGGCGTGGTCCCATCCGGCTTGGGTGTAAAGCCCGGGGAGGGCCAGGTCCATCGGCAGGCCCGACTTGCGGCGCAGGATCACCGAAAGGCCGGGAACGGCGGCATCGGGCTGCCAGCCGGGCAGGGCGGCGACGGTGGCAGAGCGGCGCAGTTCCAGATAGGCCCGGTCGGGCTCCGGCGCTTCGGCGGCGATGCTGCGGGCCTGATCCAGGAGTTCAGCATCCGGCGGGGCCGGGGGCGTGGCGGGCGGCTGCAAGGCGGCCAGATGCGGCGCGAGTCCTGCGAGAACCGGGTCCGCCCCAACCCGGTCCGCCGCCCATCCCGCCAGCCAGTCGGCTTGCCACTCCGCCTGTCCCGACAGCACCGACCATGCCCGCAGCGTGTCATAGGCCGCAGCCGGTTCGCCCTCGGAAGCCAGCGCCCGGTCGATGGCGGCTGACAGCAGCGGCGGCAGGTGGCGTTGCAGCGCGTCCTGATAGGCGGCATCGGCATGGGCCGCCGCGTCATAGCCAAGGACTCCGGCCAGCAGGCTGATCGGCGCCTTCGCCCTTGTCCCGGTGGCGTTCTCCGCCTCGGCCGCCAGCCGGTCCAGCCGCGGGGCGAGGTCGGGGAAGGGACCTGCCCGGTCCAGCCCGATCTCCAGCGCGCTTGCATCGAAGGCCGCGGCAAGGTCGCGGTGAAAGCGCCATTCCACCCATGCCGCCCATCCCGCCACGGCCATCAGATAGGCCACCACCAGCACCGCCACGATGCCCGACCAGTTCGCCGCCACCGGCGAGGTGTCGAAGGCCCGCCGCCCGGTGTCCAGCCGCGCCAGACAGGCGGAGACGAAGGCCACGGTCTGGCGATGGTCCGGCGCCTCGCCCGCGCGGCGGACATATTCGGCAAGGTCGGCGGAGGATACCTCGCGCCCCTCGAACAGCCGCCGCCGCGCCTCCGGCCCCCAGCGGGTGACGTCGATCTGCCGGTTTTCCCGTGCCTTCTGGTCAAGGAGCAGCGCCAGCGCGGCGCGGGCCGGCGGCACGGCGGGGCCGGGGATGCCTGCACGCTGCAAGGTGACGGTGAAGCGGTCCAGCAGGACGGCGGAATGCTTCAGCAGGTCGGACTGCCTTTCGTCCCGCACCCCCGCCAGCCTGTCGGCGAAGGCCAGCACCGGCTCGGCCGCGCGGTCGATGATGCCGCCTTCCCCGGCCATGGGGTCACAGCTTCCCTTCTTCCTGCCATTTGCGCAGGGTTTCCTCGCCCACCTCGAAATGCATCGAATCCTCGCGGTTGTAGGCCGCGCCCCAGAACCAGCCTTCCTCGTTGAAATATTCCGCCAGGATCAACAGGCCGAACTGGGTGCCGCCATCGGCGAAGCCGTCAAGCTGGCCTTCGAGCGTCAGATCGATGGCCGTCGCCCAGGAATGGTTGGAGATCGAGGTAGAGGATCCCCGGATGAACCGTGCGCACAGCGCCCCGGCGGTGCCGACCTTGGCATAGATGTCGGGGTCGCTGGCCTTCAGCCGCTCCATCACCCGTTCAAGGCTTTCCAGCGCGGGCCGCAGCATGGTGACCTTGATCGGGCCGATCTGGCGGGTCTCCAGCAGATCCTTCAGCCGCGGGTTGGTGATCGGCTGGCAGTTGGTGTTGTAGCTGTCGCGCGGGTTGCCGAGGATCGCCAGCATGGTCCTGTTGCGCGGCTGGGTGATGCCCTTGTTGAAACGGGTCTTCGCCAGGATCATCTGCTCGGTCAGGTCCTCGGTGGGCGGGTTCTCGAAATCCTCGTCCGGCAGAAGGGCGGCGGGGTCGGTGGTGATCACCTCCTGCTCCACGTCGCCCGAGGGCGCCACGGTCTGCACCGGTGCGCGGTTGGCCAGCAGGCTCATGTCCTCGCGCAGGCGGGTCTGGTCCTGGGTCAGCGCCTCGATCCGGGCGCGGTCCTCGGCGGCGGCCGCCTCAAGCCGCGCCACGGTTTCCTCCAGCCGTTGCAGCCGCAGGTCGGTGCCGCCGTCGGCCGTGTCGATCAGCACCGTCACCACGGCGAAGGCGATGGCCGCCACCACCACGCCGATGGCGACGATCACCGGGCCGATCAGCGTGCCGCGCCCCATCAGCCCGCCACCAGATCGACGACGATGACCGAGACGTTGTCGGGCGACCCCTCGTCCAGCGCGCGGCGGACCAGCGCCTCGGCCGTGGTCTTCGCATCCGGCCCCTCGGCGGCAAGCTGGGCGATCACCGATTCATAGACGCAGCGCGGCAGCCCGTCGGAGCAGAGCAGCAGCCGGTCCCCCGCCACCAGCGGCACGGCGGAATGGTCGACCTCGATCTCGTCCGCCGCACCTACGGCGCGGGTGATGATATGCGCCTCGGGGTGACCCTCGGCGGCGTCGCGGGCAAGCTCGCCCCGGTCCACCATGTCCTGCACCAGCGTATGGTCGTGGGTCAGCATCCGCAGCCGTCTGCCCCGCATGAGATAGGCCCGGCTGTCGCCTGCCCAGGCCACATGCGCGATGCCGCCCTGGATGAACAGCGCCACCACGGTTGCCCCCATGGTCCGCGCCCCGCGCGCCGCCGCCGCCTCGCGCACACGGGCATTGGCGGTCTCGATGGCGGCCTCCAGCGCCTCGGCCGGGGCGGCATCGTCCCGGATGGCGGCCAGGCTGTCCACCACCAGATCGGCGGCCATGGCCCCGCCTTCATGCCCGCCCATGCCATCGGCCACCGCCCAGAGGATGCCGGAGGGATCGGCCAGGATCGCGTCCTCGTTGGCGGGGCGGACGCAGCCGCGATGGGTCAGCGCATGGCCCTTGGGCACGGGCATGGCGGTGTTCCAGGGCTTCGGCACCACGGTCGTGGGCTGGTTCATCTGGCCCGCCCCGTTTCGCGCAAGACAAGTCTGAAATCCCAAGTCATCGTGAACGGCCTGCGGGAATGGCGGCAATTGAAAACAACTTCAGGCTAGCATAGGATGGCAAGGCGTTTAACTGGAATTTTAGGGTGTATTCATGCATTGCCGGGCCCTTCTGCTGGCCGCCGTCGCGCTGGCCGCTTCTTCCGTTTCTCTCTCCGCGCAGACCCTGTCGGACGAGGAAATCCTTCAACGCTTCATGGTCCAGCGCGAGGCCTATACCGCGGCCCGCACCGGCACCGGATCGACGCGCGGCCTGTCCATCGTGACGGTGGAGGATCTGGACAATGCGCCTTCGGGGGTGGAGGTGGCGGGCACCGGGCCCGAGCTGGGCGATCCGGGCGGCGATGACAGCACCGTCATCGTCAGCGGGGCCGACGATACGACGCCCGGCACCGATACTTCCGGCGGGCTGGTCGAGGTGGCCAGCAACGACAAACCGCCCAGCATCGACCCGAACCAGGTCGGCCTGCTGCCCGAGGAATTGCAGGTGAACGTGCGGATCAGCTTCGACTACGACTCGGCGGTGATCAAGGCCGACCAGCAGCCGGTGCTGGACCAGATGTGCCGGGTGATGCAGGCCTCGGACATCAAGCTGTTCCGCATCATGGGCCATACCGATGCCGCGGGATCGGACGCCTACAACGAGCGGCTGTCCTTCATGCGCGCCGAAGAGGTGAAGCGGCGGCTGGTCTCGGACTGCGGCATCGCCCCCGGCCGGCTGGAGGCGATGGGCCTGGGCAAGCGCTTCCTGTTCGACAAGGCCAATCCCAAGGGGGCCGAGAACCGCCGGGTGGAGTTCCAGGCGCTCAGCTGACCGGGCTGCCGCCCCGGCAGGAAAGGCGCCCTTCGGGGCGCTTTTCGTCCGGGCTGACCGGCCTTGCGCCCGCGCCGCTTGTGACACATCCTGAGCAGGGTGATGCAAATGGGGCAGGTTGCGATGCGCCGGGTATCGGTTGCCGAGATCATGGAAGAGACCGGGCTGTCCCGCGCCACCGTCGACAGGGTGCTGAACCGGCGCGGCAAGGTGCATCCGCGCACCCGCGCCGCGGTCGAGGAAACCCTGCGCCGCCTGTCGCAGCCCCAGGTTCCCGTGGCCGCTGCTCCGGTTGCCGACATCGCCCTGCGGGTGGGCAAGGGGATGATCCTGCAGATGCGGCAGGCCTGGGCGCAGGCCGGTGTCCGCGGCCTGTTCGAGGACATGCACATGGCGTCCGAGGACACCGTCCTGCGCCGGGTCGAGGCTTTGTGCCGCGACATCTCGCGCCCGCTGATCCTGACCGCCAAGAACTCGGACCGGCTGACCGGCGTGCTGCGGCAGGCGCGCGACCGGGGCAAGCGGATCGTCGCCATGGTCTCGGACCTCGCACCCGCGGCGCGCGACGCCTTCGTCGGCATCGACGACCGCGCGGCGGGCCGGACCGCGGCCTTCCTGATCGGCCGGATGCTGGGCGACAGGCCGACGACGGTGGGTGCGGTCCTTGGAAACATTGCCTTTCGTTGCCATGAGGACCGCGAGATCGGCTTTCGCACCGGCCTGCGCGAGCATTTTCCCAAGGTGGTCCTTGCGGCCGAGGCGCAGGGTGAGGACAGCACCGCCCTGACCCGCGAGGCGGTGCTGCGGATGTTGCAATCCAATCCCGCGCTTGGCGCGATCTACAATGTCGGTGGCGGAAATGTCGGTCTGGTCGAGGCGCTGCGCCAGTCCGGCCGCGACCGCGACATTCTTGTCGTCGGGCATGAGGCGAACGCGGTGACGACGCCTCTCCTCCTTGGCGGCGGGCTGGATTTCGCGCTGTCGAGCGATCCGAAGCCGCTGCTGGACGCCGCCCTGCGTTGCGCCACCGCAGAAAGCCCGGCGCCGGACCGCAGCCTGGTGGATTTCGCCGTCTACACCCGCTTCAACCTGCCCGGCTTCAGCGACATGCCCTGATTAACGCGAATCGGGCGAGGCAAGGCCTTTAGGTAATGTCTCATGGCGCCTCATCCGTGCTGGTCCGCGCGCCGAGCGAAAGGCGCGGTCCCGGTGGGAATGATGTATCCTGATGCGAACGTGCTTCCTTCTTGACGTGGAATGAAAATTCCACTTGCGGCATTTGTGGAACGAGAGCCATTGGCCCTCATGGGCGATGCCCGCCCGGCCGATGCGGAGGGAAAGAACGATGGACGACCTGAAATACGGCACCAGGAACAAGCGCGGCGACTGGGCGCCGGACGAGCCGCTGGTCCACGCGCCCCTCTTCGCCTTTCCGCCGCGCCCTGCCGCCCTGCTGAAATGGCTGCCGCATTACTTCCTGCCGTGGAATCTGCTGTGGCTGGGCTCGGCCGTGGCCTGGTGGATCTGGATCGTGCCGGAGAAATCCGTGATGGTCAGCCTGCACTGGGGCTGGATCCTCTGGCTTTTCGCCGTCAACGCCGTCGCGGTCTTCCTGTTCTACGGCGCGATGGAACTGCATCTCTACATCCGCCGCGCACAGGGCAACCGGTTCAAGTACAACGCGAAATTTCCCGCCGACCACAAGTCCGGCGCCTTCATGTTCCAGAGCCAGACCATCGACAGCCTGATCCGCGCCTTCGGCACCGGCGTGCCGATCTGGACAGCATGGGAGGTGCTGGCGCTGTGGGCATGGGCCAATGACGTCGGCCCATGGGTCAGCCTGTCGGAACACCCGATCTATCTCTGCTGCCTCTGGCTGGTGCTGCCGGTGATCCACGAGTTCCACTTCTTCCTGATCCACCGGCTGATCCACACCCCCTTCCTGTATAAATGGGTGCATTCGGTTCACCACAACTCGGTCAACCCCTCGCCCTGGTCCAGCCTGTCGATGCACCCGGTCGAGCATCTGCTCTACTTCGCCACCGCCGCCTATCACTTCATCCTGCCCTCGCATCCGCTGCTGGTGATCTACCAGTTGCATTTCGCGGGCTTCGGCGCGGTGGTCGGCCATATCGGCTTCGACAAGATCGAGGTGACCGGGGACAAGGGCGTCGACAGCCATGCCTTCGCCCACTACCTGCACCACAAGTATTTCGAGGTGAACTACGGCGACGGGCTGATCCCGCTCGACCGCTGGTTCGGCACTTGGCACGACGGCTCGAAAGAAGGCGATGCGCGGATGAACGCGCGCTATGCGGCCCGCAAGGCCCGCGCCAATGCCAAGGCTGCCAAGGCCAACTGACCCCGACCCGCCCGGAGAAGAAGGCGGGCCGGGACCCCACATCCCGCCGGAAACGCAAGGCGAACAGGGAGGAGAACCCGGATGAAGAAACTTGCCTTTGCGACCAGTGCCATTGCCCTTGTGTCGGGGTGGCCGCGGCCCGAGAACATCGGTGTCCCGATCGTGAACTTCGACAACAATTTCCAGACCCTGCTGCGGCAGGGGGGCGAGGCCCGTGCCGCCGAAGCCGGTGCCGGCGTGCAGGTCGAGGATGCGCAGAACGACAGCGCCGGTCAGTTGGACCAGATCAACAATTTCATCGCCTCGGGCGTGGATGCGGTCAAACCCTGTTTCGCAAAGCCGATGAGCGCACCATCGCAGCCACATGGCGCCGCGTGAAACCTTGCTCGACGCCTGCACACCCAGCGAATGCCAGAACCACCTCGTCATGCCGGATATGCTTCGGCCTAAGCCGGACAAGCTCCAAGGGACCAGTTTAGCGGGCCGATTGACGGATTGCAGGGCAAGGCGGGTTTCGTCATTGCAGCACAGCGTATCGGCCGCCACCGCCCGAATGCTCGGTGGCACTATTTCTTGATGGCCCAGTTGCGCAGCTTGCGGTCCCCCAAGGCGGCGGACACGACGATGATGCCCAGCAGGACCATGAACCACTGTGGTTTTACCGCCATCACCACAAGATAGGACTGGATCGACGACAGCACGAACACGCCCACCAGCGCGCCAAGAAGCGATACCCGCCCGCCCGCCAGAAGACAGCCGCCCAGAACGCAGGCGGCGATCGCCTGAAGCTCCATCAGCCGCCCCATGGAGCCATCGGCGGACCCGAGCTTGCCCGCCTCAAGCACACCACCCAGGCCCGCGAGCGCACCGCAGATGATGAATGCCTTGAGCTTCACGCGGTTCACCCGAATCCCGCGTGAATGGGCGCTGGCCGCAGAGCCGCCGACGGCAAGCAGGTGGTTGCCGAAGGGCGTGTATCGCAGCACGACCGTCAGGACCGCAAATGCTGCGATCAGCCAGAGGAACCCCGTATTGACGCCGGAAAACGATCCGGCCCGGAAGATGTTCTCGCCGCCCAGCAGGAAATAGGAAAGTCCGTCGCGCTCGCGGTAGGGCACCGAAAAGGCAAAGCCGCTTGTCAGGGCAATCGCCAGCCCCCGGAAGATCATCAGCGATCCCAGGGTGATGATCAGCGATGGCGTGCCCGTTCTGGTGATGAGAAGGCCGTTGAACGCCCCGATCGACCCGCCCGCCAGGACGGCCAGCATGGCCGCGAAAGCCGGGTCGATCCGCACCGCGAAGTAGAGATAGATCAGCGCGCCGATGCCAAAGGTCGACCCGACCGAGATGTCGATCTCTCCGGTTCCGATGACAAGGGCGACGCCCAGGGTCATCAGCCCCAGGGTGGCGGTGATCTGAAGGATGGTGCTGATGTTGTAGGAGTTGTTCCAGCGCCCCTCGGAGGTGGCGACAAAGAACAGGACCAGAATTACGGCGATCAGGATCACGCCGACTTCGGCATGTTTGCGCACGATGGGCTTGAACGCCGACAACGACAGGGAGCTTGCCATGTTCACGCACCCACCTTTTCGACCACACGGCCGCCCTGGCGAATGACTTCCTCCAGCTCTGCCGCGGTCATGCTGTCGGTCGAGGCATCCTCGATCTTCTCGCCATTCTCCATGATGACGATCCGGTCTGCCAGCTTGTGGACCTGAAAGATGTCGTGGGTGATATAGATCACCAGCAGCCCCTGGTCGCGCAACTGCGTGGCCAGTTCGTTCACATGTTCGCGCTCGCGCACGCTGAGGTGGTTGGTCGGCTCGTCCATGATCACGACGCGGTTCTTGAATTCGACCGCCCGGCCGATCTTGACCGACTGACGCTCGCCGCCCGACAGGCGCTCGACCTCGTCATCGACCGAGACATTGTCGCGCAGGCCGAAGGCCCGGATCACCTTTCTGGCCTCGCCGCGCATCCGGGCGAAATCCAGGAAGGGGATGCCCAGGATCCGTTTCACCGGCTCCCGGCCCAGATAGAAGTTACGCGCGATGGACAGGTTGTCGCACAGGCCCACCGATTGCTGGATGGTCTCGATCCCCTGGTCGATGGCGAGTTTCGGGTGGAAGTCGCGGACCAGTTCGCCGTCGAAGTAGACCTCGCCGCTGGTGGGCTTGTGGATGCCGCACAGCACCCGGATCAGGGTGGTCTTGCCCGCGCCATTGTCACCGACCAGCCCCACCAGCTCTCCGGCGTGGAAATCGACCGAAACGTTGCGCAGCGCGTGGAAGGCGCCGAAGTAGAGGTCCAGGTTCTTGACCTGAATAAGGGGTTTCGTGTCAGCCATGGCCCGATCCTTCCGCGCTAGACGTTGTGCCCGGCCCAGCGGGCGAGTTTCTGGTTGAAGATGACCGCGACGATCAGCACGATCCCGACAAAGGTGATGAACCACGACGAGGGCGCCCCAAGGGCGATCAGCTCGTATCGGAAGCTGGTGACGACAAAGGCGCCCAGCACCGCCCCCAGAAGCGAACCCCGTCCGCCCGAGAGCAGACATCCGCCGATCACCGCCGCCGCGATCGCCTCAAGCTCCATCAGGTCGCCGATGGTCACATGGGTCTGCGGCCGGTCGGCCAAGGTGATGATGCCGGCAAACCCGGCCAGAAGCGCGCAGATCACGAATACCGCGATCTTGACCCGATCAATCCGCACCCCGCGCGATTCCGCGCTGTCGGCCGCGCCGCCGGTCGCCAGCAGGTGATTGCCGAAGGGGGTGAGCTTGAGCATGACGCTGAGGATGGCCAGCATCAGCAGCATCCACAGCAACACCGCCTCGAAGCCCAGAACCTCGCCGCCGAAGGCGCGGGTCAGCCAATGGGTGCGCGCCTCGTCCGAGAAGTTGCGGACCGAGCCGCCGGTCCAGACGTAGATGATGCCACGAAAGGTAAACAGGCCGCCCAGCGTCACGATCATGGACGGAAGCCCGCCCCAGACCACCGCAATGCCCTGCGCCAGCCCGCACAGCGCCGCGATCCCCAGCGCGGCCGCCATCGCGCCCGGCACGCCCAGAGATTGTTCCAGCGTGATGAACGCGACCCCGCTCAGGCCATAGACCGACCCGACCGACAGGTCGATTTCCTTCGAGATTATGACCAGCGCCTGCCCCATGGCGATCAACCCGAGGATGGACGAAAAATGCACCACGTTCGAAATCGTGCCGAGCCTCCACCAGCCCGAAAAGTCGATCACGCTGAACGCGATCAGCATGACGACAACCCCGATGACCGATCCGAAACCGGCGGTTTTTGAAAGGCGCGAAATGGAGGTCATGGTGTGCCCAGCCTTGTCGGGAAGGAATGGTGACGCCCGGCGGCGCAGGGGGCTGCACCTCGGACGCGCCGGGGCAGCTCTGACATGAAGATGCTGTCCCCGGGCGCGCGGCAGATGCGCCGCGTGCCCGGGGCGCGGGAAGAAACGCGCTTACCAGGTGTTCTGGTTGTCGTATTCTTCGTCGCCGAACACGCTGCGGACCAGTTGGGCCCACTTGTCGGCATTTTCGGCGTTGATGATGACAGGCCCGGTCAGGATGTCGGACTTGGGCTCGTATCCCAGGGTGATGTTCCAGTAGAGCCATTCCATCGGCGCATAGCCCTGCAGCCAGAAGCCCTGGCTGTTGGCCGCCAGAAGGTGACCGGCACGGATACCCTCGATCGACACCGGGGCTTCGTCCACGGTCATGACCGTGACGCCTTCGTTGTCGACGTCCGGGCTAAGGCCCATGTCGTTTGCAACACCCCAGGCCCAGGGCGAGGACCAGCCGGCGACGGTGAAGATGTAGTTCGTTTCGGGGTTCGCCTGCAGGAAGGCCTGCAGCGTGTTGCGCGCGGCGGCGGGTTCCGCGCCGATGAACAGTTCCTCGAAGGCGGCGCCGGTGCCTTCCATCGCGGCCCGCATGCCTTCGCAGCGCGCCTTCAGGCCCTGGTGGGCAGCGTCGTGGCTGGCGCAGACGACGCCGGTAGGGGCGGGAATCTTGCCCGCGGCGGCCTGCTCCAGCGCATACCGGCCCAGATGCAGGCCGGTCAGGTACTCGTCGCCGCCGACGTAGGTCAGATAGGGGATCCGCTCACCGTCCGGGCGGGAATCGGGGATGTTGAAGGCCACGACGGGAATCCCCGCCTCGATCGCGCGCCGCAGCGGGCCTTCGAAAGCGTCATTGTCCACGATCGGCACCGCGATGCCATCGGGGTTCGTCGCGATGGCCTGCTCCAGCAGGCGGACATGTTCCTGAACGGAATAGTTGTTGGTCGAAATGTATTCGGTGGTGACGTCGGGATACTTTTCTTCAAAGGCCGCCAGCGATTCGGTCAGCCAGCCCATGTTCGCGTCGTTGGAGCCGATGTGGGACACCATCACGAAGCGGAGCTGGCCGTCCTGCGCGACGGCACCGCCGGCAAGGGCCGCTGTCGCCAGCGCCGACGCCGTCGCCAGTTGGGTAACGTATTTCATCGAGTTTCCTCCTCCTCGGTTGACCGCTTGCATCCGCATCATTGTGCGTGGCGCAATAGTTATTGCTTGATGGGCGGCTGCGGAACGATAGTTGCCGTCCGGACGTCGTGTCAACATATTTTTACAACAGTGAATCTTCTGCAATTTTTGTTGCATATCCAATGTCGGTTCCGGGACAAGGCGGCTTGCGCGGGTTGTCCATCGGCGTTGAAGAGTGCCCCGTTCCTGTCTCGGCCGCTTCCATAGCCGGTGAGCGGACCAGAGGCTTCGCGGCACCACCGCGCCAGCCAACCGGCACCGCAATCGGCAGGACGGTCTGCCCCACCGTCACGAGAAGGCCGTCATCGGTGGGGATGGTGCGTCAGGGTCCCGGGGATGCGAAGAGGCGGAATCTGCCCGGGCAGCGTTTCGCAGCTTGGGCCTGCCCGGCGGAATCTGAAGCCGGTCAGGCGCTGACGAGGCGCAGGATCGTGTCGATATTGAACCGGAGGCGCTCTTCCAGCGCCTCTTTCGCCATCAGATCGCGCTCGAAGATGATCGAGCCGGTGAAGCGGTTGGTCAGATAGTAATAGCCGATCGCGGCGATGGTGATGTTCAGTTGGACGGGATCGACGCCTGCGCGGAACTCGCCGCTGGCCACGCCGCGTTGGAGGATCGTGTCGACCATCAGCACGAACTGGCGGCTGTAGATCTTGACGATCTCGGATTTCTTCAGGTGCTTGGCCCGGTGCAGGTTTTCGCTGTTGACCAGCGTCAGGAACTCGGGGTGCTTGAGATAGTAGTCCCAGGTGAAGCGCACCAGCCGTTCCAGCGCCTCCTTGGGGGTCAGATGATCGAGGTTGAGCTTCTGCTCGGCCGCACGGATGTCGACATAGGCGTTTTCCAGGATGGTCTGGAACAGCTCCTCCTTGCTGCCGAAGTAATGATACAGCATGCGCTTGTTCGCATTGGCCTTTTCGGCGATCACATCGACGCGCGCCCCGGCGAGGCCGTTCCTGGCGAATTCGTTCAGGGCGGCCTTGAGGATGCGCGCCTTGGTCGCTTCGGCATCGCGCGTGCGGGGCTTGTCGCGTGTTTCTGCCGTGGCTTCTGCGGTCACGTCCCATCTCCGATCTGCTGCGGGGCGTCCGATGCCGCCACCGGGAAAGCTATACGAGTTTGCGTCCGGCGCAACCCTTCCGGGTACCGCAACGCACCATCCAGTTAATAATTCCCTTGACTCGGGCGAACCTCCAGAAGTAACTATTTAGTGCATAGTGGCTGCGCTTGCCTGTGGCGGGTCTGAGGAGAGACCCGGGGCAAGGCAACAGGGGAGGCTGGGAATGTCCACATTCATCAAGAACTACATCGATCATGAAGTCATGAGCCGCCGCAGGCTGCTGCTGGCCGGTGCGGCAGGCATGGCCACGATGGCGGTGCCCGGCGCGTTCGGCCGCGGGCAGGCGCATGCGGCCCTGACCGATCCGACCATCGCATGGAGCTATCGGGACCGGGCGTCGGCCTATTGGAACGCGATCGTGTCGGGCGGCGAGGCTTTCGTTGAATCGCTCGGCCGCGACAAGGCGGATCTGGTCAGCCTGATCAACGAGGGATCGTCCGAGAAATCGCTGTCCGACATCAAGACCTTCCTTGCCCGCACCAATGGCAATTGCGCCATCGCCTGCGATCCGAACGACAGCCCGAACGCGCGCCCGATCGTCGAATCCGTAGCGGCGGCGGGGGCCTATATCTCGACCATCTGGAACAAGACCGACGACCTGCATCCCTGGGATTTCGGCGACAACTACGTCAGCCACATGACCTGGTCGGACGAGCAGCCCGCCGAACAGACCGCGCGGATCCTGTTCGAGGCGATGGGCGGCAAGGGCGGCGTCGTGCATCTGGGCGGGATCGCCGCCAACAACCCGGCGGTCGAGCGGCTGAACGGGCTGAAGAAGGCGCTGGTCGATTTCCCCGAGATCGAATTGCTGGATGCCCAGCCTGCCGACTGGGACACCACCAAGGCCGCGCAGTTGATGTCGTCCTTCCTGACCCGCTACGGCGACCGGATCACCGGCGTCCATTGCGCGGCGGACAACATCGCCTATGGCGTGATCGAGGCGCTGCGCGCCGAAGGCATCACCGACATGCCGATCGTGGGCTATGACGGCAACCCCGAGGCGGTGAAGCTGGTCATGGACGGCGAGCTGCTGGCGACGGTCTTCACCAATCCGCATTGGGGCGGCGGGATCTCGGCGGCACTGGCCTATCACGCCGCGATCGGCACGTTCAAACCGTCCGAGGAACCGCAGGAGCATCGCGAGTTCTACGGCCCGACGATCCTGATCACGCAGGCCGATGCGGCCGAGTTCAAGGCGAAATACCTGGATTCCACCCCGGAATACGACTGGACGGATTTCTGGGGCCCGGCCAACGGCCAGATCCAGTATCGCTGATCCCTGAAATCCAAGGGCAGACCGCTTTGCGGTCTTCCCCGCCGCCCTTCGGGCGCGCGGCCGGGCAGTGCTGAGGAGAACTGCGTTGAAACCCAAGCTCACTCGCGAAACCATCATCCGATGGGCTCCGGCCCTCGTGCTGATCGGCCTGGTCGTGGTCTTCACGGCGATCAATCCGGCGTTCCTGTCGCAACGCAACCTTGCGCGGATCGCACTGGCCTCGACGCCGCCGATGATGGTGGCGCTTGGCGTGACCTTCATCATCATCATGGGCTCCATCGACCTGTCGATGGAGGGGGCGGTTTCGCTGTGCGCGGTGCTGTTCTGCCTGATGTTCCTGAAACTGGGCGGGTCCCTGGCTGCTGGCGCCTGGCTGGCCATTCCGGCGATCCTCGCCTGCGGAGCCTTCCTGGGCTGGCTGACCGGCTATGTGCATGTGCGGCTGCAGATACCGTCCTTCATGGCCAGCCTGGCCATGGGCTTTGTCGGCACCGGCGCCGCTGTTCTGGTCACCGGCGGCGATATCGTGCGCATCGACGACGATGTCTTCCGCGGGCTGCTGACCTGGCGGTTTCTCGGCTTTCCGCTGATGGTCCATGTCGCCGCCCTGTTGGTCCTGCTGGCCTGGTTCATCCAGAACCACACCACGCTGGGACGCAACTTCTATGCCGTGGGTGGCGGGGAAGAGCTTGCCCATGCCTCGGGCGTGAATGTCAGGCGGGTGCGGCTTGCGGGCTTCGCGCTGGCGGGGGCGTTCTATGCCATCGCGGCGATCTTCCAGGTGGCGCGTCTGGGGCAGGCGGAATCCGTGACCGGCGCGAACCTGATGTTCATCGCCATCACCTCGGTCGTGGTCGGCGGGGTCGCGCTGTGGGGCGGCATCGGCGGGGTCTGGAACGCGGTTGTCGGCGTGCTGATCGTCAATGTCATCGGCAACGGCATGGTCGTGATCGGCCTGCCCAGCTACCTGCAGGACGGGCTTCTGGGCGTGCTGGTCATCATCGCGGTCGTCCTGTCCACCGACCGCCGCCTTGTCAGTTTCGCGAAGTGAGGCCGCCATGTATCAGCTCAGCTCGGTCGACAAGAAGTTCCCCGGCGTCCACGCGCTGAAAACCATCGACTTCCACATCAATCGTGGCGAGATCGTCGGGCTGGTGGGCGAGAACGGCGCCGGCAAATCCACCCTGATGAAGGTCATCTACGGCGCCTATCAGCCCGATGGCGGCCAGATCCTGATCGACGGAGAGCCGGTCAGTTTCGCCAACCCCCGGCAGGCGATGCGGCGCGGCATCGGGATGGTGTTCCAGGAGCAGTCCCTGATCCCCAACCTGACGGTGATGGAAAACATCTTCCTGGGATACGAGGCGCAGTTCACCAGGCTGGGCGTCGTGAACTGGAAGGCCATGGCCGATGCCGCGCGGAAGCAGCTTGCCAAGGTGCGGCTGGACATCGACCCCGCCATGACCACCTCGGCCCTGTCCTTCGCGCAGCGCCAGCTGGTCGAACTGGCCAAGGTGCTGACGCTGGAGGAGCGGGTCGAGGGCGATCTGGTCATCCTGCTGGACGAGCCGACCTCGGTCCTGTCCGAGGACGAGGTGAAGCTGCTGTTCAAACTGGTGCGCGAACTGACCAGCCGGGCGTCGTTCATCTTCGTCAGCCACCGCATGGACGAGGTGATGGAACTGTCCGACCGCATCTATGTGATGAAGGACGGGCAGGTGATGGATGTCGTCGCCAAAGCGGATGCCGATGCCGAGACGATCCAGCACAAGATGGTCGGCCGCCATGTCGACCGCGAATATTACCGCGAGCAGCGGCAGAAGCCCTATGACACCTCCCGCACGCTTTTCGAGATGCGCGACGTCGTGCTGCCGGGGCACCCGCACAAGCTGAACCTGTCGCTGCACCCGGGCGAGGTGCTCTGCCTGGTCGGGACCGAGGGTTCGGGCCGCGAGGCGATCCTGCGCACGATCTACGGGATGCTGACGCCGCTTTCGGGCCGGTTCGAGATGAAGGGACAGGAGCTTCGCGGCTTCAACCCCCGCCGCTCGGTCGAGATGGGCGTGGGCTATGTGCCGCGCGAACGCAAGATCGAGGGCATCGTCGCGGGCATGAATGTCTACGAGAACATGACCCTGTCGCAGCTTGGCCGCTACTCGAAGGCCGGGGTGCTGGACGTGGCGCGCGAAAGGGCGCTGGCGCGGGACTGGATCGGCAGGCTGTCGATCAAGGCCCATTCGGAATATGCCGATTGCGGCAACCTGTCTGGCGGCAACCAGCAGAAGGTCGTGCTGTCGAAATGGCGCTCGGGTGGGTCCGACATCATGCTGCTGGACCACCCGACGCGGGGTCTGGATATCGGTGCCAAGGAAGATGTCTATGACATGATCCGCGACATGAGCGACGACGGCGTCGGCATCGTGCTGGTTGCCGACACGCTGGAAGAGGCCATCGGCCTGTCCCACACCATTGTCGTGCTGAAGGACGGCGAGATCCGGCAGCGCTTCGACTGCAAGCCGGACGCCAAGCCGTCGCTCTACGACCTTCTCCACCACATGATCTGAGGCGCGGGATGACCATGCAACGCATCAAACCACATCTTCCCTGGATCACGCTCCTGGTGCTGACCGCCATCGTCGGGGTCGTCGACCCGAGCTTTCTGCGGCCGGTGAACCTGCTGAACCTCGCGGGCGACATCGTGCCGCTGTTCATCATGGCGCTGGGGCTGACCTTCGCGATCTACATCGGCGGGATCGACCTGTCGGTGCAGTCCATGGCCAACATGATCACGGTGATCGCCTCGATTTACCTCGCGTCGATGGGGGCCTGGGTGGCGCTGCTGTGCATTGCGGCGGGCTTCGGCCTCGGCATGCTGTCGGGGTTCCTGACCACGCGGATGTTCGTGCCATCCTTCATCTCGACGCTGGCGGTGGGCGGGATCTGCTTTTCGGTCGCGCAATGGCTGTCGGGCAACCGCGCCCTGAACATGGATGCGGGACAGCGCAATGAGGTCTTCGGCTGGATGATCGGCCGCACCGGCATCGTCCCGAACGAGCTGTTCCTGGCCGCCGCCCTGCTGGCCTTGTGCCTGTTCATCGAACGGCGCACCGTCCTGGGCCGCGTGTTGAAGGCGGTCGGCGCGGGCGAGCCTGCGGCCAAGGCATCCGGCATCAATGTCGGGCGCTACAAGATGCTGGCCTTCGCGATTTCCGGCGCGCTGGCGGCGATTGCGGGGCTCTTGTTCTCGGTCAAGCTGTCGGGCGGCGCGCCGACCATCGCCAACGGCTTCCTGCTGCCCGCCATCGTTGCGGTGCTGGTCGGCGGCACGCCCCTGACCGGGGGCGTGGGCGGCGTCCTGAACACGCTGATCGGCGCGCTGATCGTGGCGGTCATCCGGGCCTCGATGCTTTATCTGGGGGTCGAGGCAACGCAGCAGCAGATGCTGTTCGGGCTGGTGCTGATCGCGGCCATCGCGCTGACCATCGACCGCTCCAAGCTGCGCACGGTGAAATGAGATGGCCACGATGCAAGCCGCCGTCCTGACCGCCCCTCATCGCTTCGAGCTGCGCGAGGTGCCGCGCCCGCAGATCGGGCCGGACGACGTGCTGATCCGGGTGACCCGGACCGGCATCTGCGGCACCGACCTGCACATGTTCCATGGCCATTACGCCGCCGACCGCATGCCCATCATTCCGGGGCATGAGTTCTGCGGCACCATCGAGGAAACCGGCGCGAACCAGCGCCACCTGGCCCCCGGGCAGAGGGTGGTGGCCGATATCAACATCGGCTGCGGACATTGCTACTGGTGCCGCCGCAACGAGGTTCTGAACTGTCCCGGCATGGCGCAACTCGGCATCACCCGCGACGGCGCCTTCGCCGAATTCGTGGCGCTGCCGGGGCGGCTGGTCATTCCGGCCCCCGGCGGTGTCGCGCCCGAGATCCTCGCCCTGACCGAGCCGGTGGCCTGCGTGGTCCGAGCCGCCCGCAAGGCGCAGGCCGGGATCGCGCAATCGGTCGTGGTGCTGGGCGCGGGGCCGGTCGGCAACCTGCATGTGCAGATGATGCGGCTGGTCGGCGCCGCGCCGATCATCGTGGCGGACCTGTCGGCCGAACGCTGCTCGATGGCCTTCGACGCGGGCGCGGATGCCGCGATCAGCGATCCCGCGCAACTGAAATCCGCCGTGCAGGAGTTGACCGATGGAAGGGGCGCCGACCTGGTGATCGAGAGCGTCGGGCATCCCGCGCTCTATGCCACCGCCTTCGACCTGATCCGCAAGGGCGGCCATGTCGCCTTCTTCGGGCTGACCGGGCCGGAGGCCGCGGTGCCCGTGCCGATCCTGCGCACGATCCTCGAAGAAAACAGCCTCAAGGGTTCGGTCGCCGGGATGGGGCAGGACATGCACGATGCGCTGGCCCTGCTGGCGCATGGGCGGTTCCGCACCGAAGCCTTCACCGCCGCGTCCTATCCGCTCGACCGGATACAGGAAGCGTTCGAGACATTGGCCGACCGGCCCGCCGATCTGAAGACGCAGATCGCGATTTCGCAGAACTGAGAGACGCGCAAGGCGCGGCCTTCCCGAGGAGCAGACAATGGACCAGATCTCCCGCACCCTTTCCCCGCCCGAAACCCCGCGCGAGTTCGGCTTCTTCATCGACGGCGAATGGCGTCACGGCCGCGACTTCGCCGAACAGCTTTCGCCCGCGCATGGTGTGCCGGTCACGCGGGTGGCGCGCTGCACCACGGACGACCTGAACGATGCCGTCGCTGCCGCGCGCCGCGCCTTCGAGGATCGCCGCTGGGCCGGGTTGTCGGGCGGAGAGCGCGCCGGCGTTCTGTTGCGCGCGGCCGAACTGCTGCGCCATCGCCGCGAGGAACTCGCCTATTGGGAGGTGCTGGAGAACGGCAAGCCCATCGCCCAGGCGCGGGGAGAGATCGACCACTGCATCGCCTGTTTCGAGACTGCCGCAGGTGCTGCGCGCCTGCTGCACGGCGACAGCTTCAACTCGCTGGGCGATGGCCTCTTCGGCATGGTCCTGCGCGAGCCCATCGGTGTCGTCGGCCTGATCACGCCGTGGAATTTCCCCTTCCTGATCCTGTGCGAGCGGGTGCCCTTCATCCTCGCCTCGGGCTGCACGCTGGTGGTGAAGCCCTCCGAGGTGACCAGCGCCACCACGCTGATCCTTGCCGGGATCCTGGCCGAGGCGGGCCTGCCCAAGGGCGTCTACAATGTCGTCACCGGATCCGGCCGCAGCGTCGGGCAGGCGATGGCCGAACACCCCGGCATCGACATGCTGTCCTTCACCGGCTCGACCGGGGTCGGGCGATCCTGCGTCCATGCCGCCGCCGACAGCAACTTCAAGAAGCTGGGGCTGGAGCTGGGCGGCAAGAACCCGATCATCGTCTTCGCCGACAGCGATCTCGAGGATGCGGCGGACGCCGCCGCCTTCGGCATCAGCTTCAACACAGGGCAATGCTGCGTCTCGTCCAGCCGCCTGATCGTCGAGGCGTCGGTCGCCGAGGAATTCGAGCGCCTGCTGGTCGAAAAGATGGCGCGCATCCGCGTCGGCGATCCGCTGGACGAGACGACACAGGTCGGCGCCATCACCACCGCGGCGCAGAACCAGACGATCCTCGGCTATATCCGGAAGGGTCGTGAGGAAGGCGCGCAACTGCTGACCGGTGGCGAGGCGCTGGAGATCGGCGCCGGCCGCTTCATCGCGCCGACGCTGTTTTCGGGCGTGCGCCGCGACATGGCGATCGCGCAGGACGAAATCTTCGGTCCGGTCCTGTCGTCCTTCCGCTTCGAGACGGTGGGCGAGGCCATCGCCATCGCCAACGATACGGTCTACGGTCTTGCGGCCTCGCTGTGGACGAAGGATCTGGACAAGGCGCTGACGGTGACGCGGCGAGTCGGCGCGGGCCGGTTCTGGATCAACACCATCATGGCGGGCGGCCCGGAGATGCCCTTGGGGGGCTTCAAGCAATCGGGCTGGGGCCGTGAGGCTGGGGTTTACGGCGTGGAGGAATATACCCAGATCAAGTCGGTCCATGTCGAGATCGGCAAGCGCAGTCACTGGATCGAATGATGGAGACGGGGTTTGACTATGTGATCGTCGGCGGCGGCTCGGCCGGCTGCGTGATGGCTGCCCGGCTGTCGGAAAACCCGGATGTGCGGGTCTGCCTGATCGAGGCGGGCCGCCGCGACCTCCACCCGCTGATCCATATGCCAGTGGGCTTTGCCAAGATGACCGACGGGCCGCTGACCTGGGGGCTGACCACCGCGCCGCAGCGCCATGCCAACAACCGCGAGATTCCCTATGCCCAGGCTAGGGTCCTGGGCGGCGGATCCTCGATCAACGCCGAGGTGTTCACCCGCGGCCATCCCTCCGACTACGACCGCTGGGTCGAAGAAGGCGCGGAGGGCTGGGGCTCGTCCGAGGTCCGGCGCTATTTCCACAAATCCGAGGGCAATTCGATCCTGTCCGGCGAATGGCATGGCACCGACGGTCCCCTGGGCGTGTCGAACCTGCCGCATCCCAATGTCCTCAGCCGCGCCTTCGTGCAGAGCTGCCAGGAAAGCGGCATCCCCTACAACCCCGACTTCAACGGGGCCCGGCAAGAGGGCGCGGGGCTCTATCAGACGACGACGCGCGACAATCGCCGCTGCTCGGCCTCGGTCGGCTATCTGCGCCCGGCCCTGTCGCGGCCCAATCTGACGCTGCTGACCGGCGCGCTGGTGCTGCGGCTGGTCTTCGAAGGGCGGCGCGCGGTCGGCGTGGAATATGTGCTGGGCAAGCGCGACCGGACGAACGTCGCCCGCGCCGCGCAAGAGGTTGTCGTGACCTCGGGCGCGATCGGAACGCCCAAGCTGATGATGCTGTCCGGGATAGGCCCGGCCGATCATCTGCGCCGCCACGGCATAGAGGTGGCGCAGGATCTGCCCGGCGTCGGCCAGAACCTGCAGGATCACTTCGGCATCGACATCGTGGCGGAGCTGAAGGGGCACGAAAGCCTGGACCGTTACAACAAGCCGCACTGGATGCTGTGGGCGGGGTTGCAATATGCGCTGTTCAGATCCGGGCCGGTGACCTCGAATGTCGTCGAGGCCGGGGCGTTCTGGTATGCGGACCGCGAGGCGCCTTGCCCGGACCTGCAGTTCCATTTCCTTGCCGGGGCAGGGGCCGAGGCCGGGGTGCCGTCGGTGCGCAAGGGCAGGTCGGGCATCACGCTGAACAGCTATACCCTGCGGCCGAAATCGCGGGGATCGGTGACGCTGCGTTCGGCCGATCCGCGCGATCCGCCGGTGATCGACCCGAATTTCCTGGCCGAACCCGAGGATCTGCGGATATCGACCGAAGGAGTGAAGATCAGCCGAGAGATCTTCAGCCAGCATTCACTGGGAAAATACATCCGCGAGGTGCGCTTTCCCGATGCGAATGTGCGTACGCAGGCGGATTATGAAGCCTATGCCCGCCAATACGGCCGCACCTCCTATCACCCGACCTGCACCTGCAAGATGGGGCGCGACGGGATGTCGGTGGTTGATCCGCAGTTGCGGGTCCACGGGCTGGAGGGGCTGCGGATCTGCGACAGCTCGGTCATGCCCTCGCTGGTCGGCTCGAATACCAACGCGCCGACGATCATGATCGGGGAACGCGCCTCGGACCTGATCCGGGGCAACCGCTGACAGGGGCTTTCGTCGCGCCCCCGGTCCTCAGTCCCACAGGGGCGCGAAAGGCACCCGGTCGCGATCCACGATCCGATAATTCGCGGAGCCCAGTGCGTCGATCCGCGCCATTTCCTCCGCCGACAGCATGAAGTCCAGGATGTCGAAATTGGCCCGGATGTTCCCGGGGTTCGTCGACATGGTGTTCATCGCCAGCCCCTTCTGCGCGATCCAGCGCAGCGCGACCTGAGCGGCGGACTTGCCATGCGCGGCCCCGATCTCGGCAAGCAGCGGGTATCTGAAGATCTCGCCCCGCGCCAGCGAGCAATAGGAGGACAGCGGGATGCCCGTCTCGGCCGCCGCGCTCAGCAGCCTGGACTGATCCAGCAGCGGGTGAAACTCGACCTGATTGGTGACCAGCGGCGCATCGGCCATTGTCTTCGCCGCGCGCATCATGGCCGCGGTGTAGTTCGACACGCCGATATGCGAGGCCAGCCCCGCCTTGCGGGCCTTTTGCAGCAACCGCAGCGATGGTGCGATATCGCCCCCCGCCGGCGGCCAGTGCAGCAGCAGGATATCGACCCGCTCGATCCGCAAGGCGCGCAGGCTGTCTTCGACCGAGGGCAGAAAGCGCGCTTCATCGAAGTTTTCGGGCCGCACCTTGGTGGTGATGCAAAGCTGGTCGCGCGGCACACCGCAGTCGGCCAGCGCGGCGCCGGTATCGGCCTCGTTCCCGTAGCCCTGCGCGGTGTCGAAGGCGCGATAGCCGACCGCGAGGGCGGCATGGATCGCCTCGCGCAGCGCGCCGCCTGTCAACGGGAAGGTGCCGAAGCCGCGCCGGAAAGCGGGCCGCATCAGGATGTTCGTCACCTCTTCCTCCCTCGTGTTCCCAGGCCGTTCCGATGGGGCCAGTTTCCCCTTGCCGGAATGGCTCTCCGTAGCTATGTTTATAACCAGATAGTTACTTAAGATGCAATTGCGAAGGAGGAGCGCAATGTCCAAGATCCGAACCGCCCGCGAGGCCGCCGGGCTGGTCCGCGACGGGGCAATGGTGGCGGTCAACGCGTCTTCGGGCCTGCTCTGCCCCGACCATGTGCTGAAGGCCCTGGGCGAACGGTTCGAGGACGAGGGCGCCCCCCGGAACCTGACCGCCATCCACCCGATCGCGGCGGGCGATATGTTCGGCACGCCCGGCGTCGATCACATCGCCCATCCGGGGATGATCGCCCGGATCATCGGCGGGTCCTATCCGTCGGGCCCGTCGAATGCCGAGCCGCCTAAGATCTGGCAGCGCATTCTGGCGGAAGAGGTCGCCGCCTATAATGTTCCCTCGGGCATCGTCTTCGACATGCTGCGCGAGGGCGCGGCGCAGCGGCCCGGCGTGCTGACCAAGGTTGGCATGGAGACCTTCGCCGATCCCGACCTTGAGGGCTGCGCGATGAACGCCCAGGCCCGCGCCACGCCGATCGTCCGGCGGGTGGAGTTCGATGGCGACACCTGGCTGCATTTCCCCGCGCTGCGCCCCGACGTGGCGCTGATCCGCGCGAGCACGGCGGATGAGAACGGCAACCTCACCTTCGAGGACGAGGGCGCCACGCTCGGCGCGATGGAGATGGCGCTGGCCGCGCATAACTGCGGCGGGATCGTCATCGCGCAGGTCCGGCGTATCGCCGGGCAGGGCACGCTGAAGCCGCATGACGTCAAGGTGCCGGGGATTCTGGTCGATGTGATCGTGGAGGCGCCCGAACAGTTGCAGACCACCGCGACGCCGCACGACCCGGCGATCTCGGGCGAGATCTTCCGGCCGCTGTCCAGCTTCAACCTTGCCACCTTCAACCCCGGCAAGGTGATCGCGCGCCGTGTCGCGCAGGAACTGCGGTCGGGCTGGGCGGTGAACATCGGTTTCGGCATCTCGGCCAATGTGCCGCGCATCCTGATCGAGGAAGGGCTGCACGGCGCCGTCACCTGGGTGATCGAGCAGGGGCCGGTCGGCGGCGTGCCGCTCTTGGACTTCAAGTTCGGCTGCGCCAGCAATGCCGAGGCCTTCGTCGCCTCGCCGCACCAGTTCTGCTACTTTCAGGCGGGCGGGTTCGACTGTTCGCTGCTGTCCTTCCTGGAAATCGACGCCGAGGGCTCGGTCAACGTCAGCCGTCTGGCCGCGACACCGCACCGGACGGCGGGGGCGGGGGGCTTCGTCGATATCACCTCGCGGGCGCGGAAGATCGTCTTCTCCGGCAATTTCAACGCCGGGGCGAAAATGCGGATCGAGGATGGCAGGCTGGTGATCGACCGGGAAGGCAAGGTGGCCAAGATCGTGCCGAAGGTCGATCAGGTCAGCTTCTCGGGGCGCCGCGCCATCGCGCAGGGGCAGGAGATCACCTATGTGACCGAGCGTTGCGTGCTGCGGCTGCTGCCCGGGGGCCTGACCGTGACCGAGATCGCGCCGGGGATCGAATTGCAACGCGACGTGCTGGATCAGGCGGCGACGCCCCTGCGCGTGGCCGATGACCTGCGGGTGATGGACGCGGCGCTGTTCGTGGACACGCCGATGGGGCTGGCGCTGTGAGCGAGGATCCGCGTCTCGACCTGCGGATCGAGGCGGGAATCGCGCGGCTGACCATCCGCCGGCAAGACAAGCTGAACGCGCTGGATGCCGGGATGGTGGACGGGTTGTTTTCGCTGTGCCGGCAGATCGAGCGGTCCGCCGCGCGGGTGGTGATCCTGACCGGCGAGGGCGAGCGGTCCTTTTGCGCGGGTGGAGACATCGCCGCCTGGTCGCAACTTTCACCCGAGGATTTCGGCCGCCGCTGGCTGCGCGATGGCCATTGCGCCTTCGATGCGCTGGCGCGGCTGGCCCCGCCGGTGATCGCGGTGCTGAACGGCCATTGTCTGGGCGGCGGGCTGGAACTGGCCGCCTGCGCCGACTACCGCGTGGCCGAGGAACATGTGCGGATCGGGCTGCCCGAGACCTCGCTTGGCATCATCCCCGGCTGGTCGGGCACGCAGCGGGCGGTTCGCCGTTTCGGGGCGGGCCCGGTGCGCCGGATGGCGCTATTCGGCGAGGTCTTCGGTGCCGATGAGGCGCAGCGCCTTGGGCTGGTGGATCAGGTCGTTCCGAAAGGGGAAGGGATGGCCGCAGCCGCGACGCTGGCCGCGCGGGTGATCGCCCGCGCCCCGCGCGCGACCGAGATCACCAAGATGCTGATCAATGCCGCCGAGGGCGAGGAGCGAGACCGGGTGCTCGAGGCGCTGGCCGGAAGCGTGGCCGCCGCTTCGGAGGATCTGCGCGAGGGGCTAGCGGCATTCCGGGAAAAGCGCTCTGCCCGGTTCGGGGAAACGGGCGGGCCGCAGCCCTGAGGGAAGCACTTTGCATGGATAAAATGAACGCCGGGGATCGCGATTTCCTTGCAGGGCTTTTTGAGGCGGCCGTGGCCGCCGCCGACCCTGAAACCGCGCTGCGGGCATTCCTGCCGGATCGTCCCAGCGGCCGCACGGTGGTGATCGGCGCGGGCAAGGGCGCGGCGCAACTGGCGGCGGCGTTCGAGAATCTGTGGGTCGAACCTGTCGAGGGCGTGGTGGTCACGCGCTATGGCTATGGCTGTGAAACCCGCAATATCCGCGTGCTCGAGGCCGCGCATCCCGTTCCGGATCAGGCCGGCCTTGCGGCGGGCGAGGCGCTGTTCGGGGCCGTCCGCGGGCTGACGCGGGATGATCTGGTGGTGACGCTGATCTGCGGAGGCGGCTCTGCCCTGCTGCCCGCCCCGCCCGAAGGGCTGGTGCTGGAGGACGAGGTCGAACTGAACCGTATCCTGCTGGCCAGCGGGGCGCCGATCTCGGTGATGAACGCGATCCGCAAGCAGGTCTCGCGGATCAAGGGCGGCAGGCTGGCCGCGGCGGCGCATCCGGCGCGGGTGGTGTCGCTGGTGGTCTCGGACGTGCCGGGCGACGATCCAGCGCAAGTGGCTTCGGGTCCGACGGTGCCGGATGCGGCAACCCGCGAGGATGCGCGGCGCATGATCGCGGCATGGCGGATCGACCTGCCGCCGCGCCTGGCGGAATGGTTCGCGGGGAATGACGGCCAGCCGCCGCTGCCCGGTGATCCGGTCTTCGCCCGCCATGAGGTCCGGCTGATCGCCTCGGCGCGCCTGTCGCTGGAGGCCGCCGCCGCGCGGGCCGGGGCGGCCGGGATTCCGGCCGTCATCCTGTCGGATTCGATCGAGGGCGAGGCCCGCGATGTGGCCCGTGTCCATGCCGCCATCGCACGCGAGGTGGCGACGCGCGGCCGCCCCTTCGCCCGGCCCGTGGTGATCCTGTCGGGGGGCGAGACCACCGTGACCCTGCGCGGCAAGGGGCGCGGCGGGCGCAACAGCGAGTTCCTGCTGGCCCTGGCGCTGGGGATCGAGGGGCTGCCGGTTTCCGCGCTGGCCGCCGATACCGACGGCATCGACGGGTCGGAGGACAATGCCGGGGCCTTTGCGGATGGCGGCAGCATGGCGCGGCTGCGCGCGCAGGGGGCCGATCCGATGGCGATGCTGGCCGGAAACGACGCATGGTCGGCCTTCGACCGGCTGGGCGACCTGTTCAGCCCCGGCCCGACCGGCACCAACGTCAACGACTTCCGCGCCATCCTGATCCGGTGACAGGGGCGCCGGTGGCGGCACCGGCACCCCGCAAGTTCAGACCGGAACCGGCGCATCCTCGCGCAGCAGGCCCTTGTCCTTCAGCGCCTGCCAGAACGCGGCCGGGATCGGGTGATCCATCCAGGCAAGGTTCTGCTCCAACTGCTGAACGGTCCGCGTGCCCGCGCAGAAGGACGGCACCGCCGGATGCGCCACGACGAATTGCAGCGCCGCGGCGGGCAGGGGCACGCCGTATTCGGCGCAGACCGCCTCGATCTTCGTCACGCGATCCATGATCCCGGCCGGGGCGGGGGCATAGTTGTATTTCGCGCCCGGCTTCGCGCCCGTCGCCAGAATGCCCGAGTTGAAGCCGCCGCCCACGACGACCGCCGCCCCGCGCGCCTCGCAAAGCGGCAGGAACTCGTCCAGCGCGTCCTGTTCCAGCAGGGTGTATCGCCCGGCCAGCAGGAAGCAGTCGAAATCGCGCTGTTTCAGCGCCTCGTGGCAGACCTGCCATTCGTTGACGCCGACGCCGATGGCCTTGACCACCTTCTCGTCGCGCAGCTTTGCCAATGCCTTGTAGCAGCCGTCCATCGCCTGGCGGAACACCTCGGGCTGTTCGTCGCCGCGCGTGAAGACGTCGATGTCATGGATGAACAGGATGTCGATCCGTTCTAGCGCCAGCCGTTGCAGGCTGTCCTCGAATGATCGCATGGTGCCGTCATAGCTGTAGTCGAAATCCATCGTGAAGGGCGCCGCATTGACCCAGGGCGCAAAGTCGATGCTGTCGCGCCGCGCCGGGCGCAGCAGGCGCCCCACCTTCGATGACAGCACGAAATCGTCGCGGTTGCGCCAGCGAAGGGCCTCGGACGTGCGCAGCTCGGACAGGCCGTGGCCATACATCGGCGCGGTGTCGAAATAGCGCACGCCCGCGTCCCATGCGTGGTCGAACATCGCCCTTGAGGTCCGGTCGTCGATCTCGCGGAAAATGTTGCCGACGGGGGCGGTGCCGAAGGCGAAACGGGTCACCTCCAGATCCGTGCGGCCGAGCCTGCATTTTTCGGATAGCTTCATCGGTTCCCTCCCGCAAGTAACCAGATAGTTATATCTGGCATCATTTCGCACGGCTGATCAAGCAGATTTCCGCATGTGCCGCGGTTTTCCAACTTGACGCGCGGAAGCCGCCCAAACTAAAGTAACTAAATAGTTACATTCCGGGAGGAGATTCGAGGATGTATCTGAACGATACCCAGAAGCAGGTGCGCGACATGGCGCGCGCCTTCGCCAATGAGGTCATCCGGCCGGCGGCCGAGGCGCTGGACCGGGACGAGCGCTTTCCGGCCGAGATCTATGACGAGATGGCCAATCTGGGTCTGTTCGGCATCGGCGTGCCGGAGGAGATGGGCGGTCCGGGCTTCGACACGCTGACCTATGCCGTGGTGATGGAGGAACTGTCGCGCGGCTATGCCAGCGTCGCCGATCAATGCGGCCTTCTGGAACTGATCTCGACCCTTCTGGTGCGCCACGGTTCCGACGCGCAGCGCAAGCTGCTGCCCGAGATTCTGGCGATGCGGCAGAAGGTGGCCTATTGCATCACCGAACCCGAGGCGGGGACGGATGTCTCGGGCATCCGCACCACGGCGGTGCGTGATGGCGACGGCTGGGTGCTGAACGGCGGCAAGATCTGGATCCACAACGCGCCGGTCGCGGATCTGGGCTTCGTGCTTGCCCGGACCGACAAGGACGCGGGCAATCGCGGCATGTCGATCTTCATCGTCGACCTGCATGCGGCGGGGGTCGAGCGCGGCCCCAAGGAACACAAGATGGGCCAGCGCGCCAGCCAGGTGGGGGCGCTGACCTTCACCGATGTGCGGCTTGGGCCGGATGCGCTGCTGGGCGATGCGGGACGCGGCTTCCACATGATGATGAGCGTGCTGGACAAGGGCCGCGTCGGCATCGCCGCGCTGGCGGTGGGCATCGGGCAGGCGGGGCTGGAGGCCGCGCTGGACTATGCCGGGACGCGCAAGCAGTTCGGCAAGCAGATCGCCGAGTTCCAGGGCGTGCAATGGCTGCTGGCCGACATGGCCAAGGATATCGAGGCCGCGCGCCTGCTGGTCCATTCCGCGGCGACGAAGATCGACGGGGGGCAGGATGCGACCAAGGCCTGCTCGATGGCGAAATGCTTTGCCGGCGACATGGCGGTGGCGCGCACGGCGGATGCGGTGCAGGTCTTCGGCGGCTCGGGCTATATCCGCGGCTTCGAGGTCGAACGCCTCTACCGCGATGCCAAGATCACCCAGATCTACGAGGGCACCAACCAGATCCAACGCATGATCATCGCCCGCGAACTGCTGAAGAAGGGCGCCCAGGCATGAGACAGGTGGCCCTTGTCACCGGATCCTCGCGCGGGATCGGCCTGGCCGCGGCCGAGGCTCTGGCGCGCGAAGGCTTCGCCATTGCCGTGAACGGCCCGGCAGATGACGACGAACTGCGCGCGGCGGTCGAGCGGATCAAGGCGCTTGGCGTTCCGGTCTGCGCCGCCCCCTTCGACGTGACCGACCTCGCAGGCCATGACGCGGTGCTCGCGCGGATCGAGGAGCGGATCGGCCCGCTGACGACGCTGGTGAACAACGCGGGCGTCGGCGTGCTGCAGCGCGGCGACCTGCTCGACGTCTCCGAGGCAAGCTGGGACCGCTGCCTGACCGTCAACACCAAGGCGATGTTCTTTCTGTCTCAGGCCTTCGCCCGCCGCCTGCTGGCGCGGGACCGCCCCGCGGCGCTGTTCCATTCCATCGTCAACGTCACCTCGTCGAACGCGGTGGCGGTGGCGGTTCAGCGGTCGGAATACTGCGCGTCCAAGGCCGCCGCGGCGATGGTGTCCAAGGCCTTGGCGGTGCGGCTGGGGCCGGAAAACATCGCCGTCTATGACGTGCAACCCGGCCTCATCGCCACGGAAATGACCGCCCCCGTCATCGACAGCTACCGCAAGCGCGCCGAGGACGGCCTGACGCTGTTCCCGCGCGTCGGCCAGCCCGCCGACATGGGCGCCATCATCGCATCGCTGGCCGCCGGCCGGCTTCCCTATACCACGGGACAGGCGATCTCGGCCGATGCCGGGATGCTGGTCCCGCGTTTTTGAGGACATGCCATGAAGATCGCACTTCCCGATACTCAGGGCCGCCTGGGCGACTATCACCTGACCGGCGCCCCGATCGCGCAGGCTGTGCTGCCCGCCAATCCGGCGCGCATCGTCTATTCCGCGGCCCATGTCGTCGCCGATCCCTTCACCGCCAACGACCCCTCGGGCCGCGCGGCGGTGGACTGGGACAGGACGATGGAGTTCCGCCGCTATCTGGCCGGTCTCGGCCTTGGCATCGCCGAGGCGATGGATACCGCGCAGCGCGGCATGGGCCTCGACTGGCCCGGCGCGCTGGAACTGATCCGCCGTACCCGGGCCGAGGTGCCCGAAGCGTTGGTCGGCAACGGCTGCGGCACCGATCATCTGGACCCGGCCGATGCGAAGACGCTGGACGACGTGATCCGCGCCTATCTGGAACAGGTCGAGGCGATCCAGTCCCTTGGCGGGCGGATCGTGCTGATGGCAAGCCGGGCGCTGGCGCGCGTCGCCACCTCGCCCGAGGACTACCTGCATGTCTACGGCAAGGTGCTGGCCGCTTGCGACCGGCCGGTGATCCTGCACTGGCTGGGCGAGATGTTCGACCCGGCGCTGGCGGGCTACTGGGGCGCGGCCGATTTCCCGCAGGCTCTGGAAACCGCGCTGGCGGTGATCGGGCAGAACGTCGCCAAGGTCGATGGCATCAAGATGTCGCTGCTCGACAAGGACAAGGAAATCATCCTGCGCCGCCGCCTGCCCGAAGGCGTGAAGATGTATACCGGCGACGATTTCAACTATCCCGAACTGATCGAGGGCGACGACCAGGGTTTCAGCCACGCCCTGCTGGGGATATTCGATCCGCTGGCGCCTGCCGCCGCCTATGCCGTCAGCCGCCTGGCCGAGGGCGACAGGGCCGGTTTCCGCGCGACGCTGGACCCGACCGTGCCGCTGGCCCGCACGATCTTTCGTGCGCCGACGCAGTATTACAAGACCGGCGTGGTGTTCCTGGCCTGGCTCAACGGCTTCCAGGACCATTTCATCATGCTGAACGGCCATCAGGCGATGCGCCCCTTGCCCTATTTCACCGAGGTTTTCCGCCAGTCGGACGCCTGCGGCCTGCTGCGCGACCCGGAACTGGCGGTAAGCCGGATGAAGTCCCTGCTGCGGTTCTACGGGGCCTGAGATGCGGGACTTCACGAATGACCACTCGGCGCTTGCTCTGAACACAGCAACGTTGGGCCACAACGTGGACGGCGCCGGCGCCGGGTGGTCGCCCGAACGCACCATCGACGCCTGCGCCGAGCGGGGCTATGGCGGGATCGTGTTCTGGCGGCGCGAGATCGGCGCGCGGGCGGCGCAGATCGCCGCCCATGCCCGTGCGGCGGGGCTGACGGTGGCGGGGCTGTGCCGGACGCCCTTCCTCGTCGGCCCGCTGGCGCCGCGGGGCAGGCAGGCGGTGATGGACGATTTCCGCGCCTCGATCGACATGGCGGCGGAACTGGGTGCGCCGGTCCTGACCATCGTGACCGGCGGGGTCGAGCCCGGAACGCGCGGCGTCACCGAAAGCCTTCGCCTCGTCACCGACCGCGTGGCCGAGGCTGCCCCCTATGCCGCTGCACGCGGTGTCAGACTGGCGCTGGAGCCGCTGAACCCGGTCTATGGCGGCAACCGTTCCTGCCTGACCACGCTGCGGGATGCGCTGGACATCTGCGACACAATCGGTGCGCCCGATGTCGGCGTGGCGGTCGATGTCTATCACGTCTGGTGGGACACCGACCTGCCGCGCCAACTGGCCCGGGCGGGGGATCGCATTCTTGGTTACCACCTTTGCGACTGGCTGGCCGACACCTCGGATGTGCTGCTGGACCGCGGCATGATGGGCGACGGCGTGGCCGATCTGAAAGCCATCCGCTTCGCGGTCGAGGCGGCGGGCTATGACGGCCTCTGCGAGGTCGAGATCTTTTCTGCCAACGACTGGTGGAAGCGCGATCCGGAGGAGGTGCTCGATACCATCATCACGCGCTTCCGCTCGGTCTGCTGACCATTCCAGGAGGAAATCATGAAGGTTCTGGTGCCTGTCAAACGAGTGATCGACTACAACGTGAAGGTCCGCGTTCGTGCGGACGGGACGGGTGTCGATCTTGCGAATGTGAAGATGTCGATGAACCCGTTCGACGAGATCGCGGTGGAAGAGGCGATCCGTCTGAAGGAGAAGGGTGTGGCGACCGAGGTGGTCGTGGTCTCGATCGGCGTGAAGCAGGCGCAGGAGACCTTGCGCAACGCGCTGGCGATGGGGGCCGACCGGGCGATCCTGATCGAGGCGGCGGCGGATGTGCATACCGACATCGAGCCCTTGGCGGTGGCGAAGCTCCTGGCCGCGGTGGTGAAGGAAGAGGCCCCGGGCCTGGTGCTGGCGGGCAAGCAGGCGATCGACAACGACATGAACGCCACCGGCCAGATGCTGGCCGCGCTGCTGGGCTGGGCGCAGGGCACCTTCGCCTCGGAACTGGCGATCGAGGGCGATACGGCCAAGATCACCCGCGAGGTGGACGGCGGCTTGCAGACGATCAGCGTGAAGATGCCCGCCATCGTCACCGTGGACCTGCGGCTGAACGAACCGCGCTATGCCAGCCTGCCGAACATCATGAAGGCCAAGGCCAAGCCGCTGGCGACGAAGACGCCGGCCGACTACGGCGTGGATGTCGCGCCGCGGCTGACGGTGGTGAAGACGGTGGAACCTGCGGGCCGCAAGGCCGGGGTCCGGGTCGGCTCGGTGGACGAGCTGATCGCGAAACTGAAAGACGAAGCGGGGGTGATCTGATGGCCGTTCTTCTTCTTGCCGATGTGAATGACGGCCAGCTTGCCACCGACTCTGTGGCCAAGGCCGTCGATGCCGTGAAATCCTTGGGCGAGGTCCATCTGCTGGTGGCCGGCCCCGATGCCGCCGCTGCCGAGGCGGCGAAACTCGACGGCGTGGCCAGGGTGCTGAAGGCCGGTGACGGCGCCTATGATCACGGTCTGGCCGAGTCGCTCTCGGCGCTGATCGTCTCGCTGGCGGGCGACTACAGCCATATCTGCGGCGCGGCGACGGCCTATTGCAAGAACGTGCTGCCCCGGGTGGCGGCGCTTCTGGACGTGATGGTGATCTCGGATGTCACCGCGGTGACCGATGCCGACACGTTCGAGCGGCCGATCTATGCCGGCAACGCGATCCAGACGGTGAAGTCGGGCGACGCGAAGAAGGTCTTCACCGTGCGGACGGCGAACTTCACCGCCGTTGGCAATGGCGGCTCGGCTGCGGTCGAGGCGGTCTCCGGGCCTTCGGGCGACGGGCTGTCGTCCTGGGTCGAGGACAAGGTTGCGGCCTCGGACCGGCCGGAACTGACCTCGGCCAGGATCGTGGTCTCGGGCGGGCGCGGCGTGGGGTCGAAGGAGAGCTTCGACATCATCGAGGCCTTGGCCGACAAGCTGAACGCCGCCGTGGGCGCGTCGCGTGCGGCGGTGGATTCGGGCTTTGCGCCGAACGACTGGCAGGTGGGCCAGACCGGCAAGGTGGTGGCGCCGCAGCTCTACATCGCCTGCGGCATCTCGGGCGCGATCCAGCATCTGGCGGGGATGAAGGACAGCAAGGTCATCGTCGCCATCAACAAGGACGAAGAGGCCCCGATCTTCCAGGTCGCAGACTACGGCCTCGTCGCTGACCTCTTCCAGGCCGTCCCGGAATTGACAGGGAAGCTCTGAGCGCATGCTTGGAGGGCTGGAATGGGGGCAAGCCGCACGCTCGTCATCGTCGCTATCGTGCGTAGACTGGCCGCCATCGCAAACGCGATCATCAAAACGGCATCCCATGGCGGGAAGGCCGGCAGACAGGTATCGCCAGGCTGTGCCGATGTAAGAATCTCGGACAGGTTGCCCGGTCCGCATAAGCGCGCATCTATCATCACGCATCATACAGGCCTGAAGACGGTTTGTCTCACGAGCGGGATGGAGCACGCAGTCGCGTGGTCAATCGGCCAGCGAAGCATGACCATCGCCCGCCCTGTCTCGGTAATCTTGGGCTTCTCGCAGGAACTGGGCTAACCTCGGGCTATCTGCGTCGTGCCCGGTGATCTCCCGACAGGAGTATGTCCTTGATAAAGTTCCTGAAACGGCTCGTTGCCATTGCCCTTGTCGCCGGTGTTGCGATCTTCGTCCTGCGGCTGGTCTTTCCCTTGCCGGATATTTCCGGCCGCCCCTACAGCGCGGCCTTGCCGCCCGATCCGCAGGGCCGCATCGGGCAGGCGTTCGCCGAAGCCGCCGCCGCGCATCCGGGCAAGACCGGCGTGGTCGCGCTTGCCAATGGCCATGATGCGCTGGCCAGCCGCCTTGCATTGGCCGATCTGGCCGAGACCGCCATCGATGCGCAATATTACATCTGGCATGACGACACCTCGGGACTCCTGCTGCTGGACGCGCTTTACCGGGCGTCGCAGCGGGGGGTGCGGGTGCGGCTTCTTCTGGACGACAACGGCGTCCCTGGACTGGATTCCCTGCTTGCCACCCTGAACGCGCAGGAGAATTTCGAGATCCGTCTGTTCAACCCTTCCACTGTGCGCAGCCCGAAATATCTGGGCTATGCCATGGACTTCTTCCGCATGAACCGCCGGATGCACAACAAGAGCATGATCGCCGACGGCATGGCTGCGATCATCGGCGGCCGTAATATCGGTGATGAGTATTTCCAGATCGGCAATGCCTTCTATCTCGACATGGATGCGGTCGCCGTGGGGCAGGTGGTCCCCGAGACCAGCGCGGTCTTCGATGCCTATTGGAACGCGGCCTCGGTCTTCGAACTGGAGCGGGTGATCGGGGGCACAGGCGACATCGCCGGGTTCGAGGCACGGATCGCCGCCCTGCGCGGGACCGATCAGGCCCGCGAGTTGCTGGGCCTGATCGAAAGCAGCGCCCGCGCCGCGATTGAGGGCGGGGTGCAGCCGGAATGGACCGATGTGCGGCTGGTCGCCGACGATCCGGTCAAGGGCGAAGGGCGGGCAGCCGAAGACCAGTTGATGATCTCGCGGCTTGCCGATCTTCTGGGCGGGATCGAAACCCGGCTCGATCTGGTCTCGGCCTATTTCGTGCCGGGCCGCAAGGGCACGGCGTTTTTCGAGGATCTGGCCGGACAGGGGATCGAGGTCAACATCCTGACCAATGCGCTGAACACCACCGACGTGCTGCTGGTCCATGCGGGCTATACGAAATACCGCCGCGACCTGCTTGAGGCCGGGGCAAAGCTTTACGAACTGAAGCTGCGCGGGGGCGAGACCGGGTCCGACCTGCAACTTTTCCCGATGGGGATTTCCGGCGCCAGCCTTCACGCAAAGACCTTCGCCGTCGATCACAGGCGGGTCTTCATCGGTTCGTTCAACTTCGATCCGCGCTCGGCCAAGTTGAACTGCGAGATGGGCTTCCTGATCGACAGTCCCGGCCTGGCCTCGGGTCTCTCGGACATTTTCGACGGAGCGCTGCCGGCCATCAGCTACCGGCCCGCGCTGACGCCCGAGGACAAGATGGTCTGGATCGAGGAGCGGCCCGAGGATGAGACCGTGATCTATCAGGAGGAACCCGGGGCGACATGGTTCCAGCAGATCGCCATTGCGGTGATCGGGCTTCTGCCGGTGGAATGGCTGCTGTAAAGCCCCGTCAGAGGCATTCAGGCAGGCCCCGGCATGGCGCAGCCCTTCGCGGATGCGGCGGAAGGCCGGGACGAAGCTGCCGGTCGGCTGTCGGAGGATCCCGGCCCGAATACCCACCTTGCGGCGGTTTCAGTGATTGCTCCTGCGAGGATAAATGGCAAAGGGAATGGCGTGGGGCCTGGGCACCTCTTGCTTTTGCGGGCGCCGCACGATTTGTCTTGCAGCTGGCCCGAATTTGCTAGGACACCCTTGTAACCTGGACCAAAAAGGTAGCATTATCATTGCATCCAGGGCTCGCCAACCTTGCCATCTTGCTTACAATTCAGGACAGATCTGCCCTTGCTCTGCATCATCGCCGACGATCTGACCGGAGCTTTCGATGCCGCCGCGCCCTTTGCCGGGCGCGGGCTGGCGACAGCGGTGGCGCTGCATCCCGGCGCGGTGACACAGGCGCTGGCGGCGGGGGCCGCAGTCGTGGCTGTCAGCACCCGCTCGCGCGAGATTGCCGAAGATCAGGCCGCGGCGCGGGTGGCTGCGGTGGCGGCGGCGCTGCCCGCAGGGGCGCGGGTCTTCAAGAAGATCGACTCGCGGCTGAAGGGCCATGTGGCGGCAGAACTGGCGGCGCTGGCGCCGCAGGCGATGCTGGTCGCCCCCGCGATCCCGGATTTCGGAAGGGTGGTGAAAGATGGAGCGGTGACGGGCTTCGGCGTCGATGCGCCGATCCTGGTTGCCCCGGTCCTTGGCGGCCTTGCCGCGCAGGTGCCCGACACGGCCAGCGCGGAAGAGATGCGGGCGGCGCTGGCGGCGGCGCCGGAGGATGCGCTTCTGGTCGGCGCGCGCGGGTTGGCCGAGGCGCTGGCGGTGCAGATGACCGGGCGCGAGTCCGCCGAGGCCCCTCATCCCCGTGCCGCGCGGGTGCTGATGGTGGTGGGGTCGCGCGACCCGATCACGCTCGCGCAGGTGGCGGCGCTGCGGGAGCAGGGCGCCGACTGGCGGGGGGCGCCGAACGGACGGCTCTCCGACCAGCGGCCTGTCGCGGCGCTGACGCTGGTGCAGGCCACGCCCGGCCCGGCAGGGGCGACGGGGGCCGAGGTCGCGCAGGCCCTGGCCGGGGACGTGCATCCCGCGCTGACCGGCGGGGCCGAGGCGATCTTCCTGACCGGCGGCGCCACGGCCGAGGCGGTGATGCAGGCGATGGGGCTGGACGTTCTGCGCCTGGCCGGAGAGGTGCTGCCGGGCGTGCCCTTGGGCCATGCCCCGGACGGGCAGGCGGTGATCGTGAAATCCGGCGGCTTCGGGGGCGGCGACACGCTGACCCGGCTGGCCGATATCCTGGGGGGCGGGCGGTGATGGCGCAGGGGATCGGACCGACCACGGGCGGGCGGCGCTCATTGGCGGATGTGGTGTTCGACCGGCTGCAAAGGGCGATCAAGTCGGGCGCCTACCGCCCCGACGAACGCCTGCCGACAGAGCATGACCTGGCCGCGGAATTCGAGGTCTCGCGTCCCATCGTGCGCGAGGCGTTGCGGCGGCTGCGCGAACAGGGCTTGATCTATTCCCGGCGCGGCGCGGGCAGTTTCGTCCGCTCCATCGGGCTGAAGCAGCCGCTGGGGTTCGGGCAGCTTGAGAATGTCTCGGACCTGCTGAACTGCTACGAATTCCGCGTGACGCTGGAACCGGAGGCGGCGGCGCTGGCGGCAGAGCGGCACGACGCGGCCAGCCTTGGCGCGATCTCGGTGGCGCTGGAGATGATGCGGGACGCGACCAACCGGCTGTCGCACCGTGAGGATGCGGATTTCCTGTTCCACCTGTCCATCGCGCTTGCCGCCGAGAACAGCTATTTCTCGACAGCGATGGAGGCGCTGAAGGAACATATCGCGGTGGGGATGCGGTTCCACGGCGCCTCGGTCAAGCGCGAGGCCAGCGGGCTGACGCGGGTCTTCGGCGAGCATGCCGCGATCTTCGAGGCGATCCGCGACCGCGACGGCCCGATGGCCCGGCGGTTGATGCGCGACCACCTGATCGGTTCGCGCGAGCGGCTGTTCGAGCGGCGCCGTCCCGAGGTGGAAGAGGCGGTCTGACCGGCAGGACGGGCATCTGCCCATCCTGCGGATTGCCGCGCCGGTCAGTAGGCGGCGCGGTAGACGGCCAGCACATCCTCGACCGACATGTCGCGCGGATTGTTGTCCATCAGGCGGCGGATGGCATGGGCATCCTCGGCGAAGCGGGGAAGCTGGTTCTCGGCCGCGCCGTGCTTCGACAGCTTCATCTCGACGCCCAGCTTCGCGCAGAAGGCATGGGCGGCGGCGAGCAAGCCTTCGTCGCGGGCCTGTTCCAGCAGGCCGAGCGCGGCGGCGACCTCGGCGGTCTTCGACCGGGTCACGTCTTCGTTGAAGGCCAGCACATGCGGGAAGATGATGGCATTGGCCAGCCCGTGCGGCAGGTGCAGCAGCGTCCCCAGCGGATAGGCCAGCGCGTGACCGGCGGCGGTGTTGACCGGGCCGAGGCAGATGCCGCCATAGAAGCTGGCCAGCATCATGCCCTCGCGCGCCTCGGTATCCTTGCCGTCCGCAACCGCGCGGGCAAGATATTTGCCGACCAGCTCGATCCCCATGCGGGCATAGCCGTCGATCACCGGATGGGCATTGCGGTTGGTGAAGGCCTCGACGCAATGCGCCATGGCGTCGATCCCGGTCGCTGCGGTGACGGCGGGGGGGACCGAGAAGGTCAGCACCGGGTCCAGCACGGCAAGGTCGGCGATCAGATGCGGGCTTTCGACCGCGATCTTGTTGCCCTTGCCGGGATCGGTGATCAGGGCGCGGATACCGGCCTCGGACCCGGTGCCCGCTGTGGTGGCGATCTGGACGAGGCGGGTCGAGCGCCCGGCGACCTTGTTCGGGCCGGCCACGTCGGCAAGGCTCTGGCTGCCGTTCCACATCGCGGCGACCAGCTTGGCCACATCCATGACCGACCCGCCGCCGAGGCCGATCACCAGATCGGGCTGTGCCGCGCGGGCGGCGGCCATGGCGGCCTCGAAGGTGGCGATGTCGGGTTCGCCCGGGATGGCGTCGAAGACCGCGACCTTGCCCTTCAGCCCCAGCCGTTCCACGAAACCGGCAGTATGCGGGGTGGAGAGGATGAAGACGCTGGCGGCGTCGGCCGCCCATTCGCCGACGCGGGCGGCGGAGTTCGCGCCGATTTCCAGCCGCCGGGGCTGATGCAGGGTGATGATGCGTGAAAGGCTCATGCCGCGGCTCCTTGCAGGGCTTCCAGACGCTCCATCTCGGCCCAGACCTTTTCGGCCTCGGCCCGGTCGAGCGGCGAGAAGGGTGGGTGGACGTTCAGCCAGCCCATGTCGCCCCGGCGCCTTGCCAGCATGGTCTTGACGGTGGGCAGTTGCGTATAGGCGTTGGTCAGGTTGCGCCAGGCGACGATGATGTCCTGCGCTTCCTTGACCTCGGCGGCTTTGGACGGGTCGTTCCAGTGGTCGTAGACCACGCGCAACTCGCGCGCGACGACGTTGGACGAAGCGGTGATGCAGCCTGCGCCGCCGCCTTGCAGCACCGGCAAGAGCAGCGGATCGGCCCCGGCCAGCACGCCGAAACCGGGGAAGCGGGCCGAGATCGCGTGCATGTTCTCGATCTTGCCGTCGCTGTCCTTGATGCCGACCACGGTGTCGGGGAATGCCTTCACCAGCATGGCGATCAACTCATGGCTGATCGGAACGCCGGTCAGCATGGGGATATGGTAGAGGATGATCCTGAGCCGGGCGTCGTTCACCTTCTCGATGATCGAGGCGTAGAAGCGGAACAGCGCGGCGTCGGAGAAGGCGGTGTAGTAGAAGGGCGGCAGCAGCACCACGCCCTTGACGCCCGCCTGCACGGCATGGCGTGTCATCTCCACCGCGTCCGTCACGGCGCAGGCCGAGGTGCCGGGGATCAACTGCTCGGGCAGGGTGCCGCCTTTCAGCGCGGCCTCGACCAGATCCATCCGCTCGCGCACGCCGAAGCTGTTGGCCTCGCCGGTCGAGCCCAGCATGGCGATGCCGTGGCAGCCCTCGTCGATCAGCGCCTTGGTGTGGCGGCCGAAGAGATCGAGATCGGGCGTGCCGTCGGTTTTCAGCGGCGTGGCGGCGGCGCAATAGACGCCCTGGATGACGAAGCTCATTGCCTTCCTCCTGCCACGAGTTTCCGGGCATATGCGATGGCCGCGTTCATGTTGCCGTGGTTGGCGATGCCCCTTCCGGCGATGTCGAAGGCGGTGCCGTGGTCGACCGAGGTGCGGTCGATCGGCAGTTCGACCGAGACGTTGACCGCATCGTCGAAGGCCACCAGCTTGATCGGGATGTGGCCCTGGTCGTGGTATTGCGCGATCACCAGGTCGAAGGCCCCGTTATAGGCGCGGTGGAACACGGTATCGGCCGAGATCGGGCCTTTCGCGTCGATGCCCTCGGCCTGCGCCAGTTTCACCGCCGGGGCGATCTGGTCGTCGTCCTCGGTGCCGAAAAGGCCGTTCTCGCCGCAATGAGGGTTGATCCCGGCGACGGCGATGCAGGGGGCTTCGATGCCGATGCGCTTCAGGTGGGTGTTCCCGGCGCGGATGGTGGCCAGCACGCGCTCGGTCGTCGACCGCCGGATGGCCTCTTGCAGGGAGACATGGGTCGAGACGTGGATGACCTTCAGCCGCTCCGAGGCCAGCAGCATATAGGCGGCCTTGGCGCCGGTCAGGCTGCGCAGCATGCCGGTGTGGCCGTCGTAATGATGACCCGCGGCGTTCAGCGCCTCCTTGTTGATGGGGGCGGTGACGATGCAGCCGATCTTTCCGGCCTCTGCATCGCGGACGGCGCGCTCGATGAAGCGGAAGGCGGCGTCCCCGGCGACGGGGGACAGCTTGCCCCAGGGCAGGGGCGCGCCCTCGTAGTCGATGTTGACGACGCGGCCCTCAAGGTCCACCGCGCAGCCGACGGCGGTCTTTGCGGCTTCGAGTGTGGCGCGGTTGCCGTAGATCAGGGTGCGGTCGCGGTCGGCGGCGGACATCTCCGCCAGCGCCTTGACGCTGATTTCCGGGCCGACACCGGCCGGGTCGCCCATGGTGATGCCGATGATGTCGCTCATGCGCGGATGTCCTTCAGGTCAGCGGTCCAGCCCGGCGCAAGCCGGACATAACGAATGGCGCGGCGGTGGCAGGTATAGGCGACGTGCAGCGCGCCATCCGGCCCTTCCAGCAGCCAGGGGTAGGAGAGTTCCCGGTTCCGCCCGTCGAGGCTGTCGTTCGAGGTGCAGGTGCCGGGGCCGTCCTCGACCACCAGCCGCAGCGGAAAGGTCTTGCCGCCGTCGCCGGAAACGCAGACCGAGACCGGCGCGCGGGGCACCCCCCAGACCGGGGCGCAGCCGCCGGTCGGGTCGGCGTCGGGCCGGGCGTCGTCCTCGCCCAGTTCGTCGTAAAGCGAGGCGCGGCGGTCGGGCGACATGGCGGCGTTGACCGGGTTGCAGATCATGGCGATGCGGCCGTCCGCCAGCCGGATCGCGGCGATGGAGGAATTGTTGTTCGGCACATCCGTCGCCACCGGCGCGGCCCAGGTGCGCCCGCCGTCGGTGCTGTCCGAGCGGTGGACGAAATCGGCCTGGCGGCGGCGGTAGAAGGCGGCCATGCGGCCCCGGCCCAGATCGACCGGGCTCATGTGGACAGAGCCGATGGAGGCGGGCACGTCCTCCAGCGCCCAGGTTGCGCCATTGTCATGCGAGACGCCGACATTGGCGGTGTCGTGGCTGCCGTTCCACTTCTGCCCCGGCCGCTGCACGCAACGGAAGATCGGCAGCAGCCAGGCGCCATCGTCGCGCACCACCAGGGGGGCGCGCACGAAGCAGCCGCGCGGCAGGCCGAGATAGCGCCCTTCGCCCGCGGTCAGGGCCGTGCCGTCGCGTGACAGCGGCGCCATGCGGATGCGGCATTCGTCCTGGTTGCCCGAGGGCTGCGAGGTGTGGAACAGCCACAGCCCGCCATCGGGGGCGGTGAAGATCACCGGGTTCTGTTCCGAATGGTCGGGGTCGCTCGACAGCAACTGGACCGGCCCCCACCGGACTGCGCCCGGCAGCAGGACCGAGGCGTGGATCGAGATGTCGGACTTGCCTTCCAGCGTGCCGCCGAACCAGGCGCAGATCAGCGCGCCATCGGGCTGCAAGGACAGGAAGGCCGCGTGATTCTGCACCTTGGGCGAAGGCAGAAGGGCGGAAATCCGGCCGGTTCCAGAGGGTTGCAGGATGCCGGTCATAGCGGCGGCGATTTCGGCCGGGGTCATGTCGCCCTCCCAAGCGAAGATAGCGGGGAGAAGGCCGGAGAATCGTAAAGTTGTCAAGTTGAAGAATGTAATTTATGTTTGCATGACTTTATATGATCATAAAATATAGTTATAAATCAGTAGTATGGTTAGAGTATGTCGTCTGATGTTAGATTACATCCCATGATATGTTGACAAATAAGTCTGTCGCAAGCATGGTCTGCATGCGGGATGGAGGATCCCGGAATCGGAGGAGCGCATGACCCGTCAGGGCGGCAAGGCACAATCCGCGATCCTTGCGGTCGGGCTGGCGGCGATAGGCGCCTGCCTGTCGGCCGTGGATGCCGCGATCGTGCGGGCGCTGGATGGCGGCGTGCATCCTTTCGTCATCGCTTTCTTCCGCGCCTTCTTCGGCGCGCTGGCGGTGGTGCCGGTCGTCCTCATGCGCCCCGCGGTCCTGAAAAGCACCTATACGCTGCGCCAGCACGGCCTGCGCGCCGGGCTGAAGCTGGTGACGCTGATCGCCTTCTTCGCCGCCTTCGCCCGCGGGCCGCTGACCGACGTGACGGCGATCGCCTTCACCTCGCCGGTCTTCGTTGTCCTCGGCGCGGCGCTGATGCTGGGCGAGCGGCTGGGCAGGATGAAGATCGCCGCCGTGGCGCTCGGCTTTGCCGGCGCGCTGGTGATCGTGGGTCCTGCGGGCACCGGGCTGACCTGGGCCATCGCCTTCGCGCTTCTGGGCGCGACGATGCAGGCGGTGATCCAGCTCATGCTGAAATCCATGTCCTCGGGCGACAGCACCGCGACGCTGGTGGTGCTGAACCTGTTCCTGACCGTGCCGATGGCCGCCCTTGTGGCTGCGCCGGTCTGGTCCACCCCCGGCCTGCAAGAGATGGGCCTTCTGGCGCTGCAAGGCGTGCTGGGGGCGGCCTGCATGGCGCTGATGACCCATGCCTTCAGCCTGGCCGACGCTTCCATCGTGGCGCCGGTCGATTTCCTGCGCCTGCCGCTGATCGCCCTGATGGGCTACCTGCTGTTTGCCGAGACCGCCCGTGCAACCACCTGGATCGGCGGCGGAATGATCTGCACGGCTGCCCTTATCGCCTCGCGCGCGTCGCGCCGTGCGCGCTCCGAATGACCATGAGAAACCTGATTGGGAGGACCAAGATGAAGAAGGCATTGCTCTGGGGAGCCTTCGCGGCGGTGACCGCGACGGCCCCGGCCTGGGGCCAGGACGTGAGGATCGTCCTCAACGAAGAGGCCGATGTGCTGGAGCCCTGCATGGCGACCCGCTCCAACGTGGGCCGGATCACCATGCAGAACATCAACGAGACGCTGACCTATCTGGACATCAAGGGCGGCAGCGGGCTTCAGCCGAAGCTGGCGGAAAGCTGGGAACAGCAGGCCGACGGGTCGTGGCGGTTCAAGCTGCGCCAGGGCGTGACCTTCTCTGACGGCACCACCTTCGATGCGAGGGACGTGAAGGCCTCGTTCGACCGGGCGATGAACCCCGCGATCACCTGCGAGGTGCCGCGCTATTTCGGCGGCATGACCGTCAGCGCCGAGGTGGTGGATGACTACACCATCGACTTCAAGGCCGATCCGGTGCAGCCGATCCTGCCCCTGCTGCTGACGCTTCTGACCATCGTGCCGGAGGAAACCCCGGTCGAGTTCATCCGCGAGCCGGTCGGCACCGGCCCCTTCAAGCTGACCGAATGGGCGCCGGGCCAGCAGATCGTGCTGACCGCGCGCGACGACTACTGGGGCGAGAAGCCCGCCGCGACGACCGCCACCTACCTGTTCCGCCAGGACCCCGCCGTGCGCGCCGCCATGGTGGCGACGGGCGAGGCGGACATCGCGCCCTCGATCTCGGCTGAGGACGCGACCAATCCGGCGACCGACTTCTCCTATCTCGACTCGGAAACCGTCTATGCGCGCGTCGATCATTCGATCGCGCCCCTGAACGATGTCCGCGTGCGCAAGGCGCTGAACATGGCGATCGACCGCGAGGCGTTCCTGGGCACGCTGGTGCCCGAAGGCACGCTGCTGGCGACGGCCGTCTATCCGCCGCCGACGCTGGGCTGGAACCCGGACGTGAAGGTCTGGGACTACAACCCCGACGAAGCGAAGAAGCTGCTGGAGGAAGCCAGGGCCGATGGCGTGCCGGTCGACACGCCGATCACCATCCTGGGCCGGACGGCGAATTTCCCGAACATCGTCGAGATTCTCGAAGCCATGCAGCAGATGCTGCAGGACGCGGGCTTCACCGTCGAGGTGAAATTCTACGAGGTCGCCGAGTTCGAGACCTACTACTCGAAGCCCTATGCCGAAGGCCGCGGCCCGCAGCTGGTCGTCGCCATGCACGACAACTCCAAGGGTGATCCGTCCTTCTCGATGTACTTCAAATACGCATCGGACGGCCGCCAGTCCGGCATTGCCGATCCGAAGGTCGATGACCTGATCGAACGCGCGCAGGCCGCCACGGGCGATGAGCGGGCGGCGCTGTGGAAAGAGCTGCAGGCCCATCTCCATGACGATATCGTGGCCGATGTGCTGATGTTCCACATGGTCAGCTTCAGCCGTGTGAACGAGCGTCTGGACTGGGTTCCGACCATGGCGACCAACTCGATGCTGCCGCTGTCGGACATCAAGTTCAAATAAGCTGTGCCGACGGGCGGGGACCGGTCCCCGCCCGCAACCCGCCGGAGCCCTGCCATGATCCCCTTCATCCGCAAGCGCGCCTTTGCCAGCCTGATCTCGCTGATCCTGCTGATCGTGGCGGTCTTCTTCCTGTCGCGCCTGACGGGCGATCCGGCGGCGCTGTATCTGCCGTCCGAGGCGTCGGAAGAGATGCGCCAGCAGTTCCGCGAGGTGCATGGCCTGAACGACCCGATCATGGTGCAGTTCGGCCGCTATGTCTGGGACCTGCTGCATCTGGACATGGGGGAATCCATCCGCAAGGCCCGCCCCGCCTTCGACGTGGTGGCCGAGGCCTTCTGGTGGACGCTGCAACTGGCGCTGATCACCATGAGCCTTGTCACCGCCGCCGCCATCGTCATCGGCTCGCTGGCCGCATTCCGGGCGGGCGGGTTCTTCGACCGGGTGGCTTCGGTCACCTCGCTGATCGGGGCCTCGGCGCCGGATTTCTGGGTCGCCATCGTGGCCATTGTCGTCTTCGCCGTGGGCCTCGGCTGGCTGCCGACTTCGGGCACCGGCAGTTTCGCGCATTGGATTCTGCCCATCGCCGTGCTGTTCATCCGCCCCTTCGGCCTGATCGTGCAGGTGGTGCGCGGCTCGATGATCTCGGCGCTTTCCTCGGCCTATGTGAAGACCGCGCGCGCCAAGGGCGTGAAATCGCGGCCGATCATCTTCGTCCACGCCCTGCGCAACGCCATGCTGCCGGTGATCACGGTGATCGGCGACCAGGCGGCGGCGCTCTTGAACGGGGCGGTGGTGATCGAGACGATCTTCGGCTTCCCCGGCGTCGGCAAGCTGATGATCGACAGCATCCTGCAACGCGATTTCAACGTGGTTCTGGCGGCCATCATGATCACCGCCATCGCCATCTTCCTGATGAACCTGCTGATCGACCTGGCCTATTCGGCCCTCGACCCGCGCATCCGGCACTGAGGGGCAGCGATGACCCATATCGACACGATCCCCGACGAACCGAAGCCGCTTGTCCGCTTCGCCCGGATGCTGTGGGCCGACAAGTTCGCGCTGGCGGCGATGCTGTTCCTGCTGCTGGTCTTCGTGCTGGCGGTGATCGGGCCGCACTGGCTGGATGCCGCCGCCCAGAAGCAGAACCTGCGCGGCCGCAACGCGCCTCCCTTCGAGTGGGAGCGGGGATGGCTCTGGGTTCTGGGCGCCGATGCGCTGGGCCGCCCGCTTCTGGCGCGGATCATCGTCGCCACGCAGAACACCATGATGATCGCCGCCGGCGCGGTGGTCTGCTCGGCCGCGATCGGCACTGTCCTTGGCCTGATCGCGGGCTATGCCGGCAAGCGCACCGGCGAGGTGATCCTGCGGCTGGCCGATGTGATCATGTCCTTCCCCTCGCTGCTGCTGGCAGTGGTGGTGCTTTACATCCTCGGGCCCTCGGTCGGGAACCTGATCGTGGTGCTGTCGATCACCCGCATCCCGGTCTACCTGCGCACCACGCGGGCCGAGGTGCTCGAGGTGCGCGAGAGGATGTTCGTGCAGGCGGCCAAGGTGATGGGCGCCTCGGGCCCGCGGATCATCTTCCGCCATATCCTGCCGGTGGTGCTGCCGACGCTGATGACCATCGCAACACTGGACTTCGCCTTCGTGATGCTGGCGGAAAGCTCTCTCTCGTTCCTCGGGATCGGCATCCAGCCGCCGGACATCACCTGGGGGCTGATGATCGCGCAGGGCAAGCAATACCTGACGACCGCGTGGTGGCTGTCGTTCTGGCCGGGGCTGGCGATCATCCTGACCACGCTGTCCCTGAACCTGCTGTCCAACTGGATGCGCATCGCGCTGGACCCGGTGCAACGCTGGCGGCTGGAAATGCGCCAGAGCCGCAAGGGAGAGGTGGCATGACCCATCTTCTTGACGTCCGCGACCTGTCGGTCGAGTTCCACACCGCGGTGGGCACCGTCCATGCGGTGAAACGGGTCAGCTTCCATCTGGACCGCGGCGAGACCCTGGCGATCCTGGGGGAATCGGGGTCGGGGAAATCCGTATCCTCTTCGGCCATCATGGACCTGATCGACATGCCGCCGGGCCGGATCACAAGCGGCCAGATCCTGTTCGACGGCCAGGACCTGCTGAAGCTGCCGGCCTCGGCGCGGCGCGATATCAACGGCCGCAGGATCGCGATGATCTTCCAGGACCCGCTCAGCCACCTGAACCCGGTCTACACTGTGGGCTGGCAGATCGAGGAGGCGCTGACCGCCCACGGCGCCGACCGCGCCTCCGCGCGGGCCGAGGCGCTGCGGCTGGTGACGCGGGTGGGCATCCCGAACCCGGCCGACAGCCTGAAGAAATACCCGCACGAGTTTTCCGGCGGCCAACGCCAGCGGCTGATGATCGCCATGGCGCTGGCGCTGAAGCCGGACTTGCTGATCGCGGACGAACCGACGACCGCGCTGGACGTGACCGTCCAGGCCGAGGTTCTGGCCCTGCTGGAGGAATTGCAGCGCGAGACCGGGATGGGCATCCTGATCATCACCCATGACCTTGGCGTGGTGGCCGAGATCGCCGACCGCGTGGTGGTGATGAACGCGGGCGAGGTGGTGGAAGCGGGCGAGACCGGCGAGGTCTACCGCAACCCGCGGCATCCCTATACCCGCAAGCTGATCGGCGCCGCCCCCGGCAAGGGCGAGATGCACCAGCCGCTGGCGAAGGCAGAGCCGGTGCTGTCGGTGCGCAATGCGCGCAAGGTCTTCGGCCAGTTCACCGCGGTCGAGGACGTGTCCTTCGACCTGATGCCGGGCGAGACGCTGGCCATCGTCGGCGAAAGCGGCTCGGGCAAATCCACGGTGGCGAAGATGCTGCTGCGGCTGGAAGAGCCGACTGCCGGGCAGGCGTTGTGGAAGGGGCGCGACCTTTTCTCCATGCCCCCGGCCGAGCTTCACGCCCTGCGGCGAGATCTGCAGATGGTGTTCCAGGACCCGACGCAAAGCCTGAACCCGCGGATGACGGTCTGGCAACTGATCACCGAGGCCTGGGTGATCCACCCCGGCATCCTGCCGCGCGAGAAGTGGAAGGCCCGCGTGGCCGAACTGTTGCAGCAGGTCGAGCTGAAGCCCGAGATGGCGGGGCGCTACCCGCACCAGTTCTCGGGCGGGCAGCGCCAGCGCATCGCCATCGCCCGCGCCCTGGCGCTGGAGCCGCAGCTGATCATATGCGACGAGGCGGTCTCGGCGCTGGACGTGTCGGTCCAGGCGCAGGTGATCGCGCTTCTGGACGACCTGCGCAAACGGCTGGGGATCTCCTTCGTCTTCATTGCCCATGACCTGCCGGTGGTGCGCGACTTCGCCGACCATGTGATGGTGATGGAAAAGGGCAGGGTGGTGGAACTGGGCACGGTGCGTCAGGTTTTCGACAGCCCGCAGCGGCCCTATACGCAGCGTCTGCTGGCGGCGGGACTGGACCCGGACCCCGATGTGCAGGCCGAACGCCGTGCCGCGAGGCTGGCGCTGGCCGGCTGAGGCCGGCCGGGTTGCAAGACACGGCTGCGGTTGAAAGGCCTCAGCCTGGCGACCTTCCACAAGCTGAAGGCCAAATATGGCGGAGTGGGCTCCGCTGACGCCGGGAGCCTGATGCAGATCGAGGATGAGAACGCAAACTGAAGCGACGGTTTGCGGGGCAGGGGGCTCCGTCGGCGCTGGGTCCTTTTCTTGCCGGTGGATCGGTGTCGGTCAGGGCGTTGCGGTTATGTTGCTGGCGGTCTGAGCCTGCTGATCAGCCGGTACCTGACTTGGCGGGGGTGCCGACAGGACTGGAAGGATCGCGGTGAGTAACAAACCGATTTCAGGCGGCTCGGTCACATGTGAACGCAGGGCGATCCCGTCAAAAAGCACCATCAATGTACGGGCGAAAGCCACCACATTCCGCGGCTCGAACGAGCCTTCCTTCATGATGTCGAGCGTCAGCCGCTCGATCTGGTCTTCGCCCCAGTGCAGCAGATCGGTGCGGTAATCATCCGTCGGCCGCGCCGTCGCCAGCGCCACCGCAAGCGCGGCGGTCAGCCCGGAACTGTCGCTGGCGATATCGAGCAGGACGCCACGGGCGAGCAATTCCAGCCGCGCAGCAACGCTTCCATCGGCCGCTTCGACCCGTTCCTCGAGCAACCGGAACTGATGCTTGAACCAGGGTTCATAGATCGCGAAATAGACCTCGAGCTTGGAACCGTAATAGGAATAGACATTCGAAGCGACCGTCCCTGCCCGCTTCGCGATATGCGCGATTGTGGTCTCCTGATAGCCTCGGGCCGCGATCTCTTCCCGGGCCGCATCAAGGATTGCCGCCCTCAGTGTCTCGCTCTTGATTCGCGCCATCGGCCTCTCCTTCTGCTTGCCCCCGGATGTGCGGACGGGCGTGCCCCAAGCCATCACTGGCACTGAGGCGTCATAAATTGCAACAGGTTACCGGTATTTCAGGCAAGCATATCCCTCTTCCTTGTCCAGGCGTGCCCGCCACCAAAAACACCGATTGACAGAATCAACTTTTTCATCATCAATAAACGAATGTCATTCGTTAATTGGGTCCGCCCCGAAAACATGAGTGATGGACAAGGCTGTCAAGGCTTGCCTGAGCCAGGGAATGAGATGGGGTGCCAGGGCGATACCCCGGCCGGTGGCCAAGGTCTCCGGCGCTTGCCCGAACAGACAAAAGGCCGGGAAATACACGGTCGTTCAACAGGGAAGACCAAATGAAACGCTTTCTCAAAGCGGCGCTTCTGTGCGGCTGCATGACAAGTGTCGCGCATGCCGTTATGGCGGAAGAGGCCGAGCCGGTACGCATCGGCTATTCGATGGCTCTGACCGGCATTTTCGCCCAGGCGGCGCCTTCGCAGGTCAATGCCTACAACCTCTGGGCCGAAGAGGTGAATGCGCGCGGCGGGCTGGATGTGGCCGGGGTGAAGCGCCCCGTTGAATTCATCAGCTATGACGACCAGTCGAACCCGGCCAATGCTGTCCGCATCTACGAGCGGCTGATCACCGAGGACAAGGTGGACCTGCTGGCCGCGCCCTGGTCGACACCGATCCATCTGGCACTGGCGCCGGTGCTCAACCGCTACGAATTCCCGATGGTGGGCAATACCGCCGCCTCGGTGCAGTTGCGCGAAGTGGCTCCGGGCTACATCTGGTTCCCGACCGCCGTGGTCCCCGACAAGGTGGGGGCCGAACTGGCAAAGCTGATGAAGGCCGAAGGGATCGCATCCGCCGCCATCATGGCCAATGTCTCGCCGCTGTCGCAGGAGATCAAAACCTATCTGATCCCCGCGCTCGAGGCCGAGGGCATCACAGTCACAATGGCCGAGAACTACCCGCCGGACATCAAGGACATGACCACCCTTATCTCGCAGGCGAACGCCTCATCGCCCGATGCGGTGATCGCGCTCAGCTATCCGGCGGATACCTTCCTCTTCACCGGCCAGGCGAAAGAGCTGGGCGTGAAGGCCCCCTTCGTGCTGGCGCTGATCGGTCCGACGATCGACGCCTATCAGAAGGCCCTGGGATCGGCATCGGACAACATTGTGACCGTCGGCCACTGGTCGCCGAAACAGGCGGCCTGGCCGAAGGCCCAGGTCTTCTTCGACGCCTATAGCACGAAATATGGCGAGGCGCCCGACGCGCTTGACAGCGCGCTGGCCTATATGTCGATGGAGATCCTCGAACAGGCGGTGGCCAAAGCCGGTCTCGACCACGAGGCGCTACGTGAAGAGATCGCAACCGCGACCTTCGACACGATCAACGGCCCGGTGAAGTTCGAGGGAGTGGAGAACACCGTCACACCCACCTCCTTCCTGCAAATCCAGGACGGCTCGCTCGAACTGATCTGGCCCGAGGAGGTCAAGACCTCGGATTTCCGTCCGAAGACCGCCTGGTAAGACAAGGCCGGGCGGCGGCCGCTGCCGCCCGGCCTTGCCGCCTGTCACATCCAAATCCGAAAAAGGGGGGGCCGATGGCGGCTCAACTGTTTTTTGCCGCGCTCTGTTCGGGTGCGCTCTATGCGCTGGTCGCCTTGGGGCTGAACCTCGTTTACGGCACCCTGCGGCTTTTGAACATCGCCCACGGCGATCTTGCGATGATCGGGGCCTATGTCGCTTTCGTTGCCTTCTCGACCGTCGGATTGGCGCCGCCTGTCTCGATGCTGCTGGCCGCCGGACTTTGCGCCGCGATGGGCTGGGCGCTGTATGCCGGGATCTTCAAACGCCTTCTCGGCAAGCCCGAGGCCGCGCAGCGGCTGGAGGCCAATTCGCTGATCCTCTTCTACGGCGTCTCGGTCATCCTGCAAAACGTGATGGCGCTTGGCTTCAGCTCGACCGCGCGCGGCTACAGCTATATGGGCGAGGTCTATCAGATCGGGCCGGTCATGGCCTCGGGCAACCGCCTCTTCATGCTGGGCGCCGCGCTGGCGATCTGCCTTGGCGTGCTGCTGCTGCTGCGCTTCCACGCCTTCGGCTGGAGCCTGCGCGCGGTGATCGAGCGGCGCGAGGCGGCGGGGATCGTCGGCGTCAATGTCGACCGGGTGCAGGGGATCACCATCGCGCTTGGCTTCGCCATTGCCGGTGTTGCAGGCGTGCTGGTCTCGATGACCGAACAGATCACCCCCTTCATGGGCTTTCCGCTGACCATCGCCGCCTTCGTGGTGATCGTGCTGGGCGGTCTGGGGAATATCTTCGCCGGAATCTTCGCGGGATTTGTGCTCGGCTTCGTCGAGACTTTCGGCATCGCGCTCACCTCGGCCACTTACCGTTCCATCCTCATCTACGGTCTCTTCGTCGCGGTGCTGCTGGTGCGCCCGCAGGGTCTGTTCGGAAAGGCGATCCAGGTCAGATGAAACAGACCTCTTACGATATCCCGCTGGCTGGCCTTCTGCTTGCCCTTGCGCTTTCGCTGCCCTTTTGGGCGGGGGACTACATGCTGGGTGTCGGCTTCACGCTGGCAATGTGGCTGGCCATGGTGCAATCCTGGTCGCTCCTCAGCGCCACCACCGGCTATATCTCGCTGGGTCATGCCGTGTTCTGCGGAATCGGCGCCTATGCGATGATCCTCGCGCTGCCGGGCATGGGCATTGCCGGATCGGTGCTGTTCGGCGGCGCGATGGCGGGGCTGGCCGCGCTGCTGATCGGGCTGCCGGTGATGCGGGTGCGCGGCCCCTATTTCGTGATCCTGACCTTCGGGCTGGCAGAGTTGGCCAAGGCGATCGTGATGCAGGTGGAAACCTCGCTCGGCCAGTTCAGTCGGCTGATCTTCAACGCGCCGCCGCTGGCGACGCTTTACTGGGCGATGCTTGCTCTGGTGGTGATCGCGGTGGGCGCGGCCTGGCTGCTAAACCGCTCTCGCCTCGGGGCCGGGCTGGTGGCGATCCGCGAGAATGAAGAGGCCGCCGAAGCCGTCGGCGTGCCGGTAGCTCGGATGAAGACCATCGCGCTGGTGCTTTCGGCGGTCATTCCGGGGATGATCGGTGGGCTGCTGACGCTGCGCTCTTCTTACTTCGACGCATCCCAGGCTTTTGATCCGGTGCTGTCCTTCACCATCGTCACCATGGCGATTGTGGGGGGATTGCGCTCGCCGCGCGGGCCTTTCCTCGGCGCCATCGCCTTCGTGCTGCTCTCCGAGGCGCTCTGGCTGCGGCTGCCCCAGCTTTACATGATCGCGCTTGGCGCGCTGCTGATCGCCTTCATCCTCTTCGCGCCCGAGGGCCTGGCCGGAATGGTATCACGCCTGTTCCCGTCCCGGCGCAGCACCGGAAAGGATGCCAGCCATGGCAATGCTTGAGGTCCGTGCCATCTCGAAATCCTTCGGCGGACTGAAAGCGCTGGACGGGATCAGTTTCAACGTCGAGGAGGGCGAGATCTTCGGCCTGATGGGCGCGAACGGCGCCGGCAAGACCACGCTTTTCGCGGTGATCGCCGGGCAGATCCGCCCCAGCTCGGGCGAGGTTCTGCTGCGCGGGACGCGCATCACCGGGCTGCGCCCCGACCGGATCTGCCGCCGCGGCATCTCGCGCACCTTCCAGATCGTGCGGCCTTTCGCGGGGATCACCGCGCTGGAAAATGCCACCATCTCGTCGCTCTACGGATCGGACAAGCGCCCGTCCCGCAAGGCCGCAACCGAGGTCGCCGCCCGGGCGCTCGATGCGGTGGGGCTTGGTGCGCAGAAAGACCGACTTGCGGCCGAGCTGACCTTGTCGGGCCAGAAGCGGCTGGAGATCGCCCGCGCGCTTTCCACCGGGGCCGGCACCGTCCTGCTTGACGAGGTGATGGCCGGTCTGACGCCGCCCGAGGTGGATGAGATGATCGCGACGCTGGGCAGTCTGAGGCGTGAGCGCAACCTGACCTTCATCCTGGTCGAACATGTGATGAGCGCGCTGATGACCTTGTCGGACCGTGTGCTTGCGATGGATCGCGGGCGCGTGCTCGCGCTTGGCACACCGGACGAGATTTCCCGCAACGAAGAAGTGCTGAAGGCGTATTTCGGATGACGGCCTCTTCCCCTTCCCCTGTCGGCGACACTGGGCCCCTGCTGTCGCTCGAGAAACTTTCCGCCGGCTATGGCAAGGTGCAGATCCTGCGCGGGATTTCGTTTTCCATCGCCCGCGGCTCGGTCACCGCGCTGATCGGGCCGAACGGCGCAGGCAAGACCACGCTGATGAAGACCATTGCCGGGATGATCCCGGCAAATGCAGGCCGTATCGTCTTTGACGGGCGCGATATTCTTTCGCTGCCCTCCTATGAGCGGGTGGAGAGGGGCATCGCGTTGGTCCCCGAAGGGCGGCTGATCTTCGCCCGCCTTTCGGTCGAGCAGAACCTGCGCCTCGGCGCGCTGGTGCCGCATGCCCGGGCGAAAGCCGACAGCACTCTGGCGGAAATCTATGATCGCTTCCCGCGCCTTGCCGAACGCAAGAACCAGGTTGCCGGCTCGATGTCGGGCGGCGAGCAGCAGATGCTGGCGCTTGGCCGTGGCCTGATGTCCCAGCCCCGGCTGATCCTGCTTGACGAGCCGACACTTGGCCTTGCGCCGATCATGGTCGCGCGTGTCTTCGAGGTGATCGCGGATCTGCGCAAGGCGGGCTTCACCATCCTCCTGTCGGAACAGAACTCCCACCTCGCGCTTGAAGCCTGCGACTACGCCTATCTGATCGAGAATGGCGCCATCCATTTGCAGGGAACAGGTGATGAGCTGGCCGGAAATGACGAAGTCCAGCGTCTCTACATGGGCTGCTGACCAGATGAAGGAGAAGGAGACCAACATGAAAAGCATCACCATCAACAATCACCCGATCACCTATGTCGAGGCTGGCGACCCGGCGAAACGCACCGTCGTCCTTCTTTCGGGCTGGGCGCAGGATGACCGTCTTTTCAAGACGCTGATCCCGGAACTGGCGAAGGAGTTCCATGTCATCGCCCCGAACTATCGCGGCCATGATGCCGAGCAGACGCTGCACGGCGATTTCACCAGTGACGATTTGATCGACGACATGGCGGAATTCGTCGTCGCGCTCGGTCTGAAGGACTTCCGGCTGGTTTCCACCTCGCATGGCTGCTGGGTGAACATCGGGCTTTGCGACAGGTTTGGCACCAAGGTGCTGCCGCGCACCGTGGTGATCGACTGGCTGATGGAGCCGCATGGCGGCTTCTGGCAGCAGCTGCGCGAGGGCCAGGACCCGGAAAACTACCATGTCGGCCGGCAAAGCTTTTTCGACGAATGGATCGCGGCGACTGACAGTGCCGATGTGATCAACCACATCAGGAATGAGATGACCTGGTTCAAGGGCGAGATGTGGATCCGCGCCTGCCGCGAGATCGAGAAATCCTATCGCAAATGGGGCAGCCCGCTGAAGCGGATGGAGGCGCTTGCCGACAAGCCGCAGATCATGCACGTCTATTCCCAGCCGCTTGGCGAGGAATACCGCAAGTTCCAGGCCGACTATGCCGCCGATGGTCATCCCTGGTTCATCCCGAACCACATCCCCGGCCAGACCCATTTCCCCACGCTGGAAAGCCCGGTCCCGGTCGGCCAGGCCATCGCCGCCTTCTATCGCGGCTGATCCCGCTTTCTTGCCGGGCAATCCGAAACAGGCTCTGTCGCGGCCCCCTCCACGGGCCGCGACACGACGCCCCGTCAGCATCCATGAAGGACCGAAAGAATGACCTCTCAACTGACTGCTCTTGTTGCCGGTGGCGGCTTTGGCGGGCTGACGGCTGCGACCGCCCTGGCGCAGCGCGGCTGGCAGGTGACGCTGTGCGAAAGGATGCCCGAACTGCGCGCCTCGGGATCGGGGATCTATATCTGGGAAAACGGATTGCGGATACTCGATGCGCTTGGCGCACAGGCCTTTGATGACCGCGCCTTCCGGGGCTATGCGATGGAACAGCGCAATGCCGCGAACGAGGTGATCGACGACGGCACCTTTCCGCCGCATGTGCGCCTGTATACCGTTGCCCGCTCGCATCTGATGAATGCGCTGCGTGATGTCGCGATCAAGGCGGGCGTCACCATCCGCACCGGTTGCGAGGTGATCTCGGCCTCGGCCTCGGGCGAGGTGCAGTTCCCCGGTGGCAGCGGGGCGAAAGCCGATCTGCTGGTCGGCGCCGACGGGATCTGGTCCACGGTCAGGCGCAGCCTCGGGCTTGAGGCCTCTCACGAGTTGACGACGGAAGGTGCGTTGCGGGCGATCATCCCCGGGACCCAGGCCGATCTGGGGCCCGGCGGCGAGGGCAAATATCTGGAATGCTGGAACGACGAGCGTCGCTTCCTGATCACGCCGCTGAACGAAAGCGAGATCTACCTTGCGCTGACCTGCCAGCAGGGCGACACGGCGGGCAAGCTGGCGCCGCTGGACAAGGCCAGTTGGTCCGCCTCTTTCCCGCAATGGGCGCATCTGATCGACCGGATCACCGAGACCCTGCCCTGGAGCCCCTACAGCATCATCAAGGTGAAATCCTGGTCCTCGGGCCGCGCCGCGATCATCGGTGATGCCGCCCACGCGCAGCCGCCGAACCTTGGGCAGGGCGGCGGCATGGCGATGCAAAGCGCGCTTGCGCTGGCGGTGCATCTGGAAGGCGTCGGTGACCGGCGCGACATTCCCGACGCCCTGGCCCGCTGGGAAGGCGCCGAGCGACCGCTGGCCGAACATTGCCAGAAATGGTCCTGCATCTATGGCGAGGTATCGACCCTGCCCGATGAGGTGCGCGACCGGGTGGTGGCTGCCGGCATGTCCGACCCTTGGGTCCGCAAGCAGATCCTGCGCGCGGCGATGTCGCAGCCAACCGGCACCTGAGGATACCCGATGTCCGGACCCTCCGTGACAAGGTCCGGCGTCTCCTGCATGCAATGGCGCCAGGCGGAAAGGCGCTTCCCGATGCGGTATCACGTCACCGGCTGGAACGCGGTCTATTCATTCGGATCCGTCCGGCCGAGGCCCGCGATGCGATGGAAGCGGCTTGGAGGCTGACACGGATTATCCCCATCCGTGTCGTACGGATGAACCGCTTCAATGCCCCCGGCACCGCAGAGATCAAGCGCGCGGCCTGAATTCAATGGGGAAAGGGCGAAGCCCACTCAGCCCCTGCCTGCTGCAATAACGCCGCTTGGGGCCATGTTCACGATGAGGCGGTGGTCTGGCCCTCCAGCCAGTCCAGCACCTCGGCCCGGCTGGCCTTGCCGCCCCGCGGGCCGTGGCGGGTGACCGATCGGGAGGCGGCGGCGACGGCGAATGCCAATGCATCGTCAAAGACATGGCCTTGCCCAAGGCCCCATGTCAGTGCCGCGCCAAAGGTGTCGCCGGCGCCCGTCACATCGGCCACCGCCACCGCATGGCCGGGCACGCGCACCGGCCGGCCCAGATCCAGCGCTTCGGCGCCTTCGGCGGCCATGGTGCGGACCAGCCGGGCGATGCCGAGCCTTTGCCTCCACGCCTCCGCCGTGGCCAGATCGTCGGTGCCGAAGCTGGCGCGGAAGCCGACCTCGTTGAAGATCACCACCTCGGCGCCGCGCAGATAGGGCTCGTCCTCGGGTCCTGCGCCGCCGACGTCGAGATCGAAGACCAGCTTGCGGCCATACGCGCGCAGATCGGCCAGCAGCTCTGCCTGCGCCAGCCCGCCTGTGTCGTCGACCAGCCGCCGCGCGCGGTAGAGCGTGGTGTAAAGCGCCCCCGGTTGCCGCAGGACCGCCAGCGTCTCGGGGCGCAGATGCATCGGCTGCTGGCCCATCTCGACCGTAAGAACCACATGCTCACCATTCACCAGAAAGATCAGGTTGCGCGATTCCGCGATGCCCGGCATCCGCAGCATATGGCGGGTGGAAACGCCATTTTGCTGCAGGTTGGCAACCAGCCGGTCCGACAGCGGGCTGTCGTTCAGCAGCGAGATGAATTCGGTATCGCCCCCCAGAGCCGCATGCACCACGGCCGCATTGGCGATCGAGCCGCCGCATTCGGCAGGGAGTTCGCTGACGAAATCCTTGTCCGCCACGCCGGGCCAGCGACGGCAGGTGTAGTATTCGTCCAGCGCCACGTCCCCGATGAAGACGGCGGTCATGCCTGCACCCTGACCGGTCCGCCCTCGACCGCGACCCAGGGGTCGGGGCCAAGGCCGCAGATCGCCATCCAGTGATAGGGGGTCGGCCCGTGAAGGCCGCGGCAGGCGTCGTGCCAGACCCCGCGGTTCATCACCGCCACCTGCCCGGGCTGCAGCACGAAGGCCTTCAGGCTGTTCGCCTGCGGGGCAGGGGCGCCCCCCGCCGGTGCTACGGCCAGCACGATGGGGGCACCGGCGCAGAAAAGCGCTTCTTCGGTGCGTGGATGCCGCTCCATCTGCCGGCAGTCCCAGGGGGCCGAAGGGCCCTGCGTCATGCCAAGATGCCCCGGGCCGTCGATCAGCGGGCGCAGGGTGTAGCTGTCGCTCCAGCCGTCCCCTGCGACGGAGGCGGCCTCCGCGCCTGCGCCGCCACGCAGATCGATCACCCGGCCGAAGGGGGCGAACGCCTCTACAGTCAGGGGGTGAGCCCGCAGGATCATGCCGCCGCGCCCTCGCGCGCGTGGCGAACCGCAGCCATGAAGCGCGCGACATGGGCGGCCGAGAGCCGGCCTTTATCGACATGTCCCTCTTTCAGCCAGCTGCCGACAATCGCCCCGTCGGCCAGCGCCAGCTGGGCCGCGGCATTGGCCTCGGTCATCCCGGCGCCGACGATCACCGGCACAGTGCCTCCGGTCGCCGCTCGGAACCTGCGGATCTTCGCGGGGTCTGTCTCCTGCCCCGTGGAATCCGAGGTCACCACGAGCGCATCGCAACGCGCCGCGCCAAGGCGCAGATCCTCGTCCTCGGACCGGCCCGAAAGCACCGGCTGGTACTTGAAGCGCACGCCGCCCAGAAGCAGGGTGGACACCGAGGCGCGCTCGGCCGCCAGCGCCTCGGCAAAATCCGTGTCCTGACCGGGTGGCAGGTGGCCACAGATGGAATCGATCTGGATGAAATCCACCGGGTAGGCGCGGGCGAGGGCGAAGGCGCGGTCATTGTCGCGCAGCACATTGATGCCGATACGTGGTCCGGGCACCAGCGCCACCAGCCGCTCCAGCACCCGCTCCACATCCTCGGCATCGCCGAAATAGTTCTCGATCACCAGCCCGTCGAGGCCTTCGCCGGCCATGATCCTTGCCTCTTCGAGCGCGCGCGCCAGACGGTCTGCCGGGGTATCGCCGCCAAGATGCAGCATGCCGAGGATCGGCTTCGGCACCGCGAATGTGCCGCGGAATGCGGTCATGTCAGTCTCCCTTCGCCGGGGGGGGGCGGTTCGGCCTGACCCCAGCGGGTTGCAAATTTCATCTCCACCCGCGGCGAATAGATGATCGAGGTGCGCTCGACCCGCTTGCCCTCAAGGTCCAGCACATCGCCCGTGGCGCAGAGATAGCCGGGCATCGCAGGATCGGGGCCGAAGACTTCGGTCAGGTGGGTCGAGGGCGGAACCACCGACAGGTGGATCTCGGAGCGCACCGGAATGCGCCCGTAATCGCGGCGCAGCACCGCATAAAGCGATTGCGCCGCGAAATCGTAGGTCTCTATCTCCGGATATTCTGCCAGCGGCAGCCAGGAGGTGTCGAGGTTCAGCCATTCGACCGCATCTACGCCGGCCAGCCCGCGGGCACGTACCAGCACCAGAACCCCGTCTTCGATCCTGTGGTCCAGAACGCGCGTCACCGGGCGCTTGCCATTGGCGCGCGCAAGGTCGGTGAAGCTGCCGAAGTTCCAGACGCTGTGGCTGACCGGGCGGTGCGACACCATGGTGCCCTTGCCGCGCACCTGGGTGACCAGTCCCTCGCGCACCAGCAGCGACAGGGCATGGCGCACGGTGGTGCGCGCCACGGTGAAATGGTCGCGCATCTCGTTCTCCGAGGGAATGATCTCGCCCTCGCCCCAGTCGCCCGAGAGGATCCGCCCGCGCAGCCCGCGATAGAGCTGGCGGTAGATCTGCTCGCCGGAATAGGGATCAAGCGTGATCGCCGCCAGAGGATGCGCCCCTGTCTTCGCGTCGATGTCGCCTGATCCCGCCATGGTCCCGGTTCCCGTGGTTACTGCGTGGCGCCGTTGATCACGAATTCGCTGACAGCGCCAACACCCAGATGATAGCGGTTCACGATTTCCATGTAGGTGCCATCGGCCAGCATGCCGTTCAGCGCCGCCATCGCCGCATCGCGCAGGCCGGTGTTCGATTTCTCGAAAGCGATGCCGTAGGGGTTGTGGTCGCCGACCTCGCCGATCTGGTAGAAGGCGCCGGGCTCGGTGATCTCGAGATCCGCCAGCCCCTCGATGCCGATGACCGAGGCCTGCGCGCGGCCCTGCTTGATCTGCATGATGTGCTCGGCCTGGGTCGGGATCTGGATGACGTTGTAGAGGTTGTCGGCCGGGCAGTTGGCCTTGCCCACATCCTCGGCCCAGGTCACCCAGCTGGTGCCGGTGGCCACCGCGATGGTCTTGCCGCAGAGATCCTTCTCGTCCTTGATCTCGTCCTTGTGGTCGGCCGTGGTGTAGAAGACGTTGCCGGTGTTGAAATAGTCGATGAAATCCAGTTGCGCTTGCCGTTCCACCTTGTCGGAGAAGGCGCTGATGATCATCTCGGACCGCCCGGTCACCACCTGCGGGATCAGCTGGGGAAACTCGACATTGGCGAATTCGGGCTCCAGCCCCAGCCGGGCGGCGATCTCGCGGGCAAGGTCGATGTCGAAGCCCTTCAACTCTTCGGACCCGGCGTCGGTGTATTCCATCGGCGGATAGGCCAGCGAGGTCACGACCAGCAGCTTGCCCGAGCTCTTGTTGGCTTCGGGCAGCAGCGCCTGTGCCGCCGCATCCACCTCGGCCAGCGCCGGTAGGGCCAGGGCGGCGGTCATCAGGGCTGCCAGAACAGGACGTTTCATCAGGGACAGTCTCATCATGGAATCCTCTTGTCTGTTGGTTTTCGTCAGTCTTTTGTTTCGGTTGGCCGGGCCAGCACACGGCCCAGAAAACTTCTCACCCGCGGGTCGGACGGGTTGGCCAGAACCATGTCCGCGGGGCCGGTCTCGCGGATTTCGCCGTCGATCATCACCACCACGCGGTCGGCCACGTCGCGGGCGAAACCGATCTCGTGGGTGACGACGATCATGGTGGTGCCGGTGTCGGCCAGCCGCCGCATCACCTCGAGCACCTCGCCCACCAGTTCGGGGTCCAGCGCGCTGGTCGGCTCATCGAACAGCATCACCCGCGGCTCCATCGCCAGCGCCCGCGCGATGGCGACGCGCTGCTTCTGCCCGCCCGAAAGCTGTGCGGGCCAGGCCTCGGCCTTGTCGGCCAGCCCGACCATTTCCAGCAGCTCCATCGCCCGCGCCGTGGCCGCCGGGCGTGACAGGCCGCGCACCACCATCGGGCCCTCGATCACATTGCCCAGCACGGTGCGATGCGCGAAAAGGTTGAAATGCTGGAACACCATGCCAAGCTGGCTTTGCTGCGCGCGCAGCCGCTTTACCGGCAGTTCGTGCAGCACGCCGTCCTGCAGATCATAGCCGATGATCTGGCCGTCGACCCAGACATAGCCGCCATTCGGCACCTCGAGATGGTTGATGCAACGCAGCAGTGTGGATTTCCCGCTGCCCGACGGGCCGAGGATGCAAAGCACCTCGCCCTGCGTGACCTGAAGGTCGATGCCCTTCAGGACTTCGAGACTTCCGAAAGCCTTGCGCAGGCCGACGGCGCGGACGATCGGCTGAGGGGCGGCTGTCATGCGCGGGCCCCGTGGCTGCGGCCGAAGTGCCGCTCAAGGTAGTATTGCCCGATCGACAGCACGGTGGTGCCGGCCAGATACCAGAGAGCGCAGACGAAGAGGAGTTCGATCACCGCGCCGTTGATGAAGTAGATGCGCTGTGCGGCATTGAGCATCTCGGTCATGGCGATGGTGGCGGCAAGCGACGAGAATTTCAGCATCCCCACCGCGCTGTTGCCCAGAACCGGCAGGATCAGCCGCATGGTTTGCGGCAGGATGATGCGGCGCATGGTCTGGCCCGGCGTCATGCCCAGCGTATTGGCCGCCTCGACCTGTCCGCGGTCGACCGAAAGGATGCCGCCGCGCACCACCTCGGTCAGGTAGGAGCCCTCGTTCACCCCGAGGCCAAGCACGGCGGCGACGAAGGGGGTCATGACCGTGACCATCTTCACCTCTACCACGCCGGGGATGTAGAGCGTGGGGAAGATCAGCGCGATGTTGAACCAGATCAGCAGCTGCAACAGCACCGGGGTTCCGCGGAAGATCCAGACGTAAAGCCATGAGGCGAAGCGCAGCACCGGGTTGGCGGATAGTCGCATCATCCCGAAGGCGAAGCCCAGGACGATGCCGAGGGCCAGCGCCGCGAAGGTGATCAACAGCGTCCAGACAAAGCCCTTTAGGATCACCGGGGCGGTCAGGAACTCGCCCACGATTCCCCAGCGGATGTTCCCTTCGGCGAAGGCCCGCACCAGAAGGGCAAGCAGCAGCAGAACCAGACCGCCCGCAATCCAGCGCCACGGATGCCGCCGCCCCCGCACCGGCAGATCCGGTCCAGGCAGGGCATCGGGTGTCAGGAGGGGCAGGGGACGGATCATCACGCCCAACTTGTAGTGTTGTTCCTACAACTTTGCAAGAGCAAGCCGGATCGCGAGTCGACAGGGCCTTCGCCGGTCCCTTGGCCGGGACGCCTGCTTCCCCGCATGGCATTGGCGGCATGGTGTCCCCTCGTTGGGCCAGCATCATGAACGGTCTTGGACAGGTGTTCCGAATGGTATGCGCTGTCAGACAACCTCATCTTCGAAATCGGGCCCCTACGATGTCCAATGCCCGGTTCTCCCTGCGTCTTGATCCCGAGCTTAAGGAGTGGCTCGAACGCGAGGCTGCACAACAGGACTGCTGGGTCTCCTGGCTAGCAAAACAGGCGATTGAGACCATGAAGGACAGTGCCGAAGCCCGGCGCAAGGTAATCCGCGATGCGGTAGCCCAGCCTTGTAGGCCTCATGGCGCAAGCTGCGGGCACGGGGGCGGTGCTGACCGCCTTGGCCCTGCTGGCGCAATGGGCCGTCCCGGTCTGGTGGCTGCCGCGGGTATGCGGCGGCCTCTGGCTTGCGGCGCTTGCGAGGCGCCTCTGGCAAATGGGCAGCCTGTCGCTCCTGCGCATGCGGCTGTCGGATTGGCTGACGCTGGTTCTCTCGTTGCTCCTGCTCATTGCGGCGAGCCTCAATTGCTGAGGCAGGTCAGTGGCGCTCGACGCTCCAGCCTTTGATCACGCCCGCTCGGCCATTTCGACATCTGACATGATCGACGGTTCCTCAAGCACGACGATGTGCGGCGCTGCCAATTCACACCCGTAAGCCAAGCATCATTCATAAGTTAATGTAATAGGCCTTATCGAATTGCCCCGCCTTATCGGTTAGCCCGCCATCGCCTAGGTTCGTTGTCCTGACACACGATCTCGAGGAGACCGTCTATTGAGGCATTCCATGAACATTCTGGGGGCACTGGTGGTATCGACTGGCATTCTCGCGGCTTCCGGCGCGTCGGCGCAGCAGGCAGAGCCGCTCGTGATTCGGGAGCAAGGCAGCTTCGCGGTTGGCGGCTCGGTCGCCAGCGCGCCCGGCACCTACAACAACAACGCGCCGACCGCCGAGGGGCAGAGCATCCACGGCGATCACCTCTATACCTTCTTCCAGATTCCGCAGGATGCCAAATCCACGCCCATCGTGATGCTGCACGGCGCCTACCAATCGGGGCGGAGCTGGGAGACCACCGCCGACGGGCGCGAAGGCTTCCAGACCCTGTTCCTGCGCATGGGCTATCCGGTCTATCTGGTCGACCAGCCGCGCCGGGGCCGGGCCGGGAACAGCCTGGAGGCCGCGACCATCGAGCCGGTGCCTTTCGACCAGTTGTTCTTCGACCAGTTCCGCTTCGGCACCTGGCCCGACTATTTCGAAGGCGTCCAGGTCGACCAGAGCCCCGAGACGCTGGATCAGTTCCTGCGCTCGGTCACGCCGAACACCGGCCCCTATGATCCGAACGTGATCGCGGATGCGATGTCGGCGCTGGTCGACAGGCTTGGCTCGGCGGTTCTGTTCACCCATTCTCAGGGCGGTGGTCCGGGCTGGCTGACGGCGATGCGGAACGAATATGTCCGCGGGATTGTCGCCTATGAACCGGGCAGCGGCTTCGTCTTTCCCGAGGGCGAGGTGCCGGAAACCATGGAAAGCGCAGCCGGGCCGCTGGCCGCCGAAACCGTGTCGCTGGAGGATTTCCAGAAGCTGACCCGCTTCCCGATCCTGATCTACTATGGCGACAACATTCCCACCGAGCCGACCGAGCGCCGCGGTGAGGACAACTGGCGTGTGCGTCTTGCGATGGCCCGGCTCTGGGTCGAGGCGATCAACCGCCATGGCGGCGACGCCACGCTGGTTCACCTGCCTGAGATCGGCATCACCGGGAACACGCATTTCCCGTTCTCGGACCTGAACAATGTCCAGATCGCGGCACACACGGCGCAATTCCTGGCCGAGAAGGGGCTGGACTGACCTCAGGGCAAGCCGCGTCATCGGCGCGGCTTTGCCCGCCGCCGAAGCTATCCCCGGTAGCGCAGCCGGTCCAAGAGCAGCGAAAACGCCGGGGACGGGTGCTTCCGGCTGGGATAATAGAGGTGGTAGCCGGAAAAGTGCGGGCACCAGTCCTCCAGCACGCGGATCAGGCGGCCTTGAGCAATGTAAGGCAAGGCCTGATCCTCGGGCAGATAGGCGATGCCGAGGCCATCAAGGGCACAGGCTACCCGCAAGCCCAGCGTATTCAGCACCAACTGCCCCTCGCTGCGCACCTTCACCTCATGGCCGCCCTTCTCCAACCCCCATTGGAAGATGCCGCCATAGGTCGGCAGGCGGGAGCTGATGCAGTTATGCGCGATCAGATCCTCCGCCGTCCGGGGGATCGGATGGCGCTCGAAATATGCAGGCGAGGCCACCACCGCCATGCGCATCTCCGGCCCGATCCTGACCGCGACCATATCCTTGGCCAGCTGCTCCCCAAGGCGGACACCGGCGTCATATCCCTGCGCCACGATGTCGGTCAGGCCGTAGTCGACGATCAGTTCTACCTTGATGTCGGGATATTCCGGCAGGAACCTCGCCAGCGCCGGTTGCAGGATCGAGACTGCCGGATGTTCTCCGGCGGTGATGCGGATGGTGCCCGCGGGCTTGTCCCGCAGGGCGCTGAGATCGGCCAGCGCGGTTTCGATCTCGTCGAACTTCGGCGAGATCGTCGCGAGCAGGCGCTCCCCGGCCTCGGTCGGCGAGACGCTGCGTGTCGTCCGGGTCAGCAGGCGGATGCCCAGCCGTTCCTCCAGATTGCGGATCGACTGGCTCAAGGCCGATTGGGAAACCCCGAGTTTCGCGGCGGCCCGGGTGAAGCTGCGCTCGCGCGCGACGGTGGCGAAGGTGGCGAGGGCGTTGAAGTTCTCATTCGACATTCATCACCTCACCTAATGACCGTATGCGGTTTGCCTCCTCTAATCGATTGAAGCCTTTGCACATAGTATTTTCTGCCACTGGACGCGCCCGCTTCGGGTTCGGAGCGCCGCGCCCGGCCGCAATCCCAGAGCCAGGAGTTCCGATGACGTTTTCTCTCCGCCGACTTGCCCTTGTCGCCGCCCTCGGCCTGACACCGTTCGTAGCATGGTGGGCCGCCGCCGAGGAAACGCGCGTCACTTTCCCCGATCTGGATGCGCTGATCCACTACACCACCGTTACCCGGGGCAATGTGGTCGAGCATATGTTGACCACGCAGGCGGCCATCGACGCGGTGCGGGCGGGCCAGCCGATTCCGCCCGGCACCCATGTCGTGCTGGTCGATTACCGTGATGGTTCGGACGAGGTTTACCGCTATTTCGTGATGCAGAAGGGCGTGGATTGGGGCGACGACTATGACGACCGCCGCCGCACGGGCGACTGGCAATACCAGTTCTATTGGGGCGACCGCTCGATCAACATGGAGGAGAACACCGCCCGCTGCCAGCGCTGCCACCAGTCGCGGGCGGATTCGGAATTCATGTATACCTACAACGACCTGCGCAGGTTCGGACAGTGATGCCCCGCCTGCCTTCGCCGCCGCAGGGCCGCCGATGAAAATCCGCATCCGCATCCTGCTGGATTTCATCGCCGTCGGGCTTTTCGTCGCCGCTCTCGCCTATTGGTGGCTGGACAATCTGTCTCATGAGGTGATCGGCACGGGTTTCTTCGCGCTGCTGATCGCCCACAACGTCTTCAACCGGCGCTGGTATGGCGCCGTGAAGCGGGGCCGCTACGATCTTCCACGCAGCCTCAATACCGTCGTGATCGCGGGCATGGCGATTTCGATGCTGATCCTTCTGGCGACCAGCATCCTGATCTCGCAGGACGTCTTCGCCGCCCTGGCGCTGGACGGGGCCTTCGCGATGCGCGCGGCGCATATGTTTGTCGCCTATTGGGCGCTGGTGTTATGTTACTGGCCGTGCATCTGGGCACCCGCTGGCCGATGGTAATGAACGTCACGCGCCAGGCGCTTGGCATCACCGGGACGAGCACGCTGCGGACCTGGGCTCTGCGCGCTGTCACCGCCATCGTCGCGGTGAAAGGCGTTCTGGCCACATCGGAGATGGGTCTCGGGGCGAAACTCCGGCTGCAATATGCGCTCGACATGTGGGACTTCAACGAAAGCACCATCGGCTTCTTCGTGAACTACCTTTCGATCATCGGGCTTTATGCGGCGCTCACCCATTACGGCCTGAGCTTCTTGCGCAGACTGAAGCGCCGCAACGCATGAATGGTCCCGTGGCGCATCTTCGGCTGCGCCACTGATTGATTAGACAAACTTATAATATCATGCGGATTGAGGCGGCTAATCACGGCGATGGCCCCTGAGTATCTTTCTGCCAGCCACGACGGATGCTCCTGCCAGCGGCAGGAGCGTCAGAGCGCAAGCCTCTCAGCCAGACCCGATCGCGGGAGACCAGCACATGCGAAGAACATTCAGTCTGATCCCGTTGTTGCTCGCGCTGGCGCCCATCGCGGCTGCCGAGGAACGGCCAGCCGGGGAGGTTTCAATGATCGCAGGGCAAGGCGTCGAGGTTCTGGACGGGCATCTGGCAGCCGACGGGCGGCTGGCCGATATTCTCGACAATCCCGCCTTCGCCGGATTTGCCGAGCGCATCCTGCCGTGGGCGGGCCGCCGCTACGACCCCGCGATGCCGCTCGGCCAGATGGCCGGTCTGCTGCCCTATCACAGCGCCGTCGATACCGGCACGGTCGTCGCGGCCCTGAACCGGATGATCGACGATGCGAGCGCCGGTCAGACGGTGTTCTACGACATCTATTCCGAAGCGGAGCGGCGGGCCGATCCGGCAAAGGCCGCGACCGGGCTGTTCTTCTATCGCGGCCATCCCGGCGCACCGTTCGCGGTGATCGCACCGGGCGGCGGCTTCAGCTATGTCGGCTCGGTGCATGAGGGGTTCCCCTATGCGCAGGCGGTCAGCGACCTCGGGCTGAACGCCTTCGTCCTGACCTATCGGGCGGGTCAGGGCGGCCAGGTCGCCACCGAGGACCTCGCCGCTGCGATCACCTGGATCTTCC
>CAYLSD010000003.1:0-56072 GCA_964386345.1 uncultured Fuscovulum sp.
GGGCAAGATGGCCCCGCGCGGCTTCCCGCGGGACAACCGGTTCACCTGAGCGGCGCAACACCCGGCGAGCGCCGTATCAACCCGCTGAAACCGCTGGAAATTCCCGGTATGGAATCCGTCGGCTTCCTGTCTGGCATCCGTCTGGCAAAGGTATGGCGTCCGCAGCGGTAACCATATTGCGCGTCTCACCTCTTTCCTCTTGACGAAAATACTCTCTGGCGCCGATCCATTGGTTCATGAAACCAATGGACCGGCGCGCGACGCCTGCCCCGGGCGCCACCGGATCACGCCTGCTCAACCTGCAACCACACCCCGCCCTCGGGACGCAGGGTCAGGATCATCACCGGACGGGGGTCGCGGCCCGGAAGGGCGGTGAAGCGGAAGCGCGACAGCAGGGTCGCCAGCACGATCACCGCTTCCTGCAAGGCGAAGCTCATGCCGATGCAGATGCGGGGGCCGTCGCCGAAGGGCAGATAGTGGAAGCGCGGCACAGCGCGAGGGTCGGCGAAGCGGCCGGGGTCGAAGGCGTCCGGGTTGTGCCAGAGCCGGTGGTGGCGATGCAGCGCATAGACCGGCAGCAGGATGTTGTCGCCGGGCCGGACTTGGCGGCCGCAAAGCGTATCGGCCCCGACCGCCGTGCGCGACAGGAAGGCGGCGGGCGGATAAAGGCGCAGGGTCTCGTCCACGATCTGCCGGGTTAGCGGCAGGGCGGGGATGTCGGCCACGGTCGCCGCGCGCCCCTGCAAGGCGGCCTGCGCCTCTGCCCGCGCGGCCTGCTGCACCGCCGGATCGAAGGCGCAGAGGTAAAGCGCCCAGGCCAGGGTCAGCGCCGTCGTCTCGTGCCCGGCCACGATGAAGGTCAGCAGGTTGTCGCGCAGTTCCGCCGTGGTCATCCGCCGCCCGGTCTCGGGATCCTCGCCCGCCATCAAGAGGTCCAGCAGGTCCGGCGGGGCCGAGGCGCCGGAGGCGCGGCGCGATTCGATGGCGCGGTCGGCCAGCGCCTTGGTCCGGCCGATGGCGTGCGCGCCGACCATCCGGCCCGGGCGCGGCACCCATCCCGGCGCGCCGATCACGTCCAAGAGCGAGACGCGGGCGGTGCCGGCGATATAGGTCTCGATCGCGCGGTGGACCTCGGCCCGGTCGAAACCCGCGCCGCCCGAGAAGGTGACGTCCGAGATCACCTCGAAAGTGGCGGTGACCATCTCGTCGAACAGGTCCGCGGCCCGGCCCGCCACGGCCCTGAGCCGCTCGCTGGCGCGTTCGGCGGCGGCGGTCATTACCGGCGCAAGCGCCGAGACGTTGCGGTGGGTGAAGGCCGGGGCTGCGGTGCGGCGCTGCCATTGCCATTCCGCCCCTTCGGCGGCGAAAAGGCCCTTGCCGATGGCGGGGCCGAGGACCAGCTTCGTCACCACCGACTTCGGATAGTTGTCCAGCCGGTCGCGCAGGATGTGTTTCAGCGCCCCGGGTTCCATCACCATGTGCCAGCGCTTGCCGGTGCGGCCCGAGAGGATCGGCGCATGGGTGGCGATCTCGGGAATCAGTTCAAGGATGTTGCGGCGCCCGGCGCGGAAGCTGCCCCAGATGCCGAGGGGGCTGGTGTGCAGGGGCACGCGGACGGGGAGGGAATTCTGGCTCATCCCCCGAGGATAGCGTCTTTCGCGGCGGTTTCACCTGCGGCGGATTTCGGGCGCGGATTGCGGCGCAAGTTGCACGGGGGGCCGGGCTTCGCTATGGCTGACGGTCAGCCCGAACGGAGTCGACCCGATGGCCCTGCTGCCCCGCCTTTGCCTTGCCCTTGCCCTGATGGCCGGTCTTTCCGCCTGCGCCCGCAACGACCTGGCCGAGCCGCCGGTGCCGCTGGGGCCGTTCGCGCTGGGGCTGAACATCGCGGTGGCCGACAATGTGCAGATGGTGCCGATCAGCCGTCCGGCCACGCCGGACGAATGGGAGGCCGTCATCATCAAGGCCGTGGACGACCGCTTCGGGCGGTATGAGGGGACCAAGCTCTACAACATCGGGATCTCGGTCGACGCCTATGCGCTGGCCCCGCCCGGCATTCCGGTGGTGGCGGCGCCGAAGTCGGTGCTGGTGGTGACGGCGAACATCTGGGACGACGCCGCGCGGCAGAAGCTGAACCCCGAGGGCCACCAGATCACCGTCTTCGAAAGCCTCTCGGGCGAGACGGTGATCGGCACCGGCCTGACCCGGTCGAAGAAGCAGCAGATGGAGGCGCTGGCCTTCAATGCGGTGAAGAAGGTCGAGGACTGGCTGCTGGAGCACCCGGAATGGTTCGACATGACCAAGGAAGAATTGCAGGCCGCGATGGCCGCCCGGGCCCGGGCGATGAAGGCGGCCGGGAAGACCGCCGATGGGGCTCCGGCGGAGCCTGCGGAGGGAACGGCCGGAACCCCGTCTGCTCCGGCCAACTGAGGCTTGATTTTCCCGCCCCCAGCCTTTAAGCCGCCGCCCGAGTAGACCGAGGGCCCTGCGCGGGCCCCCAGAGAGCAAGGGCGCCCGACCATGGCAAAGGCAAAGTTTGAACGTAACAAGCCGCACGTCAACATTGGCACGATTGGCCACGTTGACCACGGGAAGACGACGCTGACGGCTGCGATCACGAAGTATTTCGGCGAGTTCAAGGCGTATGACCAGATCGACGGCGCTCCGGAAGAGCGTGCGCGCGGGATCACGATCTCGACGGCGCATGTGGAATACGAGACCGAGAACCGGCACTACGCGCATGTGGACTGCCCCGGCCACGCGGACTATGTGAAGAACATGATCACGGGTGCTGCGCAGATGGACGGCGCGATCCTGGTGGTGGCTTCGTCGGACGGCCCGATGCCGCAGACGCGCGAGCACATCCTTCTGGGCCGCCAGGTGGGCATTCCCTACATGGTTGTCTACATGAACAAGGTGGACCTGGTCGACGACCCGGAACTCTTGGAACTGGTCGAGATGGAAGTGCGCGAGCTTCTGTCGTCCTACGACTATCCCGGCGACGACATCCCGATCATCAAGGGCTCGGCACACAAGGCGCTGATCGGCGAGGATCCGGAGATCGGCGAGCAGTCGGTGCGTGCGCTGCTGAAGGCGGTGGACGAATACATCCCGACGCCGGCGCGTGCGGTGGACCAGCCGTTCCTGATGCCGATCGAGGACGTGTTCTCGATCTCGGGCCGCGGCACGGTTGTGACGGGCCGGGTCGAGCGCGGCGTGATCAACGTCGGCGACGAGGTGGAGATCGTCGGGATCCGCGACACCAAGAAGTCGGTCTGCACCGGCGTGGAGATGTTCCGCAAGCTCCTGGACCGTGGCGAGGCGGGCGACAACATCGGCGCGCTGCTGCGCGGCGTGGATCGTGACGGGGTGGAGCGCGGGCAGGTTCTGTGCAAGCCCGGCTCGGTGAAGCCGCACACGAAGTTCGAGGCCGAGGCCTATATCCTGACCAAGGAAGAGGGCGGGCGCCACACGCCGTTCTTCGCCAACTACCGTCCGCAGTTCTACTTCCGGACGACGGACGTGACGGGCACCGTGCAGCTGCCGGAAGGCACCGAGATGGTGATGCCGGGCGACAACCTGAAGTTCGAGGTGGAGCTGATCGCCCCGATCGCGATGGAAGAGAAGCTGCGCTTCGCCATCCGCGAAGGCGGCAGGACCGTCGGCGCAGGCGTCGTCTCCAAGATCATCGCCTGAGAATGAACCGGCAGGGTGCGTGGGTTCACGCGCCCTGTCCTTTTGAAGAACCCCGAAGGAAACCAACACGATGCAAGGCCAGACCATCCGCATCAGGCTGAAAGCCTTCGATTACCGCGTCCTGGATGCCTCGACGCAGGAAATCGTCAACACCGCCAAGCGGACCGGCGCGCAGGTGCGCGGCCCGATCCCGCTGCCGAACAAGATCGAGAAGTTCACCGTTCTCCGCGGTCCGCACATCGACAAGAAGTCGCGCGACCAGTGGGAAATCCGGACGCACAAGCGTCTTCTCGACATCGTCGATCCGACCCCGCAGACCGTGGACGCGCTGATGAAGCTCGACCTGGCCGCCGGCGTCGACGTCGAAATCAAAGTGTAAGGAGCGGGAAAGATGCGCTCTGGAGTTATCGCAAGGAAGCTGGGCATGACCCGGCTGTTCATGGAAGACGGGAAGCAGATCCCCGTCACCGTCCTGCAGCTTGACGGGCTGCAGGTCGTGGCGCAGCGCACCGCCGAGAAGGATGGCTATACCGCCGTCCAGCTGGGCGCGGGCGCGGCCAAGGCCAAACGCACCACCGCGGCGCAGCGCGGCCATTTCGCCAAGGCGAACGTGGCGCCGAAGCGCAAGCTGGCCGAGTTCCGGGTTACCCCGGATTGCCTGATCGACGTGGGCGCGGAAATCACCGCCGACCACTATCTGGCGGGCCAGTTCGTCGACATCGCCGGGACTTCGATCGGTAAAGGCTTTGCCGGTGCGATGAAGCGCCACAACTTCGGCGGTCTGCGGGCCTCGCACGGCGTGTCGGTCTCGCACCGCTCGCACGGGTCCACCGGCCAGTGCCAGGACCCCGGCAAGGTGTTCAAGGGCAAGAAGATGGCCGGCCACATGGGCTCGGTCCGCGTGACCACGCAGAACCTGCAGGTCGTGCGCACCGATTCCGACCGCGGGCTGATCATGGTCAAGGGCTCGGTCCCCGGCGCCGCCGGCGGCTGGGTCACGATCAAGGATGCGGTGAAGAAGCCGGAAGCCAAGGACGCGCCGCGTCCGGCCGCGATCCGCGCCGCCGCTGCTGCTCCGGCCGCCGAAGCGGCTGCCGAAGGGGGTGAAGCATGAAACTCGATGTGATCAAGCTGGACGGCAAGAAGGCCGGTTCCATCGACCTGGACGAAGCGCTGTTCGGCCTTGAGCCGCGCGCCGACATCCTGCACCGCGTGGTGCGCTGGCAGCGGGCCAAGGCCCAGGCCGGCACCCATTCGGTTCTGGGCAAGTCGGACGTCAGCTACTCGACCAAGAAGATCTATCGTCAGAAGGGCACCGGCGGCGCGCGCCACGGGTCCAGGAAGGCTCCGATCTTCCGTCACGGCGGTGTCTACAAGGGGCCAACGCCCCGCAGCCACGCCCATGACCTGCCGAAGAAGTTCCGCGCCCTCGGCCTGCGCCACGCGCTGAGCGCCAAGGCCAAGGCGGGCGAGCTGGTGATCGTCGATACGATCGCGCTGGCGGAAGCCAAGACCGCGCAGCTGGCCAAGACCGCGAAGGAACTGGGCTGGAAGCGCGTGCTGGTGATCGACGGTGCGACGGTTGACGCGAATTTCGCGCTGGCCGCCCGCAACGTCGATGGCATCGACGTGCTGCCGACCATCGGCGCCAACGTCTATGACATCCTGAAGCGTGACATCCTGGTGATCACGAAGGCGGGTGTCGAAGCCCTGGAGGCCCGACTGAAATGACCGTGAAACCCGAACATTACGACCTGATCAAGAAGCCGGTGATCACCGAGAAGGCCACCATGGCCTCCGAGGCGGGCGCCGTCGTCTTCGAGGTCGCCATGGACGCCACCAAGCCGCAGATCAAGGCGGCGGTGGAAGGCGTCTTCGGCGTCAAGGTGAAGGCGGTGAACACCACCATCACCAAGGGCAAGGCCAAGCGCTTCCGCGGCCGCGCCGGCGAGCGCAGCGACAAGAAGAAGGCCTATGTGACCCTCGAAGAGGGAAACACCATCGACGTTTCGACCGGCCTCTGATAGAAGCCGCGCGAATCTGGCGGCCCCGGCATTCCGGGGCCGTCTGATTTTACCCCGGATGCGGATTTTCGATGAAGATCCGGACCCGGGTTTCCACCGGGGAGCTTCGGCGCCCTATACCCCGGACCTTAGGGTCCTGAAGCAAACGGAAGACAGTAATCATGGCACTCAAGTCGTATAAGCCGACGACGCCTGGCCAGCGCGGGCTGGTTCTGATCGACCGTTCGGAGCTGTGGAAAGGCCGGCCTGTCAAAGCCCTTACCGAGGGTTTGCAGAGCCATGGCGGCCGCAACAACACCGGACGGATCACCATGCGCCACCAGGGCGGCGGGGCCAAGCGCCTCTACCGCGTGGTGGACTTCAAGCGCCGCAAGTGGGACCTGCCCGCGACCGTCGAGCGCATCGAATACGACCCCAACCGCACCGCCTTCATCGCCCTGGTGAAGTATTCGGACGGCGAACTGGCCTATATCCTGGCGCCGCAGCGCCTGGCGGTGGGTGACAGCGTCGTCGCCGGTGCCAAGGTCGACGTGAAGCCCGGCAACGCCATGCCCTTCTCGGGGATGCCGATCGGGACGATCGTCCACAACGTCGAGCTGAAGCCCGGCAAGGGCGGCCAGCTGGCGCGCGCCGCGGGCACCTATGCCCAGTTCGTCGGCCGTGACGGTTCCTACGCGCAGGTTCGGCTTTCGTCGGGCGAACTGCGTCTGGTGCGTCAGGAATGCATGGCCACCATCGGCGCCGTGTCGAACCCCGACAACTCTAACCAGAACTTCGGTAAAGCGGGCCGTATGCGCTACAAGGGCATCCGCCCGACGGTGCGCGGCGTTGCGATGAACCCGATCGACCACCCGCACGGCGGCGGCGAAGGCCGCACCTCGGGTGGCCGTCACCCGGTCACCCCGTGGGGCAAAGGCACCAAGGGCAACCGCACCCGCACGAACAAGACCTCCGACAAGATGATTGTCCGGTCGCGTCACGCCAAGAAGAAAGGGCGCTGATCCATGTCCCGTTCCGTATGGAAAGGCCCGTTCGTCGATGGCTATGTCCTGAAAAAGGCAGAAGCGTCGAAAGCTTCGGGCAAGAACGAAGTGATCAAGATCTGGTCGCGCCGTTCCACCATCCTGCCGCAGTTCGTCGGCCTCACCTTCGGGGTCTACAACGGCAGGAAGCATGTCCCGGTCGCCGTGACCGAAGAGATGATCGGCCAGAAGTTCGGTGAATATTCGCCGACGCGGACCTATTACGGTCACGCCGCCGACAAGAAAGCCAAGAGGAAGTAAGCCATGGGTAAGGAAAAGAATCCGCGCCGCGTGGAAGAAAACGAGGCACTGGCGATCGCGCGCATGCTGCGCACCTCGCCCCAGAAGCTGAACCTGGTCGCGGGGCTGATCCGCGGCAAGAAAGTGGAAGCGGCCCTGACGGACCTGACCTTCTCCAAGCGCCGCATCGCCGGCGAGGTGAAGAAATGCCTACAGTCGGCCATCGCCAACGCCGAGAACAACCACGGACTGGACGTCGACTCGCTGGTCGTCGCCGAGGCCTGGGTCGGCAAGAACCTGGTGATGAAGCGCGGCCGTCCGCGGGCGCGCGGCCGGTTCGGCAAGATCATGAAGCCGTTCAGCGAGATCACCATCAAGGTTCGTCAGACCGGGGAGTCGGCATAATGGGTCAGAAGGTCAATCCGATCGGCATGCGCCTTCAGGTCAACCGCACCTGGGACAGCCGCTGGTTCGCCGAATCGAAGGATTACGGCAACCTCCTGCTTGAAGACCTGCGGATGCGCGAGTTCATCCACAAGGAATGCAAGCAGGCCGGCGTCAGCCGCGTGATCATCGAGCGCCCGCACAAGAAGTGCCGGGTGACGATCCACACCGCCCGCCCGGGCGTGATCATCGGCAAGAAGGGCGCCGACATCGAGACGCTGCGCAAGAAGCTTGCCGCGTTCACGAAGTCGGAACTGCACCTCAACATCGTCGAGGTCCGCAAGCCCGAGATCGACGCCCAGCTGGTGGCCGAGTCCATCGCCCAGCAGATGGAGCGCCGCGTGTCCTTCCGCCGCGCCATGAAGCGTGGCGTGCAGAACGCGATGCGGATGGGTGCGCTTGGCATCCGGGTGAACGTCGGCGGCCGTCTCGGCGGCGCGGAAATCGCCCGGACCGAATGGTATCGCGAAGGCCGTGTGCCGCTGCATACCCTGCGGGCCGACATCGACTATGCGCTGTCGGAAGCCGAAACCCCCTACGGGATCATCGGCGTGAAGGTCTGGATCTTCAAGGGCGAGATCCTTGAGCATGATCCGCAGGCGCATGACCGTCGTCTGGCGGAAGCTGCGGACGGCCCCGCGCCGCGCGGCCCCCGCCGCGACCGCGAGCGCGCGTAAGGAGTAGAAGACAATGCTGCAACCGAAGCGCACCAAGTATCGCAAGATGCACAAGGGCCGCATCCATGGCGAAGCCAAGGGCGGTTTCCTTCTCAACTTCGGCTCCTTCGCCCTGAAGGCGACCGAGCCCGAGCGCGTCACCGCGCGGCAGATCGAGGCGGCCCGCCGCGCGATCACCCGCCATATGAAGCGTCAGGGCCGGGTCTGGATCCGCATTTTCCCGGACGTGCCGGTCTCGGCCAAGCCGGTCGAAGTGCGGATGGGTTCGGGCAAGGGCTCGGTCGATTTCTGGGCCGCCCGCGTCCAGCCCGGCCGGATCATGTTCGAGATCGACGGCGTCAGCGAAGAGATCGCGCGCGAGGCCCTGCGCCTCGGCGCGATGAAGCTGCCGGTCACGACCCGGATCGTGGCGAAGGAAGACTGGTAAGTCCGGCGGGGTGAACCCGTCCAGCGATGGCCCCTGCCGGAAACGGCGGGGGCCTTTGCTTTTTGGGACGGATTTCCGGGAACCGGCCGGGTTTCGCTGTGTTAGGATCGGGCGGACAGCCGGAAGGGAAACGCCATGGTCCTTGCGAAGAACACGATCTGCCTCTGGTTTGACAAGGAGGCCGAAGCCGCCGCCCGCTTCTATGCCTCGGTCTTTCCTGACAGCCGTGTCGATGCGCTGCATCATGCGCCGGACGACTATCCTTCGGGCAAGAAGGGCGACGTGCTGACGGTGGATTTCACCGTTGCGGGCATCCCCTGCATCGGGCTGAACGGCGGGCCGGTGTTTCGGCAGAGCGAAGCCTTCTCGTTCCAGATCATGACCGAGGATCAGGAAGAGACCGACCGCTACTGGAACGCCATCGTCGGCAACGGCGGCAGGGAAAGCGAATGCGGCTGGTGCAAGGACCGCTGGGGCGTCTCGTGGCAGATCACCCCGCGCACCTTGACCGAGGCAATGGCCGCCGGGGGCGAGGAAGCCCACCGGGCCTTTGCCGCGATGATGACGATGCAGAAGATAGACGTGGCGAAGATCGACGCTGCCCGCCGCGGCTAGGGCCTTCCCGTCCGCACCCGGCGCTGCTAGGGCAGGGGGAGCCCACCCAGCCCGGAGTCCGCCATGGCCGAGATCAGCAGCCTTTTCGTCACCCGCCTCTACCGTGCAAGGCTGAACGAACTGGCACGCAAGAAGGTGGATTACGACGAACTCCGCGCCTCCTGCGAGATGATCGCGGATGAGGACGAGGCGGGGCAGGCCTGGTGCGAGGAACATGGCTATCCCGGCTATACTTCCTATTCCTCGCTGGCCGACCTGCCCTGGCGGTCGCCGGTCTTCGCCGATCTTGAGAAGGCCATTGACAGGCATGTCGCCGCCTTCTGCGACGAACTGGCCTTCGACCTGCAGGGGCGCAAGCTGAAATGCAATGCGCTCTGGATCAACATCCTGCCGGAAGGGGGTACCCATTCCAGCCATATCCACCCGCATTCGGTGATTTCCGGCACCACCTATGTGGCGATGCCCGAGGGCACTTCGGCGCTGAAGCTGGAAGATCCGCGGCATGCGATGATGATGTATGCGCCGCTGCGCCGGAAGGACGCGCCCGAGGCGCTGCGGCCCTTCGTCTATGTCACCCCCGTGGTGGGCGAGGTGCTGCTGTGGGAAAGCTGGTTGCGCCATGAGGTGCCGATGAACATGGCCGAGGAAGAGCGGATTTCCGTCAGCTTCAACTACGGCTGGGCATGAAAAAGGCGGGGCCGGGGCCCCGCCTTCGTTTTCGGCGCAAGGGCAGGATCAGAACCAGCCCTTGACCTTCGACCAGACCGATTTCTTCTTCGGCGGCTCGGGTGCGGCGGCAGGGGTGGCCGCGGCAAGTGCCTCGACCGTGGCCTTCATCTCTGCCGCGATCGCCTCGGTCGATTTCGACGGGGCGGAGGACGACGACGCGCCGACCACCGCATTGTCCTTCAACTCGGGCAGGGGCTCTTCCTCGAAGGTTTCCTCATCCGCCTTCACCGCGGCGGCGGCCACGGTGGCGGTGGTGATGGTGGCGAAGGCCCCGGTCTTCGCCAGGGTCTCGGGCCCGGCCATGCCGTCCACGGTCAGGCCATTCTTCTGCTGGAACTCTTTCACCGCCTTCTCGGTGCCGGGGCCGAAGGCTCCATCGGCCGAAATGCCAAGCGCCTCTTGCAGCTTCCTGACCTGCGCGCCCTTCACGCCGCGGCGCAGCAGCACCAGTTCAGGCAGGCCGATCGCGGTGAAGGTGTCCGGCCCGGCGATACCGTCGGTGGCCAGCCCGTTGGCCTTCTGGAACTCCTTCAGCGCCTTTTCGGTGCCGGGGCCGAAATCGCCGTCGGCGGTGACGCCCAGCTTCTCTTGCAGCCGTTTCACCGGCGCGCCCTTGAGGCCCTTTTTCAGAATCGACATGTGCATTCCCTTCCCATGATCCGGGCCTCGTACCTTGACGCACCAGCCCGTCGATGCCAGAGCCTACAGGGTCCCGGGGACGAAGCGCACGGGACAGATCGCCCCATATTCCCCCCTGGGCGGAAAGGCGCCGCCGCCCATCCCCGATTTCCCTTGCCCCCGCCTGTCTTCACCTGTAGAGGGACGCATCCGCGATTCCGGGGCGACTCGGACTCGTCGGCTTGTCATTGATCCGCCAGGTCCTCGGTGACCCTGTTCCAGGGGCCGTCTGGCGATTGTGAAAGGAAGAAGGCGCAATGGACGCCAAGGAACTGAAGACCAAGACCCCCGACCAGCTGAAAGACAGCCTGGTCGCCCTGAAGAAGGAGGCGTTCAACCTGCGCTTCCAGAAGGCGACCAACCAGCTGGAAAACACCGCCCGTATGCGCGCCGTGCGCCGCGACGTGGCCCGCATCAAGACCGTTCTGGCCCAGAAGGCCGCGGAAGCTGCGAAGTAAGGGGATCTGACAATGCCGAAACGTATCCTTCAGGGTGTCGTCACCTCGGACAAGAACGAGCAGACGATCACCGTTCTCGTGGAACGCCGCTTCAAGCACCCGCTGCTGCAGAAGACGGTCCGCAAGTCGAAGAAATACCGCGCCCATGACGCGGAGAACAAGTTCAAGGTCGGCGACACCGTCCGCATCGAGGAATGTGCGCCGATTTCGAAAACCAAACGCTGGACGGTCGTGGTCGAGGCCTGAGGCCCCGATCCCGGTCGTCTTCCGTCAATCGAAACCCTGGGGCCAGAGTAACGGTCCCCAAAGGTCGGGAGTAAACCAATGATCCAGATGCAGACGAATCTGGATGTAGCTGACAACTCCGGCGCACGCCGGGTGCAGTGCATCAAGGTTCTTGGCGGCTCGCACCGCCGTTATGCCTCGGTCGGCGACATCATCGTGGTGTCGGTGAAAGAGGCGATTCCGAAGGGCCGCGTGAAGAAGGGCGACGTCCGCAAGGCCGTCGTCGTGCGCACCGCCAAGGAAGTCCGCCGTGAAGACGGCACCGCGATCCGCTTCGACCGCAATGCCGCCGTCATCCTGAACAACCAGGGCGAACCGGTCGGCACCCGTATCTTCGGGCCGGTCGTGCGCGAACTGCGTGCCAAGAACTTCATGAAGATCATCTCGCTGGCGCCGGAGGTGCTGTGATATGGCTGCGAAGCTGAAAAAGGGCGACACCGTCGTCGTGCTGGCCGGCAAGGACAAGGGCAAGAAGGGTGAGATCACCCAGGTCATGCCCAAGGACAACAAGGCCGTTGTGGAAGGCGTGAACGTCGCCATCCGCCACACCAAGCAATCCGCCGCCTCGCAGGGCGGGCGTCTGGCGAAGGCCATGCCCATCGACCTGTCGAACCTGTCGCTGATGGACAAGAACGGCAAGGCCACCCGCGTCGGCTTCCGCATGGAAGGCGACAAGAAGGTGCGTTTCGCCAAGACCACGGGGGAGGTTCTCTGATGCTGGATCAAGCCACCTACACCCCGCGCCTGAAAGCCGCCTACCAGGCCAAGCTGCGCGCGGCCATGAAGGAAGAGTTCGGCTACAAGAACGACATGCAGATCCCGCGTCTGGACAAGATCGTCCTGAACATGGGCGTCGGCGAAGCGGTCAAGGACACCAAGAAGGTCAAGCAGGCCTCCGAGGAACTGGGCCAGATCGCCGGTCAGAAGGCTGTCATCACCAAGGCAAAGAAGTCGATCGCCGGCTTCCGCGTCCGGGAAGAGATGCCTCTGGGCTGCAAGGTCACGCTGCGCGGCGACCGGATGTATGAATTCCTCGACCGTCTGATCAACGTGGCGCTGCCGCGCGTCCGCGACTTCCGCGGCGTGAAGCCCTCGTTCGATGGCCGTGGCAACTTCGCCATGGGCCTCAAGGAACATATCGTCTTCACCGAGATCGACTTCGACAAGGTGGACGAGATCCTTGGCATGGACATCATCATCTGCACCACCGCGAAGACCGACGCGGAAGGCAAGGCGCTGTTGAAGCTGTTCAACATGCCCTTCAACGCCTGATCCCGAGGAACCTGAAAAATGGCAAAGAAATCCATGGTGAACCGCGAGGTCAAGCGCGCCAAGCTGGTGAAGCAGCACGCCGCCAAGCGGGCCGCCCTCAAGGCGGTTGTCTACGACCAGTCGAAGCCGATCGAAGAGCGCTTCGCCGCGACTCTGAAGCTGGCCGAGATGCCCCGCAACTCGTCGGCCGTGCGCGTCCACAACCGCTGCCAGCTGACGGGCCGTCCCCATGCTTACTACCGTAAGCTTAAACTGTCGCGGATCATGCTGCGCGAGCTGGCCTCCTTCGGCCAGATCCCCGGCATGGTGAAGTCGAGCTGGTAAGGGAGGAAGCAGATGTCTATGAACGATCCTCTCGGCGATATGCTGACCCGCATCCGCAACGCGCAGATGCGCGGCAAGTCCACGGTGATTTCGCCCGCCTCCACGCTGCGCGCCCGCGTCCTCGAAGTGCTTCTGTCCGAAGGCTACATCCGTGGCTACGAGAAGAAGTCCACCCCGAACGGCCAGGGCGAATTTGAAATCAGCCTGAAATACTACGAAGGCGAGCCGGTGATCCGCGAAGTCAAGCGCGTGTCGAAACCGGGCCGCCGGGTGTATATGGGCGTCAAGGATATCCCCTCGGTCCGCAACGGCCTGGGTGTCTCCATCGTCTCCACGCCGAAGGGCGTGATGTCCGATGCAAATGCACGCGCTGCCAATGTCGGCGGCGAAGTGCTTTGCACCGTGTTCTGAGGAGGGTTCCATGTCCCGTATCGGCAAGAAACCCGTGACCCTGGTGAAAGGCTCTTCGGCCTCGATCTCGGGCCAGACCATCGAGGTGAAGGGTCCGAAAGGCACCCGTTCCTTCACCGCTGGCGACGACGTGACCGTGACCATCGAGGGCGATGCCGTGAAGGTCGCCCCGCGTGGCCTGTCCAAGCGCGCCCGCGCCCAGTGGGGGATGACCCGCTCGATGATCCAGAACCTTGTGACCGGCGTCACCACCGGCTTCAAGAAAGAGATGGAAATCCAGGGCGTCGGCTACCGCGCGGCCATGCAGGGCAATGTCCTGAAGCTGTCGGTCGGCTATTCCCACGAAGTGAACTTCGAAGTGCCGAAGGGCGTCACCGTTGCGACCCCGAAGCCGACGGAGATCGTCGTGGAAGGTATCGACCAGCAACTGGTCGGCCAGGTTGCCGCGAACATCCGCGAGTGGAAACAGCCGGAGCCCTACAAGGGCAAGGGCATCCGCTACAAGGATGAGTATATCTTCCGCAAGGAAGGCAAGAAGAAGTAAGGGGCGCGAAAGAAATGGCGAACACCAAAAGAGAGCTGTTCCTCAAGCGCCGCCTGCGCGTGCGGAACAAGATCAAGGCAACGGCCCATGGCCGTCTGCGCCTGTCCGTCCACCGCTCGTCCAAGAACATCTCGGTCCAGCTGATCGACGATGTGAAGGGCGTGACCGTTGCTGCGGCCTCGTCGCTGGAGAAGGATCTCGGCGTCGTCGGCAGGAACAACGTCGAAGCGGCGGCCAAGATCGGCGCGGCGATTGCCGAGCGGGCGAAGAAGGCCGGGGTCGAAGAGTGCTACTTCGACCGCGGCGGCTTCCTCTTCCACGGCAAGATCAAGGCCCTGGCCGATGCGGCCCGCGAAGGCGGGCTGAAGTTCTGATACCGGCGGGCGGCGTTCTCGCCGCCCCGATGATCCGGGCCCCTGATCTGATCGGGGGCACCAGGATTGGCCCCAACGGCGCCTGAAGCGCGCCACCATGCAAGGAATGCCTCATGGCAGAACGTGACAACCGCGGGGGGCGTCGTGATGACCGTCGCGACAACCGCCAGGAAGAAACCCCGGAATTCGCCGACCGTCTGGTGGCGATCAACCGCGTCTCGAAGACCGTGAAGGGTGGCAAGCGCTTCGGCTTTGCCGCGCTCGTGGTGGTCGGCGACCAGCGCGGCCGCGTCGGCTTCGGCAAGGGCAAGGCCAAGGAAGTGCCGGAGGCCATCCGCAAGGCCACCGAGCAGGCCAAGCGCCAGATGATCCGCGTCGCCCTGAAGGACGCCCGGACGCTGCATCATGATGTCGAGGGCCGTCATGGCGCCGGCAAGGTGGTGATGCGGACCGCGGTGGCCGGGACCGGCATCATCGCCGGCGGTCCGATGCGCGCCGTGTTCGAGATGCTGGGCGTTCAGGATGTGGTGGCCAAGTCCATCGGCACCCAGAACCCCTACAACATGATCCGTGCGACCATCGATGGCCTGAAGAAGGAAACCTCGCCCCGTCAGGTTGCGGCCCGCCGCACCAAGAAAGTGGCCGAGATCCTGCGCAAGCCCGAAGCTGAAACGGTGGAGGCCTGATCATGGCGAAGAAGCCGGCCGCGGATGCGGCGAAGAAAACCATCGTGGTGAAGCAGATCCGTTCGGCCGCGCGCCGTCCGGCCGTGCAGACCGCCACGCTGAAGGGCCTTGGCCTGAACAAGCTGAACCGTGTGCGCGAGCTGGAGGATACGCCTTCGGTCCGCGGCATGGTGAACGCGATCAGCCATCTCGTCGAGATCATCGAAGAGCGTGGGTAAAATCCGGGCGGGGTGAACCCTTGCCCTACCGGAAACGCCCCTGCGCAGACGCGGGGGCGTTTTTCGTTGCGTCTGCCGCGAAAAGCCCGGGCATCATCCTAAAGGATGCCTCCCCCGGCGGCCTTGAGATGCTAAGCTCGCATCGGCGCCGATCCGTCAAGGGCGGCGGCGATACAGCAGGGAGGATTTCATGGCCACGAAATATGCCGGTGGCTGCCAGCACGTTCATGTGACGTCGGCGGCGGAACCGATCGACAACCACGAATGCCACTGCAACGTCTGCAAGGCCGTCACCGGCCAGCACACCACCCATGTGGCCTTCTTCAACTACGGCGATCTGCAGGCCGATCACCCCGAAAAGATGAAGCGGGTGCCGTTCAATGCGCAGAACCCCGACGGGCCGCTGGAGATCTGCCTCTGCACCGATTGCGGGGCGGTGCTGATGCTGGACGACAAGCAGAAGCGCATCCGCGTCGCGGTGCCGAACGTCATGGGATATGACGACGCGAATTTCCCCCAGGCGACCTATCACGCCTTCTGGGACGAATCGAAGGGCTATCCCAAGCCGAACGACGGCCGCCCGGTCTATGAGGGGTTACAACCCTCGTTCGTCTGGCCGCAGGGCGCCTGACAGAGAGGCTGCTGGCCGGAATGTGAACGGGAAGGCAGGCCGCCGGGTTTTGCCTTTCCGCGGCATTTGCGCTATCAAAGAGGGCAGAGCAGCCCCGAGAGACAGCCAATGTCCCGCCTTCTTCCCCTGACCGCGTTCTGTGCGGTCCTTGGCGCCAGCGCCGCACAGGCGGATGTCTGCGACTACCGCCTCAGCGAGATGATCGCGGCGCGTGCGCCGAAACTGGCGGCCGCGACCGCCGACGTGGCGGTAATGGCCCGGTTCGACCCGGCCGCCCCGGATTTCCTGACGCTGGTCGACAGCGGCACCGGTTTCACCGCGGTCGGCGCGGTCGTGGCGGGTGCCAAGGCCGCCAAGGCGCTTGGCGCGGCGGAGACCGCGCTTGGCGCAGGCAGCGCGGTGCTGACCAGTCCGGCGATCGGCATGGCAGCGGGGGCCGCGGCGCTTGGCTTCGCCGGGGTCGAAGGGGTCTGCCGCTTCAAGGCCGAACGCATCACCGACTATTACGAGGTGCTGGCGGTTCTGGCCACGGTGGCCGAGACCGCCGACCGCGACTTCTTCCAGTTGCAGCTTGGCCCGCCCCGCAAGAAGGGGGCAGTGGTCGAGATCTGGGATGCGAAGACCGGTGTCCGCAAGCAATACCGGGTGGCGGACCTGTTCCTGGCCCGGGGCGAACTGAAGCTGAACCGCTGGGGCCTGAACAAGAGCCTCGGGATGCTGATGCAGTTCGAAGGCGGCGTGCCTCAGGTCGCGGTGGCGCCCTGATCGCTTGATCTTCGGCGGTCTTGCGTGTAGAGGCCCCCGGTGGCCCCGCACGGGGTCATGGAATCAACAAGAAACGCCGTGTGGGCCCCATCCGTCGCAGGGGGGTCTTTCCGGCCAGGAGATGCGACATGAAACTGAACGAACTTCGCGACAACGAAGGCGCGGCCAAGAAGCAGAAGCGCGTGGCGCGCGGCCCCGGCTCGGGCAAGGGCAAGACCGCAGGCCGCGGCATCAAGGGCCAGAAGTCCCGCTCCGGCGTGGCGATCGGCGGCTACGAAGGCGGCCAGATGCCCCTCTACCGCCGCCTGCCGAAGCGCGGCTTCTCGAAGCCCAACCGCCTGCAATTCGCGGTGGTGAACCTGGGCCTGATCGAGAAATTCATCGAAGCCGGCAAGCTGGACGCCAAGGCCGAGATCACCGAGGACGCGCTGGTCGCGGCCGGGCTGACCTCGAACAAGCGCGACGGCATCCGCATCCTCGCCAAGGGCGAGATCAAGTCGAAGGTGAACCTGACGGTCACCGGCGCCTCCGCCTCGGCCATCGAGGCTGTGAAGAAGGCCGGCGGCTCGATCACGGTTTCGGCCCCGGTTGCGGCTGCGGCTGAATAAGCGGTTGTGAGCGGCCGGAAGACCGCTTACATCAGCAACGGGTTTTCCAGCGCCGCCGGACCGGATGACCGGGTCCGGCGGCGTTGTCCATGAAAAGGGCAGAACATGGCATCCGCCGCAGAACAGATGGCCGCGAACCTTTCCTGGGGCGCGCTCGGCAAGGCGACCGATCTTCGCCAACGCATCTTTTTCACCATCGGCCTTCTGATCGTCTACCGGCTGGGCACCTATATCCCGGTTCCCGGCATCGACGGCACGGCGCTGCGCGAGTTCATGACCCAGGCGGGGCAGGGGCTGGGGGGCATGTTGAACATGTTCACCGGAGGCGCGATCAGCCGGATGGGCATTTTTGCCCTTGGCATCATGCCCTATATTTCGGCCTCGATCATCGTGCAGCTGATGGCGACGATGTATCAGCCCTGGCAGCACCTGAAGAAAGAGGGTGAGCAGGGCCGCAAGAAGCTGAACCAGTATACCCGCTACGGCACCGTGGGGCTGGCGATCTTCCAGGCCTATGGCATCGCCGTGTCGATCCAGGCCGGCGACCTTGCGCATGAGCCGGGCTTCTTCTTCATCGCCTCCTGCGTCATCACGCTGGTCGGCGGCACCATGTTCCTGATGTGGCTGGGCGAGCAGATCACCGCCCGCGGCATCGGCAACGGCATCAGCCTGATCATCTTCGTCGGCATCATCGCGGAAATTCCCGCGGCGCTGGCGCAGTTCTTCGCGCAGGGCCGCTCGGGCGCGCTGAGCACCCCGCTGATCCTGGGCATCCTGGTGATGGTCGTCGCGGTCATCACCTTCGTGGTGTTCATGGAACGCGCCTTGCGCAAGATCCACATCCAGTATCCCCGCCGCCAGGTGGGGATGAAGGTCTATGACGGCGGATCGTCGCACCTGCCGATCAAGGTCAACCCCGCGGGCGTGATCCCGGCGATCTTCGCCTCGTCGATCCTGCTTCTGCCGACCACCATCGGCACCTTCTCGGGCGGCAGCACCAACCCCGTGCTGTCCTGGATCACCGCCTATCTGGGCTATGGCCAGCCGCTGCACCTGCTGGTGCTGGCGATGATGATCGTGTTCTTCAGCTACTTCTACACTGCGAACGTGTCGTTCAAGGTGGATGACGTGGCCGAGAACCTGAAGAACCAGAACGGCTTCATCCCCGGTATCCGCCCCGGCAAGAAGACCGAGGACTACCTGTCCTATGTGGTGGACCGTATCCTCGTCCTCGGTTCGGCCTATCTGGCGGCGGTCTGCCTGCTGCCCGAACTGCTGATCTCGAAGGTCGGCGTGCCGTTCTACTTCGGCGGCACCTCGGTGCTGATCGTGGTTTCGGTCACGATGGACACCATCAGCCAGGTGCAATCGCACATGCTGGCCCACCAGTATGAGGCGCTGATCGAGAAAAGCCAGCTGCGCGGCGGCAAGCGCCGCAACGGCGCGGGCACCAAGGCTCCGGCAAGGCGCTGAGGCATGGCGGTCAGGCACATCATCCTGCTGGGTCCTCCCGGCGCGGGAAAGGGCACCCAGGCCAAGCGGCTGGAAGAGGCGCGCGGCATGGTGCAGCTTTCCACCGGCGACATGCTGCGCGAGGCGAAAAGCTCGGGCACCGAGATGGGCCGCCGCGTGGCCGAGATCATGGACAAGGGGCAGCTGGTGACGGACGAGATCGTCATCGGCCTGATCGAGGAAAAGCTGAACGGCGGCGGCCAGGGCAACGGCTTCGGCGGCTTCATCTTCGACGGTTTCCCGCGGACGCTGCCGCAGGCCGATGCGCTTGGCGCGCTGATGGACCGCAAGGGGCAGAAGCTGCATTCGGTGATCGAGATGCAGGTGGACGACGCGGCGCTGGTCGCGCGGATCACCGGGCGCTTCACCTGCGGCAACTGCGGCGCGGTCTACCATGACGTGACCAAGCCGACCAAGGTGCCGGGCACCTGCGATGTCTGCGGATCGACCGACATGCAGCGGCGGGCTGATGACACCGAAGAGGCGCTGAAGACGCGGCTGATGGAATATTACAAGAAGACCTCGCCCCTGATCGGCTATTACTGGGCCAAGGGCAAGCTGGCCTCGGTGGACGGGCTGGCGGAAATGGACGTCGTTGCAGACGCCATTGCGAAAGTTCTTGACAAGGACTGAAATCTTTGCCGCTGCCCTTGACGGGCGGCGGAAATCCCCCTATGGCACAGCGTCCCGGCATGGAATCACCCGTGTCCGTGGTTTCCCGCTCATATGGGAAGATCGTCGTTCTCGGCCGTTGCGCCGGGAACAGTTGTGAAAAAAGGCTCTGGTGCTACGGAGCCGCAACCGGAAGGAAGGCACGCATGGCACGTATTGCTGGCGTCAACATCCCGACCCAGAAACGGGTTCCCATCTCTCTGCAGTATATCCACGGCATCGGCCCGCAGGCCGCCGGCCAGATCTGCGAGGCGCTGAAGATCGACACCGCTCGCCGCGTCAACCAGCTGACCGACGCCGAAGTGCTGTCGATCCGCGAATACATCGACGCCAACTTCACCGTCGAGGGCGACCTGCGCCGTGAAGTCAGCATGAACATCAAGCGGCTGATGGACCTGGGCTGCTACCGCGGCCTGCGCCATCGCAAGGGCCTGCCGGTCCGCGGCCAGCGCACCCACACCAACGCCCGCACCCGCAAGGGCCCGGCGAAACCCATCGCCGGCAAGAAGAAGTAAGGGGAGCGCTGAGATATGGCACGTGATCCGAAAGCCGCGCGTGGCGGCAAGCGCAAGGAACGCAAGAACATCGCCTCCGGCGTTGCTCATGTGAACTCTTCCTTCAACAACACCAAGATCCTGATCTCGGACGTTCAGGGCAACGCCATCGCCTGGTCTTCGGCCGGGACCATGGGCTTCAAGGGTTCGCGCAAGTCGACGCCCTATGCCGCCCAGATGGCCGCCGAGGATGCCGGCCGCAAGGCGCAGGAACATGGCGTGAAGACGCTGGAAGTCGAAGTCCAGGGCCCGGGTTCGGGCCGCGAGTCGGCGCTGCGCGCGCTGGCCGCCGTGGGCTTCAACATCACCTCGATCCGCGACGTGACGCCGCTGGCCCACAACGGCTGCCGTCCGCCGAAGCGCCGCCGCGTCTGAGGCAGCGATACCATCACCGGGCTGCGCCACCGCGCGGCCCGGTCTTTGCGTTTGAAAGACCCTCGGGCGCCCCTGTCCTTCGGACCATGGGACTGGCGGCAAGAATGGAGGCGACAGCATGATCCACAAGAACTGGCAGGAACTCATCAAGCCCGCGAACCTGGTTGTGAAGCCCGGTGCGGATGCTTCGCGCGTGGCCACCGTCACGGCCGAGCCGCTGGAACGCGGCTTCGGCCTGACACTGGGCAACGCGCTGCGCCGGGTGCTGATGTCTTCGCTGCAGGGCGCGGCCATCACCTCGATCCAGATCGACAACGTGTTGCACGAATTCTCTTCGGTGGCGGGCGTGCGCGAGGACGTGACCGACATCGTGCTGAACCTGAAGGGCGTCAGCCTGAAGATGGAAGTCGAGGGACCGAAGCGGTTGTCGATCTCGGCCAAAGGGCCGGGCGTGGTGACCGCGGGCGACATCTCGGAATCGAACGGGATCGAGGTCCTGAACAAGGATCACGTCATCTGCCACCTGGACGACGGCGCCGATGTGTTCATGGAACTGACGGTTTCCACCGGCAAGGGCTATGTCTCGGCGGACAAGAACCGCCCCGAAGATGCGCCCATCGGCCTGATCCCGATCGACGCGATCTATTCGCCGGTCAAGAAGGTCAGCTACGAAGTGCAGCCCACCCGCGAGGGGCAGGTGCTGGACTACGACAAGCTGACCATGAAGATCGAGACGGACGGCAGCCTGACACCGGACGACGCCGTGGCCTATGCCGCGCGCATCCTGCAGGACCAGTTGGCGATCTTCGTCAACTTCGAGGAACCCGAGCAGGCCGGCAAGCAGGAACTGGACGCGGGGCTGGAATTCAACCCGCTGCTCTTGAAGAAGGTGGACGAGCTGGAGCTTTCGGTCCGTTCGGCCAACTGCCTGAAGAACGACAACATCGTCTACATCGGCGACCTGATCCAGAAGACCGAGGCCGAGATGCTGCGGACCCCGAACTTCGGCCGCAAGTCGCTGAACGAGATCAAGGAAGTGCTTTCGGGCATGGGCCTGCACCTCGGCATGGATGTCGAGGACTGGCCGCCGGAAAACATCGAGGATCTGGCCAAGCGCTTCGAGGACCAGTTTTAAGTTATGGGCGGGGGAAACCCCGCCCTGCCGAAATGCCCGCGATGGCGGGGAACCCTGGGCATTCCGCCCCAACGACGCGGCCCGCAACGCACGGGCCGCAACACAAAGCAAAACGAGACCATAGGAGACCGTCATGCGTCACTCTTCCGGCTACCGCCGCCTGAACCGCACCCACGAACACCGCAAGGCCCTCTGGGCCAACATGGCCGGCTCGCTGATCGAGCATGAGCAGATCAAGACCACCCTGCCCAAGGCCAAGGAACTGCGTCCGATCGTGGAGAAACTGATCACGCTGGCCAAGCGTGGCGACCTGCACGCCCGCCGGCAGGCGGCCAGCCAGCTTAAGCAGGACAAGCACGTCGCCCGCCTGTTCGAAATCCTGGGCCCGCGCTACAAGGACCGTCAGGGTGGCTATGTCCGCGTCCTGAAAGCCGGTTTCCGCTATGGCGACATGGCCCCGATGGCGATCATCGAATTCGTCGACCGCGATCCTTCCGCGAAGGGCGCCGCCGATCTGGCCCGCTTGGAGGCCGCCGAGGATTGAGCCCTTGGGCCGCTCCTTCCCGTGACAAGCGCAAGGCCCGCCTCTCGGCGGGCCTTTGCCGTTTTCTTACAATTTCCCGGCACCCGGGGCCAAGCAGTTGCATAAATTGCGGTTTTTTCTTGCAGTTGGCAGTATGAACACCAAGATCAATCCAAAGTAGAATCGGACCCGCCCGATCCGAGGTCGCATGTCTGAACGGAAGGTTTTATCAGTGTTGCTGGACCAGCTCGATAACCTGGCGCCCATGGGCTACAATGTCGGGCTGCACATCCGGTTCGCAACGCCGCTTGTCTACAAGAGCTCATACCCTGAGCCCTGGGTGGAGTATTACAACTCGCATTCCTACTACCTCCGCGATCCTCTGGTGTTCTGGGGTGTAGGTGTCGAAGGAACGACCCGGTGGAGCTCGATTCCCCTGCCGGACCCGTTCGGTGTGATGAAGAAGGCCGCTGCGCATGGTCTGAACTACGGGGCGGTATCGTCCTATGGTCCGATCACCTCCCGGTCGATCGTGGGTATCTCGCGCTCTGACAGGGAGTTCAGCGACGAGGAACTGACCTTCCTGCGGGAACTGACGATCAGGCTGCATATCGAGGCGAAACCGCCCTCGGACCTGACCAAGGCGCAGATCGAAGCATTGGAATGTGTTGCCAACGGGGACCGGCACTCGGCGGCGGCGGAGAGACTGGGCATCACGGAAAGCGCCTTCAAGGCACGGCTGACATCTGCGCGCGTCCGCCTTGAGGCGCGCACGACCTCGGAAGCCGTGCGCAAGGCGCGCGAATATCGGCTGCTGTGAACGGATATGGACGATTCCTCTTCAAAGGTTCTGCCAGGCCACGAAGGAGACACGGAAATGGAAGCGACAACGCTGTCTTTCGACAACCTGCACAATTATGGACAGTTGTTCGCCAACATGTTCCGGGCCCGGCACCGGACCTTCATCCAGCACAACAAGTGGGACCTGCCTCAGGCCGACGGGATGGAGTTCGACCAGTATGACACCCCGGCCAGCCGCTGGGTGGCCGTTCACCGGCGCGGCGAGGTGCTGGCAGGGGTTCGCCTGACGCCCTCCACGCATCGCTGCGGCATGTACAGCTACATGATCCGCGATGCCCAATTGGGCTATCTGGAGACGATCCCGACGAACCTCCTGAACTTCAAGGCGCCGGTGGACCCCTATATCTGGGAATCGAGCCGGGTCTTCGTCTCCGATGTCGTGCCCGCAGCAGACAGGCTGCGGGTGCAGATGCAGTTGATCCGCGAGATGGTGATCTCGGCCCGCAATCTGGGTGTGACCACGCTTCTGGGCATCATCCCCGAGCACAGCCCTCGGCTGGCGCGTCGCGTAGGGCTGGATTGCATTCCCGTCGGGCCGGTGATCGACACCGGAGGGGCTCGGTCCGTCTGCGTCTCGATGTCGATGGCGACCAAGCTGCACTAGCTTGGGCAGGTGGGGTTCCATCACCGGGGTCTTCTGATCGACGGAGGATCCCGCCTCCCCGGCCCGGGGGGCGAAGCGCATCCGCGGCTGGCCGCCAAGCCCGCTTTTCCATTCCGTCACGCCACCGTAGACTGGCAGCATGGCCGATCTGTTCGATACCGCTCCGCGCGATTCCGCCGGTGCCAGCACCGCCCCGCGGCCACTGGCCGACCGGCTGCGGCCGCGCAGCCTGGCCGAGGTCATCGGGCAGGAGCAGGTTCTTTCCCCCGATGGCCCGCTGGGGGCCATGCTGGCGGCGAAATCCCTTTCATCGCTGATCCTCTGGGGCCCGCCCGGCGTGGGCAAGACCACCATCGCCCGGTTGCTGGCGGATGAGACCGATCTGGCTTTCGTGCAGATTTCGGCGATCTTCACCGGTGTGCCGGACCTGAAGAAGGTGTTCGAGGCCGCGCGGATCCGCCGCCAGAACGGGCAGGGGACGCTCTTGTTCGTCGACGAGATCCACCGCTTCAACAAGGCCCAGCAGGACGGTTTCCTGCCTCATATGGAGGATGGCACCATCCTTCTGGTCGGCGCCACCACCGAAAATCCCAGTTTCGAACTGAACGCCGCCCTTCTGTCGCGGTCGCAGGTGATCATCCTCGAACGGCTGTCCCTGGCCGATCTGGAGCGGATGGCGCAACGGGCGGAAAAGGAACTCGGCCGCGCCCTGCCGCTGAAGGGCGAGGCGCGCGAGGCCATGCTGGAAATGGCCGATGGCGACGGCCGCGCGCTACTGAACCTGATCGAGCAGATATCGGCCTGGAAGACCGACCATCCTCTGGACCGAGACGAACTGGCCAAGCGGCTGATGCGCCGGGCCGCGCGTTACGACAAGTCGGGGGATGAGCATTACAACCTGATCTCCGCCCTGCACAAATCGGTGCGCGGCTCGGACCCCGACGCCGCGCTCTACTGGTTCGCGCGGATGCTGGAAGGGGGCGAGGACCCGCGCTTCCTCGCCCGCCGCATCACCCGCATGGCGGTGGAGGATATTGGCCTGGCCGATCCGCAGGCGCAGGACGTGTGTCTGGCAAGCTGGCAGACCTATGAACGGCTGGGCAGTCCCGAGGGCGAACTGGCGCTGGCCGAGGCGGTGGTCTACCTTGCGCTGGCGCCCAAATCGAACGCGGTCTACGTGGCTTACAAGGCTGCCCGCACGGCGGCGCGCGAGACAGGCAGCCTGATGCCGCCGAAGCACATCCTGAACGCGCCGACCCGGTTGATGAAGGATGTGGGATATGGCGCGGGCTATGCCTATGACCACGACGCCGAGGACGGCTTCTCGGGGCAGGATTACTTCCCCGAGGGGATGCGCCGCCCTGTCTGGTATGCGCCTCCGGAACGCGGCTTCGAACGCGAGTTGAAGAAGCGGGTCGAGTATTTCGCCCGGCTGCGGGTGAAACGGCAGGGCTGATGAGGGGGCACGATCTTTCGTCGAAGGATCGGCTTCCTTGACCCCTGTGGCACTTCGTGGCATCGCGGCCGCGCAGGAGGCCCCATGCTGGACGATCTCGACGACATCCACCCGCTGTTTCACGGCGCCCCCTCCTCGACCGAGTTCAGGAAGCTGCGCAAGCGGCTGGTGCAGAACGTGCGCGAGGCGATCGAGACCTATGGCATGGTCCGCCCCGGCGACCGCTGGCTGGTCTGCCTGTCCGGCGGCAAGGACAGCTACACCCTGCTGGCGGTGCTGACCGAATTGAAATGGCGCGGCCTGCTGCCGGTGGACCTGCTGGCCTGCAACCTCGACCAGGGCCAGCCCGGCTTTCCGGCCACCGTGCTGCCCGAGTTCCTGACCCGCATGGGCGTGCCGCACCGGATCGAATATCAGGACACCTATTCGGTGGTGACCTCGAAGATCGCGCCGGGTGGCACGATGTGCAGCCTCTGCTCGCGCCTGCGCCGTGGCAACCTCTACCGGATCGCGCGCGAGGAGGGGTGTTCGACCGTGGTCCTCGGCCATCACCGGGATGACATCCTTGAGACTTTCTTCATGAACCTGTTCCACGGCGGCAGGCTGGCGACCATGCCGCCGAAGCTGGTGAACGAAGAGGGCGACCTGTTCCTTTGCCGCCCGCTGGCCTTGGTGGCCGAGGCCGATTGCGAGCGGTTCGCCCGGGCGATGAATTACCCGATCATCCCCTGCGATCTTTGCGGCAGCCAGGAGGGGCTGCAACGGGTGCAGGTCAAGAAGTTGCTGGATGAGTGGGAGGCGCGGACCCCCGGCCGCCGGCAGGTGATGTTCCGTGCGCTGATGAATGTGCGCCCCTCGCATCTGGCCGACCCGGGCCTGTTCGACTTCGCCGGCCTGCTGCTGGGCCAGCCGGGCGAAATTGAAGAAAAGACGAAGCATCTTCGCCTGCCGGATTAACGAAGCGATCAACCCTTTCCGCCTTTACTCGGCCCCGAACGCAGGCCCGCGTGGTCTGCGTCAGCGGAAAGGATTGCCCTCATGTCCCAGTCCCCCTCTGCGGTCCAGCGCGCGATGCGGCTTCTGGCCTGGGTGCGGCGGCCGGAGTTTCTGGTGTTCCTGCCCGCGATCACGCTGGCCGGGTTCTGGATGGGCGGGGAAAAGGTGCTGCTCATGCTGGCGCTTGGCCTGCCGCTTCTTTTTGCCGTCACCGCATCGCCCGGCCCGTCGCTTGTTGCAGAGGACACGGGCCCAACGATCGCGCGGGTGATCGGCACGATGGACGCGATCCTGCCCGGGCTGGCCGGGTCCGGGTGCGGCACCGCCTGTCTGGTGATCCGTTTCGATGATCCGGGCGACCTGCTGGACCGCCACGGGCGCGCGGCGCTGGCCGAGATGCTGGCGCGGTCCGGACAGCGGATTCGCGGCGCGCTGCGTACGGACGATCTGGTGGCGCCGATGCAGGGCGGCGGTTTCGCCGTGGTGCTGGCGCCGGTGCGACGGCTGGACCTTGAAACGCTGGTGCAAATGTGTGCCCGCCTGCAAGAGGCGATCACCGAACCGATCTCGCTGGGTGCGACACAGGTTTACGTAACGGCTTCGGTCGGCTTCTGCATTGCAGGCCGCTCGGCGGAACTGACCGGGGCCTCGCTGCTGGAGGCGGCGCAGGTCGCCGCGGATGAGGCCGCCCGCCACGGTCCCGGCGCCATCCGCGCCTGGTCGACCGGGATGCCGCGCCGGCAAGCCGCCCGCGACACGATCCGGGACCAGATCGAGGCCGCGCTGGAAAACGGTCAGATCCACGCGCATTTCCAACCGCAGATCGCCACCGAAACCGGTGAGATATCGGGGATGGAGGCGCTGGCCCGCTGGCACCATCCCGACCGCGGCTGTCTGCCCCCGTCGGAATTCCTTCCCGCGGTCGAAGATGGCGACATGACCGGGCGCCTGGGAGAGGTGATGCTGTTCCACGCCCTGACCGCGCTGTCCGGCTGGGATCGTGGCGGTCTGCGCGTGCCCACCGTCGCGGTCAATTTCGCGGCGTCGGAACTGCGCAACCCGCGCCTGCCCGAACGGCTGAAATGGGAGTTGGACCGTTTCGATCTGACACCGGACCGGCTGACGGTGGAAATCCTGGAAACCGTGGTCGCAGGTTCCGGCGATGACATGGTGGTGTCGAACATCGCCGCCCTTGCCGCCATGGGCTGCGGCATCGACCTTGACGATTTCGGCACCGGCCATGCCTCGATCACCGCGACAAGGCGCTTTGCGGTGCGGCGGCTGAAGATCGACCGCAGCTTTGTCACCCGGGTGGACCAGGACCGCGAACAGCAGAAGATGATCTCGGCCATCGTTTCCCTGGCCGAACGGTTAGGGCTGGAGACACTGGCCGAAGGCATGGAAACCGCGGCGGAATACGCGATGCTGTCGCAACTGGGTTGCGGCCATGTGCAGGGCTACGGCCTTGCCCGCCCGATGCCGCTGGAGGAGGCGACGGAATGGATCACCCGCCACACCACGCGGCGGGAGCGCATTCCCGTCATCGGCGCGCGGATACCCCGTTGACACGGGCGCAGGCGCGGAAGATGCGCCTGCGGGACCGGCGGGCGCAGCATTCCGGGCAAAAGCGCTTGACCTTTCCCGCCCCCTTCTGTTCAAGCACCGCTGATCCCTTTCACGAACGGCGGTGGTCCTGATGGACGGTCAGAACAACAAGAACCTCATTCTCGCCATGGTGCTCAGCATGCTGGTCATCACGGTCTGGATGTTCCTGTTCCCTCCGCCCGAACCTGCGCAGAATCCCAACAGCCCCACCACGGCCGAAGGCCAGGCGGCGCTGCCGCCCGCCGTTTTGTCCGAAGGCGGCGCTGTCGACCCGACCGCGGCCGAGGCCCTGCCCGAGGCCGAGCGGCTGACCATCGACACGCCGGCGCTGGCCGGGTCGATCAACATGCGCGGCGGCCGGTTCGACGACCTGCGGCTGAAGCAATACCGCGAGACGCTGGCCCCGTCCTCGCCCGAGGTCACGTTGCTGTCGGAGGTGGGGAAGGAGGATGCCTTCTACGCCCTCTACGGCTGGGCACCCGGCCCCGGGCTGACCTATGACGACGTGCCCGGCCCGAACAGCGAATGGAAGATCGCGGGCGGCGCCACGCTGCGGCCCGGCGAGCCGGTAGCGCTGCGTTGGGACAACGGTAAGGGGCTGGTCTTCACCCGCGAGGTGGCGGTGGACGACAAGTTCATGTTCACCATCACCGACTCGGTCCAGAACGGCAGCGGCACGCCGGTCAGCCTGCAGCCCTACGGGCTGATCCGCCGCCATGGCATCCCCAAGGATCTGCAGAAGATCTTCGTCGTCCACGAAGGTGTGATCGGCCGCGCCGACGGCAAACTGACCGAGGTCGACTATACGGATGTGAACGACCTGCCGGTGATCGAACGCGAACAGGCCGCCGCCACGGTGACCGAGGCCGCGCAGGATGGCTGGCTGGGCTTCACCGACCATTACTGGATGGCCGTGCAGGTGCCCGAACAGGGCAAGCCGCATACGCAGGTGGTGAAATACGCCGCCGCGCAGGACATCTACCAGACCGAGGTGCGCCAGCCGGTGATGACCGTGGCCGCAGGCGAAAGCGGCACCGCGACCTCGCGCTTCTTCGCTGGTGCCAAGGAATGGTCCGCCATCCGCGCCTACGAGAATGAGCCGGGTGCGCTGGACCGCCTGTTCGGCACCGAAAAGACCGCAGAGGCGCCGATCCCCGGCTTCATCGATTCGATCGATTGGGGCTGGTTCTACTTCCTCACGAAGCCGATCTTCGCCGTCCTGCACTGGCTGCACGGGATCATCGGCAACATGGGCTGGGCGATCATCGCGCTGACCTTCGTGCTGAAGATCATCGTGCTGCCGCTGGCCTACAAGTCCTATGTCTCGATGGCGCGGATGAAGGAGCTTCAGCCCGAGATGGAGGCGCTGAAGGAACGCGCGGGCGACGATCGCCAGAAGCTGCAGAAGGAAATGATGCAGCTTTACAAGGAGAAGAAGGTGAACCCTGCCGCGGGCTGCCTGCCGATCCTGATCCAGATCCCGATCTTCTTCAGTCTCTACAAGGTGATCTTCGTTACGCTGGAACTGCGCCACGCGCCGTTCTTCGGCTGGCTGAAGGATCTGTCGGCGCCCGATCCGTCGTCGATCTACAACTTCTTTGGCCTCTTGCCCTGGGATGCGCCCGCGACCGGCACGCTGACGCATCTGATCTTCATCGGTGTGCTGCCGATCCTCTTGGGCGTCACCATGTGGCTGCAGCAGAAGCTGAACCCCGCGCCCACCGATCCGGTGCAGCAGCAGGTCTTCGCCTGGATGCCCTGGGTGTTCATGTTCATGCTGGGCAGCTTCGCCAGCGGTCTGGTGGTCTACTGGATCACCAACAACGTGATCACCTTCACCCAGCAATACCTGATCATGTGGAGCCACGGGAAACGCCCCGACATCTTCGGCAATATCCGCGCCACGCGGGCGGCCAAAGCCGAGGCGAAGGTCGCCGCCAATTCCCCGGCCAAGCCCACGGCACCCGCGAAGAAGGGCAAGAAATGACGGCCTCGCTGGCCCATATCTTCCGCCATCCGATCAAGGCCCACGGACGCGAGGAACTCGCGTCCGTTGTGCTTTCGGCGGGGGCCGGGCTGCCATGGGACCGGCATTGGGCGGTGATGCACGACAGGTCGAAGTTCGACCCGGCTGCTCCGGCCTGGGCGCCCTGCGTCAATTTCCAGCGCGGGGCACGCACCTCTGCCGTGATGGCCATCTCCGCGCGGTTCGATGAAGATACGGGCGAGATGGAGCTGACCCATCCCGACCTGCCGGTCCTGCGCTTCTTTCCCGAGACGGAAGGACCCCGGCTGATCGACTGGCTGGCCCCGATCAGCCCGCAAGAGTGGTTTCGTCCGGTCGCCCTGGTGCGCGCGCCGGGGCGGGGGATGACGGATACCCCCTATCCCTCGGTCTCGATCAAGAACCTGGCGTCGAATGCCGCGCTTGGCCGGCACATGGGGATGGATCTGTCGATCCATCGCTGGCGCGGCAACCTCTGGCTGGACGGGGTGGAGCCCTGGGCCGAGTTCGACTGGATCGGCAAGCGGCTGCGCATTGGCGCCACCGTGCTTGAGGTGCGCGAGCGGGTCGGGCGCTGCAAGGCGACCATGGCCGACCCCGGCACCGGCCTTGTCGATGCCGACACCCTGCGCGGCCTGCGCGAGGTGGTCGAAGAGCAGGATTTCGGCGTCTTTGCCGTGGTGCTGGAAGGCGGAAAGGTCGCTCGCGGCGACCGGGTGGAGGTGCTGCAATGACCATGGCATTCACGCTGGCGCCGGAGCCCGCGGAGGAAGACCGCGAGGCCGGGCGGCTGTTGTTCGCGGGGCCGGTGGACTTCGTGAAGGGCGTCACCGCCATGTCCGGCCTGCCCCCGGCCGACCGGTTGGAGGTCTGCTTCGCGGGCCGTTCGAACGTGGGCAAGTCCAGCCTGATCAATGCCCTGACCGGGCGGAAGAATCTTGCCCGCGCCTCGAACACGCCGGGCCGGACGCAGGAGATCAACTATTTTGCCCTTGGCGACAGCCGCCATCTGGTCGACCTGCCGGGCTATGGCTTCGCCGAGGCGCCGGTGGCCGTGGTGCGGCAATGGCAGGCGCTGCTGAAGCAATACCTGCAAGGCCGCGTCACCCTGCGCCGGGCCTTCGTGCTGATCGACACCCGCCATGGCGTGAAGGCGGTGGACGAGGAAATCCTTGGCCTGCTCGACAAGTCCGCCGTCACCTTCCAGGTGGTGATGACCAAGGCCGACAAGGTGAACCGCGCCACGCGCGAGGCCAATATCGCGCAGGTGATGCAGGCCCTGCAGAAGCACCCCGCCGCATACCCGGAGATCGTCGTCACCAGCTCTGAAAAGGGCGAGGGCGTGGAAGCCCTGCGGGCGATCATAGCCACCTTGCAGTAAAGCGGAATCCCGCATCAGGCGGCATCTGCGGGCTGGCGGGCCCGCGCGCGTTGCGCCAATACTGCGGGCAGGAGATGCCATGCCCGCCGACAGCCAGTCCCCGCTTTCCCCGCTGCGCCACCCGAGCTTCCGGCTGATCTGGACCGCCACCCTGGCCTCGAACCTCGGGTCGCTGGTGCAGGGCGTCGGCGCGGCCTGGAAGATGGCGGAACTGACGCCGTCCGAGGGGATGGTGGCGCTGGTGCAGGCCTCGACCACGCTGCCGATCATGGTGCTGGCGGTGGCGGCGGGGGCGATTGCCGACAATTTCGACCGCCGCCGGGTGATGCTGGCCGCGCAATGCTTCATGTTCGTGGTCTCGGTCGGCCTGTCGCTGGCCGCCTGGTTCGACCTGTTGGGACCGTGGAGCCTGCTGGCCTTCACCTTTCTTCTGGGCCTCGGCTCGGCGCTGCACCTGCCGTCATGGCAGGCCTCGATGCGCGATCTGGTGCCGCGCGAGGATCTGGCCGCCGCCGTCACCCTGAACTCGATGAGCTTCAACCTGATGCGCTCCGTTGGCCCCGCGCTTGGCGGGGTGATCGTCGCCAGCCTTGGCGCGGCGGCGGCCTTTGGGCTGAACGCGGTCAGCTATCTGGCGGTGATCTATGCGCTTTTCCGCTGGCACAACCCGGTGGAGGATCGCAACCTGCCCGCCGAGAAACTGGGCAGCGCGATACGGGCCGGACTGCGCTATGTCAGCCTGTCGCCGAACCTGACCCGGGTGATGGGCCGCGCCTTCCTGTTCGGTATCGCCGCGGTGGCGTTGATGGCGCTGCTGCCCCTGGTTACGCGCGACCGGCTGGGCGGCGGGGCTACCACCTTCGGGATCATGCTGGGCACCTTCGGCCTTGGCGCCATCGGCGGCGCGCTGTCCAGCCCGCTGATCCGCCGGGCGGCGAGTATCGAGGCCATCGTCGCGGGCGGTTTCCTCGGTTTCGCCGCCGGCACGGCGGTGGTGGCGGCAGCGGCCACGCTGGTCGCGGCGGTGCCGGGGCTGCTGGTCGCTGGCGCTTCATGGGTGCTGGCGCTGTCGCATTTCAACGTCTCGACCCAGCTTGCCACGCCTCGCTGGGTGGTCGGGAGGGCGCTGGCGATCTACCAGACCATGGCCTTTGGCGGCATGGCGATCGGGGCCTGGCTCTGGGGCTGGGTGGCCGAGGAAATCTCGATCCCCGTCGCGCTGTATTCCGCCGCGGTGCTGCTGCTTGCGGGTGCATTGATGGGGCGGGTCTGGCCGATGCCGAACCTGAACGACGTGAACCTCGACCCCGCCAACCGCTTCAATGCACCCGCATTGCGATTGGATCTCAAGGCCCGGTCGGGGCCGATCATGGTGATGATCGACTGGGACATCCCGCCCGACAAGACCGGGGCCTTCCTGGCCCTGATGGCCGAGCGCCGCCGCTTCCGCCGCCGCGACGGTGCGCGGCAATGGGCGCTGCTGCGTGACCTTGAGAACCCCGACATCTGGGTCGAAAGCTACCACGCCGCGACCTGGGTCGACTACCTGCGCCACAACCAGCGCCGCACCGCCAGCGACGCCACCAACTGGGACCGGCTGATGGAGTTGCACCGCGGCCCCGGCGCCCCGCGCGTCCACCGGATGATCGAACGCCAGACCGTGCCGCTGCGCGACGACCTGCCGCCGCTGGAGCCGGAGGCCTAGACGTGCTGCGCGCCGTTCACCTCGATCTCGGCGCCGGAGATATAGCTGGACTGGTCCGAGCAGAGGAACCAGATCACATCCGCCACTTCCTTCGGCTGGCCAAGCCGTTGCATGGGCAGCTTTTCCACGATCTTCTCGGTGCCGGGCGACAGGATCGAGGTCTCCACCTCGCCCGGGGCGATGGCGTTGACGCGCACGCCGAGGGGGCCGAAATCATGCGCCATTTCCCGCGTCAGCGCGGCCAGGGCGGCTTTCGACGTGGAATAGGCGGCCCCGGCGAAGGGGTGGACGCGCGCGCCCGCGATGGAGGTGACGTTGACGATGCTGCCCTTGGTGGCCGCCAGTTCGTCCTTCAGCCCGCGGGCGAGGATCACGCTGGCGAAGAAGTTGACGTGGAACACATGGCCCCAGGTCCGCAGGTCCGTCTCCAGCGTGTTCAGCCGCGCGCCGCCCGGCCCCTTCGGGCTGATTCCCGCATTGTTCACAAGGGCATGGACCCGCCCGCCGACCTTGGCCTTGATGGTCTCGATGGCGGCGATGGTCTTGTTGGGGTCGGCAAGGTCCAGCTGGATATGGTTCTCCTCGCCGCCCGGCCAGGGGCAGCGCGGGTCGAAGGGTTGGCGCGAGCAGGTGAGGACGCGCCAGCCCTCGGCCCCGAAGCGCTTGACGGTGGCATGGCCGATCCCGCGCGAGGCGCCGGTCAGGACCAGGACTTTCTGTTCGGACATGGGCGGCTCCTTCCTGCCAGAAGCTAATCCCCTTCGCGGGGAAGGCAAGGCTTGGCAGGGGGACGCAAAAGTCCTATGCGGCGGAGGAATGCCGGAGGGCCCGATGAAACAGCAGAATCTGACCATGCAGGATGCACTGAACACCGCGAAGATGTTGTCCGAAGCTTTGCCGTATCTTCAAAGGTTTACCGGTGCCGTGGTGGTGGTGAAGTTCGGCGGCAATGCCATGGGCGACGATGCTGCGATGGCGGAATTCGCCCGCGACATCGTGCTGATGAAGCAGGTCGGCGTGCATCCGGTGGTGGTGCATGGCGGCGGGCCGATGATCAACGAGATGCTGTCGAAGCTGGGCATCAAGTCGGATTTCGTCCGCGGCAAAAGGGTGACGGACAAGGCCACGGTCGAGGTCGTCGAGATGATCCTGTCCGGCCTTGTGAACAAGCGGATCGTGCAGGCGATCATGGATGCGGGCGGCCGTGCCGTGGGGATTTCCGGCAAGGACGACGACCTGATGGTCTGCGAGGCCGACGATCCCGAACTTGGCTATGTCGGCCGGCCGGTCGAGATGAACGTGCAGGTGCTGCGCGACCTCTACATGGCTGGAATCATTCCGGTAATTGCGCCGGTGGGCACGGGGATGCAGGACAACGAGACCTTCAACGTCAACGGTGATACTGCGGCCGGGGCGATTGCCGGGGCGCTGAAGGCGGATCGGTTGCTGCTCTTGACGGACGTGCCGGGGGTGAAGGATGCCTCGGGCCAGGTGATGACCCAGATCACGCCCGAGGAGATCCGCCGGATGACGGCCGAGGGGGTGATTTCCGGCGGCATGATCCCGAAGACCGAGACCGCGCTGATGGCGATCGAGCAGGGCACGCGGGCGGTGACGATCCTTGACGGCAAGGTGCCGAACGCCTGCCTTCTGGACCTGTTCACCGATCAGGGGATGGGGTCGCAGATCCGGTCGACCGAGCCGCGGGTGAAGCCGCGCACACAGGGCTAAGTCTTTGCGGGCGCGTCGTTAATCCGCCACGCAAGGGCGCTTTGGCCGGTCTGCGAAGCGTCTGGAAAGTGTATGGCAGCCGTATGGCATCCGCAGCGGCGAGAGTGCGTTAACCATGACGGGCGAATCACCCCTGACGGCGGAAGGGCTGGAGGCGCTGCTGGCGCCGCATTGCCTTGAGGTGCTGGGCGGCTTCGCGGCGGACGGGGACGAGGAGGCGCTGCCGAGGGGGACGCGGAGCCTTGTCATGCTCGGGCCGCGCCAGCCCGGGTTCTGGCCGCATCTGACCGCGCAGCCGGAATGGCGGGACGGGCAGGCGCATCCGGTGGACCGCTGGTCGCGGCGGGCGATCGGGCGGATCGCCTGCGATTTGGGGGCCAAGGCGCTGTTCCCCTTCGGCGGGCCGCCGTATCATCCCTTCTACCAATGGGCGCTGCGGACCGGGCGCTGCTGGGACAGCCCGGTGCGGCTTCTGGTGCATGACACGCAGGGGCTTTGGGTCAGCTTTCGCGGCGCGCTGGCGCTGAAACAGGTGCTGGACCTGCCCGGGGGCGAAAAGCCTTGCGGGACCTGCGCGGAGAAGCCCTGCCTTTCCTCCTGCCCGGCGGGTGCGCTGGGGGCCGGGGGATATGATGTGCCGCGTTGCCACGACTGGCTGGACGGCGAGGGGCAGGACTGTCTTTCCGGCGGCTGCCTTGTCCGCCGCGCTTGCCCGGTGAGCCACGGCCATGCAAGGATGCGGGAACAATCCGCCTATCACATGGGACAGTTCCACAGATGAAGCGCCTGATCCTGACGCGCCATGCCAAGTCCAGCTGGGACGACCCTCTGACGCCGGATCACGACAGGGACCTGAACGAAAGGGGCAAGGCGGCCGCGGCCGATCTGGGGCAATGGCTGTCCAGCCGCGGCTATGTGCCGGACGAGGTGCTGTGCTCGGATGCGCTGCGCACGCGGAAGACCTTTTCAGGCATTGCGCCCGCGCTGCCCGGAACGCCGGTGCTGGAGCTGAAGCCGACGCTCTATCACGCCGGGCCGGATGTGATGATGGCGGTGCTGAAGCATGGCAAGGGCGATTGCGTGATGATGATCGGCCACAATCCGGGGATCGCGGAATTCGCGCACAGGCTGGTGTCGAAGACGCCGATCAGCCCGGAGTTCCGCAAATACCCGACCGGGGCGACGCTGGTGCTGGACTTCGCCATCGACAGTTGGGCCGATGTCGGCTTCGGGCAGGGCGTGACGGTGGATTTCGTGGTGCCGCGCGAGATCGCGGCGTAGGGTCTACCAGGCGCAGACCGAAACCCGCTGGTTCACCCAGCAGGCGTCATCCCGGTGCAGCTTGCCCAGCGGGCTGTGGGCGTGACCGGCGAAGGGTGTTTCGTTCCACCAGCCGGTGCCCTGGCCGGGGCGATCCATCAGCACCTGGGCGAAGAAGCGTCCGTCGAGGCTGGCAATCTGGAACGACCCGTCGGTGTCGATGGGGGTGAAGGTGCAGCGGCCGCCGATCAGCTTTTCTTTGCCCACCACCAGCAGGCAATCCGCCGGGCGCGGCACGTCCACTTCGGCAAGGGCGGGGGTGGCGAGCAGAAGGCAGGTCAGGGCGGCAAGGGCTTTCATCTGGACCTCGGGGAAGTGCCGGAATGAAAAGGGGACGCGGATCGCGCCCCCTTTTGCTGCCACGGCCGGGACCGCAGCACAATCTCCGGTTTTCAATGTCCGAGGATCTGGCTGAGGAACAGCTTCGTCCGCTCGCTCTGCGGGTTGTTGAAGAATTCCTTCGGTTCGTTCTGTTCGACGATCTGGCCCTGGTCCATGAAGATCACCCGGTTCGCCACCGCCTGGGCGAAGCCCATCTCGTGGGTGACGCAGAGCATGGTCATGCCCTCCTGCGCCAGCTCGATCATCGTATCCAGCACTTCCTTGATCATCTCGGGGTCAAGGGCCGAGGTGGGTTCGTCGAACAGCATGATCCGTGGCCGCATGCACAGCGACCGGGCGATGGCCACCCGCTGCTGCTGGCCGCCCGACAACTGGCCGGGGTATTTGTTGGCCTGTTCGGGGATCTTGACCTTGTGCAGGAAGTGCATCGCGGTCTCTTCCGCCTCGCGCTTGGGGATCTTGCGGACCCAGATCGGCGCGAGGGTGCAGTTTTCGAGGATCGTCAGATGCGGGAAGAGGTTGAAGTGCTGGAACACCATGCCGACTTCGGAGCGCACCTTGTCGATGTTCTTCAGGTCCGAGGTCAGTTCGGTGCCGTCGACGATGATCTGGCCGGACTGGTGTTCCTCAAGCCGGTTGATGCAGCGGATCAGGGTGGATTTGCCGGACCCGGACGGCCCGCAGATCACGATCCTTTCGCCGCGGTTCACCGTCATGTCGATGTCGCGCAGCACGTGGAAGGTGCCATACCACTTGTTCATGTTGCGGATCTCGATCGCAACCTCGTCCGAGATCTCCAGCTTCTGTTTCGCTTCGGCCATGATGCGGCTCCTTAACGGTGGTCGGTCTTCAGCTTGCGTTCCAGATACATCGAGTACCGGGACATGCCGAAGCAGATGAGGAAGAAGATGGTGCCGACGAAGATGTAGGGCTCCCAGTAGATGCCCTTCCAGTTGATGTCGGCGCGGACGATCTGCGTCACCCCGCGCAGCGGGTCGAGCAGGCCGACGAAGGAGACCAGCGTGGTGTCCTTGAACAGCCCGATGAAGGTGCCGACGATGCCCGGGATCGAGATCTTCAGCGCCTGCGGCATGACGATCAGCCGCTGCGCCTGCCAGTAGTCGAGGCCGAGCGCGTCGGCGGCCTCATACTGGCCGCGGGGCAGGGCTGCGAGGCCGCCGCGGATCACCTCGGCCAGATAGGCGGCCGAGAAGAGCGAGGCGAGGATGATCACCCGCAGGATCAGGTCGAAGTTGGTGCCCGGCGGCAGGAAATAGGCCAAGAGCAACGAGGCGGTGAAGAGAAGGGTGATCAGCGGGACGCCGCGGATGAACTCGATGAAGCCGACCGAGAGCGTCTTCACCAGGAACATGTCCGACCGGCGGCCGAGGGCGAGCAGGATGCCGAGCGGCAAGGAGGCCGAGATGGCGGTGACGCCGATCACGATGGCCAGCACGAAGCCGCCGAACTGGTCGGAACTGATCTGCGGCAGGCCGAGGGGTATGGCCGCGCCCAGTTGGCTGGTCAGCAAGGGGTGGAGGATCAGCCAATAGGCGCCGATGGCCAGCAGTCCGCCGAAGATGCCGATCCCGGCGGCGCGGCTGCGGGCGGCGCTGAAGGTGCCGAGGGCGGCGAGGATCGCGCCGAGGCCGAGGGTGCTGGCCAGCGGGAATTGCACCAGCATCCCGAGGTTCAGGTTCAGCACCCCGCTGACGGCGCGCATGATGGCGACCATGGCCCAGACGGCGACGGAAATCGCCCAGATCACCGCCGAGACCAGCGCGCCCAGCGTTTTCGCCACGATGCCGCCGCCTGAGCCGAAGCCGGGGTAGAAGCTGTTCGTCGCGGAAAGCTTGGTCAGGAAGTCGGCGCTGACGGCGTCGAGGTAATGCACCAGGGCCGCGGCGACGAAGGCCGCGCCGATGGCGGCGACGATGGCATAGATCAGATTGCCGGTGGCATCGCGCAGCTTGCCGTAGAGCAGGCCGAAGCCGATGCCCACCGCCACGGCGAGGATGGCCGAGAGATAGATCCAGACCTGTCCGCCCCACAGCAGGAACAGCGCGGCGAAGGGATAGGCGAGCGTGGCCCAGATCATCTGCCGGGGCCGCAGCCAGGCCAAGGCGAAGAGCCCGGCCATGATCGCCGCCGACACCACGACGGCCATGACCGGCGTGGACAGCAGCAGCATCGACAGCACCGCCAGCCCGCCGGCGATGCCGGTCAGGATGGCGCCCTTGCGGTCGTTCCAGTAGAGGACCGGGGCCAGCGCCGCCAGCAGGAGGCCGGCGGTCAGGATCGGGCGCCAGTATTGGCCGGTGGGGTAGAAGCCGAAGATATACTGGTGCCAGCGGGCCTTGATCACCGCCCAGCAGGCGCCTTCGGTGCCGCCGCCTGCGGCGACGATCTGGCGGCATTCGGCCAGGCTGCTGGCGTTCCAGACGCCGTGCCACCACCAGGGGAAGGCCGTCCAGACCAGCATGACGACGACATAGGCGCCGAGCAGGGTCAGGATGGCGTTCAGCCAGCTTGAGAACAGGTTCTCGCGCAGCCATTTCACCGCGCCCTTCTCCCGCAGCGGCGGGTCCTGGGGCGCGAGCATCTCGTTTCGGACGAAGCTGTCGTGCATCTTACCGCTCCTTCAGCTTCACGGCGTTGTTGTAGATGTTCATCGCGCCCGAGATGATCAGGCTGATGATCAGATAGGTCAGCATCATCAGGAGCATGCATTCAAGCTCGCGCCCGGTCTGGTTCAGGGTGATGCCGCCCAGCGTGCCGCGCAGGTCGAGGTAGCTGACCGCGATGCCCAGCGAGGTGTTCTTGGTCAGGTTGAGATACTGCGAGATCAGCGGCGGGATGATCACCCGCAGCGCCTGCGGCAGGATGATCAGGTTCATCGTGCGGCCCGGGCGCAGGCCGAGGGCGAAGGCGGCCTCGGTCTGGCCGCGCGAGATGGCAAGGATGCCGGCGCGGACGATCTCGGCGATGAAGGCGCCGGTGTAGAGCGACAGCGCGATCAGAAGCGCGGTGAAACTGTGCTGCACCAGGATGCCGCCCTGGAAGTTGAAGCCCCTCGACACGCCGTTTTCATCGGCGGCGAAGGCGGGCAGTTGCAGGTGGAAGCCCATGGCGACCAGCAGAAGGATGGTCGGGCCGAACAGGATCAGAGGCGATTTCCACCATGTCACCGGCCGGACGCCGGTTTCCTCCTGCACCGCCTTGGCCCTGCGCAGCAGCGCGCGGTTCGCCAGCACCGAGGCGATGATGGCGGCGATGGTGGCCAGCACCGAGAAATTGACCGGGACCGAGCCGATGGTGGTGCCGCCAAGCGGGCGGTCCAGAACCGGGGTGGCGACATAGCTGCCGCGGTTGGTCACGGCGGCGGTGCCGAACAGGATCTTCGATGCGGCGGGGTAGATGTCGTCGTCGGGATCGTCGTTCTGCCAGCTGTCCACCATCGCCTGCGTCACCTTGAAATCGTTCGGCGCGGGCTGGGTTTCGGATGTCACCACGAAGACGAGGATGATCCACAGAAGCAGCGGCACGTTGCGGAAGGCCTCGACATAGATCGTCATCAGCAGGCTGATCAGCCAGTTCTTCGACAGGCGCAGGACGCCCGCGATGACGCCGACGATCGTGGCCAGCACGCAGCCGAACCCGGCGATGACCAGCGTGTTCAGCAGGCCGACGATGACGGCGCGGCCATGCGGGCTGTCGTTGGTATAGGGGATCAGCTGCTGCTCGATGTCATAGCCGGCGCGGACCCAGAGGAAACCGAAGTTGATGTCCTTGTCCTTCGCGGCGAGGTTCTGGATGGTGTTGTCCACCAGCCATCCCACCAGAAGCAGGAACAGGATCAGCACGACCACCTGGATGGTGATCGCGCGGAACCGCGTATCGTAGACAAGCATCGAAAGGTGGAAACCTTCCTTAGCAGCCCCCGAGGGCGAGCCCGTGGCCAAGGTCATGCATTACCCCCTGTGTCCCCGTCATGGTTCCGGCTTCTGTGCCGGTTATGCCGCGGGCGTCATGCCGCGCGATGATCGGGTAGTGTTCACTGGAAACGGCCTGCCGGGCAGGCCGGAAGGAAGGGGCGCGGCCCTTGCAGGCCGCGCCCCCGGTCGGATCAGCGGAACGGAGCCGCGTATTGCAGGCCGCCCTGGGTCCAGAGCGCGTTCAGGCCGCGCGCCAGCCCGATCGGGGTGGACGAGCCGATGTTGGCCTCGAAGATCTCGCCATAGTTGCCGTTGGCGGCAATGGCGCGCTTGAAGGCGTCGTTGTCGAGGCCGGCCATCGGGCCCATGTCGCCGTCAAGGCCCAGCAGGCGGCGGACTTCCGGGTCGGTCGTCGAGGCGGCGACCTCTTCGATATTGGCCTTGGTGATGCCCTTCTCCTCGGCGATCAGAAGCGCGTTGAAGGTCCAGCGGACGATGTCGCCCCACTGGTTGTCGCCATGGCGGACCAGCGGGCCGAGCGGTTCCTTCGAGATGATCTCGGGCAGGATCACGTGGTTCTCGCTGTCGGCCATGGTGGCGCGGGCGGCGGCAAGGCCCGAGGCGTCGGTGGTGTAGGTGTCGCAGGCGCCGGCCAGATACTGGCGCTGGGCCTCCGAGTCGTCCTGCACGGTGACGGGGGTGTAGCTGATGTTGTTGAACTTGAAGAAGTCCGCCAGGTTCAGCTCGGTCGTGGTGCCGGTCTGGATGCAGACGGTGGCGCCGTCCAGTTCCTTGGCCGAGGAGACGCCGAGGTCCTTCTTCACCAGGAAGCCCTGGCCGTCATAGTAGTTGATGGCGACGAAATCGAGCTTCAGGTCCACGTCGCGGCTGTAGGTATGGGTCGAGTTGCGGACCAGCACGTCCACCTCGCCCGAGGCCAGCGCGGTGAAGCGGGTCTCGCCGGTGGTGGGGACGAACTTCACCTTCTGCGGGTCGCCCAGCACGGCTGCGGCGATCGCGCGGCACAGGTCCACGTCGAAGCCCTTCCATTCGCCGCTTGCATCCGGTGCGCCGAAGCCGGTCAGGCCGGTGTTCGAGCCGCAGATCAGCTCGCCCCGGGCCTTCACGTCGTCCAGCGTGCCGGCGAAGGCGGCGCCGGCCAGAACGGTCGATGCGGCCAGTGCGCCGAGAAATGCCGATTTGTTCATTGTTACCTCATCCTGAGTTGCCGCCTTTGGGCGGTGGTTCTTGGACCCGGCCCGGAGGCAGGGGCATGATGCTGTTGGAGGTGAGCCTCTCCCAGTGCCGGGCAGTTTCGGCTAAAGCGCTTTGGATGGTCAAGGGACTTCCGCGGTTTCGGGAGAATCTTCTGTTTACAACCGGTTGCAGAGCAGGGGGCAGGCCGTTGCGGCACGGGCCGCGGGAAAAAGCCCCGGAATGTTACCGACACAATCCGAAGAATCGGTTCGCCTGGAGAAAGGCGTCGCGGCGGATCGCCTCGGCCGCGGCTTCCTCTTCGTCCTCGCCCCATTGTTCGGCCTGCCAGCGGCTGTCGACGCGCGAGGCGGCGAAGGCCTGTTCCGCGGTCAACCGGCCTTCCGTAACGGCAAGCGCAAGGACCAGTGAGCCGGAGATGGCGACCAGGTCGTGCAGCCCGGCAAGACCGAAGTCGGAAAGGCCGGCGACATGGCCGGTCAGCCGGGCAAGGCTGGCTTCGGGTTGCGGGACGGGCATGATGCCATGGGTCAGCACCAGCGGCGATTGCAGATGGGTGGCGGCCCAGTCGACCAGCGGGTCCCAGGCGGCGGCCTGGCGGTCGATCAGCGGCTGCGGCCTTTCGGCCCGGTAGCAGATCAGGTCGCTGCCGCCATAGCCCGCCAGTTCGGCGATGACCTCGGCCCGCATCGGCGCCACCTTGTCGATGGCGGAATTGGCGGCGCGGGTCAGCGGCATGGTCTCGGGCCGCACCGCGCCCTGCTGCGCATCCCATTCGGCGGCGACGGCCTCGGCCAGAGCAAGCGTCGGCAGGACCAGCGCCGCCTTGGCCGGGGTCTTCACCACGCGGCCATCAAGGCGGATGGAGAAGCCGCCGCCGGTCTCAAGCGCGGTGGCTTCCTTCCAGAACCTTTTCGCCGTCCAGCCGCTCACTTGAACACCGTGAACGGATCGGCGGGCACATCGTCTTCCTTCCAGTCCAGCGCGGCCCATGTCCGGGCCATGTGCTCGGGCAGGGGGGCGGTGAAGGTGACCAGCTCTTTCGTGATTGGATGCTCGAAGCTGATCGAGCGGGCGTGCAGGTGCAGCTTCTTCGAGATGTCGCCGCCGACCGAGGCGCCCCAGCCGTCGCCCGGGTTGAAGGCGTCCGAGCCGCCGTATTTGCCGTCGCCGATGATCGGGTGGCCGATCTCGGCCATATGGGCGCGCAACTGGTGGGTGCGGCCGGTCACCGGCTCAAGCGCCATCCACGACAGGCGGGAGCCGAGGAACCAGAGCGTGAAGAAATCGGTCTGGGCGCGTTTCGCCTCGGGGTGTTCCCTGGCCTTGGCGGGATGGACGCAGAGCATCTTCTCGCCCTCGCCGCCCCTGCCGCGGCCGGGGGCCTTTTCGAGGTAGAACTTGATCGAGCCCTTGCGGGGGTGCGGCACCCCGGCGACCACGGCCCAGTAGATCTTGCGCGCGGCGCGGTGGCGCAGGGTTTCCGACAGCGCCCTTGCGATGCGGTCGGTGCGCGCCAGCAGCAGGATGCCCGAGGTGTCCTTGTCCAGCCGGTGCACCAGCTTGGGGCGGTCCTTGTAGCCGAACTTCAGCGCCTCGGTCAGCCCGTCGACATGCCGGTCGCCCTGGCCCGAGCCGCCTTGCGACGGCAGGCCCGCGGGCTTGTTCAGGACGATGATATGCTCGTCCTTCCACAGGACGGCATCCTGGATCATCTTCGCATCCGCGGCGCTGATCCCGTCGGGCCGGGGCCGCGACGGCGCCTCGTTCTCGGGCAGCGGGGGGACGCGGACCACCATGCCGGGGGCCACCCGGTCGGATGCCTTCACCCGCCCGCCGTCCACCCGGATCTGGCCGGTGCGGCACATCTTTTCCACCGCGCCCTGGGTGATCTGCGGGAAGCGGCGCTTCATCCAGCGGTCGAGGCGCTGTTCGCCCTCGTCCTCGGAGACGGTCAGGAGTTTGACGCCGCTCATGCGATGCTCCTTGCAAGGGCGACGCCGAGCGCGACGGCGGCGAGGGAAAGAAGGACCGAGCCGCCAACATAGGCGAGCGCGGTCAGCGACCGGTCCGCCTCCCACAGTTTCAGCGCGTCGAGCGAGAAGGCCGAGAAGGTGGTGAAGCCGCCGAGAAGGCCGGTCATCAAGAGCGGCGACAGGTGCAGCCGCGTGGAGAGGGTGACGTAAAGGACGCCGATGCAGAAGCTGCCGAAGATGTTGATGCCCATGACCGCCCAGGGCGCGCCGAAGGCCAGCACGGCCAGATGGCGCAGGACCGACCCGATGGCGCCGCCGATGGCGACCTGAAGCAGAGGGGCAAGGCTGAACATGTCCGGCCTATGCGGCGGGGCTGCGGGAAAGTCAACGTCTGCGGGGCTTGCGGGAATCGCTTGGCGGATCGGCCCGCAGGCGGCAAGTATCGGCGGCGGGACAGGGAGCACGGCATGGGCGGGGTCAGCGCCATCCTCTTCTTCGGCTTCGGCATCGCGGCGGGCATCCTGATCGCCTTCGCCGGGGCGGGCTATATCCAGGACAGCGCGGGCACCGTGGCCGCCGTCTTCTTCGCGGCGCTTCTGGCCGTTGTCCTGCTGGCCCTTGCCGTCTTCGCCGCCCGCCGCCGGATCTGGCGGGGGCTGTTCGGCTATGCCGAGGCCCGGCTGGAGGAATTCGCCACGCCGCTGGCCCGCGTCGCCGAGCACGCCATCGACCGCGATCCGGGCGGCGCGACGCAGGCGGCGCGCGATCTGGTGGCGCTGGTGCTGGCGCGCTACGCCTGGATCACCACGCGGCGCTGGCTGGTGGCCAGCCTGACCGCGCTGATCGCCGCCATGGCGGCGCTGGCGGGGACGGCGCTGTTGTTCAAGCAGAACCAGTTGCTTGAGGTGCAGTCGGGCCTGCTGGAGGAACAGAACGCCCGCATCGCCGACCAGTCCGCCCTGTTGACCCAGCAGGTGGAACTGGCCGAGGCGCAGCGCAACGCCACGCTTGCGGTGGAGATCACCGAGATCGCGGCAAGGCTGGGCGACATCGCCACCGAGCGCAAGGCGGACGACGGCGGCGAGGTGATGAACTATGTCAACACGCTGGACGTGAAAACCGATGTGGACAACGGGCTGATCCTGCGGATCACCAGCGTCAGCCGGGCGCTGAAGCCCTATCGCTTCCTCGACAGCGGGATGCGGCCCGGCGATCCTTCGGACCGCTTCCGCTATGCCATGCAGGACCGCCGCGACGACCTGCCCGAGACCTATGCGAGGCTGGCCGCCTACAACGGCTGGACCGATCCGCCGGCGCAGACCCGGCTGATCGACCGGCCCGCCAGCCCCGAGCGCGGGCAGTTGCTGAACGTGCTGGTCACCGGCGGCATCCGCAACCTCGAGGCGCTGAACGCCGCCGGGCTGGACCTGACCCATGCCTGGCTGCCCGAGATCGACCTGGCCCTGTTCACCGGCCAGATGTCGCGGCTGGCCTTCGCCGATTTCACCGGCGCCTATCTGAACGATTTCGACCTGGGCGGCTCCTTCGCCGAGAATGTCCGCTTCACCCGGGCGAAGCTGATGAAGGGAAGGTTCTCGACCGTGGACGAGGCGCGGATGCGCTGGCCCGGCGTCTGGACCGGAGAGCCGTTGACCACGGTGCTGTCGGGGTCGGATTTTAGCGGCGCGGTGGTGGAGGATGTGGATTTCTCGGGCGCATGGATGCTGGCGACGCGCTTCGACGGTGCGGTGCTGCGCGGTGCGGCGTTCACCGGGGCGGAGCTTGGCGTATCCACCTTCCGCGGCACGCTGGTCCTGCGGGCGGATTTCACCGGCGCCGGGCTGAAATCGGTGGATTTCGAGGGGGCGGTGGTCTTCGGCGCGGATGCGCTGGACCGGCTGGCGGCTTCGGCGCTGCCGGACACCTTCCCGGCCGGACGCTGGGAATTGCAGCCGGTGGCGGTGGAGGAGATCCTGGAGGTGGCCGCCTTCGCCAATACGGTCTCGGAAGAGGATCTTGCCGAGGCCATGGCGGCGGGCGAGCCGTTCCGCGTCCATCTGGTGGGGGAGGCGTTGAGGTAGGTTTCGTTGCTTGCCGGGCTTCGTCCGCCGGTCGCGGGATCAGTGAGGCGGCGCCGAAGGCCCCGGCGCGCGGCTGGCGTCATGCTCCGGGTCCGCGCCCGGCACCGGGTCGTAGCCATGCCCGCCCCAGGGGTGGCAGCGGCAGATGCGATGCGCGGCAAGCCATCCGCCTTTCAGGCCGCCGTGACGCTCCAGCGCCTCCATCGCATAGGCCGAGCAGGTGGGCTGGTAGCGGCAGCCATGGCCGACCCAGGGCGACAGCAGCAGCCGGTAGGCGCGAACCGGCAGGGCCAGCAGATGGGCGAGCGGGGTCATTTGCGGGGCTCGTGAACGGCCCGCAGGGCGGTTTCCAGGTCGGCCAGCATCCCGGCGAAGGGGCGGGAGACAGTGGCGCCGGGGCGGGCGACCAGCACATAGTCCCAGCCGGGGCGGCCCTGCGGGCCGATCACGGCGCGGGCGATTTCGCGCAGGCGGCGCTTGGCGCGGTTGCGGATGACGGAGTTGCCGGTCTTCTTCGAGGCGGTGAAACCGACCTGCACCTTCGGGTCGCCGTCGCGCCGGTCGCGCGCCTGCAGCAGGAAGGAGGCGGTGCCCTGCCGGCGGGCGGAGGCGGCCTTCAGGAACTCGGGCCGGGTCTTCAGCACGCAAAAGGAAACCGCCGGGGGCGCGGCGGGCGCTTCGGCGTCATGCCTTGCGTCCTGTGCCTCCGGCGGTGCCATGATGTCTCCTTGCCCCCGCGGGGGCATCGGGATCAGGCCGAAAGGACCTTGCGGCCCTTGGCGCGGCGCGCGGCCAGCACCAGACGGCCGCCCTTGGTGGCCATGCGGGCGCGGAAGCCGTGACGGCGGCTGCGGACCAGCTTCGAGGGTTGGTAGGTGCGCTTCATCGCGGTCTCCATCAGATCGGGTGCCCGAACCTTTGCAGATTCGAGGGCGGTAACTTGAAGCCCGCCTGATAGGGGCGTTTGCCGCCCAAGTCAACGCGGGTTCCGTGGGGGATGTGCAACAGTCGGCGGGTCATGCGCAAGGCGGGCGGGCGGGACCATATCCGCCAGCCATGGCGAAGGCCATCGCCTTGCCTTCTTCCGCACGGCCCCCGGCCCAAGCCGCCATGGAACCATCCCGCCCCCCCGCGTCTTTGTCCTTCTGCGGCGGGCAGGTATTTGATATTCCTCTGCCCATTCAAGGCACCGGCAGGCAGCCGGAACGGTCTGGGTATGGTGGAGCGGGTGGCAGGGGAAGGTCGGGACGCAGGGGCAGGGGGCCGAAGCTGGCGCTTCTTCAGGACGCTCTCGGGGCGATTCCTGCTTCTGACCGTCGCCTTCGTCATCCTCGCCGAGGTGCTGGTCTTCCTGCCCTCGGTCGCCCGCTACCGTTACGACCTTCTGGCCGAGCGGCTGAAGATGGCGCAGATCGCGGCGCTGACGCAGCTTGCCTCGGACGAAGTGGTCAGCCCGGCGCTGGAGGAGGAGCTTCTGGCCAACGCCGGGGTGTTCAACGTGGTGCTGCGGCGCGACGAGGTGCGGCAACTGGTGCTGTCCTCTCCGGTTCCGGGGCCGATCGCGGACAGCTACGATCTGCGCACTGCCTCGAGCTGGGACCTGATCCACGATGCGCTGGTTGTGCTGGCCGACCGCGAGGTGAAGGTGATCCGGGTGATCGGCAACCCGGTGCAGGAGGGCGGCCAGCTGATCGAGATCACCATGGACACGCGGGCGCTGCGCCATCAGCTGATGGACTACGGCCTGCGCATCCTTGCGATGTCGGCGCTGATGTCGGCGGTGACGGCGGTGCTGCTGTTCATCGCGGTGCAGCGGCTGCTGGTGTTGCCGATCCATCGGGTGGTGCGGCACATGCAGGCCTATGCCGAGGCGCCCGAGGATGCCCGCAGCGTCATCGCCCCCGCCGCCGGGGTGATCGAATTGCGCGAGGCCGAGGAGGCGATGGCGCGGATGCAGACCCAGTTGACCGGGGCGCTGAAGCAGAAGGAGCGGCTGGCGCAACTGGGCGGCGCGGTGGCCAAGATCAGCCACGACCTGCGCAACATCCTGACCACGGCGCAACTGTTCGCCGACCGGCTGGAAGGCAGCGTCGACCCGGCGGTGGCGCGGTCGGCACCGAAGCTGATCGCCTCGATCAGCCGGGCGGTCTCCCTGTGCGAATCGACGCTGGTCTTCGGCAAGGCCGAGGAGGCGCCTCCGGCCCTGCGCCGCTTCGCGCTGGCCCCGCTGGTGGGCGAGGTGGCCGAGGGCGAGGGGCTGGCGGACGACGGCCCGGTCACCTGCCTGATCGACATCGAGCCGGGGCTGGTGTTGCGGGCGGACCCCGAGCAGATCCATCGCGTGCTGTCGAACCTGATCCGCAATGCCCGCCAGGCCATCGAGGCGACGGGCCAGCCCGGCACCATCGAGGTTTCGGCCGGGGAGGACGAATCCGACTGGTGGATCCGTGTCGGCGATACCGGCCCGGGTCTGCCGCCCAAGGCGCGCGAGCACCTGTTCGCCGCCTTCCAGGGCGGCGCGCGCAAGGGCGGCACCGGCCTGGGCCTTGCCATCGCCGCCGAACTGGTCCGCGGCCATGGCGGCAGGCTGGAGCTGTTGCGCAGCGACGCCGAGGGCAGCGAGTTCCTGATCCGCCTGCCCAAGGCCGAAGGTCCTGCCGAGGGCTGACCGGCCGGAAGCTTTCGTTTTCGCCCTTGCCAAGCCGTGCGGGCGCGGCTACATCGCCCCCCACGACGGACCCGTAGCTCAGCTGGATAGAGCACCAGACTACGAATCTGGGGGTCGGGCGTTCGAATCGCTCCGGGTCCGCCATTTCCCCTTATGATTGAGTTATACGCCATATCCCGGCGGATAGCCGTCATTGCACCCGTCAACCTGTGGCGGCAGGCTGATTCCAATGCGCGCCGGGACAGGCGTCTTGTGTGGCAACAATCGGCACAACGGGGCATGGACTGTGTCCGCGCCGAGCGGAACCTGCCGAAAAAGACAACTAGGCGTCCCTGCCTCTCTCACCTAGACAGAACGCACAAGGGAATGCCGTTGTTTGTACATTTTGATGTCGAGTGAATTTCGGGTGTCTTTGTCAGTGTCCATGCCGGTGAAAGTGACGATTGGGCATTCCCTTGCTTCCCCGCTTCTTGCCAGAACTGCTGAGTCCCGGAATGCCTCGTAACGATTGCTGGCCGCAGCCCAAGGCCCTTTCCACGCGCATCATGCATGCTGTGGTGGCCTTGCTTGGCAGCCTGCCCGTCCCGGAGATCATGTTGGGCGGTGCGGTCATCGCCGTTCTGTGCAGCGCCTGACACGCGTCCTGGCACCCCTGCGAGATCCGATCTTGACCCACCGCACCGCGCAGGAGCATCGTTTCGGGATACGCACCGCCGAGGAACCCCATGCGCCTCGCTCTCATCCTTGCCCTGATCGTCGCGGCCTGCACCCCCGTCGGGCCGGAGCCGAAGGCCGTCTGCACCACGCACAGCATCGAAGAGACCGGCGGAGGGCTGACGGAGTGCTTTGAGGTTCCCGGCGGCTGATCCGCACAGCCCGCAGCCCAAGCTGCTTGCGGCCGTGGCGTTCCTCTTTTCCCTTGATCCCGCGGCCCGGGTCCAGCGGTGTCCGGTGTGCGCGGCTACAATCGGAATGCGGCGGCGGGGATTGTATCCGCGCCGGTCGAAACCTGCCGAAAAAGACAACTGGTCGAGCCCCGGTCTCTCGCCTTAGGTAGAGAATACAAGGGAATGCCGTCATATCGAGTGTTATCGGGCGCGCTGTGTTTTTGGATTGGCCATCGGGCATTCCCTTGCCTTTCGCAAAGCAGATGAGACACAGAATGCCCCCCGACGATTGCTGGCCGCCCGGCGTGCCTCTTTCTGCCCGCGTCAGGGGGGCCGTGGCGGCATTGCTTGCCAGCCTTCCCGGGCTGGAGATCGCCCTGGGCAGTGCGTTCCTCCTTATCCTCGCCATGGCCTGAGCCGCCGGTCCGGTGGCCGCCCCCATATGGCTGCGGCCGGGCGGCAAATCCGGGACATGTGTCGAGCTGCCGGTGCGGCTTCGGCCGGAAAGCTGCGATGCGTCCTTTACAAATGCAATAATATGAATATATGAGCGCCAAACGGATATCGCCGGAGGGTGGGCAACATGGCGCGTGCGACGATGGGCCGGATGATTCTGCTGGCGCTTGTGCTGGCTTTGCCGCAGCGGGCGCTTGCCGGGCCGGTTGAGGTGCAGCCGGTGCAACTGACCGACTGGAAGGCCGTCTTCGGCCGGGTCGAGGCGCGCGACCGGCTGCCCGCGCGGGCCCGGCTGGGCGGGACGCTGACCGAACTGGCGGTGAAGGAGGGCGACATGGTCGCCGCGGGCGAGGTTCTGGCGCGGATCACCGACCAGAAGCTGGTGTTCCAGTTGTCGGCCATCGACGCGCAGCGTGGTGCGCTTCTGGCGCAACTGGCCAATGCCGAGGCCGAGTTGAAGCGCGGCGAAGATCTGCTGGCCCGCGGGGTGACCACGGCGCAGCGGCTGGATGCGCTGCGGACGCAGGTCGATGTGATCAGGGGCCAGATCGCCGCTGTGGAGGCCGAGCGCCGGGTCATCGAGCAGCAGGCGGCCGAGGGCGCGGTGCTGGCCCCGGCGGCGGGCCGGGTGCTGGACGTGCCGGTTGCCGCGGGTGCGGTGGTGATGCCGGGCGAGGTGGTCGCCATGCTGGGCGGCGGCGGCATCTTCCTGCGCCTTGCCGTGCCGGAGCGCCATGCCTCCAGCCTGACCGAAGGCGGCATTATCCGGATCGAAGGCCCCGCCGGGCCGCAGGAGGGGCGGCTTGAGCGGGTCTATCCGCTGATCGAGAACGGCCGCGTGATCGCCGATGTCGCCGTGCCCGGCCTGCCCGAGGATTTCGTCGATGCCCGCGTGCTGGTCCGCCTGCCCGTCGCCAGCCGCATGGCGCTGGTGGTGCCGGAAACGGCGCTGGTCAGCCGCTCGGGTCTGGATTTCGTGCCGGTGGCCGAGGGGGATACGGTCTCCCTGCGCGCCGTGGTTCCTGGCGGGCGCGAGGTGATCGACGGCGTGGCGATGGTCGAGATCCTGTCCGGTCTTGTCCCCGGCGACCGGGTGGAAACCGATGGGGCGGGGCATGAGTGATCCGGTCAAGGACCATCCCCTCGGCATCGCGGGCGGGCTGACGCGGGCCTTCATCGCCTCGGCGCTGACGCCGTTGTTCATTCTTGCCGCGCTGGCCGCCGGGCTGGTCGCGCTGGCCAGCCTGCCGCGCGAGGAAGAGCCGCAGATTTCCGTCCCGATGGTCGATATCCATGTGATGGCGCAGGGATTGCGCGCCGAGGATGCGGTCAAGCTGGTGACCGAGCCCCTTGAGATCATCGTCAAGGGTATCAACGACGTGGAGCATGTCTACAGCCAGACCCGCGACGATGCGGTGATGGTGACGGCGCGCTACGAGGTCGGCACGCGGGCCGAGGATGCCATCCTGCGGGTGCATGAGAAGCTGCGCGCCAACATGGACCGGATGCCGCTGGGCATCGCCGAACCCTTGGTGATCGGCCGCGGCATCGACGATGTGGCGATCCTGTCGCTGACGCTTTCCGCCGCCCCGGGGCAGGAGGTTACCGCCAATGACCTGACCCGGCTGGCGCGGGTGTTGCAGGCGGAGCTGGCGAAGGTGGACGAAGTCGGCCTGACCTATCTGGTCGGCGAGGCGCCCGAGGCGATCCGCATCGCGCCCGACCCGGACCGGCTGGCGCTTTACGGCATCACGCTCCAGCAACTGGCGGGCAAGGTGGCGCAGGCCAACCGGACGCTGAACACCGGCAAGCTGCGCGATGGCGGCCAGCAGGTCGATCTGGTGGCGGGCCAGACCCTTCAGGCCCCGGCCGAGGTGGCGGGCCTGCTGCTGACCGCCCGCGACGGGCGGCCGGTCTATGTGGCCGATGTGGCGGAGGTCTCCTTCGTCCCCGACACCTCGGACCATATCGTGCGGCGGGTCGAGAAGGATGCCGAGGGCGCGGTCCATGACAGCCCCGCCGTCACGCTGGCCATCGCCAAGCGGGCGGGGGCGAATGCGGTGGTGGTGGCCGAGGAGGTGCTGCACCGGCTGCATGCGCTGGAGGACGGGCTGATCCCGGATTCCGTGAAGGTCACTGTCACCCGCGACTATGGCGAGACGGCGAACGAGAAGGCCAACGAACTGCTGTTCCACCTGGGCCTTGCCACGGTGTCGATCATCGGCCTTGTCTGGCTGGCCATCGGGCGGCGCGAGGCGATGGTGGTGGCCATCGTCATCCCGGTGACGATCCTGATGACGCTCTTCGCCGCCTGGGTGATGGGCTACACGCTGAACCGGGTTTCGCTTTTCGCGCTGATCTTCAGCATCGGCATCCTGGTCGACGATGCCATCGTGGTGATCGAGAACATCGCCCGCCACTGGGGGATGCAGGATGGCCGCCCGCGCCGCGATGCCGCCATCGACGCGGTGGCCGAGGTGGGCAATCCCACCATCGTCGCCACGCTGACCGTGGTGGCGGCGCTGCTGCCGATGCTGTTCGTTTCCGGCATGATGGGCCCCTACATGTCCCCCATTCCGGCCAATGCCAGCGCCGCGATGATCTTTTCCTTCTTCGTCGCCGTCATCATCACCCCCTGGCTGATGGTCAAGATCGCCGGGCGGGCGAAACTGGCGCATGGCGACCATGCCGCGGCGGGCGGCGCGCTTGGCCGCGCCTATGCCGCCGTTGCCCGCCCGGTGCTGCACAGCCGAGGCCGGTCGCTGGCCTTCCTGCTGGCCACGGTCGTGCTGTCCTTCGGTTCGCTGGGCGCGCTTTATACCCGCGACGTGACGGTGAAACTGCTGCCCTTCGACAACAAGTCGGAACTGGCGGTGATGATCGACCTGCCCGAGGGCGCCTCGGTCGAGGCAACCGACCGGGTGGCGCAGGACGTGGCCCGCGCCGTGCTGGCGCTGCCCGAGGTGATGTCGGTGCAGACCCATGCCGGGACGCCCGCCCCCTTCGACTTCAACGGCCTTGTCCGCCACAGCTTCAACCGGGCCGAGCCGCAACTGGGCGAGGTCTCGGTCCTGCTCGCGCCGAAGCACGACCGCAGCCGCAGCAGCCATGCCATCGCGCTGGACCTCCGCCAGCGGCTGGACGCCCTGACCCTGCCCAAGGGCGCCGTCCTGAAGGTGGTGGAGCCGCCGCCCGGGCCGCCGGTCCTTGCAACCCTGCTGGCCGAGGTCTACGGTCCAACGCCCGAGGCAAGGCGCGCGGCGGCGGCGAAGATCCGCGCGGCGTTCGAAAGCGTGCCCTTCATCGTCGACGTGGACGACAGTTTCGGGGAACAGGCGCGGCGGCTGCGGCTGGTGCTGTCGACCGATCAACTGGAATTCTTCGGGGTGCAGGAGCAGGATGTCTTCGACACCATCGCCATCCTGAACGGCGGCCAGACCCTCGGCTATTCCCACCGCGGCGAGGGGCGGCATCCGATCCCCTTGCACCTGTCGCTGCCCAAGGGCGCGAAGGTGATGGGCGAAAGCCTGCTGACCACGCCGATCCCGGCCAACACCCTGCCCGGTGCGCGCGGTGTGGTGGAACTGGGCGACGTGGTGACGGTGGCGGAAGAGCTGTCCTCTTACCCGGTCTTCCGCCACAACGGCCGCGCCGCCGAGATGGTGACGGCGGAACTGGCGGGGGATTTCGAGGCGCCGCTTTACGGGATGCTTGCCGTGTCGGACGCGCTGGCGGCGATGGACTGGCCGGAGGGGCAACCCGTGGTCTCGCTGCATGGTCAGCCCGAGGATGAATCGGTGGTCACGCTGCTGTGGGATGGCGAATGGGAGGTGACCTGGGTCACCTTCCGCGACATGGGCGCGGCCTTCGGCGTGGCGCTTCTGGGGATATACATCCTTGTCGTGGCGCAGTTCGGCAGCTTCCGCCTGCCGCTGGTGATCCTGACGCCGATCCCGCTGACCTTCCTTGGCATCATCTTCGGCCACTGGGCCTTCGGCGCGCCCTTCTCGGCCACGTCGATGATCGGCTTCATCGCGCTGGCGGGGATCATCGTGCGGAACTCTATCCTGCTGGTGGATTTCATCCGCCACGCCACCCCGTCGGGCACCCGCCCCACGGTGGCAACCCTGATCGAGGCCGGGTCGATCCGCTTCAAGCCGATCCTGCTGACAGCCATCGCCGCGATGATCGGCGCGGTGGTGATCCTGGCGGACCCGATCTTCCAGGGCCTTGCCATCTCGCTTCTGTTCGGACTGCTGACCTCAACCCTGCTGACGGTGCTGGTGATCCCCGCGATCTACCGGGTTTTCCGCAGCTGACCCTTCAGGAAAGGAAATCACATGAACCTCGACCGTTCGATCACCCTCTTCGCCGGCATCATGGTGCTGGTCTCGGTCGCGCTGACCGTCTGGGTCTCGCCGCTGTTCGTCTGGCTGACGGTCTTCGTCGGCGCGAACCTGATCCAGTCGTCCTTCACCGGCTTCTGCCCGGCGGCCATCGTCTTCCGCAAGCTGGGTATCAAGTCGGGCTGCGCGTTCAAGTAAGGGCTTCAAATCCGCGCCAGGGCCTGCGTCAGCAGGTCCTCCGGCGGCAGCCGGGCATCCAGCGCAAGGGCCTCGCCGGGGCCCGGAGGCTCCAGCGTGGCAAACTGGCTGTCCAGCAGGCTTTCCGGCATGAAATGCCCCTGCCGGGCGGCCAGCCGCGCCGCGATCACCTCCCTCGGCGCGGCAAGATGCAGGAAGCGGACCCCGTCTCCACCCGCCTGCCGCAGCCGGTCGCGGTAGGCCCGCCGCAGCGCGGAACAGGCGACCACCACCGGCGCGCGGTCGCGCAAGGTCTCGGCCACAAGGTCCAGCCAGGGCCAGCGGTCGGCGTCCGCCAAGGCCTCTCCGCCCGCCATCTTCGCCCGGTTCGCGGGCGGGTGCAGGTTGTCGGCATCGACGAAGGCCGCCCCCAAGGCCCGGGCCAGCGCCTCGCCCAGCGTGGTCTTGCCACAGCCCGAGACGCCCATGACCACCAGCCGCAGCACGGGTTCAGTCCTTCAGCAGCAGCGCCAGCGCCGCGCAGGTCAGCAGCACGCCAAGCCCCACCAGCGCGGGCGGCCAGCTGCCGTGCAGCGCCAGTTCCCACAGGATCACCCAGGACGGCACCAGATAGGTATAGGCCATCACCTTCGCCGCGGGCAGGCGGAGCGAGGCGAATTGCACCAGCCATGTCGTCAAGGCGGTGGCGGCGATCGACACATAGGCCAGCGTCACCCAGACGATGGCGGGCAGGGCGGCCCAATCGGTTTCGCGCAGCGCGGGCGCGGCCCAGAGGGTCAGTATCACCGTTCCCCCGGCCATGGTCAGGAAGGTGGAGACGATGGCGCTTTCGCCGCGGTTCAGGCGGCGGACCAGCGCGGCATAGGCGGCATGGGCCGCGCAGCCCCAGAAGTAGATCGCCTCGCCCCGTCCGATCTCCATCCGCAGAAGCGCGCCGATATCGCCGCGGAAGATCACCCAGAGCGCGCCGCCTGCCCCAAGGGCCAGCGCCACCGCCATCCGCGCCGTGGTGCGCTGGCGCAGGAACAGCCAGCCGAAGCCCGCCGCCATGACGGGCGTCAGGGTGAAGACCGCCGCCGTGGGCACGGCCGCGGCGGTCTTCAGCCCCTCGAACATCAGGACGAAATAGGCGGCCATAAGGCCCCCCAGCACCGCCCATCGCCAGGGCGCGTTGGTGGCCGCGGCGCGGGTGCCGCCCGCCGACCGCGCCACTCCGGCAAGGATGCCCGCCGCGATGGCGAAGCGCAGCGCCGACAGCACCGCCGGATCGACATGCGGCGCGGCCATGGCGCCAAGGCTGAACGACCCGGCGACAAGGGCCGAGAAGGCCAGCATCGCCGCATGGCCCTGACGCGCGCGTGTCAGTTGCACAGCCGCCAGCTCTTGGCCGCCTCTTTCAGATGCGCGAGGAAGGCCTGCACCTTGCGCGTGCGATGCAGGTCGACATGGGTCACCAGCCAGAGCGGCGATTCCCATTCCGGCCGCGGCGCCATCACCTCGACCAGGCTTTCGTCGCCATGGGCGCGGAAGGCCGAGAGGAAGCCGATCCCGGCGCCCTGCCGCAGCGCCTGTTCCATCGCCTGCGGCTCGCCGGTGCGGAAGGTCAGCGCGCTTTCCGGCACATGCTCGCGCAGCCAGCGGTAGAAGGGGGCGCGGGCGGCCTCGCTGTCGGCCACGATGAAGCGGTGGTCGGGCAGGTCCTCCTCGGAGGCGGGCAGGCCATGAGCATCGGCATAGCTGCGCGCGGCGTAGAGGCCGGTCTTGATCCGCACCAGCGGCTGCACCACGTTGTCGGGTTCTTCCGGGGCCGATCCGGCGCGGATCGCCACATGCGCCTCGCCATAGTCCAGCCGGAAGAGGCGCATGTCGGTCAGGAAGCGCACCACCAGCTGCGGGTGCTGCGCCTGGAATCCGGCCAGCACCGGCACCAGAAGATCGGCGATCCCGGCGATGGAGGTGACGATCAGCTCGCCCTGCACCGTCTCGCCATGGCCCTTGATGCGGTTGGTCAGTTGCACGAACTGCTCGTCCGCGGCCTGCGCCACGGTAAGGAGGTCGCGCCCCGCCTCGGTCGCGGTATAGCCGCGGGCGTGGCGCTGGAAGAGCTTGACCCCCAGCCGGGCCTCCAGCGCGTCGATGTGGCGGATGACGGTGGCATGGTGGACCCCCAGCACCTCGGCGGCGCCCGAGACCGTTCCCAGACGCGCCACCTGATAGGCGGTGCGCAATTCGTCCCAGTTCTGCATGGTTCCTCCTGTGCGCTGCCGCACATCTGACCGGGGCAGAGGGGGAAAGGCAAGGGGGAGGGGTATCAACCCTCTGGCGAAGGCCCCTGCCTTCGCCACATGGTGCAGGTTGGCCCGGCCATCGGACTCGCCGCGCTTGACTCCCGCCCCCGCCCGGCG
>CAYLSD010000003.1:56172-73400 GCA_964386345.1 uncultured Fuscovulum sp.
GCAGGTTGGCCCGGCCATCGGACTCGCCGCGCTTGACTCCCGCCCCCGCCCGGCGTATCGCCCGGATCAATTCCCCGGAGGCCGTGGCTTCCGGTCCCATGGGCATTGCCCGGGATCGACATCCGTCAGCGCGGTTGCGCCCACGGGTGCCTTCCGGCTTTGCGCCGCAGCCCCCATATGGGGCGGACCGCAACGATGAGGTGACGCGATGTTCGAGAGCCTGTCAGAACGCCTTGGCGGCGTCTTCGACCGCCTGACCAAGGCCGGTGCGCTGACCGAGGCCGATGTCGTCACCGCCCTGCGCGAGGTGCGGGTGGCGCTCTTGGAGGCCGACGTCTCCCTGCCGGTCGCGCGGGATTTCATCAAGCGGGTGCAGGACAAGGCCACCGGCGCCGCCGTGACGAAATCCATCACTCCCGGCCAGATGGTGGTGAAGATCGTCCATGACGAGTTGATCCGCGTGCTGGCGGGCGACGGTGCGGCCGAGGCGCTGAAGATCGACAATCCGCCCGCGGCGATCCTGATGGTCGGGCTTCAGGGCTCGGGCAAGACCACGACCACGGCCAAGCTGGCCAAGCGGCTGAAGGAGAAGAACGGCAAGAAGGTTCTTCTCGCCTCGCTCGACACCAACCGCCCGGCGGCGATGGAGCAGCTGGCGATCCTCGGCGTGCAGATCGGGGTGGACAGCCTGCCCATCGTCAAGGGCGAGACCGCGGTGCAGATCGCGAAGCGGGCGAAGACGCAGGCGTCGCTTGGCGGCTATGACGTGTTGTTCCTCGACACAGCCGGGCGCCTGCACATCGACGAAGTGCTGATGGACGAGGTGCAGGCCGTCCGCGACATCGCCGCCCCGCGCGAGACGCTTCTGGTGGTCGACGGCCTGACCGGGCAGGACGCGGTGAACGTGGCCTCCGAATTCGACGGCAAGGTCGGCATCTCGGGCGTGGTGCTGACCCGGATGGACGGCGACGGCCGCGGCGGTGCTGCGCTGTCGATGCGCGCGGTGACCGGCAAGCCGATCCGCTTCGTCGGCCTGGGCGAGAAGATGGACGCGATCGAGCCCTTCGACCCCGAGCGGGTGGCCGGCCGCATCCTCGGGATGGGCGACATCGTGGCCCTTGTCGAGAAGGCGCAGGAAACCTTCGAGGCCGAGCAGGCCGAGCGGATGGCCAAGCGCTTCTCCAAGGGCCTGTTCAACATGAACGACCTGCGGATGCAGCTTGAGCAGATGCTGAAGATGGGGGGCATGCAGGGCCTGATGGGGATGCTGCCCGGCATGGGCGGCATGGCGAAGAAGGCCGAGGAGGCCGGTTTCACCGACAAGATGCTGCGCCGGCAGATCGCGCTGATCAACTCGATGACCAAGCGCGAGCGCGCCAACCCCGACATGCTGCAGGCCAGCCGCAAGAAGCGGATCGCGGCAGGCGCCGGGCTGGACGTGTCGGATCTGAACAAACTGCTGAAGCAGCACAAGCAGATGGCCGACATGATGAAGAAGTTCGGCAAGGGCGGCGGGATGAAGCAGATGATCCGCCAGATGATGGGCAAGGGCGGCATGCCCGACCCGTCGAAGATGTCGCCCGAGCAACTGGCCGAGGCGGCCAAGGGCATGCAGCAGGGCCTTGGCGGCATGGGCGGCGGCCTTCCCCCCGGCATGGGCGGCCTGCCGCGCGGTATCACCCTGCCCGCCGGGCTTTCGGGGCTGATGAAGAAGAAATGACCTACCGGCTGGCGCAGGATGGTGATGGCTGCCCGGTCCTCGAGACCGCGCGCCTGCGCCTGCGCAAGCCGGGCATGGCCGATCTGGAGCCCAGCTTTCGTTTCTGGTCCTCCGGCCGGTCGCGGATGATGGGCGGGCCGTGGACGATGGAGAAACTGCGGGCCGAGACGCAGGGCCTGCTGGACCAGTGGCAGAAGCACGGCTTCGGCCTGTTCACCGTCACCCGCCACGGGTCTGACGAAGGCATCGGCGGCATCGGCCCCGTCTTCCCCGACACCCACCCCGAACCCGAACTGGGGTGGAGCCTGTGGGACCCGCAGGATGAAGGCCGGGGCCTTGCCCATGAGGCCGCCGCGGCCGCCCGCGACTGGTTCTTCGCCACCTCCGGCCACCGCACGGCGGTCAGCCATACCGACCCGGCCAACCACCGCTCGCACCGTCTTTGCGAACGGCTGGGCGGCGTGGTCGATCCCGACGCGCCCCATCCCTATGGCGACGAGCCGAACCTCGCCTACCGCTATTTCGGGGGCGCGGCATGATCGCGCTGACGGGCATCCCGGTGATCGAGACCGAACGCCTGCGGTTGCGGGCGCCGCGGCTGGAGGATTTCGACCATTGGGCGGCCTTCTTCGCCTCGCCCCGGTCCGTTCATGAGGGCGGGCCGCTGGACCGCGAGGCGGCGTGGAAACACTGGGCCGCCGATGTCGCGCTCTGGGTGCTGAAGGGCTATGGGCCCTTCGGCGTCGAGGACCGTGAAACCGGCGATTATCTGGGTGAGGTCGGCATCTATCACGGCGAGGGCTATCCGGCCCCCGAACTCGGTTGGTTCGTCGTCCCTTCGGCGGAAGGCCGCGGCATCGCGCTGGACGCCGCCCGCGCCGTGCTGGGCTGGGTCCGCGATACCTTCGACTGGCCCCACATCACCAATATCATCGAGCCTGCCAACACCCGCTCCATCGCGCTTGGCCTGCGGCTGGGCGGCGTGATCGACGCCACGCTGCCGGGCATCGACCCTGGCGACGTGGTGATCCGGCATGATCTGCGGGGGCAGGCATGATCCGGCTGGAGGGCATTCCGGTGATCGACACCCCCCGGCTGCGCCTGCGCGGGCCGGAGGCGGCGGATTTCGACGCCTTCGCCGATTTCATGGCCAGCCCCCGCGCCATCCGCGTCGGCGGGCCGGTCAGCCGGGCGCAGGCCTGGCGGTCCTTCGGCCATCTGGCGGGCCACTGGCTGATGCGCGGCTATTCGATGTTCATCCTTGCCGACCGCGACAGCGGCGCCCCCCTCGGCATGGCCGGGCCATGGTTCCCCGAAGGCTGGCCCGAGCCGGAAATCGGCTGGTCGATCTGGGCGCCGGAAGCCGAGGGCAGGGGCCTTGCGCATGAGGCCGCCATGGCCGCCCGCCGCTTCGCCTATGACAGCCTGGGCTGGACCACGGCCATCTCGCTGATCGTCGAAGGCAATGACCGCTCCGAGGCGCTGGCCCGCCGCATGGGCTGCGTTCCCGAAGGCGATTTCGTCCACGAAAGCCTGGGCGGCAGCCGCATCTTCCGCCACCCGGGACCGGAGGCCGCGGCATGACTGCCCCGCATGAAACCCCGATCCCCGGCCCCGCCGCCGATTTCGCCGCCGCGCTGTCGGCGCATCTGCCGGTGATCGAGACCGCCCGCCTGCGCCTGCGTGCGCCTCGGCTGGCCGATTTCGACGCTTGGGCGGAAATCCTCTGCGGCCCTGCCGCGCCGCATCTGGGCGGCCCCTTCACCCGGGAGGAGGCCTTCACCGAATTCACCGCCACTGTCGGCACATGGCTGCTGCGCGGCCATGGCCTCTGGACCGTGGAGCAGAAGACGGGCGGCGAGGTTTTGGGCTTCGTCCTGATCGGCTTCGAACCCGGCGATCTGGAGCCGGAACTCGGCTATCTCTTCCGGCCCGCCGCCGAAGGCCAGGGCTATGCGCGCGAGGCTGCCGCCGCCGCCCGCGCCCATGCTGCCGGGCTGCGGCTGTCCTCGCTGGTCAGCTATGTCGACCCGGCGAATACCCGATCCGCCCGGCTGGCCGCCGCATTGGGCGCCCGGCTGGACGGGGATCAGGACGGATCGAACGTCTGGCGGCACTGGCCGCCGGAGCAGCCCGCGAAAGGAGCCCGCTGATGGACGCCGCGACCAAAGCCGCAACGCTGTTGCAGGAACACCGCGACTCGATCGACCGGCTGGATGCGATCCTTGTCTTCACGCTGGCCGAAAGGTTCAAGCGCACCCAGGCCGTGGGGCAGCTCAAGGCCGAACACGCCCTTCCGCCGTCGGACCCGGCGCGCGAAGCCCGGCAGATCGAACGGTTGCAGCGTCTGGCCGAAGAGGCCGACCTCGACCCGGAGTTCGCCCGGAAATTCCTGAACTTCATCATCAGCGAAGTCATCCGTCACCACGAAAGTTTCCAGAAGTAGGGCGGGGATATCCCCGCCAAACCCAGCCATCCAAAGGAGAAAAACCATGGCTATGAAAATCCGGCTCGCCCGCGGCGGTTCCAAGAAGCGCCCGTTCTACTCGATCGTCGCCTCCGACTCGCGGATGCCCCGCGACGGCCGCTTCATCGAGAAGCTGGGCACCTACAACCCGCTGCTGGCCAAGGACGACGAAAAGCGCGTCGTGATGAACCTTGAGCGCGTGCAGCACTGGCTGTCGCAGGGCGCCCAGCCGACCGACCGCGTCGCCCGCTTCCTGGAAGCCGCGGGTGCCCGGCCGAAGACCGAGCGCAACAACCCGAAGGCCGCCGTTCCCGGCAAGGCCATGGCCGAGCGCGCCGCCAAGAAGGCCGCCCGCAACGAAGCCCCGGCTGCCGCCGAGGAATGATGATCCCCGGCCTGGGCCTCGTCCGGCGCACCATCACGCTTGCCCTTTGCGGCGCCGCCTTCTGGGCGGGGCTGAAGCTGGGGCAGGCGGGGCAGGCCGATGCCTGCCTGGATGCCGGCGGGGCCTGGGACCGGCGCGGCTTCTGCAGCGGGGTTGCACCATGAGCGAAGACCGGATCTGCGTCGGCGCCATCGCCGGGGCCTTCGGGGTCCAGGGCGAGGTGCGGCTGAAGAGCTTCTGCACCGAGGCCACCGACATCGCCTCTTACGGGCCGCTGTTCACCGGGGACGGCGCCCGCAGCTTCAAGGTGAAGCTGACCCGCCCTGTCGCGGGCGGCCTTGGCGCGCGGCTTTCGGGCGTGTCGACCAAGGAAGAGGCCGATGCCCTGAAAGGCACCGAGCTTTTCGTGGACCGCTCCCGGCTGCCGAAGCTGCCGGACGACGAATTCTACCATACCGACCTGATCGGCCTGCAGGTGCGCGACACCGGCGGCGCGGTCATCGGCACGGTTGCCGCCGTCCACAACCATGGGGCGGGCGATATCCTGGAGATTCGCCTCGAAGGCCCCAAATCCGCCCTTCTTCTGCCATTTACCGTTGCAACGGTCCCGACTGTGGATATTGCAGGTGGTTCGATGGTCGTCGATGTGCCCGAGGGGCTGGACTGACAGCCGGTTCCGCCTCGGGTCCGGGCGGCGCTTGGCCCCTGCCGAGGCTGGAGACGGATCGGATGGCCATTCGGGCAAGACTGCTGCAGGCGGCGACGGCGCTGCTTTACTTCGGGCCGCTGCTGGCCGGGCTTTCCGGCTATGGCTGGGCCATGCTGCCGCCCTTCGTCTCGATCTTCGTCTTCTGGCTGATGCTGTTGCGCCCGCACCAGTGGCCGCAGACCGGCCGGGAGTGGCTGGCCGCGCAGGCGTGGATGTCGGCGCTGACCCAGGTGCTGACGCAGATCCTGCTGGTCGCCGTGCTGTTCGGCATCGGCCGGGGCATCGGCGGCGTCGCCGGCCACCTGCCGATGTTCAACCCCTTCCTGCCGCTCGCGGTATCCTTCCTGGCCGTGCCGGTCTCGCGTCTGGTCTGGGATGGCAAGAAGGCGCTGGCCAATGGCCTGACGCTGGACCAGGTGATGAACCCGGCGCCCGAGTTGCCCCGCCAGCCGCCCCATGCCCGCGCCGAGGACGAGGTGCGCCCGCTGCTGGCCTTTGCCGATGATGCGCCGCTGGCCGAAATCGGCCCGGTGCTGGACGATGTGATGGATGCCGCCGACGCCTGGGATCGGCTGTCACATCTGGCCGATGCGCTTGAGGCCGCGCCCGGCCGTCATGCGTCGTTGCGCGAGGCGCTGGTGATCTGGGCGACCGAGCCCGGTCCTTTCGCTGCCAATGCCGCCCCTACGGCAATCCGCGCCGCCTTCCGAGCCGCGGGCCGCGACCATGCCCTCCTGCGCCGGCTGCTGCCCCGCGCCGCCGCGCTGGCGCGGATGATGCCGGACCGCCAGCCGCAATTCCCCGACCGCGCGGCGCTGGAGGCGCTGGCCGGGGGCGGCCTGCCCGGCCCGCTGGCCGCCGACCATGCCGCGCTGATGGAGGCGCTTGGCCATCGTGCCATGCCGCTGCCGGACAAGGGCCGGCCGCGCGTCGGGGGGATGCAGCCGACCTGAACGCGGGGCTTGATGCCGGGCGGGAATCCCCGGATAAGCCCGCTTCATGACCGATCCCGCCGATCCCATCAGGCCGAAAAGCCACGGGCGCCTGTCCATCCGCGCTTCGGCGACGCCGCGCGACCTGATGGCCGGGGCGCCGCAGTTGCGCGATGCCTTCGAGGCACGGGTGATCACCCTGTTCCCCGAGGCCTTTCCCGGCACCCTCGGCCTGTCGCTGACCGGCAAGGCGCTGGACTCCGGCCTCTGGCGGCTGAAGCCGGTCGCCCTGCGCGACTTCGGGCAGGGGCGGCACCGCAATGTCGACGACACGCCCGCGGGCGGTGGCGCGGGCATGGTGCTGCGCGCCGATGTCGTGGATGCCGCGCTGGCGGCCACGATGGAGGGCGCGCCGGAAGATCGCGCGCTTTGGCCCGTGGTCTACCTTTCGCCGCGCGGGCGGCCCTTCGACCAGTCCATGGCCCACCGCTTCGCCGCCTGCCGGGGCATCACCATGCTGTGCGGGCGGTTCGAGGGCGTGGACCAGCGTGTGCTGGACGCCCGCGGGATCGAGGAGGTCAGCCTTGGCGATTTCGTCCTGACCGGCGGCGAGATCGCCGCGCAGGCGATGCTGGATGCGGTGGTGCGGTTGCTGCCCGGCGTCCTCGGCAATGCGGCCTCGACCGAGGAGGAGAGCTTCTCCGACGGGCTGCTGGAGCATCCGCAATACACCCGCCCGGCGGTCTGGGAAGGACGGGAAATCCCTGAAGTGCTGACCGGCGGCAACCATGCGGAGATCGCGAAATGGCGCCGCAGCCAATCCGAGGACCTGACCGCCGGGCGCCGTCCCGACCTCTGGGAGGCATGGCGTAGCCGGAAGGGGCGCTGAAAGGGGCACGCTGCCCCTGCCCTGGGCTTCCTGCATGGCCGTAATCGCCACGCTTGACCCCGCGGGCGGGCGGGCCTATACGCCCCCGGTCCGGGGCCGTCAGGCCGTCTGGATCCGATTCCCTTTGCCTGCCCGTCTTCTTCGGCGGGGCCATCGCAAGGGGGCGGAGATCGAAAAGCAGGCGCCACCTCCGGCGGGCTCGTCCTTGGACGGGGACCCGAGAGAAGACCGGGAGCTCTGGGGCGGCATCACCTCTGCGGAACCACCGCAGGCAGACAGGAGACCGGCGCATGAACCTCATCGCCCAGATCGAGGCGGAACAGATCGCCGCCCTCGGCAAGACCATCCCCGACTTCAAGGCCGGCGACACCGTGCGCGTCGGCTACAAGGTGACCGAAGGCTCGCGTTCGCGCGTGCAGAACTACGAAGGCGTCTGCATCGGCCGCAAGGGCGGCGCCACGCTGTCGGCTTCGTTCACCGTCCGCAAGATTTCCTTCGGCGAAGGCGTGGAACGGGTGTTCCCGCTCTATTCGACCAACATCGACTCGATCGAGGTCGTCCGCCGCGGCAAGGTCCGCCGCGCCAAGCTGTACTATCTGCGCGCCCGCCGCGGCAAATCCGCCCGGATCGCCGAAGACAGCACCTACAAAGCCAAGTCCGAATAAGAGGAGCCGCAGAGATGAAAGAGGGCATCCACCCCGACTATCACTTCATCGAAGTGAAGATGACCGACGGCACCACCTACCGGACCCGCTCCACCTGGGGCAAGGAAGGCGAGACGCTGTCGCTGGACATCGACCCGCTGTCGCATCCGGCCTGGACCGGCCAGTCGGCCAAGCTGATGGACACCGGCGGCCGCGTGTCGAAGTTCAAGAACAAATACGCCGGCCTGGGCTTCTGAGCCTTTCCGCCGCGAAGGACAGGGGCGCGCCGCAGGGCGCGCCCTTTTCCTTTGCGCGGCGGCGAAGCAGCGGGCTTGCCGGGCTTCGGCATTCCACCTTATAGCGGAGGCACCGCCGGGACGGGCGGAGGACGGAAGGGGCGGGCATGGCGCATATCATCGTTGTCGGCAACGAGAAGGGGGGCTCTGGCAAGTCCACCACCTGCATGCATGTGGCCACGGCGCTGGCGCGCATGGGCCACCGGGTCGGCGCGCTGGACCTTGACTTGCGGCAGAAGACCTTCGGCCGCTATGTGGAAAACCGCCGGGCATGGATGGCGAAATCCGGGATCAAGCTGCCAAGCCCCGACTACCGCGACCTGCCCGAGGCCGATCCCGCCACGCTGGCCCCCGGCGAGAACGCCTTCGACCAGCGGCTGACGGCGGCGGTGGCGAACATGGATCCGGTGAAGGATTTCATCGTGATCGACTGCCCCGGCAGCCATACGCGCCTTTCCCAGGTGGCGCATTCGCTGGCCGACACGCTGATCACGCCGATGAACGACAGCTTCGTCGACTTCGACCTGCTGGCCCGGATCGACGCCGAGACGGGCAAGGTGAAAGGCCCCTCGATCTATGCCGAGATGGTCTGGGGCGCGCGGCAGTTGCGGGCGCAGGCCGGGCTGAAGCCGATCGACTGGATCGTGCTGCGCAACCGCCTTGGCGCCCAGCAGATGCACAACAAGAAGAAGGTGGGCGCGGCGCTGGAAGACCTGTCGCGGCGGATCGGCTTCCGCGTGGCGCCCGGTTTCTCGGAACGGGTGATCTTCCGCGAGCTGTTCCCGCGCGGGCTGACGCTTCTGGACCTGAAGGACACCGGCGTCGACCAGCTGAACCTGTCGAACATCGCCGCAAGGCAGGAGTTGCGCGACCTGATGGCCGCGCTGCGGCTGCCTAATGTGACAGTCCAGTTCTGAACAGGACAGCGCGGGCGACGGAGACCTGTCTCACCCCGCCCATCCGCTGCAGGCGGATGTCGAAGGCGGAAAGACCGTCGGCTTCCTTCGGGCGGAAGAGGCCCAGCTTGTGCAGGATCGTCAGTGCCTTTGCCATGATTCGTCTCCTTCAGGCCTGTTCGCGGCCCCTATGGGACCGGTTTTCCCCCCAGAGCCGGGCAGCTTTATGGCGCGCAGGGGGCAAAGCCGGGCCTTGCCCGGGATTGCGGCGACAGATTGTTTCCCGGGCTTGAGCAGCGGGACAGGAAAATGCCAGATGTCGGCGACGGGAAAAGGGGGGCCGGACCTTGGCGAACATGCTCTACGACGCGCTTTTCGCACCGCTGAAGGGGCGGGAAGGGACCTTCCTGATCCTTGGCGACGGGGCCGGGGTTTCAGGGCAGGCCTTCCACGCCATGGTCGCGCAGGCGGCCCATGCCTTGCGCGGCGCAGGAGTGCGCCCGGGCGACAGGGTGGCGGTGCAGGTGGCGAAATCGCCGCTGGCGCTGGCGGTCTATGGTGCGGCAGTAACGCTCGGCGCGGTGTTCCTGCCGCTGAACACGGCCTATACGCCTGCGGAGGTGGACTATTTCCTCGGCAACGCCACGCCCCGGGTGTTCCTCTGCGATCCGGCCCGGCAGGAGGCGCTGGCCCCGGTGGCGGCGGCACATGGCGCAATGCTCCTGACGCTGGACGGGGCGGGGCAGGGGACTTTCGCCGAGGCGATGGCGGGGCATCCCGAGGAGATCGAGCCCGAGCCGCGGGGACCGGAGGATCTGGCGGCGATCCTTTATACATCCGGCACCACCGGCCGGTCGAAGGGCGCGATGCTGACGCAGCGCAACCTTTTGTCGAATGCGCAGGTGCTGGCCGACCTCTGGCGGTTCACCGCCGGGGATGTGCTCTTGCACGCCTTGCCGATCTTCCACACCCATGGCCTCTTCGTGGCCTCGAACATCAGCCTGCTGACCGGCGGGCGGATGATCTTCCTGCCGGGGTTCGAGCTTGAGGCGGTGCTGCGCCTTCTGCCGCAGGCGACGGCGATGATGGGGGTGCCGACCTTCTATACGCGCCTTCTGGACGATCCCCGTTTCACCCGGGCCCTGACCGCCGGGATGCGGCTTTTCGTGTCGGGCTCTGCGCCGCTGCTGGCCGAGACGCACCGCGCCTTCGAGGCCCGGACCGGGCATCGTATCCTGGAACGCTACGGCATGACCGAGACCAACATGAACACCTCCAACCCCTATGAGGGCGAGCGGCGGGCCGGAACGGTGGGCTTCCCGCTGCCGGGGGTGGAACTGCGGATCATGGGCGAGGGGGGCGAGGTCGCGCCGGGCGAGGCCGGGGTGATCGAGGTGCGCGGGCCGAACGTCTTTGCCGGCTACTGGCAGATGCCGGAGAAGACGGCCGAGGAATTGCGTCCTGACGGCTGGTTCATCACCGGCGATGTCGGGCGGCTGGACGCCGACGGCTATGTGCAGATCGTCGGGCGGGCGAAGGATCTGGTGATCTCGGGTGGCTTCAACGTCTATCCGGTGGAGGTCGAGGCGGAGCTGGATGCGCAGCCCGGCGTGCTGGAAAGCGCGGTGATCGGCCTGCCGCACCCGGATTTCGGCGAGGCGGTCTTTGCCGTGCTGGTGCCGCAGAAGGATGCGGTGCTGGAGCCTGCGGCGGTGCTGGACGGATTGCGCGACCGGCTGGCGCGGTTCAAGCAGCCGAAAGCGGCGGTGGTGGTCGATGCCTTGCCGCGCAACACCATGGGCAAGGTGCAGAAGGCGGAACTGCGCAGGACCTATGCCGGATGGTTTTCCGGGTAGAGAATTTTCCACGACATGCTTTGACCGTAGCGCCGATTGCTGGCTGCGGATCTTGAGTGTTTGGCCCAGGATGAAGCTGCAGGGGCCTTCACCCTGGCAAAAATACTCCCGCCGGAGGCGAAGGGGTCAGCCCTCGCTGTCTTTGGCCAGTTCGGTTTCCAGAAACCGTTCGAAGGCGTCGAGGTCCAGCGGCTCGAACTGGCCGAAGCCCTGCATCCAGACCGTGGCGGCGCGCATCGCATCCGGTTCCAGCTTGCACCAGATCACCCGGCCGCGCTTCTCGCGGCTGATCAGCCCGGCCTCCGTGAGGGTCGACAGGTGCTTCGAGATCGCGGCAAGGCTTTGCTGGAAAGGCTGCGCGACATCGGTGACGGCCATGTCGTCTTCAAGCAGCATGGTCAGGATCGCGCGGCGCGTCGGGTCGGCCAGCGCGGCGAAGATCGTGTCGAGGCTGGGGGCAGGGGGCGGGGCCATGGCGCGACTATCGGGGGGTGCCCGGGATTGTCAACCGGCGGGTTGAATATGTGCCGGGGCGCAAGGGGCAGGGCGCCGGCACGTCCCGGCTGATCGGCCTGATCATAAATGCATTCCATATCAATTGGATAGATGAAATTCCGGCCTGCTTGACTCGGCCCCCTCACGCCCCTATTACCGCCCGTGACTGCCGGAAGGGGGCATCCATGGCTTCGGAACCCGATCCTGAGCGACTGCGGGCGCTGGAACAGCGCCTTGCCGCCGCGAAGGGCAAGCCGAAACCGGAACGCTCGCAGACGGCGAAGGGCTTCTCGCAGGGCGAGGTCGCCTACAGGATGGTGATCGAGCTGGCGACCGGCATTCTGGTCGGGGTCGGCATCGGTTACGGGCTGGATGTGCTGTTCGGCACCTTGCCCGTCTTCCTGGCGATCTTCTCCCTTGTGGGCTTTGCCGCCGGGGTGCGCACCATGCTGGGCACCGCGCGGCAGGTGCAGGAAAAGGCGACAGCGGCCGAGGCCGCAGAGCGTGAGAGGGACTGAGACGTGGCGACGGAAGAGCACGGCGAAGCAGGCGGTCTGGCGATCCATCCGATGGATCAGTTCATCGTGAAGCCGCTGTTCGGCGACGGGCCGGTCCACTGGTATACCCCCACCAACGTCACGCTTTGGATGGCCATCGCCGTGCTGGTGCTGGTCGGCCTCTTCGTGCTGGCGACCCGTCACCGGGGCATCGTCCCCTCGCGCCTGCAATCGGTGGCCGAGCTGTTCTACGGCTTCATCCACAACATGGTGGAAGAAGTGACCGGCCATGAGGGCGCGAAGTTCTTCCCCTATGTGATGACCCTCTTCATGTTCATCTTCCTGGCCAACATCCTTGGCCTGCTCCCGATGAGCTTCACCACCACCAGCCATATCGCGGTGACCGCGGTGCTGGCGGCGATGGTCTTCCTGACCGTCACCCTGGTCGGCTTCTACCGCAAGGGCATCGGCTTCCTGGGCATGTTCTGGGTGTCGTCGGCGCCGCTGATCCTGCGCCCGGTGCTGGCGGTGATCGAGGTCATCTCGTATTTCGTCCGCCCGCTGTCGCATTCCATCCGTCTTGGCGGCAACCTGATGGCCGGCCACGCCGTGATCAAGGTCTTCGCGGGCTTCGCCGGCGTCATGGGCCTTGCCTCGGTGGTGCCGATCCTGGCCATCGCGGGCATCTACGGACTGGAACTGCTGGTCGCCAGCGTCCAGGCCTATGTCTTCACCATTCTGACCTGCGTCTACCTTCGGGACGCGGTGGGCGAAGCCCACCACTAGGGTCCGAACCGAACCTCAAGCCATTCCAATCCATAGGAGAATCATCATGGAAGGCGAACTCGCGCTCCTCGGCAAATACATCGGTGCCGGTCTGGCGACCATCGGTCTGGGCGGCGCCGGCATCGGCGTGGGCCACATCGCCGGCAACTTCCTGGCGGGCGCCCTGCGCAACCCGTCGGCCGCGCCGGGCCAGATGGCCAACCTCTTCGTCGGCATCGCCTTTGCCGAAGCCCTGGGCATCTTCTCGTTCTTGGTCGCCCTTCTGCTGATGTTCGCCGTCTGATCCGGCACTCGGTTCCTTGAAGACGGGGCGGCGCCGGGGAACTGGCGCCGGTCCGGCATGAAGAAGGGTCCGGTGGAGGACAAAGATGGCAACTGAACAGATCGCTGGCACCTGCGTGAACGAGCATGGCGGCGCCATCGGCATGCCGCAGCTCTGTGTCGACTGGATTCCGAACCAGGTCTTCTGGCTGCTGGTCACGCTGGTGGTGATGTTCTTCATCCTGAAGACCATCGCCCTGCCGCGCATCGGCGCGGTGCTGGCCGAACGCAAGGGCACGATCACCAACGACCTGGCGGCGGCTGAAGAGCTGAAGCAGAAGGCGGTGGAGGCCGAGCGGGCGTTCAACGAGGCGCTGGCAACGGCGCGGGCGGAAGCGGCGAAGATCGTCGCGGCGGCCCGGGCCGACATCCAGAAGGATCTGGACGCCGCCACCGCCAAGGCGGATGCCGAGATCGCCGTGAAGGCGGCGGAAGCGGAAGGCAAGATCGCCGAGATCCGGGCGGGTGCCATGGAGGCGGTGGAAGCCGTCGCCAAGGACACCGCGAAGGAACTGGTGGCGGCCTTGGGTGGTTCGGCGGATGCGCGGGCCGTTACGGCGGCTGTCTCCGCACGGCTGAAAGGGTAAGGCGATGAAGAAGCTTTCGATTCTTTTCGCGCTGGCGGGTTCCCCGGCCCTTGCGGCCTCGGGTCCGTTCTTCAGCCTGCGGAACACCGATTTCGTGGTTCTGGTGGCCTTCCTTCTGTTCGTCGGCTTCCTGGTCTACATGGGCGTGCCGAAGTTCCTGGGGGGGCTGCTGGACAAGCGCGCCGCCACCATCAAGGCCGAACTGGACGAGGCCCGCGCCCTGCGCGAGGAGGCCAAGTCCGTGCTGGCCAGCTACGAGCGCAAGCAGAAGGAAGTGGCCGAGCAGACCGACCGCATCATCTCGACCGCGAAGGAAGAGGCGATGGCGGCGGCCAAGCAGGCCAAGGCCGACCTGAAGACGGCGATCGCCCGGCGCCTTGCCGCGGCCGAGGACCAGATCGCCAGCGCCGAGGCGGCTGCGATCAAGCAGGTGCGCGAACGGGCGGTGTCGGTGGCCGTTGCGGCGGCGGGCGACGTACTGGCCAAGCAGATGACGGCGGAAAGCGCCGCCGCCTCGATCGACGCGGCAATCGCGCAGGTGGATGCCAAGCTGCACTGAGCCTTTCGGCTGGATGAAAACAAGAACCCCGGTGCCGCAGGGCGCCGGGTTTTTTCTGTTTTTTTGCCGGAAGATCGGATCAGCGGGACTGTTCGTGATCCAGCCGCTGGCGGGCGATGGCCTCGTTCCGTTCGGCCCGCAGCACGTCCTGGAAGCTTTGCTCGACATAGGTCAGATGCGCCTCGACCGCCGCCTTTGCCGCAGCGGGATCGCGGGCCTGGAGGGCGTCGTTCACCGCGCGGTGCTGGTCCAGCAGCGCATCGCGGGTGGTGCGGTTCCTGAACAGCATCTGCCGGTTGTAGAACACGCCCTGCCGCAGCAATTGGAACATCGAGCGCATCATGTGCAGCATGATGACATTGTGGCTGGCCTCGATGATGGCCATGTGGAAATCGGCATCCAGCGCCGCCTCGTCCGCGGGGTCGCGTTTCTGATGCGCGGTTTCCATCTTGCGGAGGATCTCGTCGATCACCTTCAGGTCGGTGTCCGAGCCGTGGCGGGCGGCGCGTTCGGCGGCCAGCCCCTCCATGTCGCGGCGGAAGGCGAGGTAGTCGAAGACCGCCTCCTCATGGGTGGCGAACAGCCGGGTCAGCGCGGGGGGGAAGGCCGGGCCGAGGGCCTCGGCCACGAAGACGCCCGATCCGGCGCGGCTGGTCAGCAGGCCGCGGTCGGACAGTTCCGTGATGGCGTCGCGCAGCGAGGGGCGCGAGACGGCAAGCCGTTCGGCCAGTTCCCTTTCGGCGGGCAGGCGTTCCCCCGGGCGCAGGATGCCGCGCAGGATCAGTTGCTCGATCTGGCGGACGACCGAGGCGGACAGCTTTTCCGGCGTGACTTTCTGGAACGGCATGGCACCCCCGCGACTGGTCCGAAAATATGACCGCATCCTGCGGGGTCAATGGAAAAGGGGCCGGAAGACCGGCCCCTTTCACGGAAGATCGGGCAAAGTGCCTTATTTCGTCGGCCGGATGATGATCTCGACCCGGCGGTTCTTGGCCCGGCCCTCGGCCGAGAGGTTCGAGGCGACCGGCTGGTCCTCGCCCCGGCCATAGGCCGAGATGCGGTTGCCGGGCACGCCGCTTTCGCGCAGGATGTTGGCAACCGAGACGGCGCGGCGCTGCGACAGGTCCTGGTTGTAGGCGGCCGAGCCGGTGTTGTCGGTATGCCCGATCACCTCGACGCGGCTGTTGGGGTATTTCACCAGGCTGGCGGCGACGGTCCGCAGGTCGCGGGTCAGGTCGGGGCGCAGGCTGGCGCTGTCGGTGGCGAACAGCAGGTCCTGCGGCATGTTCACGACCAGATAGTCGCCGTGGTTGGTGACCGAGATGTTCGAGGACAGCGAGCCGCGCAGTTCGGATGCCTGCCGGTCGAGGTCGGCGCCGATCAGCGCGCCCGCGCCTGCGCCGACGGCGCCACCGATCAGCGCGCCCTTCAGCTCGTCCCCGTCGCCCGAGGCGGCAACGCCGGCGGCGGCGCCGAGGATGCCGCCGATCACCGCGCCGCTTTTGGTGCGGGCGTTGGGATCGTCCGGGTAGGCATTGGGATCGACGCAGGCGGTGAGGGTCAGGAGGCCGGCCGCGGCCAGCAGAAGCGGTGTTTTGGTCATTGATGCGCTCGTTGCCAGTTTGTGTTGTGGCCCGGTGTTCCGGGCTTGGCCCCAGCCTATAGCACGCGGCGGCGGATCGGCACAGGGCCGGACCCCGATGCGCGGGGTTCTGCCGAGGGAGAGATGGTCACATCCTTGTGTGAACCGTCACATCTCGGTTCGCGCGGCCTCCCATGCCAGCATGGCGCGCTTGCGGGGCAGGCCCCAGTGATAGCCGCCAAGCGCGCCGTCGCGGCGGATCGCGCGATGGCAGGGGATCAGGAAGGAGATCGGGTTGCGCCCGACCGCCGTCCCCACCGCCCGATGCGCCGCCGGATGGCCGATGGCGCCCGCGATATCGGCATAGGTGGTGACATGGCCTGTGGGGATGGACAAGAGCGCCTCCCAGACCTTGATCTGGAACGGTGCGCCGATCAGGTGCAGCGGCGCGCTGCGGCCTTCCCCGGTGCCGAAGGCCGCATGGACCCAGGGGGCAAGCCTGGCCGGGTCTTCGGTGAAGGTTGCGCGGGGCCAGCGGCGCTTCATGTCCTCCATCGCGGCGGCCTCTCCGCTTTCGTCGGCAAAGCCGATGCCGCAGATGCCCTTGGCGGTGCCCATGACCAGCGCCGCGCCGAAGGGGCTGTCGAACCAGCCCCACATCACCGTCAGCCCTTCGCCGCCGCGGGCATAGTCGCCGGGGCTCATCGCCTCCCATGTCAGGAAGAGATCGTGCAGGCGGCCAGTGCCGGACAGGCCGAGGCTGTGCGCGGTTTCAAGCGTGGTATGGCGTTCGGCCAGCAGGCGGCGGGCATGGCCGAGGGTCAGGTATTGCTGGTAGCGCTTGGGCGAGATGCCGACCCATTGGCTGAAGGTGCGCTGGAAATGCGCCGGGCTCATGTTCATCCGGGCGGCAAGCCCGTCCAGCGTCAGGCCGGGCGGGGCGTCGTCGATCACCTTCAGGGCGCGGCCGATAACGGCGTAATGGTAGGCGGGGGACTGGTCGGTCATGGCGCTCTCCTTGGCCCCCGGAAGATAGGCGCGCCGAGGGCGGCCTGCGACCCGTTTCATGCGCCTTCCCGTTTTCTGCGCCTTGTGGCGGAGCGGGGTTTGTGCTGGAAACGCCCCATGGTCAGGCAGCTTGAATACCCCGCCATGAAGGCCCTTTTCACCCGGTTCCGCGAGGCGGAGGCCGAGCCGAAGGGCGAGTTGGAGCATCTGAACGCCTTCACCCTGCTGGTCGCCGTGGCGCTGTCGGCGCAGGCCACCGATAAGGGGGTGAACAGGGCCACCCGCGCGCTGTTCCAGATCGCGGATACGCCGGAGAAGATGCTGGCCTTGGGCGAAGAGGCCCTGATCGGGCATATCAAGACCATCGGCCTTTTCCGCAACAAGGCGAAGAACGTCATCCGTCTCAGCCAGCGGCTGATCGACGCCTATGGCGGCGAGGTTCCCTCCAGCCGCGCGGCGCTGATGTCGCTGCCCGGTGTGGGGCGCAAGACCGCGAATGTCGTCCTGAACATGTGGTTCCGCCTGCCCGCGCAGGCGGTGGACACCCATATCTTCCGCGTCGGCAACCGCTCTGGCATCTGCCCCGGCAAGGACGAGGC
>CAYLSD010000003.1:73500-183354 GCA_964386345.1 uncultured Fuscovulum sp.
GGTTCTGTGGCGAATACCGTGGCGGGGATCGGCGCGCTGGGCCTGAGCACGGCCTTCATCGGGCGGGTGCATGACGATGCGCTCGGGCGCTTCTACGCCCAGACCATGGCCGCCGAGGGCACCGATTTCGTCAACGCCCCGGTGCCCGGGGGCGAGCTGCCGACCTCTCGCAGCATGATCTTCGTCTCGCCGGACGGCGAGAGGTCGATGAACACCTATCTGGGAATCTCTTCCGAGCTTGGCCCCGACGACGTGTCGGAAAGCGTGGCGGGCGGGGCGGGGATCCTGTTCCTGGAAGGCTATCTCTACGACAAGGACAAGGGCAAGCAGGCCTTCGAGCGGGCGGCGCGGCTGACCCGCGCGGCGGGCGGCAAGGCGGGGATCGCGCTGTCCGACCCGTTCTGCGTCGATCGCCACCGCGACAGCTTCCGCCGTCTGGTGAAGGAACTGGACTATGTGATCGGCAACGAGCACGAATGGACCTCGCTTTACCAGACCGACCTGTCGGCGGCGCTGGAGCAGGCGGCGGCGGATGCGGGCACGGTGGTCTGCACGCGGTCCGGCCATGACGTGGTGCTGGTGCGCGGCGATGAGCAGGCGGTGGTGCCGGTCAACCGTGTGGTGCCGGTGGATGCCACCGGCGCGGGCGACCAGTTCGCCGCAGGCTTCATCTACGGTCTGGCGACCGGGGTGCCGCTTGAGGTGGCGGGCCGGATGGGCTGCGTCGCCGCGGCCGAGGTGATCGGCCATTTCGGCGCGCGGCCCGAGACGGATGTGAAGGGGTTGTTCCGCAAGGCCGGATTGGTCTGAGGCGGCCTCTGTTTGAGGGCGATGGGTGCAGCCCCGTCTTGCGTGGTTGCATATTCGACGGATTGGTTATATTCTTTTACCAATTCATCGGGGATCAGCCATGGACATGCCGTCGCCCGACGCCAGCATTCTTGCCCGCAAGGCCCGCATCCTGTCGCGTCTGGCTGCGGTCTTGCCCCAGGACGCCCTGATCGGCGATGAGGCCGAGACGCGCGCCTATGAATGCGACGCGCTCTCCGCCTATCGCTGCCTGCCGCTGGCCGTGGTGCTGCCGCGGACAACCGAAGAGGTCTCCGCCGCGCTGAGGGTGTGCCATGACGAGGGCGTCCCCGTCGTCCCCCGCGGTGCGGGCACCTCGTTGGCGGGGGGCGCGATGCCGACGGCGGATTCCGTTGTCCTTGGCCTGGCGCGGATGACACAGGTGATCGAGGCCGATTACGAGAACCGTTTCATCCACGTCGAGACCGGGCGGACCAACCTGTCCGTCACCGGCGCGGTAGAGGCCGAGGGATTCTTCTACGCCCCCGATCCCTCCAGTCAACTGGCCTGCGCCATCGGCGGCAACATCGCCATGAACTCGGGCGGGGCGCATTGCCTGAAATACGGGGTGACGACGAACAACCTGCTGGGCGTGCGGCTGGTGCGCATGGACGGCACGGTGGTCACGCTTGGCGGGCCATGGGGCGAACCGGCGGGGCTGGACCTGACCGGCGTCGTCTGCGGCTCCGAGGGGCAGTTGGGCGTGGTGACCGAGGCCTGGCTGCGCATCCTGCCGAAACCCGAAGGCGCGCGGCCGGTGCTGGCGGGCTTCGCCTCCAACGAGGTCGCCGGTGCCTGTGTGGCCGACATCATCCGCGCGGGCATCCTGCCCGTCGCCATCGAGTTCATGGACCGCCCCTGCATCCGCGCCACCGAGGCCTTCGCGAAGGCCGGATACCCCGATTGCGAGGCGCTGCTGATCATCGAGGTCGAAGGGGCGGAGGCCGAGATTGCCGAGCAACTGGCCCGCATCCGCCAGATCGCCATGACCCACGACCCGGTGGAGTTCCGCGAGGCCGGGGACGAGGACGAGGCCCGCCGCATCTGGCTGGGCCGCAAGTCGGCCTTCGGCGCCATGGGGCAGATCAACGACTACATGTGTCTGGACGGCACCATCCCGGTCTCGGCCCTGCCGCTTGTGCTGCGCCGGATCGGCGAGATGAGCCGCGACTTCGGGCTTGAGGTCGGCAATGTCTTCCACGCGGGCGACGGCAACATGCATCCGCTGATCCTCTACGATGCCAACAAACCCGGCGATCTGGAGCGTTGCGAGGCCTTCGGGGCGGAAATCCTGAAGCTTTGCGTCGAGGTGGGCGGCTGCCTGACCGGCGAGCACGGCGTGGGGATCGAGAAGCGCGACCTGATGGGGGTGCAGTTCTCGGCGGTCGATCTGGAGGCGCAGATGCGGGTGAAGGATGTGTTCGATCCGGGCTGGCTGTTGAACCCGGCGAAGGTGTTTCCGCTGGAGGCGAGCGCCGGGCGGCGCGCCGGTGGATAGGGCGGACCGGGGGATTTTGCATCCCCCGGACCCCCTGCAGGATATTTTTGAACAGATGAAAGATATGGCGATGCGGCCCGTGACGGAGGCGGAACTGGCGGAGGCGGTGGCTGGGGCGACGGGGCCTCTGGCCATCCGGGGCGGTGGAACACGGGTTGTCGGTGCGGTCGAGGGCGAGGTTCTGGAGACCTCCGGTCTGTCAGGCGTGGTGCTCTACGAACCTGCGGCGCTGACGCTGGTGGTGCGGGCCGGAACGCCGCTGGCCGAGGTGGAGGCGCTGTTGGCCGGGGAGCGGCAGCGGCTGGCCTTCGAGCCGCCGGACCTGCGGGCGCTGCTGGGGCGTGAAGGAATGTCCACCATCGGCGGGGTGGCGGCGGCCAATGCCTCGGGGCCCCGGCGGGTGCAGGTGGGGGCCTGCCGCGATGCGCTGATCGGAGTACGTTTCGTCACCGGGCGGGGCGAGGTGGTGAAGAACGGCGGGCGGGTGATGAAGAATGTCACCGGCTACGATCTGGTCAAGCTGATGGCCGGAAGCCATGGCGTTCTGGGCGTCCTGACCGAGGTTTCCTTCAAGCTGCAGGCCGTGCCGGAGGCCGAGGCGACGCTGGTTGTTGAGGGGCTGGACGATGCCGCCGGGCTGGCCGCGCTGCGCCGGGCGCTGGGGTCGCCCTTCGACGTGTCGGGCGCGGCGCGGGTCGGCGGGCGGTCGCTGATCCGGGTCGAGGGGATGGCGGGCTCGGTCGCCTATCGGACCGGGCGACTGCGGGCGCTGTTGCCGGGGGATATTCGCGTGGCGGAGGCGGCGGAAAGTGCCGGGCTTTGGCGCGAGGTGCGGGATGTCTCGGCGCTGGCGGGCAGTCCGGGTGAGTTGTGGCGGCTGGCGCTGGTGCCCTCGGACGCGGCGGCGGTGGCGGCGACCATGGGCGGCGAGGCCGTCTTCGACCTTGGCGGCGGGCTTGTCTGGCTGCTGCTGTCGCCGGGACAGGGCGAGGCCTTGCGGGCGGCGATCGCGGGGCGCGGGCAGGCGGCGCTGATGCGGGGGGCGGGTGCCTGCCCCTTCGCGCCCGGGGTCGCGGAGGTGGCGGCCCTGTCCACGGGGCTGAAGGCGGCTTTCGATCCGCGCGGCATCCTGAACCGGGGGATGATCTGATGCAGACCAGCTTTACCCCCGAGCAGTTGAAGGACCCCGGCATCGCACGGGCGAACGAGATCCTGCGCGCCTGTGTCCATTGCGGCTTCTGCACCGCGACCTGCCCGACCTATCAGGTGTTGGGCGACGAACTGGATTCTCCCCGCGGCCGCATCTACCTGATCAAGGACATGCTGGAGGCCGGGCGGCCCGCCGACGAAAAGACGGTGAAGCACATCGACCGTTGCCTTTCCTGCCTTGCCTGCATGACCACCTGTCCCTCCGGTGTGCATTACATGCATCTGGTCGACCATGCCCGGGCGCATGTGGAAAAGACCTACCGGCGGCCCCTGACCGACCGGCTGCTGCGGGCGGTTCTGGCGCGGGTTCTGCCCTATCCCGGGCGGTTCCGGCTGGCTCTGCTGGCGGCGAAGATCGCCCGGCCCTTCCGGCGGCTGGTTCCGGACGCCCGGATCAGGGCGATGCTGGCGATGGCGCCGCGGCGGATCCCTCCGGTCAGCCGCAACGACGATCCGCAGGTCTTCCCGGCGCAGGGAGAGCGGCGGATGCGGGTGGCGCTGCTGACCGGCTGCGCGCAGAAGGCGCTGAACACCGATATCAACGACGCCACCATCCGGCTGCTGCGGCGGCTGGGGTGCGAGGTGGTGGTGGCTAGGGGCGCGGGCTGCTGCGGGGCGCTGACCCATCACATGGGGAAGGAGTCGCTGGCCCATGCCAGCGCAGCCGCGAACATCCGGGCCTGGATGGCCGAGAAGCGGGGGGCGGGGCTGGATGCGGTGGTGATCAACACTTCCGGCTGCGGCACCACGGTCAAGGACTACGGCCACATGTTCCGCAACGATCCGCTGGCCGGGGATGCCGCGACAGTGGCCGGAATGGCGAAGGATGTCAGCGAGGTTCTGGCGAAGCTGGGCCTGCCGGAGGGGGCGCCGAAGGGCCTGCGGGTGGCCTATCACGCAGCCTGCAGCCTGCAGCACGGCCAGCAGGTGAAGGCCGCGCCGAAGGAGCTGTTGAAGCGGACGGGTTTCGAGGTGGTGGAGCCTGCGGACAGCCACCTGTGTTGCGGCAGCGCGGGAACCTACAACCTGTTGCAGCCCGCCCTCAGCGCCGAGTTGAAGCGGCGCAAGGTGGCGACGCTGGAGGCGAAGGCGCCGCAGGTGATCGCCGCCGGGAACATCGGCTGCATGATGCAGATCGGCTCTGGCACCATGGTGCCGGTGGTGCATATTGTGGAGCTTCTGGACTGGGCCACCGGCGGGCCGGAGCCTCGGGCGCTGGCGGTCGGATGAAGGGCAGTTGTCACAAATACGCCGGATTTGACCCGTAGCCCGGAGGGGCATTCCAAGGAGAAGCCATGCGTCCTTTCCTGCCCCTTGCCCTCGCGCTGCTGGCCGGTCCGATGGCGGCCCCCGCGATGGCCGAGGACAGCGGGCTGGTGGGGATGCTGACGGCGGATGACGTGAAGGGCTGGCAGTCGGTCGGCAAGCTGATGATGGGGAGGCGGGGCTTCTGCACCGGCGTGCTGATCGGGCCGCAGATGGTGCTGACGGCGGCGCATTGCCTTTACGACAAGGAAACCGGCGCGCGGACGCCCGACGACCAGATCAGCTTTCAGGCCGGGTGGCGCAACGGCCGGGCCGAGGCCTATCGCGGCGTGCGCCGTTCGGTCCCGCATCCCGATTACATCTACACCGGCGAGGACGAGATGGAGCGGGTGGCCTATGACCTCGCGCTTCTCGAACTGGACCAGCCCATCCTCCTGCCGCAACTGCCGCCCTTCGCCACCGATGCCCGGCCCGGCACCGGCACGGCGGTCAGCGTGGTCAGCTATGCGATGGACCGGGCCGAGGTGCCCTCGATCCAGCAGGGTTGTTCGGTGCTCGCCTCGACCCAGCCGGCGCTGATCCTGTCCTGCGACATCGACTTCGGCTCGTCCGGCGCGCCGGTCTTTTCGATCACCGACGGCGTGCCGCGCGTGGTCTCGGTCATCTCGGCCAAGGCCGAGATGGAGGGGCAGAAGGTGGCGCTGGCCGTGCCGCTGGAGGCGCCGCTGAAGGTGCTTGAGGCCGAGATGGCGCGGGCGGAGCCGGGCCACAAGGGAAATGCCGGGGTCAAGGTGATCAGGGGCGGGCTGTCGGGCGGCGCCAAGTTCATCTCGCCCCCGGAAGAGCCATGAGGGCCGGGGCGATCCTTCTTGCCGCGCTGGCGGCGGGGCCTGTGCTGGCAGACAACACGGGGCTGGAGCCGCTGACCCGCCGAGACCAGTTGCTGGGGTGGGAGGCCGTGGGGCGGCTGGACCTCGGCAGGGGCAATTTCTGCACCGGCACGCTGATCGCCACCGATCTGGTGCTGACAGCGGCGCATTGCATCTATGGCCCCGGCGGCAGGCCCGAGGATCCGGGGCAGATGGTGTTCCGCGCGGGCTATGCCGAGGGCGAGGCGATCGCGCAGTCCCCGGTGCTGCGGGTGGCGGCGCTGCCGGGCTATGACCCGCTGACCCCGGTCTCGCAGCAGAATGTGCGCAACGACGTGGCGCTGGTGCAACTGGCGCAGCCGATTCCGGCGGCGGTGGCGGCGCCGTTCCTGGTGAAGGCCCCGGGCCGGGGGGATGCGGTTTCCGTTGTCTCCTATGCGCTCGGGCGCGAGGAGATGCTGAGCTGGCAGCGCGAATGCCGGGTGCTGGAACGGGCCGAGTCTCTGGTGGCGCTGGATTGCGACGTGACCTTCGGCTCTTCCGGCGCGCCGGTGCTGGACCGTTCGGGGGCGCGGGCGCAGATCGTTTCGATCATCTCGGCGGGCGGGCCGACCGGGCAGGGGCAACTGGCCTTCGGGATGGAACTGCCGGGCGCGGTGGCGGCGCTGAAGCGGCAACTGGCGACCGGTCAGGTGCTGGCCGAGGCGGCAGCGCCCGCCACGAAGCCGGGGGTGCGGCGGATCGGGGTCGGGGATGGCACCAGCCGCGACATCGGCGCAAGGTTCGTCTCGCCCTAGGGATCGGCGCAGGGGTCTTGAAACCCCGCGGGGCATTTCCCAGATCATCCTCATCCGGGCGCCGCGAAGGGCCCGGGGAACCCGCCCGGCCCCGCGATGGGGCGGGCACAGAACGCATCGCTTTCGTGGAAGGATGAACCATGCGCAGTTTCGATTTCGCCCCTCTCTACCGTGCCACGGTCGGCTTCGACCGGGTGGCCGACCTGATGGACCGCGTGCTGTCGGCCGATGTGGCCCAGCCCACCTATCCGCCCTACAATATCGAGAAGACCGCCGAGGATGCCTATCGCATCTCGATCGCCGTCGCGGGCTTCACGCCCGAGGAACTGTCGGTCGAGGTGAAGGACGGCCACCTGCATGTCGCCGCCCGCAAGGCGGAAAACGACACCGAGCGGACCTGGCTTCACCGTGGCATCGCCACCCGCGCCTTCGAGCGCCGCTTTGCGCTGGCCGACCATGTGAAGGTTACCGGCGCCAGCCATGAGCACGGGATGCTGCACATCGACCTTGCCCGCGAAATCCCCGAGGCCGCGCGGCCCCGCCGGATCGAGATCGCACGGCCCGACGGCACGGCTGCCATCGAGGCCAAGGCCGAAACGGTGAACTGATCCTGCCGTCAGATGCGGAAAGGCCCGGGCATGACCCCGGGCCTTTTCTTTTGCGGTGGCTCCTCGTGCGCTTGGCTGCTCGTCGCGTCCCGACGACCAGCCGAAGGCGCCGGAGAAGGCTAGCGGTCCAGACTTGCCGCCAGCCGCATCAGGTTCACCGCTTCGATCCGGTAACCGTAGGGGTCGACGCCCCGGGCCGAGAGCGCCAGTTCCACCGCTTGATCCCAACCCCAGTCGCCCAGATAGACCGACCCTTGCAGAAGCTGCCCGAAGCCCGCGATGGCGGCGGCGAAGCGGGTCTCGTCGGTTGCCGGTTCGGTCCCAGTGATCGGCGTTTCGATCAACTGGCTGGTGTCTTCCCCCGGGGCCTTCCAGCGCAGGCGGAGGAAGCCGAGTTCGCCTTCGCCAGGTTCGGCGGGGGCCGCGCCATAGCGCAGCGGATCGTTCAGCAGCGCGTCCGACCCGGGCGCGGTGATCTCGTAGATCGCCGTCACTTGCAGCCCGGCGCCGATCTCGCCCGCGTCCACCTTGTCGTTGTTGAAATCCTCGCGCCGCAGCGCCCGGGTCTCGTAGCCGATCAGCCGGTATTCGGCGACCTGTGCCGGGTTCCATTCGACCTGAACCTTCACATCCTCGGCAATGGCGAACAGCGCGCCGGTCAACTGGTCCACCAGCACCTTCCGCGCCTCGGAAAGCGTGTCGATATAGGCCGCCTGTCCGTTGCCGTTCTGCGCCAGCGCCTGCATCGTGGCGTCGTCCAGATTGCCGCGCCCGAAGCCGAGGACCGACAGATAGGTCCCGTCCTGATCGCGCTTCTTCGCCACATAGGCCGTCAGCCCATCGGGGTCCGACACGCCGACGTTGAAGTCGCCGTCGGTCGCCAGCAGGATGCGCGAGACTTCTCCCTCGGCCTGCATCCCCTTGGCCACCCGATAGGCCAGTTCCAGCCCCTCGGCCCCGGCGGTCGATCCGCCTGCGGTCAGCTTGTCCAGCGCGGCAAGGATCGTGTCGCGCTCGGCGGCTTTCGTCGGCGGCAGCACCTGACCGGCGGACCCGGCATAGGTGACGATGGAAATCTCGTCCTCGGGCCGCAGTTCGGGCAGCATCAGTGCCAGAGACTGTTTCAGAAGGCCCAGTTTGTTGGGGTCCTCCATGCTGCCCGAGGTGTCGATCAGGAAGACCAGGTTCAGCGGCGGCCGCGCCCCGGTTTCCGGCAGCGCGCCTTGCAGGCCGATGGTCACCAGCCGCGTGCCGTCGTTCCAGGGCGTCGGCATCACCGAGATGGTGGTGCGGAAGGCCTGCCCGGGTTCCGGAACCGGGTAGGAATAGGGGAAGTAGTTCACCATCTCCTCCACCCGCACCTGCTCGGGCGTGGGCAGGCGGCCCATGTTCAGCGTCGAGCGGACGATGGCATAGCTGGCGGTATCGACATCGGTCGAGAAGGTCGAGACCGGCTCCTCGGCGGTGATCTTCACCGGGTTGGCGGCGGCGTTGGAATATTCCTCGGTGTTCTCCACCAGCTGCGGCATCGGGTCGGGGGTGGGAAGGGGGGCCATCACAGCCTCGGGCGCGGGCAGGTAGGCGAGGGCGCCATCCGCAGCCGCGCCGCCGACCGATTCCTTGCGGGCGCGGGAATCGCCGGGGGCTATGCCGTATGAGACGACGGGCGCTTCGGCCGCTTCGGCCTCGGCGGCAGGCGGCGCAGGCTCTGCCGGGGCGGGGGCGCTGTCGGCCAGCAGGTCGGCGGGCGCCTCGGGCGCGGCGGCCACGCGGGCCGTTTCGGGGGCGGTATCGGTTTCGGCGGGCGCATTCGCGTCTTCGGCCACCGACGAGGCGGCTTCGGGGGCTGCGGGCGCCATGGTCTTCGGCGCCACCGGGGGCGTGTTGTTGCGCGCGGCGGGCAGGATGACGGCGACGCCGATCACCAGCGCGGCGACGGAGGTGGAGGCCGCAAGGGCGGGCCGGGTGGTCAGGAATTTCATCATGGAACGCACTCCGTTCAGGAACCCCGCCCCTTCCGGGCGGTCCTGACTGGAACGCTGCGCCCCGGCGGTTCCTTGGAGCCGGTCGAAATTTTCCATCGCCAGCTTCAGCGCGGCCTCCTTCGCCGCCGCATCCGGGGCGGGGGCGGCCTTCAGCGCCGCCTTGAGGGCCTTGAGATCGTCGAACTCATCGCTCATCCCGCTTCCTCCGCGGCCATGGCCTTCAGCCGCTTCTTCACCTCCGACATGCGCCAGGCGATGGTGCCTTCCGAGACGCCAAGCACCGCCCCGGCTTCGGCCTGCGTCATCTCTTCCCCCAGGACAAGCGCCACCGTGTCGCGCAGTTCCGGCGACAGGCGCTGCATCGAGGCGGTCAGCCAGTCCAGCGCCTCGCGTTCCTCGGCGATGGTCTCGACCCGGGCGATTTCCCAATCGCCCCAGCCTTGCGCGGCCTTGGCCCGTGTTGCCTGCCGCCGCCGCTGGTCATGCGCGGCGTTCACCACCACGCGATAAAGCCAGGTGGTGAAGCGCGCCTCGGCCCGCCAGCCGCGCAGCTTGGCGGGCAGGGCGGCGCAGATATCCTGCGTCAGGTCCTCGGCCTCGGCCTTGCTGCCGGTCAGCCGCCACGCCAGCCCATGGATGCGGTCGTAATGCCGGGCGATCAGCGTGGCGAAGGCCGCGCGGTCGCCCTGCGCGGCGGCAAGTCCAAGGGTTTCATCGGCCGTGTCCATCAGCATGATGGATATCAGACGCAAACCGGACGGCAATCCTTGGCAGGCGGGTGAATTCTTCGCCGACGCTGCTCCGCCTGCCGCCGGGGCTGTGCCTTGCCTGCCCCGCCCGCCTCGCCTAGGCTGCGGCCATTCCCAGACCGGCGGTGGTTCATGCGTGCCCTGATTGCCCTTTGCGCCTTTCTCTGCCTCGCCCTGCCCGTGCTGGCGCAGGATATCGGTCCGGGGCTGGCCCGCGCCGATGCGCCCGGATGGGTGGACGACCTGCCGCTGCCCGCGGTGGATGAGGCGTTGCAGGGCCAGTCCCTGGACGGGGTGCATTACATCCTGTCCGACCATCAGCGGCATTGGGAGGGAGAGACCGGCTTTTCCTACGCCCGCACCGTGCTGAAGGTCACCGACCGGGCGGGGCTGGAGCGGGCGGCGACGATCAGCTTCGACTACGACCCGCGCTTCGACCGGGTGACGCTTATCCGGCTGGTGGTGATCCGCGACGGGCGCGAGATCGATCTGCGCGATACCGTCCGCGAAGAGGTGCTGCGGCGGGAACAGAGGCTTGAACAGGGGATCATCGACGGCACGCTGACCGCCTGGCTTCAGGTGCCCGACCTGCGGGTGGGCGATATCGTCGACTACGCCAGCCTGCGCGAGATGCAGCCGATGGTCCCGGAAGGCGAACGCGCGGTCTGGTCGATCCTGGAATGGGGCGTGCCGGTGCAACTGTCGCGGACCGTGGTCCTCTGGCCCGAGGACTGGGGCTTCAACCAGGCGCCGCTGCCCGACCGGGTGTCGCATGTCTCGGCCCCTGTCGCCGGCGGGCTGGTGCGGCACGAATGGCAGCGGGTGAACCATGTGCCGGAGCGGTGGGAGGACAACACCCCCGCCGGCCATGAGCCGGGCGCGATCCTGCGGCTGTCGGACGCGCAGGACTGGAGCGCGATTTCCGCTGCCGTGACGCCCTATTACGCCGCCGACTATCCGCTGACGCCGGAATGGGACGCCAAGGTCGCCGCCATCGCGGCGGCCAGCGACGACCCGGAGACCCGCGCGATTGTGGCGCTGCGGCTGGTGCAGGACGAATTGCGCTACGTCTCGCTGTCGGTCGGGACGGGCGGCTACTGGGCGCGGCCGCCGCAGGAGGTGATCGCCTCGGGCTTCGGCGATTGCAAGGACAAGGCGCTGCTCTTGGTGGTGATCCTGAAGCGGCTGGGGATAGAGGCGGCGGTGGCGCTGACCGATGCCGACACCGGCCCCGCGCTGCCCGAGGAGGTGCCGATGATCGCAGCCTTCGACCATGTCATCGTCCACATCTGGCATGACGGGGCGTCCCATTGGGTGGACCCGACCGCCAGCCATCAGGGCGGCGGCTTCTCCACCGCCGCACCGCCGCCCTTCGGCTGGGCGCTGCCGCTGACCGGCCCGGAACAGCGCGAACTGGAGCCGATCCCGGTGACGCCTGAACAGGGCTGGTCGACCGATGTGACCGAACGCTACGTCTTCACCGCGCTTGGGGTGGGGCTTGAGGTGCGCTCGGTCTATCGCGGCGGTGCGGCGGATTCGATGCGGCAGAAATGGGCGACGAACCCGGCCTCGACCCTGTCGCGGGATTATCTGGACTATTACGCCGGGCGCTACCCCGGGCTGGTGATGGTGCGCGGGATGGAGATGACCGACGACCGCGCGCAGAACCGGCTGGAGATGGTGGAACGCTACCTGCTGCCGCTGGAGGATCTGCGCGGATCGACGGTGGAGCAGAGCTTTCCCTTCGGGACCGAGGATTTCGCCTCGAACCTGCCGGAGCGGCTGAAGGGGCCTCGCCGCGCGCCGCTGGACGCGGGCGGCCCGGCGATCTTTCGCCACCACATCCGGGTCAGCAATGCGCCGATGGAGTTCATCGCCCCCGATCCGGTGCTGATCGCCAATGCGGGCTTCCGCTTCAGCCTGACCGGCGGCGACCGCCCGGCGGGAACCCTGTCGCTGGACTGGGAGTATGAGCGCAGCGGCGCGCCTGTGCGGCCCGAGATGGCCGGTGCGGTGATCGCCGACGGCCGCCATGTCCATGACAATACCTGGTTCACCTGGGATGTTTCGCCCGATCCGGGCTTCGGTCCCTGAGGTGAAAAAGGCCCCCGTCCCGCAGGGGGACAGGGGCCGGGGCCTGATCTTTGGGGGGTTAGTAGATCAGGCCGTCGTAAAGCGCATAGACCCCGCCGGCCGAGTTCAGATGGCCGGGCGCTCCGGCGGCGCGGGCATAGGCCACGATGGCGTTGTAGGTGCCGGGGCCGAAGGTGCCGTCGATCCCGCCGTGGTAGTAGCCATAGGACCGCAGGCTGCGCTGGATCGCCTTGCGCTCGGCCAGCGAATAGCTCTTGAAGGCCTGCGCTGCCGGGGTCGAATGGATCGAGCCGTAGCTGGGCGAGGGCGCGCGGTAGACCGGCCGCGGCGCGGGGTCGCGGTAGACCGGGCCGGGGTCACGATAGACCGGGGCGGGCGCGGTCTTGCGGGCGCGGTTGTTCTCGATCAACTCATCGATGATGATGGCGGTCAGGGCGCCGGCGACGAAGCCCTGTTCCTTCTTGCCCCAGGCATGGGCAGGGGCGGCGGTGGCGGCGACCGCCAGGGCGGCGGCGGTGGCGATGGCCTTGGTGTTCAGCAGCGACAGCATGTCCGGTCCTTTCCGAGAGCAAGTGTTCTGCACCCGAGCAGTGGTGCGATGGGACCAATCTGGGCGCCCATGCCCTGCTAGGCAAAATCGCTTGGGCGCTATCGGATAGCGCCAAGGATTCCAGAGGGTTGCTTTGCGCGTGGAAATGGAAAAGGGCGGGTCCTTGCGGACCCGCCCTTCCTGTCTTGCGTCCCGAACGGGGACTCAGATGCTGAGGCAGATATATTTCATTTCCAGGAAGTCCTCCATCCCGTGATGGCTGCCCTCGCGGCCGAGGCCGGATTGCTTGACCCCGCCGAAGGGCGCGACCTCGGTCGAGATGATGCCGGTGTTCACCCCGACGATGCCGTATTCCAGCGCCTCCTGCACCCGCGTCACCCGGCTGATGTCGCGCGAGTAGAAATAGGAGGCCAGCCCGAAGATCGTGGCATTGGCCTTCTCGATCACCTCTTCCTCGGTCTCGAAGCGGAAGAGGGGGGCGACCGGGCCGAAGGTTTCCTCGTTGGTGACGATCATGTCGTCGGTCACGCCGGTCAGCACGGTCGGCTGGAAGAAGTTGCCGCCAAGCGCATGGCGCGCGCCGCCGATCTCGACCCTGGCGCCCTTCGAGGTGGCGTCGGCGATATGTTCCTCGACCTTCTCGACGGCGGCGAAGTTGACCAGCGGGCCGAACTGCACCTCTTCCTTCAGCCCGTCGCCGACTTTCGACTTGGCCACCGCCTCCCGCAGCTTGGCCGCGAAGGCGTCATAGACGCCGGACTGGACATAGATCCGGTTGGCGCAGACGCAGGTCTGGCCGTTGTTGCGGAACTTCGACATCATCGCGCCCGCCACCGCGGCATCCAGATCCGCGTCGTCGAAGACGATGAAGGGCGCGTTGCCCCCCAGTTCCATCGAGCATTTCAGAACCTGGTCGGCGGCCTGCCGCAGCAGGATGCGGCCGACTTCGGTGCTGCCGGTGAAGGTCAGCTTGCGGATGGCGGGGTTCTCGCAGAACTCCTTGCCGATGTCCGAGGATTTCTTCGAGGTGATGACCGAGAAGATGCCCTTCGGCAACCCGGCGCGCTCCCCCAGCACCGCCAGCGCCAGCGCTGACAGCGGGGTTTCCGCGGCGGGGCGGGCGACGAAGCCGCAGCCCACGGCCAGCGCCGGGCCGCATTTGCGGGTGATCATCGCATTGGGGAAGTTCCACGGCGTGATCGAGGCGACGACGCCGATCGGCTGCTTGATCACGGTGATGCGCTTGTCGGGCTGGTGGCCGGGGATGGTCTCGCCATAGACGCGCTTGGCTTCCTCGCCGAACCATTCGATGAAGCTGGCGCCATAGGCGACCTCGCCCTTGGCCTCGGCCAGCGGCTTGCCCATCTCTGCGCAGAGAATGATGCCGAGGTCGTCCTGGTTCGCCATCATCAGGTCGAACCATCTGCGCATGATCACGGCGCGTTCCTTGGCGGTGCGGGCGGCCCAGCCCTTCATCGCCACCTGCGCGGCCTTGATGGCGCGGGCGGCATCGGCGCGCGACAGGTCCGGCACCTCGCAGATCACGTCGCCGCGGGCGGGGTTGACCACGGGGAAGGTGGCGCCGTCGGCGGCATCGACCCATTCGCCGGCGACATAGGCCTTGGTCACCAGAAGCGAGGGGTCTTTCAACAGGTCGCGCAGGTTGGTCACGGAATCGAGCATGGGAGCCTCCGTTCGGAAAGGGATGCCGCGGGATGCCATGGCGGGGGCCGACTTGTCCAGTTCCGTGCCGGGATTAGGTCCAGATCGCGCCGCACATCCCGGCAGGCTGGAGGGATGCCGGGCATCCGGCAGGCCCGCCTCAGCCGTTGGCGTGCATCCGCTCGATATAGGCCCGCATCTCCTCGGCCTCCTGCCTTGCGTCGCGCAAGCCCTCCATGGCGGCGCGCAACTCGGCCTCGGTCTGGGCGATCTGGTTCATCAACTCGCCCTCGCGCTGTTCCAGATAGATCACCGCCTGGTCGCGGACCTCTTCCGCCTCGTGCAGGGCCTGGGCCATCCGGTCCATCTCGGCAAGGTCGTTGCCCGCCACGCGGGCGAAGCGGTGCAGCAGCCAGTGGGTGAACCAGCCCATGGCGAAGGCCAGAAGCAGGATGATCGCGGTGGCGATGACGAATTCTGTGCGGTTCATGCGCTGCCTGTCCTGTCTTCTGCCGTCCTGCCCTCAGCCGTCCTGCGCCGGGCGCGGCTGCGGGCGTATCGTCTTTTCCGCCGGCGCGACAGAGGGCGAGGTGTCGCCCGAGAAATCCGGGCCTTCGTCCGTATCCGTCTCCGTGGTCAGGGCCGGAGCCTGGGCCGGAGTGGCATCGGCGGTGGCTCCTTCGACCTTCAGCACGAAGTCGATGCGCCGGTTGGCCTCGCGCCCGGCCTCGGTGCCGTTGTCGGCGATCGGCACGCCCTCGCCGTAGCCCACCGCCGTCATGCCCGAGACATCGACCCGCCGTCCCTGCAGCGCCAGCAGCACCGCCTCGGCCCGGGCCTGGCTCAACGCCTTGTTGCCGCTCTCCGAGCCTTGCGAATCGGTGTGCCCGGCGATCTCCATCGGCAGGCCGGGGCAGTTCTTCAGCACATCGGCCAGTTTGGCGATGACCGGCAGCGAGTCGCTGGTGATCTCGGCCGAGCCGGGCGTGAAGGTGATCTTCTGGGCCGAGACCACGCCCTTGACCTCGGCCGCGCATTCCTGTGGCGTCGGCAGGGCGGCGAAGGGGTCCAGTTCCTTGTCGTAGGCCACGTCTACCCGGAAGGTCTGGCCCTGGCCCAGCTTGCCCGACAGGATCTGCGTCACCCGGGCGCGAGCGTCCAGACTGCCCGCGACGCCCTTCACCTCGACCACATCGGCGCGGACAAGCAGGCTGCCGTCATGCAGCACGGCCAGCGCCTCCAGCCCGGCCAGCACGCGGATGGGCCAGCCATCGGGCAGGTCGGCGTCCAGCCGGGTCGCCACATAGACCTTCGACGCGCCGAAAGAGGCGCGGGCGAAGGCGTCCACCGCGGCCTGCTGCGTCTCGTCCGTCAGGCGGCCGCGCAGTTCCACCCGCCCTTCGGGCGACAGTTTCGCGGTGAATTCCGCCGGACCCTGCGCCACTTCCTTCTTCGGCAGTTGCGCGTCCAGCGAAAAGACCTGCGGCAGGGCGGCGCGCAGGTCGCCCACCACGCGGTCGAAATCCTCCTGCGTCACCTGCTCGCCTGCCAGCAGGCTGACATCGGCGTCCGAGAAGGTCAGCGTGGCATTGCCCAGCTCGCCCACCGCCCTGATCCCGGCGGTGACGCCATCGGCCCAGCGGGGGGTGGGGACGCCCAGGCCGATGGTGCAGTCGGCGCCGGGGGGCAGGCCCGTGGCCTCGGCCGTGCGCAGGATCATCACCCGGGCGCGTTCGCTGTCGGCGGCGCAGGCGTCGAAGCGGACGCCCTCGTCGTCCTTGATGAAGCGCAGGGTGAAGGGGGTCAGCACCGGGCGGGGGGCGGAAATCTCAAGCACCAGCCGCATCCCTTCGGGCCGCCGCGCATTCAGCGCGCGTTCCAGATTGCGCTTTTCGGCGGCGCTTTCGGCGATGGCCATCACCTCCACCCGGTCGGCCGCGACCGAGACCTTCGAGCGCTTCAGCATCTTCAGCGCCTCGATCCCGAAGGCCAGCGCGTCGTTCCAGGCCTCGGGCGCGGGCCAGGCGGCGGCTTCCAGCAGGTTGTCGACCTCGATCCCCGGCGTCATCGCCTCGGCGGCGGCGACAAGCGCGGCCTCGTCGATGCCGCCTGCCGCGGGCACTTCGGGCAGAAGGCCGATCAACTGGATGCCGTCGTCGTTGCGCAGCATCTCGACCGAGAAGCGCGGAGCGGCCAGTGCGACCGCGGGCGTCACCTCAAGCGAATCGCGGATGCGGCTGGAATCCACCATCGTGCCGACAAGGTTCAGCGCCCGGAACCGCGCCCGTTCGTCCGGCGCCGTGCCCGACAGATGCACCTGCAGCCCGTCCGGGGAGACCGTCACCCAGTCCATCCCCGCCGCCTTCAGCCCCGAGGAGACCACGGTCTCCGACCGCATCTCGATCACCAGCGCCGACAGGAAGGCGACGACCAGCATCACCACGCCCGCAGCCGCGAAGGCCAGCGCGGCCAGAATCGTCGATGAAAGGCGGAGAAGGCGCTTCGGCAAGGGTCACTCATGCGGACGGGGCATCGGGGGCCAGTCCCGGCCCCCCGTGCTTCCTAGGGCGATTGAGCGGCGGGATCAATCAGACCAGCGCCGCGGCGGCAAGAAACAGCACAAGGATCAGCCCGGCGTCGCGGTTGGACTTGAACACCCGCAGGCAGGAGGCGGGGTCCTCGGGCCGCAGTACCCGCATCTGCCGGACCATATGCGCGCCCATTGCCCAGACCCCGGCCAGCGCCAGCAGCATGGTCCATGGCCCGCGCGGTGCGGGAAGGGTGACGACGACGGCGGCCATCAGCAGCAGCACGGTCAGCCCGAGGAACCCGGCCAGCCAGCGTCCGGCCTGTGCGCCGAACAGCTGCGCGGTGGACTTCACACCGATCAGCGCGTCGTCCTCCTTGTCCTGAAGGGCGTAGATCGTGTCGTAGTAAAGCGTCCAGCAGATGCCGGCGGCGTAAAGCAGGAAGGCCCCGGGCGGCAGGCTTCCGGCGTGCGCCGCCCAGGCCAGAAGCGCGCCCCAGTTGAAGGCCAGCCCCAGGAAGGCCTGCGGCCACCAGGTGAACCGCTTGGCAAAGGGATAGATCGCCACCAGCGCCAGCGACCCGACGCCAAGGCCGATGGCCAGCCGGTTGTAGCTGAACAGGATCAGCGCCCCCAACACCGCCTGCGCCGCCATCCAGACCAGCGCCCCCTTCACCGTGACCTGCCCCGAGGGGAGGGGGCGGCTGCGCGTGCGGGCGACCGAGCCGTCGATATGCCGGTCGGTGATGTCGTTCCAAGTGCAGCCCGCGCCGCGCATCAGGAAGGCGCCGATGCCGCAGCCCGCCGCTATCCACAGGTCCCACGGGCGGAACCCGTCCAGATTGGCGGCCAGCGCCACGCCCCAGAGGCAGGGGATATACAGCAGCCATGTTCCGATCGGCCGGTCGGCCCGGCTCAGCCGCAGGAAGGGGCGGGTGCGGGGGGGCGCGAAGCGGTCCACCCAGTTGCCTTTCGGCGCATCCGCCACGGGGGGCGGCGCAGGCTCTGGCGTTCCGGTGTTATGGGACATAGGTTTCCCCCATGGCAGAGCCGAAGGTCCGACTTCACATAGACCAGCCCCTTCGCCCGGGGCAAGCCGTGGCCCTGTCCGAGGGCCAGGCGAATTATCTTTTCGCGGTGATGCGGCTGGCCGTGGGGGCCTCGGTGCTCTTGTTCAACGGACAGGACGGCGAATGGCGGGCCGAGGTGGCCGAGGCGGGCAAGCGCCGGGGCGTGCTGGTCTGCCGCGAGCAGACAAGGCCGCAGGCGATGCCGCCCGACCTGTGGCTGCTGTTCACGCCGCTGCGCAAGGAACGGACCGCCTTTCTGGTGGAAAAGGCAGTGGAACTGGGGGTCGCCCGGTTGTTGCCCGTCTCCACCCGTTTCCTTGCCGCCGACCGCTTCCGCGTGGACAAGGAGCGCGCCCATGCGGTGGAGGCCGCCGAGCAATGCGGCGCGACCTTCGTGCCGGACGTGGCCGAAATGCAGCCGCTGGACCGGGTGCTGACGGGGTGGGATGCCGCGCGCCGCCTTTACTGGGCGGATGAAGGGCTGGCCGGACAGGGCGCCGGCTGGCCGGGCAGTCCGGGCGGCCCTGCCGCCCTCCTGATCGGCCCCGAAGGCGGCTTCGCGCCGGAAGAACGCGACCGGCTGCGCGGGTTGCCCTTCGTCACCCCCGTCTCTCTCGGCCCTCGCATCCTGCGGGCGGAAACCGCGGCGCTGGCGGCGATGACCCTGTGGCAAGCGCGTTTCGGGGACTGGCGATGATCCCGGTGCGCCCGGAACTGCGCGAACGGATGGAGCGCTGGTCGGAACCCGCCCTCGGCGCGGTGGTGCTGGCCCTTGGCCTCTGGACCGCCACCCGCGGCGGCTGGCTGCTGGCGGCGGGCGGCGGCATGGTCGCGGCGCTAGGGGCGGGCTGGCTGGTCCTTGGCCTGCGCAGGATGCGCTTCCGCGGGCAGGGCGATGCGCCGGGGCTGGTGGAACTGGACGAAAGCCGCATCACCTATATGGGGCCGCAGATCGGCGGCAGCATCAGCGTGGACGAGTTGATCGAGATCCGCCTGCTGTCCCTGCGCGGCCGCCGGGCCTGGCGGCTGCGGCAGGCCGACGGGCAGGTGCTGCTGGTGCCGCTGGACGCCACCGGGGCCGAGGTGCTGTTCGACGCCTTCGCCAGTCTGCCGGACCTGTCCTCCGCCGCCCTTGTCGCCGCACTGGCGGACGACAGTCCCGCGACCGGCCAGAGCCTTCCCGACCGCGACGGGGGCGACAGGCTGGTCTGGCGGCGGCAGGGGCGCGGCATTTCCCCGCTGTGACCCATCCATGACCTTTTGTGATGATTTCGCCGGGTCCCTTGACTATCCCTGATCGGCAAGACACCTGTGCCGATTGAGACGACCCTGCCACCAGACGGAGCCTGCCCATGTCCATTCCCCAGTCCGGCGGCGGACCGATCGAAAGCCATGACCAACTGGCGGGCCTGCTGGAATCCGGCTGCAAGCCGCGCGCGGAATGGCGCATCGGCACCGAGCACGAGAAATTCGGCTGGCTGACCGACTCGCGCCTGCCGCTGCCCTATGCCGGGGAACGCTCGATCTCGGCGCTGTTCGCGGGGCTGGAGGCGCGCTTCGGCTGGTCCCCGGTGCGCGAGGGCGAGAATGTCATCGGCATGACCCGGGGCGGCGCCAACATCAGTCTGGAACCCGGCGGGCAGTTCGAGCTTTCGGGTGCGCCCTTGGTCTCGGTGACGGAAACCGTCGCTGAACTGGACAACCATCTGGACGAGGTGGCGCAGATCGCCGGCCCCCTCGGCATCCGCTTCATGTCCATCGGCGCCGCGCCGGAATGGACCCATGCGCAGATGCCGGTGATGCCGAAGGGCCGCTACCGGCTGATGACCGACTACATGGGCCGCGTCGGGACCCATGGCACGCAGATGATGTATCGCACCTCGACCGTGCAGGTGAACCTCGACTTCGCCTCCGAGGCCGACATGGTGCAGAAGCTGCGGGTGGCCATCGCGCTGCAGCCGGTGGCGACGGCGCTCTTCGCGTCATCCCCCTTCTTCGAGGGCAGGGAGAACGGTCACAAGAGCTGGCGCAGCCGCATCTGGCGGGGGCTGGACGACAGCCGCACCGGGATGCTGCCCTTCGTGTTCGAGGATGGCATGGGCTTCCAGCGCTATGTCGACTGGGTGCTGGATGTGCCGATGTATTTCGTCTACCGCGACGGGAAATACATCGACGCGCTCGGGCAGAGCTTCCGCGATTTCATGGCCGGAAAGCTGCCCGCCCTGCCGGGGGAAAGGCCGACGCTGTCGGACTGGGCGGACCACCTGACCACAGTCTTCCCCGAAGCGCGGGTGAAGAAATACATCGAGATGCGCGGGGCCGATGCGGGCAGCCGCGCCCATCTGGTGGCGCTGCCCGCCTTCTGGACCGGGCTGATGTATGACCAGACCGCGCTGGATGCCGCATGGGATCTGGTGAAGGGCTTCGATGCGGCAACCCGGCAGGGGCTGCGGGTCGCCGCCTCGGTTGCCGCGTTGCAAGGCGAGGCGGAGGGCGTGAAGCTTCTGGACCTCGCCCGCGCCGCGGTGGCGCTGTCGCAGGCCGGACTGGCCGCGCGCGGGTTCGGCGAGGAACGGCTTCTGGCGCCGCTGGTGGAAAGCCTCGGCTCGGAAAAGGTGCAGGCCGACCGCTGGCTTGAGCTTTATCGCGGCGCATGGGGCGGCTCGCTGGCCCCGATCTACGAGGCGGCAAGCCTCTGACCCGAAATCCGCGCGGATTTCGGCGCGGAGTTTGCGCAAACTCCGCTGTCCGGCCGGTCAGCCTTTCTTCCGTCCGATCTTCGGCTCGGTTCCGGCCTTGATGCGGGCGAGGTTGGCGGCGTGGCGGATGTAGATCAGCACGGTCAGGATCATCACCAGAAAAAGCATCCTGCCGTGGCTGAAGGCGAACAGCCACAGCGGCGATAGCGCCGCGGCCACCAGCGCGCCGACGGAAGAGATGCGGGTCAGCGCCACCATCACGGCCCATGTCGCGCAGCAGGCAAGGCCCACACGCCAGTCCAGCGCCAGCATCAGGCCGAGGAATGTCGCCACCCCCTTGCCGCCGCGAAAGCCCAGCCAGACCGGGTAGAGATGGCCGAGAAAGGCGGCCAGCCCGGCCAGTTGCGCGGCATCCTCGGCACCCACGAAGGCCCGCGCCAGCACCACCGCCAGCGCCCCCTTGCCACCGTCCAGCAGCAGCGTGGCAAGCGCCGCGCCCTTGTTGCCGGTGCGCAGGACATTGGTTGCGCCGATGTTGCCGGACCCGATGCTGCGCAGATCGCCCAGCCCCATCGCCCGCGTCACCAGCACGCCGAAGGGGATCGAGCCCAAGAGATAGGCCAGCACCGCCGTCAGGATCAGCGTGTCGATTGCAGTCACCAGTTCCGGCATCTTGTTCCCTCAGGCGGCGAAGACCTGCGTGCCGCCGACCCATGTCGCCAGCACCTTACCTTCCATCCGCGCCCCGTCAAACGGCGTGTTCTTCGACTTCGAGCGCAGGGCGAAGCGGTCCATCTGGAAGGGGGCGTCCGGGTCGAACAGCACCAGATCGGCGGGCGCGCCTTCCGCCAGCCGCCCCTGCGGCAGGCCGAGGCGGCGGGCAGGATTCAGCGCCATCGCCCGGAAAAGCGCGGGCAGAGACAGGTGGCCGCCGTGGTAAAGCCGCATCGCCGCCGGAAGGAAGGTTTCCAGCGCCACGGCGCCCGCGGCGGCTTCCTCGAAGGGCAGGCGCTTCGATTCCTCGTCGGCGGGGGTGTGGAAGCTGGCCACCACGTCGATGGTGCCGTCCGCCAGCGCGGCGATCACCGCCTGCCGGTCGTCCTCGCTGCGCAAGGGGGGCGTCAGCTTGAAGAAGGTGCGGTAGTCGCCCACGTCGAATTCGTTCAGTGTCAGGTGGTGGATCGAGGTCCCGGCGGTCACGTCCAGCCCCGCCGCCTTGGCGCGCTGCAGGGCGGGCAGGGCGGCGGCGGTGGTGATCTGGTCGGCGTGGTAGCGGGCGCGGGTCATCTCGACCAGCGCGAGGTCGCGCTCCAGCCCCATCCGTTCCGCCAGTGGAGATACCGCGGGCAGGCCGCGCAGCGAGGCGAACTTGCCCGAGGTTGCGGCAGCCCCTTTCGACAGGCCGGGTTCCTGCGGATGGCCGACGACCAGCGCGCCCAAGCTGCGCGCATAGGTCAGCGCCCGCGACAGTGCCTTGGTGTCCGGCGCGACGGCGAAGACATCGGTGAAGGCCACCGCGCCCGCGTCCAGCAGGAAGCCGATCTCGGTCATCTCGCGCCCTTCGCGGCCCTTGGTCAGGGCGGCCATGTGGCGGATGCGGACCGGGGCGGATTCCTGCGCGCGGCGGGTGACGAATTCCAGCACCTCGGGCGTGTCGATGGCCGGATGGGTATCGGGCCGGGCGATGATGGTGGTCACGCCCCCCGCCGCCGCCGCCAGCCCGGCAGAGCGGAAGCTCTCGCGGTGCCGCTCCCCGGGCTCGCCGATCTTGACGCCCCAGTCGACGATGCCGGGGGCAAGGCATCTGCCGCCGCAATCGACCACCTCGGCGCCCTTCGGGGCCTTCCCGCCCTGGCCGAGGATGGCCCCGTCCTTCACCGTCAGGCTGCCGGGGCTGTCGGTTCCGGCCTCGGGATCGATCAGGCGGGCGTTTGCGAAATGCAGCGTGGTCATGGGGGGTCCGGTCTCTGTCTGGCCCGTCTGCGGGGCGTGTAGGTCCTGCGTCGGTTGCTGTCCAGCCGCGGTGCTAGCGCCGCCCCTGCCTGCGGAGGAAAAGGAAGAAGGCCAGACCGATCACGAGGGGGAAGAAGGTTCCCTCGTTGATCGAGATCATCAGCGTCACCACCAGTATGAATACGAGAAGCGGGGAAGGCATGCCCCTGCGCCTGTCCGGCAGGCTGTCCAGCCGCTGGCCCCGGCCGGGGGAGATGGTTCCGGGATGTTCGGGTTCCGGTTCCGGCACCTCTGCCTCCGGCTGGTCCGGCGGATGTCTGGGCGGTTCCGGCAGGAAGACGGGCGGGCCGTCCCGATGGGCATCCGGGCCGGTCATCCGCGCCCCGCCGTGTTCAGGATCCGACGGGCCGCCGCCGCGGGATCGGCCATGTATTTCATCAGATGCTTGTCTCCTGACAGGGTGACGATCTGGACTGCGCCAAGGAAGGGCCGGGCAAGGCGCAACTGCGCCAGCGGAATGACGCGGCCCGCGGGGCCGATCAGGCGGCGGCTGGTCAGCAACCAGCGGTCCGACAGCGCCTCGGAGGCAAGGTAGGCCGCCCGCGCCGCGATGGCGATCGCCGCCCCGATCGGCCCGGCTGCCGGGAAGGGATTGCCCTGCCAGACCAGCACCAGCCCCGCGGTGGTGCCGAGGACGACCGCCATCACCAGATGCGACTTCCAGTAGACCAGCCGGTCGGCGCGGAACTCCTCCAGCACCGGCTCGTCCGCGTCCGGCAAGACAGTGTGGCCCATGATCCCGTCCGGTTCGATCCGCGCCATGGCCTATCCCATCATCACGAAGAGGGTGGTGAAGACGGCGAGGAAGACCAGCACGGCCGCGGCCACCATGCCGCCGATGCGGGCGTCGGACTTGCCGGGCTTGCGGTGCGGACTGGTCACGGCAAGGCCCTCACCCGGTCGTGGAAGCAGCGGTGGAGCTCCCCGATCCGTCCAGCCAGCCATTGGTGCTGTGCGGGCCAGCTTTTCTGATCCCTCACATCGGGGAAGGATTTCTCCACATAGATGCGCCGGTCCGACGCCGAAGTATCATACCACTGCAAAGTCTCGCCGAAGTCGGCCTCGATTTCTACCCGCCGTTCCTGCAACAGCCGGAAGGCCGCATCGGCCTTCGGCCCGGTCAGATACACCTCTGCCCGCACCCAGTTCTGCTTGCGGTTCCATGATGTGTTGAGCGTGATCCCCGCCCTGCCGATGCTGTGGACCAGCCAGTTCTGCGCCAGCGGCGCAACAGGCCGGACAGGGCCCCGCCACTCGGCCAGCAGGGTCTCGAACGCCTGCCAGTATTCCAGCAATTCCTGCTTTGCCGGAGACAGGCTGCCCTCCGCCAGCCCGGATTTCGCCGTTTCGGCCTGCCGGGCTGTATCGTTCGGGCGGACCACCGAGTTGAAGCTGGGGGCGACAGGGGACGTGCCGATCCTCCAAAGCTCGATTTCAAGCGCGTGGAAGGAGGTGTCGCTGGAGGTAAGACTGTTCAGCCATTCGACCGCGACCTTGTGCTCGGCGGTAACCGCCCGGGAAATCCAGATGACGGTCTTGCAGTCCAGTCCCGCAGCATAGATCAGCAATTGCCCCAGATGCGAATGATCGGTCTTCTCCAGCTGGTTTTCGATCAGCACCCAGCCGCCTGTCGCGGTGTCGCGGCACAGGATGTCAGCCTTGTAGGGGCCGACGAATTTCTCTGTCGCTTCCAGTTGCAGACCCTCGGGGCCGAGACCCAGATGCTCGGACAGGACTGCAAGGTTCTCGGGCCGGGCCAGCCAAGGGGTGAAATCCCGCGCCTCGTCGGGCCAGATGCTGCGCAGATCAGTGATCCGCGCCAGCCGTCCCAGTTCTGCCGATGGGTTGCTCACACCATCGTCCCCACGATCCGCCGCCCGCGTTCCGCCCGCAGGTTTCTTGCCAGCAGGTCCATGCAGGCCATGCGCACCGCCACCCCCATCTCCACCTGGTCCTGGATGACGGAACGGTTGATGTCGTCGGCCAGGTCGCCGTCGATCTCCACCCCGCGGTTCATCGGGCCGGGGTGCATGACGATGGCCTCGGGGCTGGCATGGGCCAGCTTCTCGGCGTCCAGCCCGTAGCGGTGGTAATATTCGCGCTCGGAGGGGATGAAGCCGCCGTCCATCCGTTCCTTCTGAAGCCGCAGCATCATCACCACATCGGCGCCCTTCAGCCCCTCGCGCATGTCGTCGAAAAGCTCGCAGCCGAAGGCGTCCACGCCGGCGGGCATCAGGGTCGGCGGTGCGATCAGGCGGATGCGGTTCTCCATCTTGTTCAGCAGGATCAGGTTGGACCGCGCCACGCGGCTATGCGCGATATCGCCGCAGATCGCCACGGTCAGCCGCTGGATCCTCCCCTTGGCCCGCCGAATGGTCAGCGCGTCCAGCAGGGCCTGCGTCGGATGCTCATGCCGCCCGTCGCCCGCGTTCAGGACGGCGCAGTTCACCTTGCTGGCCAGCAGGTTCACCGCCCCCGAATGGGGATGCCGCACCACCAGCAGATCGGGGTGCATCGCGTTCAGCGTCAGCGCCGTGTCGATCAGCGTCTCGCCCTTCTTCACGCTGGAAGAGGCCACCGCCATGTTCATCACATCCGCCCCCAGCCGCTTGCCCGCCAGCTCGAAACTGGCCTGGGTGCGGGTGGAGTTCTCGAAGAACATGTTGATCTGCGTCATCCCGGCCAGCACGTCGGACTGCTTCACCGTGCGGCGGTTCAGGTCGACATAGCGGTCGGCAAGGTCGAGGACGGTGGTGATTTCCAGCGGCGCGAGCGGTTCGATGCCAAGCAGATGGCGGGCGCGGAAGGCCATGAGGGGGTTCCCTTCGGTTTGACCTCTCTATGGCAAAGAGGGCGCGGCCGGGCAAGCCTTGCCGCCCCTGCCTCGGCCCCCTAGGCTCTGCGCCATGGGAATCGCATCCGACATCGCCGGGGACTGGGATGCCGCGCTGGCGGCGCTGGCCTGGCAACTGGATGCGGGGGTGGACGAGGTGCTGTCCGACAGCCCCGTCAACCGCTACGACCTGCCCGAGGCGCAGCCTGCACCCCGGCCCGCCGCTCCGGCCCCTGCCGCGAAACCGCGCGCCGCCGTCCCCGCGCCGGAACCCGTGCGCGATGCCATCGACCCGGTGGCCGTGGCCACAGCCGCCGCCTCGGCCGCCCGCTCGCTGGACGATCTGCGCGAGGCGGTTTCCGCCTTCGATCTGTGTGAGTTGAAGAAGGGCGCCCGCAACACCGTCTTTTCCGACGGCAACCCCGCCGCGCGCCTGCTGATCCTGGGCGAGGCGCCGGGGCGGGACGAGGATATCGCCGGCCGTCCCTTCGTCGGCCGGGCGGGGCAGCTTCTGGACCGGATGTTCGCCGCCATCGGCCTCTCGCGCCAAAGCCCCGACGCCGAAAATGCGTTCTACATCACCAATGTCATGTTCTGGCGCCCGCCCGGCAACCGCGACCCGGAACCCGCCGAGGTCGCCATGATGAAGCCCTTCGTCCTGCGCCATATCGAACTGGTCGACCCGCAGGTGATCGTGGTGATGGGCAACACGCCGCTTTCCTGCCTGACCGGCCACCGCGGCATCCTGCGGGCGCGGGGCAACTGGACGGAAGCCGTGGGCCGCCCGATGCTGCCGATGACCCATCCGGCCTATCTGCTGCGCAACCCGGCGGCCAAGCGCGAGGCCTGGGCCGACCTGCTGGCGATCCGGGAAAGGCTGCGCGGGTGATGCCGGTCGAGCCGCTTGTCCTGCTGGCCTTCCTGCCCGCCGCGCTGGCGCTGAACCTGACGCCGGGGGCGGACATGATGTTCACCCTCGGGCAGGGGCTGCGCGGCGGCTGGCGGGCGGGGCAGGCGGCGAACCTGGGTATCGCCGCCGGAGGGATGGTGCATGTGACCCTGGCCGCGCTGGGCCTTGCGGCGGTGCTGAAGGCCCATCCGGCAGCCTTCGAGGCGGTGCGCTGGGCGGGTGTCGGCTATCTTCTCTGGCTGGCGTGGAAGGCGCTTCGGGCGGGGCCGGTGCAGCCCGCCGAAGTGACCCTTGCGCCCGCCGCACAGGTTTTCCGGCAGGCGATGCTGGTGAACCTGCTGAACCCCAAGGTAGCGCTCTTCATCCTCTCGTTCCTGCCGCAATACATTGATCCGGCCCGCCCGGTGCTGCCGCAGTTCATGGTACTGGGGCTGGCGTTCACCGCCGGGGGCCTTGCGGTGAACGGCGTCGTCGGCGGCTTTGCGGGCTCGATCGGCGGCAGGCTGGCGCGGTCGGAGGCGCTGTCGCGCTGGCTGGGCCGGGTGACGGCCGGGATATTCACCCTGCTGGCCGTCCGGCTGGCCGTGATGGAGCGCTAGATGGGCATCGACGAGAGCAAGGAGTTCATCCCTGTCCGCATCGCCGTGCTGACGGTCTCGGACAGCCGGACGCTGGCCGAGGACCGCTCGGGCGACACTCTGGCCGAACGGCTGACCGAGGCGGGCCATCTGCTTGCCGCCCGCGACATCCTGCCCGACGACCGCGCCCGTATCGCGGCGCGCTTGCGCGACTGGATCGCCGATCCGTCGGTGGACGTGATCCTGACCACCGGCGGCACCGGCCTGACGGGCCGCGACGTGACCGTCGAGGCGCACCGGGATGTCTACGAAAAGGAGATCGAGGCCTTCGGCACTGTCTTCACCATTGTCTCGATGGGCAAGATCGGCACCTCCGCCGTGCAGAGCAGGGCCTGCGGCGGCGTGGCGGGGGGCACCTATCTTTTCGCCCTGCCCGGCAGCCCCGGCGCCTGCCGCGACGCCTGGGACGAGATCCTGAAATGGCAGCTCGACTACCGCCACCGCCCCTGCAACTTCGTCGAGATCATGCCGCGGCTGGAGGAACACAAGCGCCGCAAGTGAAGAGCGCTTTTCCGGGAAGACTTTTCATCCGGTCTCCGGGATGAACTCGGCGGATGCCTCCGGCGGGGATATTTATGAACAGATGAAACCCGGAGACTTTCTCCTGCTTTTCACCTGTTCATAAATATCCTCGGGGGGTGAAGCACCCCCGACTTCCGACAGCAGCCACAAGAGGCAGCCGCGTGGTCACGCCCGTCACGGCGCCGGGCAGCCGCGGATCTCCACGGCGCCCCGGTCCGAGATCACCGTCAGCACCACCGATGAACGATCCAGCGCGAAGGGCTGACCGCCGGGGCCGACCATCTCGGCAACCGAGACCAGCTTTGCCCCCTGCCGCCCGGTCTGGGCTTCGGAAACCCAGATCCGGGGGTTGCTGGTCTCGAAGGCTACGGCCTCGGTGCCGTCCTGGCGCGGCAGGGCCAGCGTCGCGGTCACGCGCAGCCCGTCGGAGATCGGCTCCACCGTGCAGGAGACGCCGGTAACCCCCGCTTCCTGCGCGCTGGCCGGGCGGGCGGCCAGCGCCGCGCGGATCGCGGCGTCGGGCGCGCCGGGAGCCGCCACCTCGGCGGTAAGGTCCAGCCAGGCCGGGACGCAGATGTCGCGGCAGATCCCCAGTTCCACCTTCGCGCGCAGCACCACCGGGCGCGACGGGTCGCGTGCCACCAGTTCCACCGGCAGGACGACGCCGCCCTTGTAGCCGATGGTCTGGTAGCCGTTGGTGTGGAACACCACCGGCGCCGGCCAGTGGATGCGGACCGACTTCAGGTTCTCGGACCCCGACCAGTCGAACTGCGGCGGGATGCCTGCATCGCCGGGGCTGCGCCAGTAGGTCTTCCACCCCGGAGCCAGGTCCAGCCGCAGCCCGGCCATATGTGCGCCCGTGCCGGTCTGCCAGCCGGGCAGCAGAGCGGCGGAAAGCACGTCGTCCTGGCTGGCCGTGCGCGCCTGCGCGGCGGGCGGCAGGGCGGGAAGGGCAAGCATCATCAGCGCGGTGATGGCAAGTGCGGGGGCGGGAATGCGGATCATGGCGGGCAGGATAGGCGGGCCGGGCGGGGGCTGGAAATCACTTCCGGGCGACAAGACGTGATCTGTGGCGCGCCTGCCGCAGCCCGTTCCTGCTTGAGCATCGCCCGTCCGCCGGGCATGCTGGGGCAAGGGAGGCACCGATGACCGGAAAGGAAATCGCCGGGGACCTTGCGGGCAAGCTGTTGATCGCCATGCCGGGCATGGGCGACATGCGGTTCCAGCGCAGCGTGATCCTGATCTGCGCCCATTCGGCCGATGGCGCCATGGGCCTGATCGTCAATAAGCCCGCCTCAGAGATGTCCTTCGCGGGGCTGCTGGAGCATCTGGGCATCCGCCCCGCCGCTCCGGGCCGCGACATAAGGGTGCATTTCGGCGGGCCGGTCGAGCGCGGCCGGGGCTTCGTGCTGCATACGGACGACTGGGACGGCCGGGCCGAGCCGGGGATGGAAGTGCCGGGGGGCTACCGGATGACCGCCACTCTGGATATCCTGGAGGCGCTGGCGGGCGGCGGCGGGCCGAAACTTGCGCTGCTGGCGCTGGGCTATTCCGGCTGGGGGCCGGGGCAGTTGGAGGAGGAGATCCTGCGCAACGACTGGCTGGTCTGCGAGGCGGGGCCGGAGCTTGTCTTCCGCGAGGAAGATCCGGCAAAATGGGCGGGTGCGCTGCGGCTTCTGGGCGTGGACCCGGTGACGCTTTCCGGGATGTCCGGGCGCGCGTGATGTAACGGGCCGCGAAAGGCCATGAAGGCGCCCGATCCGGGCCATGTTCTGCGTATTCGGTGGTGGCCTGTCGGCCAAGAGACCAACAAGAGCAGAGGGTGGAATGAGGATCAGGCGCTTTCTTGCGGCGGTGCTGCTGTGCGGGCTGGCGGGCCCTGGCCCGGCCGAGGAGCGGATCACGCTGGGCTGGGGGCGCATGTTCACCAATGACGCCCTTGGCGACATGGAGGACCGCTGGCGGACCGGCAGCTATACCCTCAGCCGCGTCCGCGGCCCGTCCTGGTCGGGCGAGCTGCCCGGCACGTTCGGCGAGATCCTCGAATTCCGCGCCCGGGCCGAGATCATCGCGCCCGAAAGCCTGACCGCCGCTGCCCCGGGCGACCGCCGCTATGCCGGGATGCTGACCTTCGGCGTCCACAGCCATTTCCAGACCGCCGGGCTGGAGACCAGCCTCGGCCTCGACCTTGCCATCACCGGCAGGCAATCGGGCATCAGCCAGATGCAGGAGGCGCTGCACGACCTGCTGGGCCTTGCGCGGCCGCGCGTCGCCTCGAACCAGATCGGCAACGGTTTCCATCCCACGCTGGTCCTTGAAACCGGCCATGGCTTCCAGACCGGCCGCACCACCATCCGCCCCTTTGCCGAGGCGCAGGCGGGGCTGGAGACCTTTGTCCGCGCCGGGCTGGACCTCAGCTTCGGCACCTATGGCCGGGGCGCGCTGATGATCCGCGAGCATACCACCGGCCAGCGCTACCGCGCCGTGCCGGGCAGCACCGAACCCGGGCTGACCTTCACCCTTGGCGGCGACGTGGCGCGGGTCTTCGACAGCGAATTGCTGCCCGAGGGCGGCGCGGCGGTGCTGAGCGGCACGCGCGAGCGGCTGCGGGCGGGGATCGCCTGGCAGGGCGACCGGCGCTCGGTCCTGTTCGGGCTGACCTGGCTCGGCAAGGAATTCGAGGGCCAGTCCGAGGCGCAGGTGGTGGGGTCGATCAACCTGCAATTGAATTTCTGACCCGGAATTTGCGCCAAAACTGTGGCATGATCACCATAGCCAAGCGGATTTCCGCCTGTTACCCTGCGCCCATAAAAGAAGAATAACGAGCAGGCAGACAGGCAATGGGAACGGGCGTCAAAGCCACGTTCGTCATCTCCTGGTCACAGACCGAAGTGGACGGCGCCGGCGCCGCCACCCTGGACATGCTGACGGTCGGCGCCACCTGGCGCTGGACGGGCAAAGCGGTGCGTATCGACGCGCCGGGCGGGGTTCTGCTTCTGGAAGGGGCCGAAGGGGCGGCGGATATGCGCCAGAGGGCGGCGCGCATGGTTCAGCGGTTGATCGGTGTGGCAGTGGGGGCGGAAGACAGGGGCGAGGCGCGCGAGGAACCGGACGAGATGCCGGACCAGTGCTTCATCGTCACCGACGGGCTGCAAAGCTATCCCGTCACCATCCTGCCGGTGCCCGACTCGGGCGCGCGGCTGCTGATGTTCATGGGCGCGCCGCCTCCGGCGGATCGCGACCTGTGGATCGTGCGGACGCAGATCGACCGCTCGGGCGGCGCGGCGGGCGAGCGGTCGGGCGGCGGCGTGATCTGCTTCACCCCCGGCACAAGCATCCTGACGCCCGGCGGCCCGCGGCCGATCGACGAGTTGCGGCCCGGCGACCTGATCCAGACCAAGGACAACGGCGCGCAGGAAATCCTCTGGCGCGGCAGCCGCAAGATGACCGGGGCACGGCTTTACGCCATGCCGCACCTGCGCCCGGTCCGCTTTCGTGCCGGTGCCCTGGGGCAGGGGCGGCCGGAGGGCGACCTCTGGGTCTCGCCCCAGCACCGGATGCTCCTGCGTGGCCCGGCGGCGCAGGCCCTGTTCAACAGCGCCGAAGTGCTGGTCGCGGCCGAGGATCTGGTCAACGACCACTCCATCGCCGTGGACCTGGCCATGCGCGAGGTGACATATATCCACCTGCTGCTGGACCGCCACAACGTCATCTTCGCCAACGGGATGGAGGCGGAAAGCTTCCACCCGTCGAACACCGCGCTGGACACCATCGACCCGCAGGACCGTGCGCGCCTTCTGGGCCTGCTGCCGGGGATCGAGGTCAATCCGCATTCCTACGGCGACTATGCGCGGCGCAACCTTTCGGCGTCCGAGGCGGCGATCCTGCGGCACGAGACCCGGGCGGCCTGAGGCGCCCGGCGAGCCCTTGGTTGACACCGCCCGAATCCCCCGTATAAGCCCCCCACGGTCCCGGAAGCGATTCCGGGGCTTTTCATTGGTGTTGGCGGCCCCCGCAAGGGGATGCCTGTCGCCGGGGAAACCCGGAAAGGACAACGCCCTTCTGGAACGTAAAGAAGGAGATCAGCGATGACCAAACGCACCGCTGCCAAGCACAAGATCGACCGCCGCATGGGCGAAAACATCTGGGGCCGCCCCAAGTCGCCGCTGAACAAGCGCGAATACGGCCCCGGCCAGCACGGTCAGCGCCGCAAGAACAAGCTGTCGGACTTCGGCACCCAGCTGCGCGCCAAGCAGAAGCTGAAGGGCTATTACGGCGACCTGACCGAAAAGCAGTTCCGCAAGATCTATGCCGAGGCCGAGCGTGTGCGCGGCGACACCGGCGAGATGCTGGTGGGTCTGCTGGAGCGCCGCCTCGACGCGGTGGTCTACCGCGCCAAGTTCGTGCCGACCATCTTCGCCGCCCGTCAGTTCGTCAACCATGGCCACGTGCTGGTGAACGGCAAGCCGGTGAACATCGCCTCCTACCGCGTGAAGGAAGGCGACGTGGTCTCGGTGCGCGAGAAGTCGCGCCAGATGGCCGCCATCGTCGAGGCCATCGCGCTGACCGAGCGTGACGTGCCGGACTACCTGGAAGTCGACCACAACAAGCTGACCGCCACCTTCGTGCGCACCCCGGGCCTGTCGGACGTGCCCTATCCGGTGCAGATGGAACCGAACCTGGTGGTCGAATACTACGCCAAGAACTAAGGACAGGGTGCGCCCGGCGCACCTGCACTTCGGGGCCGCGCCGCAAGGTCGCGGCCCTTTCCATTCCAGGGCCAGAGGACCGCATGACCGAGAGACCCTCCATCGAGAACAGCTTCGAGCGGACGCTATTCGCCAGCCGCTGGCTGATGGCGCCGATGTATCTGGGGCTTTCGATCTCGCTTGGCCTTCTGGCGGTGATCTTCGTCAAGGAACTGGCCTATTACCTGCCGAAGACGCTGGAGCTTACAGCGGATCAGGCGATCCTTGCCGTGCTGACGCTGATCGACCTGACGCTGGCGGCGAACCTTCTGCTGATCGTGCTGTTCTCGGGCTACGAGAACTTCGTGTCGAAGTTCGATTTCGACACCGGCGCCGACCGGCCCGGCTGGATGGGCAAGGTGGATTTCTCCGGCCTGAAGATGAAGCTGATCGCCTCCATCGTGGCGATCTCGGGGATCCATCTGCTGAAGGTCTTCATGTCGCTGGGCAAGGGCGATGCGGCCCAGGCCGCCAGCGCCACCACCATGCAATGGATGGTGATCATCCATCTGACCTTCGTGGTCTCGGGCGTGCTGCTGGCGCTGATGGACTGGCTGACCTCGAAGGCCAAGGAACACTGACGAAAGGACGGGCGGATGACGCAAGGGGTTCACGCGACGGTCGACGGCGCGCTGGTGATGATCGGCTTCGGCTCCATCGGGCGGGGCGTGCTGCCGCTGATCGAACGGCATATCGGCTTCGACCGCAGCCGCTTCACCGTGATCGAGCCTTCCTCCGCCCATGCCGATACCCTGCGCAGCCACGGCATCCGCCATATGCAGACCGCGCTGACGCCCGAGAACTACGCCGATACCCTGCGCGGCCTTTTCCCCGAGGGGAGGGGCATGATCGTCAACCTCTCGGTCGAGGTGGATTCGGTCGCACTGATGACGCTGGCGCGCGAGATCGGCGTCCTTTACATCGACACGGTGGTTGAGCCCTGGCCCGGCCATTACTTTGACGCCTCGCTGTCGAATGCCGACCGCACCAACTATGCCCTGCGCGAAAGGGCCCGGGCGCTGGCAAGAACCTCGGCGGGCGGGCCGACGGCGGTTTCCTGCTGCGGGGCGAACCCCGGCATGGTGTCGTGGCTGCTGAAAGAGGCACTGTTGCGCCTTGCCGCCGACACCGGCGTGGCGGCCGATCCGCAAAGCCGCGAGGACTGGGCCGCGCTGATGCGCGATCTTGGCATCAAGGGCATCCATATCGCCGAGCGCGATACCCAGGTCGCCGCCCGGCCGAAGCCGCGTGGCGTATTCGTCAACACCTGGTCGGTGGACGGTTTCCTGTCCGAAAGCTTCCAGCCGGCCGAACTTGGCTGGGGCACGCATGAGAAGAAGCTGCCCCCGCTGGGCCAGAAATTCACCCATGGTCCCGGCTATGCGATCTGGATCGACCGTCCCGGCGGCGATACCCGCGTCCGAAGCTGGTGCCCCGGCGGTCCCCAGTTCGGTCACCTGGTCACCCATAACGAGGCGCTGTCGATCTCGGACTATTACACTGTCCGGCAGGACGGGCAGGCCGCCTATCGCCCGACCTGCCACTACGCCTACAACCCGTGCAACGATGCGATCCTGTCGCTGCATGAGGTGAAGGGCGCGGGGCAGTTGCCGGCAGAGACCCATATCCTGACCGCCGAAGAAATCGTCGAAGGCGGCGACGACCTTGGCGTTCTGCTCTACGGCCACGCGAAGGGCGCGATGTGGTATGGCTCGCGCCTCACCTGCGACGAGGCGCGGGGGCTGGCGCCCTACCAGAACGCCACCGGGATGCAGGTCACCAGCGCTGTCCTTGCCGCCATGGTCTGGGCGGTCGAGAACCCGCGGGCGGGTATCGTCGAGGCCGACGAGATGGACCACGCCCGTTGCCTGCAGATCCAGCGCCCCTATCTGGGCCGGATCGAATGCCATTACACCGACTGGACCCCGCTTTCCCACCGGATCAACAATTTCCCCGAGGACCGGGACGAGGGCGATCCCTGGCAGTTCACCAACTTCCTGGCGATCTGACCGGAGAAGCGGCCCGGAGGCTGGCCCACGGGCCGCGCGGCAATTGCTTCATCCCGCCGCGGCGGAACCCTCTGGCCTTGCCGGGGCGGGGCGGGTAAGAACCGGGCCTGACCCGTGGGGAAGATGATGTCCAACCTGATCCGCCCGCAGCCCGGCATCCTTGAGATCGCGCCCTATGTCGGCGGCAAGGCCAACGTGGCCGGTGTCGCCAATGCGGTGAAGCTGTCGTCCAACGAAAATCCGTTCGGCGCTTCGGAAAAGGCGCGCGAGGCCTATCTGCGCGCGGTCCACAACCTGCACCGCTACCCGAACACCGACCATGCCGAACTGCGCGAGGCCATTGCCGATGTCCACGGCCTCGATGCGTCGCGGGTCATCTGCGGCGTCGGCAGCGACGAGATCATCCAGCTTCTGGCCCAGGCCTATGCCGGGCCGCGCGACGAGGTGGTGTTCACCGAACACGGCTTCCTGATGTATCGCATCTCGGCGCTGGCGGTCGGCGCAACGCCGGTGCAGGTGGCCGAGCGCGAGCGGGTGACGGATGTCGACGCCATCCTTGCCGCCTGCGGCCCGCGCACCAAGCTGGTGTTCATCGCCAATCCGAACAACCCCACTGGCACGATGATCGCGCCGGCCGAGGTGGAACGGCTGGCCGCCAACCTGCCGCGGCAGGCGATCCTCGTCCTGGACGGGGCCTATGCCGAATATGTCGAGGGCTTCGACGGCGGCCTTGCGCTGGTCGAGGCGCGGTCGAACGTGGTGATGACGCGGACCTTTTCCAAGATCTACGGCCTTGGCGGCCTGCGGATCGGCTGGGGCTATGGCCCGGCCGAGATCATCGACGTGCTGAACCGCATCCGCCAGCCCTTCAACCTGTCTGCTGGCCAGATGGACGCGGCCACCGCGGCGGTGCGCGATCAGGACTGGGTGGCCAAATGCCGGGCTGAAAACACCCGGATGCGCAGCTGGCTGGCCTCGGCGCTGGCCGAGGTGGGGGTGCCCTCGGATGTCTCCGCCGCCAACTTCATCCTCGCCCGCTTCGCCGGGGTGGAAGAGGCGCAGGCCTGCGACGCCTTCCTGCAATCCGAGGGGCTGATCGTGCGGCAGGTGGCGGGCTACAACCTGCCGCATTGCCTGCGCATCACCATCGGCGACGAGGCCAGTTGCCGCCGCGTCGCCCATGCCGTCGCCCGTTTCAAGGGGGCCAAATGAGCGCGGTCTACCAGCGGGTTGCGCTGATCGGGCTGGGGCTGATCGCAGGCTCCATGGCCCATGCGATGCGGGCGCAGGGGCTGGCCGGAGAGATCGTGGGTTATGCAAGGTCGCCGGAAACCCGCGCCATCGCGCGCGATCTCTTCTGCGACCGGGTCTGCGATACGGCGGCGCAGGCGGTGCAGGGTGCCGACCTCGTGGTTCTGGCGGTTCCCGTCGGCGCGATGGGAGAGATCGCGGCGGAAATCGCCCCGCATCTGAAACCGGGGGCTGTGGTCACCGATGTCGGCTCGGTCAAGGGCGCGGTGGTCGAGGCTGTTGCCCCGCACATGCCTGCGGGCGTGCATTTCATTCCGGGCCATCCGCTGGCGGGGACGGAATATTCCGGGCCGCGTTCGGGCTTCGCCACGCTGTTCCAGAACCGCTGGTGGCTGTTGACGCCGCTGCCCGGCACCGATGGCGCCGAAATCGCCCGGCTGCGGGGCCTGCTGGAAGCCATAGGCGCCAACGTCGACGAGATGGACGTGGCGCACCACGATCTCGTGCTGGCGGTGGTCAGCCATGTGCCCCATGCCATCGCCTATACGATGGTGGGGGTAGCCGATCACATGCGCCGGGTGTCGCAATCCGAGGTGATCAAGTATTCCGCCAGCGGTTTCCGCGACTTCACCCGGATCGCGGCCAGCGACCCCACGATGTGGCGCGATGTCTTCCTGACCAACAAGGAGGCGGTGCTGGACATCCTCGGCCGCTTCGCCGAGGAGTTGTTCGTCTTGCAGCGCGCCATCCGCATGGAGGACGGCGACCACCTGCACGCCTATTTCACCCGTACCCGGGCGATCCGCCGCGGCATCATCGAGGCCGGGCAGGACACCGCCGCGCCGGACTTCGGCCGGGGGGCAGAGCCGCCCAAGGGCGCGTGACGATGCGGGCGGCACTGGTGCTGGTCCTGCTTGCCTGCGCCGGGATGGCGCGGGCCGAGCAGATCGACCGTTCGCCGCTGCCGGTGCCGAATCCGCTCCATGCGCAGTCCGGCGCCGCGACCGTGCCGCAAGCCGCCGCAGGCGGCGGCGAGGGGGTGGTGGCCGTCTCCCTGCGCCCCTTGCCGCGCCCGAAGGCCATCGTCGACAAGGTGGCTGCTGCCAGCGCAGGCAAGGGCGGCAAGGGGCTGGACCTGGCCACGATGGTGCCAGCGCCTGACGAGCCCCCTCAACCGCCGCCACCGAAGAAGAAGTCGAAGGCGGACAGGGCGAAGGAGCGCGAGACGGCCTCGAAAAAAGGGTCGGTCTGCGGGGTGGCGGCGATCAAGGGCGAGCAGATCGCGCCGATCAAGTCGAAGGTGAAGGGGTGCGGGTTGGCCGACGGGGTGCGGGTGACCAGCGTCTCGGGCGTCAGGCTGAGCCAGGCGGCGACCATCGACTGCGCCACGGCGAAGGCGCTGAACACCTGGGTCAAGGATGTGCTGCAACCCGCCTATGGCGGTTCGGTGGTCGAGTTGCGGGTGGCGGCGCACTACATCTGCCGGCCGCGCAACAACAAGAGCGGTGCGAAAGTGTCCGAGCACGGGCGCGGCAAGGCCATCGACATCGGCGGGATCGTGCTGGACAGCGGCAAGGCGGTGATGGTGCTGGGGGGCTACGACAAGACCCTGAGCAGGGTTCACAAGGGGGCCTGCGGCATCTTCGGCACCACGCTGGGGCCGGGCTCGGACGGCTATCACGAGGACCACCTGCATTTCGACACCGCCGCTTCCCGCAACGGGCCCTATTGCCGGTAGAACGAGTTTTCGTCGAAAACTCGAAATCCGATCCTTCGGCGAAGGATCGGGTCAGCCGACCGGCTTGCGCAGCATGGGGGCGTCGCCCAGCGGGAAGGGGCCAAGCGACATGCGGCCGTCCTCCATCACAAGGGGCAGGGCGAGCACTTCGGGGTCGTTGCTTTCGGCAGCTATGGCGCGCAGGAAATTCCCGATGGTGGGGGCGATCTCGGGCTTGATGCTGCCCATGGCGACCAGCAGGGCGGGCAGGCGGTCCCAGCCGCGCATCTCCAGCAGGATGCGGCCCTGGGCATGGCCCCCGTCATCGGCGCTGACTCCACCCTCGGCGTGAAGGGTAAGGGCGCCCCAGCCAAGGTCCAGCGCGCGGATCTCGATGGCGTCCAGCAGCAGGGGTGTTTCTCCCGCGTGGCGGTTCAGCGGCGCGGTCAGGCGCAGGCCGATGTCGCCCTCGATCCGCTCGACCTCGGCTGGCAGGTCCGAAGGCGGCCTGTCGGGCAGGCTGACCTCGGCCAGCGCCTGCAGGAAGGCGGGGTCGGGGCGCAGGGGGGCAAGGTCGAGGGCCAGCGCATAGGTGTTGGGCCCCCGGCCGGGGTCTTCGGTCAGCACGACCGAGACTTCACCGAAGCCGATCTGCCAGCCGAGATCCGATTGCGCGGTCAGGCTGGCAGTGGAGACAGCCAGCCGCCGCAGCGGCAGGTCGGCGTCGGGAGCGGAGGCAAGCTCTGCGCGCAGGTCTGCGGAGGCCAATGTCACCCTCTGGTCGGACAGCGTCACCACCTGCTGCGGCGGTAGTTCCGCCTTCAGGTGCCACGGCGCCCATGTCGCGGCGTGGATGCGCAGGGATGGCGCCTGCCAGCCCGTGCCCGAGACCGGATCGGCCAGCTTCACATCCGTGGCCCGCAGGTCCAGCCGGGCGGGGAAGCCACCGACCGAAAGCGAGGAGACCTCTGCCTCCATCCCCTGCGCGCGGGCGTCGGCGAGGGCCTGTTCGACCCCCCTCTCGATCGCCAGCCTGGCGGCGAACCAGCCTCCCCCGGCCAGAAGCACCAGCGCCACGACGATCCATTTCAGAAACCGCATCGCCCGCCCTTTTCCCCGATCCGTCCCCATGATTTACAGGGCGGGCAACAGGAGGGCCAGCCTTGCGCGAGACCATGTGGGTTTTCGGCTATGGATCGCTGATCTGGAACCCGGAATTCCCGGTGGCGGAGCGACGCATCGCCCGCGCCAGCGGCTGGCACCGCAGCTTCTGCATGAGGTCGATCCACCACCGCGGCACCGAGCAGGACCCCGGCCTCGTGCTGGCGCTGGACCGGGCGGCGGGCGCACTCTGCGACGGGGTGGCCTTCGCCGTGGCTCCGGGTGCCGAAGAGGACACGCTGGCCTGCCTGCGCGAGCGGGAACTGATCTCCTCGGCCTATCTGGAAACCACCCTGCCGCTGGCGACGGCAGAGGGTGAGGTGCAGGCGCTGGCCTATGTGATCGACCCCGGCCATGTGCAGTATTGCGGCGGGCTGGCGCTGGAGGAACAGGCGCGGATCATCGCCCGGGCCGCGGGCGGCCGGGGGCCGAACCGCGATTACCTCTGGTCCACGGCGGCGCATCTGGCGGAACTGGGCATCGCCGATCCCGATCTGGAATGGCTGGCGGCACGGGTGCGGGCGCTGACCGGCGGCTGATGCTGGATTTGCTTGGGGTGCCGCGCGCGACCTGCTAACCTGCCGCCAACCAGACAATCAGGGGCAGGCAGAGCCGGAATGCAACGACCCGAGACCGATCCGGGCACCACCTTCAGCCAGCCCATCCGCGCCATCACCACGATGCTGGTGGTCTGCATCCTCGTGGGCACCGGCGCCTGGGTGATCCACGGGATGGTGATCGACATCATCTGGACCAACCCGCTGCTGAACGGGCTGATCGGTTTCGTCTTCCTGCTTGGCGTGGCGACCTGCTTCTGGCAGGTGCTGATCCTGGCGCAATCGGTGAGCTGGATCGAGAATTTCGTCCGCCGCACCCCCGGCGCCGAAGAGGCCGCGCCGCCGCGTCTGCTGGCGCCGCTGGCCGCGCTGCTGCGGTCGCGCGGCACGGCGCGGATGACGCTGTCTTCCTCTTCCGCGCGGTCGATCCTCGAATCCGTCGCGCAAAGGGTGGACGAGGCGCGGGACATCACCCGCTACCTGATCAACCTGCTGGTTTTCCTTGGCCTTCTGGGCACCTTCTGGGGGCTGGCGATCACCGTCCCCGCCGTGGTGGAGACGATCCGCAGCCTTGCGCCCTCCGAGGGCGAAAGCGGACTCGACATCTTCGGCAAGCTGATGGGCGGGCTGGAAAGCCAGCTGGGCGGGATGGGCACGGCCTTCTCCTCATCCCTTCTCGGCCTTGCCGGATCGCTGGTGGTGGGCCTGCTTGAGCTGTTCGCGGGCCATGGCCAGAACCGGTTCTACCGCGAGCTTGAGGAATGGCTGTCCTCGATCACCCGCATCGGTCTTGGCTCCGACGGCGGCGAGGGCGAGGAATCGGCGGTGGTGCAGGTGCTGGACCAGATGGTCGGGCAGATGGAGGTGCTGCAGCAGCTTTACTCCCAGGCCGATGCCGCCCGCAGCCTGATGGAGGACCGGATCGGCGCGCTGGCCACGGCGGTGGACCGGCTGGCGGCGGGAGCCGAGGCCGACCGGAACCAGTCCGCCCGGCAGGGCGCCGCGCTGGCCGAGGTGATGGCGCGGCTGGCCGACGGGCAGGAGCGGCTGATCCAGGCGCTTGGCGCGGTGGAAAGCGGGGTTGATGTCGAAAGCCGGATGCGGCTGCGGTCGATCGACACCCAGCTTCTGCGTATCCTCGAAGAGCTTTCGGCCGGGCGGCAGGAGGCCGTGGCCGATCTGCGCAGCGACATGGCCGGGCTGACGGCGGCGATCCGCCATCTGGGCCGCGGCGCCGTGGGCCGGGGCTGACCCATGGCCCTGTCGCGTCACCGCCGCGATTCCAGCATGATCTGGCCCGGCTTCGTCGATGCGGTGACGACGCTCTTGATGGTGCTGATGTTCGTGCTGACCATCTTCACCGTCATGCAATCGGTGCTGCGCGATACGATCACCACGCAGGACAACGAGCTTTCCGCCCTGACCGGCCAGGTTGCGGCGCTGTCCGAGGCGCTTGGACTGGAGCAGAAGAGGGCGGCGGGCTTGCAGGCCGAAGTCGGCGAGTTGCACGCTTCGCTGACCGCCGCGCTGGCCGAAGGGGAACGCCGGGCGGGGGTGATCGCCGGGCTTGAGGCCGATCTGGCGGCGCGCGAGGGCGAATTGTCCGAGGCGCGGGCGCGGATCACGGATTTCGAGGCGCAGGTGACGGCGCTTCTGGGGCAGCGCGACAAGGCGCTGGCCGATCTGGCGGTGGTGACCGGAGAGCGCGATGCCTCGCAGGCCGAGGCGCAGGGACTTGCGGCCTCGGTCGCCGAACTGGAGGCGGCGAAGGCGCAGTTGATTTCGGAGGCGGAGGCGGCGCAACTGGCGCTGGCCAGTTTGCGCAATGAGATCGACGCTCAGACCGAGGCCGCCCGGCTGGATGCCGCAAGGCGTGAGGCGCTGGAGGCGCTGGTCAAGGACCTGCAGGCCAGGGGAGAGGCCGATGCCGCGGCGCTGGAAGCGGCGAAGGTGGAATTGTCCGAGGCCGAGGCGGCGCGGCTGGTCGATGCGGCGGCACTGGAGGCCTTGCGGGCAAAGCTGGAAGGCGCGGATGCCGAACTGACCGCGATGACCCTGGCGTTGGAAGAACGACGCAAGCGGGCGGAAGAGACGCTGACACTGCTGGCCGCCGCCCGGACCGAGGCGGCGCAGACGGCGGGCGAGAAGGATGCGGCGCTGGCGGCGGCGGAAACCGCGCTGCTGTCGGAACAGGAAAGGGCGCTGGCCGCGGCGCGTGAGGTGGAATTGCTGAACCAGCAGATCGCGGCGCTGCGCTCTCAGCTCGGGTCCCTGCAGCAGGTGCTGGACGAGGCCGAGGCGCGGGATGCCGAGGCGCAGGTGCAACTGGAGTCGTTGGGGACGCAGTTGAATTCCGCGCTGGCGCAGGTGGCGGCGGAGCAGAAGCGGCGGGCGGAACTGGAAGAGGCCGAGCGGAAGCGGCTTGAGGCCGAGAAGGCGGATCTCGAACGCTTCCGGTCGGAATTCTTCGGCCAGTTGTCCAGCCTGTTGCAGGGGCGCGAAGGGGTGCGGGTGGTGGGCGACCGCTTCGTCTTCTCCTCGGAGGTGCTGTTCAACCCAGGCTCCGCCGATCTGGCGCCCGAGGGCCGCGCGCAGATCGCGGGCGTGGTGCAGATCCTGAACGAGGTCCGCGCCGAAATCCCGGAGGGGATCGACTGGATCATCCGGGTGGACGGGCATACCGACAACATCCCGCTGTCCGGCACCGGCGAATTCCGCGACAACTGGGAACTGAGCCAGGCCCGCGCCCTGTCGGTGGTGCGCTTCATGCAGAGCGACCTCGGCTTCCCGCCGGACCGGCTGGCGGCGACGGGCTTCGGCGAATACAGGCCGGTGGTGACGGGGGACACGGCAGAGGCGAGGGCGCAGAACCGGCGGATCGAGCTGAAGCTGACGGAGAGATGACGTTGAGCCTTGCCGCCGAGATCGAAGCCTGCGAGCGCGCCGTCTGGCAGGCGCTGGTGGATGGCGATGCGGCGGCGGATCGCGCGGCGCTGGCGGCGGATTTCCTCGGGCTTTACCCGGACGGTTTCGCCGGACGCGAGGATCATGTCGGGCAATTGGCCACCGGCCCCGGCATCGCTGCCTTCGCCCTCTCCGGCCTGCGGGTCATGTCCCTTGGCGCGGACCATGCGCTGATCGCCTATGCGGCGCGGTTTCGGCGGGTAGGCGCTGGCGCGGAAGAGGCAATGTATGTCAGTTCCGTCTGGCGCCGCCGCGGTCAGGGCTGGGAGAACCTGTTCAGCCAGGACACCCCCGCCCTGCCCTGAAGTCGCGTCAGACGCCGGTGAAGAGCAGGTCGATGGCGTGGATGATGCTGTCGCGGCGATAGGCCAGGGATCCCAGCGGCCTTTGCAGCGCGGAACTTGGAACGGCAGCCAGCGACTGCACCAGAATCGCATGCGGCTGTTCGGCAAAATCCACGACCGGCGAAATCCCTGCGGGTTGCGGCTTTGTCTTCGCCAAGGGCACCAATGGCGCCACGACCCTGGTCGCCAATCCTTCGTGCAGATCATCCTGCAAGAGCACGGCGAGGGTGCCGTTCGGCAGGCGGAACACGTTGAACTGGTCCGACATCGCGATCAGAACTGCCGGTATTCGGCCAAGGGGAGCCCGTTCTCCTCGATCCAGTCGTTGTAGTTCCGGATCGCCTCGGCGTTCTCGCGTTTCCAGGCCTCGGCCCTTGCGGCCTTGAGCGCGGCGGCGACGCCCTGTTCGGCGGCGCGTGAGATGTTCACGCCAAGCGCTTTCGCTTCGTCCAGCAGGGCGGCGTCGAGGGTCATCGAGGTTGCGCGGCGGGCGGGCATGGCGGCTCCTTTCGGGGGCACCGCAAGATCATAGCCGAAAACATACCGCATAACCATACCGCCCCGCAAAGCAAAACCCCCGCCGGAGGGGCGGGGGTTCTACCGTGTCACTCCGCCGTCAGCAGCGGCGGCTTCTGGTTGGCGATCCGCGGTTTCTGCGGTTCCTGCACCTGCAGGTCGATGGCGCCGTCCTTGACCGCCACCTTGACCACGCCGCCCTTGACCAGCTTGCCGAACAGCAGTTCCTCGGCCAAAGGCTTCTTGATGTGCTCCTGGATCACCCTTGCCAGCGGGCGGGCGCCCATCTTGTCGTCATAGCCCTTGTCGCCCAGCCAGGCTGCCGCCTCGGGCGTCAGCTCGATATGGACGTTGCGGTCGATCAACTGCGCCTCAAGCTGCAGGACGAACTTCTCGACCACCTGCAGGATCACCTCCTTCGGCAGGGCCGAGAAGCTGATCACCGCGTCCAGACGGTTGCGGAACTCGGGCGTGAAGGTGCGTTCCACCGCCGCGGTATCCTCGCCCTCGCGCTTGTCGCGGCCGAAGCCGATGGCGGCCTTCTGCATGTCCGCCGCGCCGACGTTCGAGGTCATGATCAGGATCACGTTGCGGAAATCCACCGCCCGGCCGTTGTGGTCGGTCAGCTTGCCGTGGTCCATCACCTGCAAAAGGATGTTGTAGACATCCGGGTGCGCCTTCTCGATCTCGTCCAGAAGCAGCACGCAATGCGGGTGCTGGTCCACCCCGTCGGTCAGCATCCCGCCCTGGTCGAAGCCGACATAGCCCGGAGGCGCGCCGATCAGGCGGGAAACCGCGTGCTTCTCCATGTATTCCGACATGTCGAAGCGCAGCAGTTCCACGCCGAGGACTTGCGACAATTGCTTCGCCACCTCGGTCTTGCCCACCCCGGTCGGCCCGGTGAAGAGGTAGTTGCCGATGGGTTTTTCCGGCTCACGCAGGCCGGCGCGGGCCAGCTTGATACTGGCCGAAAGCGCCTCGATCGCCTTGTCCTGCCCGAAGACCAGCCGCTTCAGCGTCTTCTCCAGGTCGCGCAGCACTTCGGCATCGTCCTTGGAGACGTTCTTCGGCGGGATGCGGGCGATCTTGGCCACCACGGATTCGATCTCGCGGGTGCCGATCACCTTCTTGCGCTTCGATTCGGACAGCAGGTGCTGCGCCGCCCCGGCCTCGTCGATCACGTCGATGGCAGAGTCGGGCAGTTTGCGGTCGTTGATGTAGCGGGCGGCCAGTTCCACAGCCAGCTTCACCGCGTCGGCGGTGTAGCGCAGGTCGTGGTGGGTCTCGAAATGCGGCTTCAGGCCCATCAGGATCTTGATGGTGTCGGGGATCGAGGGTTCGTTGACGTCGATCTTCTGGAACCGGCGGGAAAGCGCACGGTCCTTCTCGAAGTGCTGGCGGAATTCCTTGTAGGTGGTCGATCCCATGCAGCGCAGCTTGCCGCCCTGAAGCGCGGGCTTCAGCAGGTTGGAGGCATCCATCGCCCCGCCCGAAGTGGCGCCCGCGCCGATGACGGTATGGATCTCGTCGATGAAGAGGATGGCGTCGGGGTGGTCTTCCAACTCCTTCACCACGGCCTTCAGCCGTTCCTCGAAATCGCCGCGATAGCGGGTGCCTGCAAGCAGCGCGCCCATGTCGAGGCTGAAGATCGTGGCGCCGGACAGGACCTCCGGCACCTCCTTCTTGACGATCTTCCAGGCGAGGCCCTCGGCGATCGCGGTCTTGCCGACGCCCGGGTCGCCCACCAGAAGCGGGTTGTTCTTGCGGCGGCGGCAGAGGACCTGGATCGCGCGCTCCACCTCCTGCTCGCGCCCGATCAGCGGGTCCACGTCACCCTTCAGCGCCTTGACGTTCAGGTCGACGCAATATTTCGACAGCGCGGATTCCTTGGCCTCCCCGGCCTCGGCCTTGGGCGTTTCATGTTGATCCTCGGCCCCCTGCACCGGGCGGGATTCGCCGAAGGACGGGTCCTTGGCGACGCCATGGGCGATGAAATTCACCGCGTCATAGCGCGTCATGTCCTGCTCTTGCAGGAAATAGGCGGCATTCGATTCGCGTTCGGCGAAGATGGCCACCAGCACATTGGCGCCGGTGACTTCGGTCCGGCCCGAGCTTTGCACATGGATCGCCGCACGCTGGATCACGCGCTGGAAGGCGGCGGTGGGGACGGCCTCTGACCCCTCGACATTGGTCACCAGCGTCGACAGGTCGTCGTCGATGAAATCGGTCAGGGTCTTGCGCAGTTCATCGAGATCGACCGAACAGGCGCGCATCACCCGCGCGGCATCGGGTTCGTCGATCAGCGCCAGAAGCAGGTGTTCCAGCGTGGCCAGTTCGTGGCGGCGGGCATTGGCAAGCGCCAAGGCGCCGTGGATGGCCTGCTCAAGCGTGGACGAGAATGACGGCACTTTCGCGTGCTCCTGTAACTCGGGGCAGGTCGGGCCGCTGCAGGGCCTGATCCAACCGTGGCCTCATCTAGTTAAGGATCGGTTTTATTCCGCGCACTTCAAGGGCAATTTCGCTGCGGCCCGTTTTTCCATGCGCAAAGTCATCAAATGTGATGACGGAGACTCATGAACCGCTTCAGAACCGATCCTTCCTTCTGCGGATTTCGGCAAAGACCTCGGCGTCGGGGGTGTCTTCCATCCCCACCGCCGCCTTCATCCCGGGCAGATGCGCCCGGAGGAAGGGGTTGGTTGCCAGTTCTTCGGAAAGCCGCGAGGGCATGGGCAGGCGGCCTTCGCGGCGCATCCTCTCCAATGTCTCGATGCGAGAGATAAGCGCAGGATTGCCGGGTTCAAGGGTGGCGGCGAAACGCAGGTTGCCGGTCAGGTAGTCGTGGCCCGAGCAGATAAGGGTTTCGGGCGGCAGGGCGGCCAGCCTGGACAGGCTTTGCCACATCTGTTGCGGCGAGCCCTCGAACAGCCGCCCGCAGCCCGCGGCCATCAGGCTGTCGGCGGTGAAGGCAAGGGCAGAGGCGGGGAAGTGGAAGGCGATATGGCCGCTGGTGTGGCCGGGGACGGCGATGACGGTGCCCGTTTCGGTGCCCACGGCGATGCTGTCGCCTTCGGCCAGAGCGCGGTCCAGCGGCGGCAGGCGGCGGGTGTCGGCGGCGGCGCCCCAGACCTTTGCGCCCGTGGCGGCGCGGAGGTCCGGGACCGCCTGGATATGGTCGTCGTGGTGATGGGTCAGCAGGATCAGGTCCAGCTTCCAGCCCCGGTCCTGCAGCGCGGCAAGGATCGGCGCGGCCTCGGGCGCATCGACCAGCGCAACGCTGCCGGTGCCGGCATCGCGGATCAGGAAGGCGAAGTTGTCCGTCAGGCAGGGAATGGTGACCAGTTCGAGCGCCATGGTTTTTTCCGCCTCCTTCGCTAGATTGGGGCAGAGTGACCCCAAGGGCGGCGAACCGCAATGCACCTCGACGTGCTGGACCTGCGCAACTTCTATTACCGGACCCAACTGGGCCGGGTGGCGCAGCGCGCGATCCGCGACCAGATGGTGCGGCTCTGGCCGCCCGCGCCGGGGCAGACCGTGGTGGGCTTCGGCTTCGCCGTGCCGCTGCTGCGGCCCTATCTGGCCGAGGCGCGGCGGGTGATCGGGCTGATGCCGGGGCCGCAGGGGGTGATGCCCTGGCCCGCCGGGATGGAGAATGTCTCGGTCCTCTGCGAGGATACGTCATGGCCCGTCTCGACCGGGCTGGTGGACCGGCTGGCGGTGATGCACGGGCTGGAGACCTCGGACCATCCCTCGGCGGTGCTGGAAGAGGCGCATCGGGTGCTGGGGCCGGGGGGCAAGGCGTTGTTCGTCGTGCCGAACCGGGCGGGGCTGTGGTCGCGGCGGGACGGTACGCCCTTCGGTTTCGGCCGCCCCTATTCCGGGGCGCAACTGGAAACCCAGTTGAAGCGCCACGGCTTCACCCCCGAGCGCAGCCTGACCGTGCTGCATGCCCCGCCCAGCAACGCCCCGTTCTGGCTGCGCACGGCGGATTTCTGGGAAAGGGCGGGGCGGCGGCTGCCGTGGCTGTCGGGGGGGGTGCTGATGGTCGAGGTGTCGAAACAGGTCTACGCGCCCACGCGCGGCGGGCTGGGTGCGGTGGTGAAGAAGCCGCTGAAGGTGCTGGAGGGTATCCGTGGCGGCGCCGGAGAGCCTGCGCTGAACCGGGACCCGTCGTAGGCGGGAGGCTGGCCCGCCGTCCCGGCGAAGGCCATCGCCTTCGCCATGCGCTGCAGGTTCAACGCGACCGGCCGGGACCATCAGACCCGGCCAGCACCCGCCTCCGCGGTCTCAGATCACCCGCACCCGTGTTCCGACCGGGCAGATCTCGAACAGTTCCGCGATCATCTCGTTATACAGCCCGATGCAGCCGTCCGACGATTTCCGCCCGATCTTCCGCGTGTCGTGGGTGCCGTGGATGATGTAGGCGGGCCAGGACAGATACATCGCATGGGTTCCCAACGGATTCTCCGGCCCCGGCGGGATCGGTTTCCAGTCCGGGTGGCGCTCCATCTGCGAAGGCGTGGGTGTCCAGCTTGGCCCCACCCTCTTGCGCACGATCTCGGTATAGCCGCGCTTGGTCAACTCGTCCGAGATCGGCACCGAGGTCGGATAGAGGCGGTGCCCGCTTCCGTCCGCATTCCACCAGTGCAGGGCGCGCGAGGCGGTGTCGGCCACGATCATCGGACGGCCGGGCGTGTCGAAATGGTCCCGCCAGTCCTGCATGCGGAAGCCCGAGGCGTTGTTGCGAGTGATCTGGCCGTTTTCTGCCCGGGCCATCGCTGGAACCGTCAACACGGCCGCGGCCCCGAGGGTCAGCACGCCGCGGCGGGTCAGGGAATGGGTCATTGCGGCCTCCTGCCTGTTCTGCCTGTCTTGTCCGGGCAGATGTGTCGGCCATGAGGGCGGCAGGGGCAACCGCCTGGGCGCCGGATTCACGCCCAGTTGAAACCGCCGTGAGGCGGCATTTCCAAACCGCTTGCGGCGGGCAGCGCTAACAGCGACGAAATGACGGCTTCCGGGGTCAAGTTTCGGTGAGCAACCCGGTTGCGGGGTCGGGATTGCTCTGCTAAGGACGCCCGCGATATCGGGATTTGAATGGGCTCTCTGCACGTGGCCGCCATTGGCCATGACCGGCAAGGTAAGGCCCGCGACATGGGAAGGGATGACGTGTCCGAACCAGCTTCTGTTTCCGCAGGAATCGCCGCCCGCTACGCCAGCGCGCTTTTCGAGCTGGCCAGGGATGCGGGCGCGCTCAAGGCGCTGGACGCCGATGCCGAGGCGTTGAAGGCCGCGCTGGCCGAAAGCCCGGAACTGGGGGCGATGATCGGCTCGCCCGTCATCAGCAGGACCGAGCAGGCCGGGGCCATCGGCGCCATTGCCGCGAAGATGGGGCTGAACCCGCTGACCGCCAACACGCTGGCCCTGATGGCCGACAAGCGCCGCCTCTTCGTGCTGCCGCAATTCCTGGCCGAACTGGGCAACCTGATCGCCGCCGAGAAGGGCGAGATCACCGCCGAGGTCACTTCCGCCGCCAAGCTTTCGGCCGCACAGGCGAAGAAGCTGGCCGAGACGCTGAAGGCCAAGGTCGGCAAGACCGTGAAACTGAACGCCACCGTCGATGAAAGCCTCATCGGCGGACTTATCGTCAAGCTGGGCTCGACCATGATCGACACGTCGGTCAAGGCGAAGCTCGCTTCCCTGCAGAATGCCATGAAAGAGGTTGGGTGATGGGAATTCAGGCTGCTGAGATCTCTGCGATCCTGAAAGAGCAGATCAAGAACTTCGGCAAGGACGCCGAAGTGGCCGAAGTCGGCCGCGTGCTGTCGGTCGGCGACGGGATTGCCCGTGTCCATGGCCTCGACAACGTGCAGGCCGGCGAGATGGTGGAATTCCCCGGCGGCATCCGCGGCATGGCGCTGAACCTTGAAGTCGACAACGTCGGTATCGTGATCTTCGGTTCCGACCAGGACATCAAGGAAGGCGACACCGTCAAGCGCACCAAGGCCATCGTGGACGTGCCTGCCGGTAACGAACTGCTGGGCCGCGTCGTCGACGCCCTCGGCAACCCGATCGACGGCAAGGGCCCGATCAAGACCAAGGAGCGCCGCATTGCCGACGTGAAGGCCCCGGGCATCATCCCGCGCAAATCGGTGCATGAACCCATGGCGACCGGCCTGAAGGCCGTTGACGCGATGATCCCCGTCGGCCGCGGCCAGCGCGAACTGATCATCGGCGACCGCCAGACCGGCAAGACCGCCGTGGCGCTGGACACCATCCTGAACCAGAAATCCTACAACGAGGCCGCCGGTTCCGACGAATCGAAGAAGCTTTATTGCATCTACGTCGCCGTCGGCCAGAAGCGCTCGACCGTTGCCCAGTTGGTGAAGAAGCTGGAAGAGACCGGCGCCATCGACTACACGATCGTCGTCGCCGCCACCGCCTCGGATCCGGCGCCGATGCAGTATCTGGCGCCCTTCTCGGCCACCGCCATGGCGGAATTCTTCCGCGACAACGGCCGCCACGCCCTGATCATCTACGATGATCTGTCGAAGCAGGCCGTGTCCTACCGCCAGATGTCGCTTCTCCTCCGCCGCCCGCCGGGGCGCGAGGCCTATCCGGGCGACGTGTTCTATCTGCACAGCCGCCTGCTGGAGCGTTCGGCCAAGCTGAACGAGGATTTCGGCGCCGGTTCGCTGACCGCCCTGCCGATCATCGAAACCCAGGCGGGCGACGTGTCGGCCTATATCCCGACCAACGTGATCTCGATCACCGATGGCCAGATCTTCCTTGAGACGGAACTGTTCTACCAGGGTATCCGTCCTGCCGTGAACACCGGCCTGTCGGTGTCGCGCGTGGGCTCTTCGGCCCAGACCTCGGCGATGAAGTCGGTGGCGGGCAAGGTGAAGCTGGAACTGGCGCAATACCGCGAGATGGCGGCCTTCGCGCAATTCGGCTCCGACCTCGACGCCGCGACCCAGCAGTTGCTGAACCGCGGTGCGCGCCTGACCGAGCTGATGAAGCAGAACCAGTATTCGCCGATGACCAACGCGGAAATCGTCTGCGTGATCTACGCGGGCACCAACGGCTATCTCGACAAGCTGGCGGTCAAGGATGTCAGCCGCTTCGAGGCGGGCCTGCTGCAGCACCTGCGCACCAAGGGCAAGGCGCTGCTGGAGGATATCACGAAGAACGACCGCAAGGTGGCGGGAGATCTGGAAAAGGCGATCCGGGCCGAACTGGACGCCTTCTCCAAAGACTTCGCCGTCTGAGCGTCCTGAAGGAGAAGGCAGATGGCCAGCCTCAGAGACCTCAAGAACCGGATCGCAAGCGTCAAGAACACGCGGAAGATCACCAAGGCGATGCAGATGGTCGCCGCCGCGAAACTGCGCCGGGCGCAGGAAGCGGCCGAAGCTGCGCGCCCCTATGCCGAGCGCATGGGGGCCGTGATCGCCTCGCTGGCAGCGGGGCAGGGGAACGGCGGACCGAAGCTTCTGGCCGGGAACGGCAAGGATCAGGTCCACCTCCTGGTGGTGATGACGTCCGAACGCGGCCTGTGCGGCGGCTTCAACTCGTCCATCGTCAAGCTGGCCCGCGCGCGGGCAGCGGAACTGGTGGCCGAAGGCAAGACGGTGAAGATCCTCACCGTCGGCAAGAAGGGCCGCGAGCAGCTGAAGCGCGACTGGTCCCAGGCCTTCGTCGGCCATGTCGACCTGAGCGAGGTGAAGCGCGTCGGCTACGGCAATGCGCAGTCCATCGCGCGTGAGGTGATGGCGGCCTTCGAGGCCGGCGAAGCCGATGTGGTGACGATCTTCTACAACCGCTTCCAGTCGGTGATCGCCCAGATCCCGACCGAGCAGCAGATCATCCCGGCCAAGTTCGAAGCCGAGGGCGCTACTGCGCTTTACGACTACGAACCCTCGGAAGAGGCGATCCTCGCCGACCTGCTGCCGCGCGGCGTGGCGACGCAGATCTTCACCGCTCTTCTGGAAAACGGCGCCAGCGAGCAGGGCGCGCGGATGTCCGCCATGGACAACGCGACGCGCAACGCGGGCGACATGATCAACAAGCTGACGATCCAGTACAACCGGAGCCGTCAGGCCGCGATCACCACCGAGCTTATCGAAATCATTGCGGGCGCCGAGGCGCTCTGAGGAAACCGGAGTAACAGACAATGGCAAGAGCCCCCAAAGCTTCCGCCGCCGCGGGTAGCGGTAAGATCACCCAGGTCATCGGCGCCGTCGTCGACGTGCAGTTCGACGGTGCCCTGCCCGCGATCCTGAACGCGCTGGAAACCACCAACAACGGCAAGCGCCTGGTGCTGGAAGTCGCCCAGCATCTGGGCGAGAACACCGTCCGCACCATCGCCATGGACGCTTCCGAAGGCCTCGTGCGCGGCACGCCGGTCAAGGACCTCGGCGCGCCGATCTCGGTTCCGGTGGGCGACGCCACCCTGGGCCGCATCCTGAACGTCATCGGCGAGCCGGTGGACGAAAAGGGCCCGGTGGTCGCCAAGGAAACCCGCGCCATCCACCAGCCCGCGCCCGACTTCGCCTCGCAGGCGACGGAATCGCAGGTGCTGGTCACCGGCATCAAGGTCATCGACCTGCTGGCCCCCTATGCCAAGGGCGGCAAGATCGGCCTGTTCGGTGGCGCCGGCGTGGGCAAGACGGTTCTGATCATGGAACTGATCAACAACATCGCCAAGGTGCACTCGGGCTATTCCGTGTTCGCCGGCGTGGGCGAACGCACCCGTGAAGGGAACGACCTTTACCACGAGATGATCGAGTCGGGCGTCATCAAGATCGACAACCTGGCGGAATCCAAGGTGGCGCTGGTCTACGGCCAGATGAACGAACCGCCGGGCGCGCGTGCCCGCGTGGCGCTGACCGGCCTGACGCTGGCCGAACAGTTCCGCGACCAGTCGGGGACGGACGTGCTGTTCTTCGTGGACAACATCTTCCGCTTCACCCAGGCCGGTTCCGAAGTGTCCGCGCTTCTGGGCCGTATCCCCTCGGCCGTGGGCTACCAGCCGACGCTGGCCACCGACATGGGCGCGCTGCAGGAACGCATCACTTCGACCAAGGCGGGGTCCATCACCTCGGTGCAGGCGATCTACGTGCCGGCCGACGACCTGACCGACCCGGCGCCCGCCACCTCCTTCGCGCACCTCGACGCCACCACGGTGCTGTCGCGCGCGATTTCCGAGCTGGGCATCTATCCGGCGGTTGACCCGCTGGACTCCACCTCGCGCCTTCTGGACCCGGCGGTGATCGGGCAGGAGCATTACGAGGTGGCCCGTTCGGTGCAGGGTATCCTGCAGCGCTACAAGTCGCTTCAGGACATCATCGCCATCCTCGGGATGGACGAACTGTCCGAAGAGGACAAGCTGACCGTCAGCCGCGCCCGCAAGATCCAGCGCTTCCTGTCGCAGCCCTTCGACGTGGCGAAGGTCTTCACCGGCTCGGACGGCGTTCAGGTGCCGCTGGAAAAGACCATTGCCTCGTTCAAGGCCGTGGTTGCCGGCGAATACGATCACCTGCCCGAGGCCGCCTTCTACATGGTCGGCGACATCGAGGAAGTGAAGGCCAAGGCCCAGAAACTCGCCGCGGCTGCGGCGTAAGGGGGACAGGATGGCAGGCACCCTGCAATTCGACCTGGTTTCCCCGGAGCGGAGGCTTTCCTCCGTTCCGGCGACCGAGGTGCAGATCCCCGGCGCAGGCGGCGACATGACGGCGATGGAGGGGCATGCCCCCACCATCACCACGCTGCGCCCCGGCATCCTCAGGGCCGTCTCGGCCGAGGGGACCAAGGCCTATGTCGTGACCGGCGGCTTCGCCGAGATCAGCGCCTCATCGGTTTCCGTTCTGGCTGAACGCGCCGTGCCGGTGGAAGAGCTGAACGCCCAGCTGATGGACCAACTGATCGCCGATGCCTCCGAGGCGACCACCGTCGCCGTCGACAAGGACAGCGCCGACAAGGCGATGGCCGATCTTCTGGCAATGAAGGCCGCCGCCGGTTTCTGATACCGGTTCCGGTGCGACCAAAGGCCCCGCCTTGCGGGGCCTTTTCACTTTCTCACTCCATCATTCCGCCGCTTTCATGCGCTATCCCGCGCGGCGGAAACGGGGATCGGGCCGCATGAAACGCATCGGAAACGGCATCGGCATCCTGCAGGGATCGCGCGTGATGTTTTCCGATTTCGCCGATGGCGGCGTGATGTGGACCGGCAGCGGCAATCGCGAAAGCCGGTTCCATGTGTCCTTCAAACCCCCCTTTCGCGAAGCTCCCGCGGTGACCGTCGGCATCTCGATGTGGGACATGGACCGCAAGACCAACTCCCGTGCCGACATCAGCGCCGAGAACATCACTGCCAAGGGCTTTCATATCGTCTTCCGCACCTGGGGCGACACCCGCGTGGCGCGGATAAGGGCGGACTGGCTGGCCATCGGCGCGGTGAAGGAGGATGACGATTGGGATGTGGTGTAGGGGACTTGCCCGCAGACACCAGCCGCCGGGTTGTCCATGGCCTTGAGCCTTACCCCCGCGGGTAAAGCCCCTCGTAGATCGGGGTCAGGGTCTCGGTCTCGAACAGCGACGACACCGACATGCCGCCCCAGATGTTCAGGATCGCCTGGGCGAACATCGGCGCGGTGGGCACGACGCGGATGTTCTTCGCCGCCAGCACCTTCTCGCCCTGTTCGATGGAATCGGTGATGACCAGCGACTTCATCACCGAGTTCGACACCCGCTCCACCGCCGGGCCGGACAGCACGCCATGGGTGATGTAGCTGTGCACCTCGGTCGCGCCCGCCTCCATCAGGGTCTCGGCGGCCTTGCACAGGGTTCCCGCCGTGTCGCAGATGTCGTCGACGATGATGCACTTCTTGCCGGTGACATTGCCGATCACCGTCATCTCCGCCACTTCGCCCGCCTTCTCGCGCCGTTTGTCGACGATGGCGAGCGGGGCGGTGATCCGCTTGGCCAGTTCCCGCGCCCGCGCCACGCCGCCCACGTCGGGCGAGACGATCATCAGGTCGTCCATCTGGCCCTTGAAGTGGTGTTCGATGTCCAGCGCGAAGACGGGGCTGGCGTAAAGGTTGTCCACCGGGATGTCGAAGAAGCCCTGGATCTGCGCCGCGTGCAGGTCCAGCGTCAGCACGCGGTCCACCCCGGCCCCGGCGATCAGGTTGGCCACCAGCTTGGCGCTGATCGGCGTGCGGGCCTTGGCGCGGCGGTCCTGGCGGGCATAGCCGAAATAGGGGATCACGGCGGTGATCCGGCTGGCCGAGGACCGGCGCAGCGCATCCACCATGATCAGCAGTTCCATCAGGTTGTCGTTCGCCGGGTTCGAGGTGGGCTGGATGACATACATGTCCTCGCCCCGGACATTCTCGAACACCTCGACGAAGATTTCCTGGTCGTTGAACCGTTCCACCCGCGCGTCCACCAGATTGACGCTCATCCCCCGGTGCATCGACATCCGCCGGGCGATGGATTTCGCAAGGCTGAGGTTGGCGTTGCCGGAGATCAGCTTCGGCTCGGTGATGGCGGGCATTGGGGGGCTCCGGGGCAGCGGCGGAATCGGTTGCGCGCGGGATAGCATCCGCAAGGGGGGACGCAAAGAGGGGCGCGGCAGGAAAACCGGCGTTGCGGCAAGAAGGCTTGATCCCGCCGCCGCCCGCGGGCTATTGCGGCGCGGTTTCCCGAAAGGTTGTCCGATGACCGATGCCGCCGACACCGTCCTGACCCGAAGCTGGGGCCACGGCCCCCGTCCGGTGCTGGCGCTGCATTGCGCGCTGGCCCATTCCGGGGCATGGGCGGGGCTCGCGCAGCGGGTGGAGGGCGTGACGCTTACCGCCTCGGATCATCCCGGCCACGGCCGCAATGCCAATTGGGACGGGGCGCAGGACTTCCACGCGCTGGCCACCGGGCAGGCCACCGCGTTTGCGCGCAGTCTGGCGGCAGGCGGGCGGATCGACCTTTTCGGACACAGTTTCGGCGGCACCGTCGCGCTCCGCATCGCGCTCGAGAACCCTGGCCTCGTCCGCAGCCTGATGCTGGTGGAGCCGGTGCTCTTCGCCGCCGCCCGTGAGACCCCGGCCTATGCCGAGATGTCCCGGTCCCAGGTCGACCTGCCCGCGCTGATCTTGCGCGACCGCGAGGAGGCCGCCGCCCGGTTCCATGCCGAATGGGGGGGCGGCGAGGCGCTTTCGGACCTGCCCGAACGGCAGCGGCGTTACATCGTCGACCGCATCCACCTGATCCCGGCGGCGAACCCGGCCCTGGTGGAGAACAACGCCGACATGCTGCGGCCCGGCGGGCTGGAGGGGCTGGAGATGCCGGTCCTGCTGGTCGAGGGGGCGGATAGCCCCGGGATCGTCGGTGCGATCCATGACGCGCTGGCGGCGCGGCTGCCGCAGGTATCGCGGCTGGTGGTGCCGGGGGCGGGGCATATGGTGCCGATCACCCATCCCGGGGCCATGACGCCTGCGGTGCAGGCGCATCTGGACGCCGGGTAGCGCCGGGATCAGCCCGTGCTGCCCAAGGCCTGCAGGAAGGCGCCCACATCCTCTTCCGTGGTCGACCAGCTTGTGACCAGCCTCGCGCCCTCGCGCCCGTCGGGCAGGGGCCAGTCGTAATATTCCGCCCCGGCGGCCTTCAGCCTTGCATGGGTGCCCGCGTTCCATTCGGGAAACATCATGTTGGCCTGCACCGGATGGTTCTGCACCACCTCGTTTCGCTGCGCCAACCCCTCGGCCAGCCGCGCGCCCATGGCGTTCGCCCGTTCGGCCAGCCGCAGCCAGAGGCCGCCGTCCAGATAGGCGTCGAATTGCGCCGACAGGAAGCGGTGCTTCGAGAAGAGATGCCCGCCGCGCTTGCGCCGCAACTCGAACTCCCAGGCCTTGGTCGGATCGAAGATCACCACCGCCTCCACCCCGAGGCAGCCGTTCTTGGTGCCGCCGAAGGACAGGATGTCGATCCCGGCTTTCCACGTCATCTCGGCCGGGGTGGCGCCGGTGGCGGCCAGCGCATTGGCGAAACGCGCGCCGTCCAGATGGCAGGGCAGGCCCTTGGCCTTCGCCAGCGCGGTCAGCGCGGCGATCTCCTTCGGCGTATAGGCGGTGCCGGCCTCTGTCAGGTTGGTGAGCGTCAGCATCCCGGTCTGCAGGGAATGCACCCCGCCCGCGCCGATCCGCTCCAGTTGCGCCGACAGCGCGACGGACGTCATCTTGCCATGCGCCCCGTCGACCGGCACCAGCTTGGCGCCGCCGGTATAGAACTCGGGTGCGTTGCATTCGTCTTCCGCCACATGGGCGTGCCGGTGGCAGAAGACCGATCCCCAGGGCGGGCAGGTCAGCGCGACGGATAGCGCATTGGCGGCGGTGCCGGTGGCGACAAGGTAGACGGCGGCCTCCGGCGCCTCCAGCACCTCGCGCACCCGGTCGCGGACACGATCCATCAGGGCATCCGCGCCATAGCTGCGCTGGTAGCCGTCATTGGCGCGGGCCAGCGCGGCCATGATCTCGGGTGCCGCGCCCGAGGTGTTGTCGGAGGCAAAGAACATCAGGGCGTCTCCTCGATGATATAGTCTTCCCAGTCTTCCTCGGGGATCGCATGTTCGGGCACGGTCATGCCGCGCACCGAATGGCCCGAGGCATGGGTGCTTTCGGGGTCGCCGGTGATCAGCGGATGCCAGTCGGGCAGCCGTTCGCCCTGCCACAACAGCTTGTAGGCGCAGGTCGCGGGCATCCAGTAGGCCACTTTCGCCAGCGTCTTCGGCGTCAGGAACACGCATTCCGGCACGAAGCGGCGGCGGTTGGCATAGTCGGTGCAGCGGCAGGTGGCGTCGTCCAGCAGTCGGCAGGCGATGGAGGTATAGGCGACTTCGCCGGTATCCTCGAACTCCAGCTTGTTCAGGCAGCACTTGCCGCAGCCGTCGCAAAGCGCCTCCCATTCGCCGGGGGTCATCTGCTTCAGCGGGACGGTTTCCCAGAATTTCGGGCGTAGCGTGGTCATGCGCCGCAAGGTGCGATTTCCGCGCGGAAATCGCAACCGGACTTCGCGCGAAGTCCGGGGTGGGGCGGTCAGAGTGTCAGACGCATCAGCGGGCGGCCCTCCTTGATCGCCGCGACCTGCTGGAACCCGGCCTTGAGGAAGACCGAGGTGGAGCCGACGAAAAGCCCCACCGATTTCGACTGCTTGGCACGGGTCATCGGCGCAGCCTCCAGCAGACGTGCACCGTTCTGCCGGGCGAAAGAGATGCCGGCGGCCAGCATCGGGTGCGACAGGCCATGGCCGCGCGCCCTTGCATGGAAGAAGAAGCAGGTGATCGCCCAGACCTGCGGGTCATCGGCTGGCCCGTCGGGCAGCGGGCTTGAGACGCGGCCGGGGTTGTTCCATTCCGGCACATCGGCGCGCGGGCCGATCTGTATCCAGCCGACCGGCTGCCCTGCGTTGTAGGCCAGCAGGCCGGGAGGCGGGCCGTGGCGGATGCGGTCCAGCATCACCTCGCGTTTCTGGTCGCCGCCCATCGCCTGCCGCTCTTTCGGGCGCAGCCGGAAATAGGTGCACCAGCAGCCGTAGCAGGCCCCCTGCGGGCCGAAGAGGGTGGTGAAATCCGGGATCAGCTCCGGCGTCAGCGGCTGGATGCGCAGGTCTTCCATCGCGGTCTCCTGTGGTGATGTTCACAGGATGTTCGTGTTTTGCCCGCGCGTCAATCAGGCGGAAAGGATCGCCCGCGCCCGGGCGCAATCGGCGTTCATCTGGTCGATCAGCGCGGGCAGGCCGTCGAACTTCATCTCGTCCCGCAGGTAATCGACCAGCGCGACCGAGATGTGGTGGCCGTAGAGATCGCCCTTGAAGTCCAGCAGGAAGGTCTCAAGATTCGGCACCTCGCCCCCGAACATCGGGCGGATGCCAAGGCTGGCCGCGCCCATGTAGCTGCCCGCCTGCGGGCCGGTCAGCACGTCGACCTTGACGGCATAGACGCCGAAGCGCGGCAGGTGCAGCCCGGTCAGCGCCATGTTGGCGGTGGGGAAGCCAAGCTCGCGGCCCCGCTTCTCGCCATGGACCACCTCGCCCTCGATCCGGTGCAGGTGGCCCAGCATGTCGGCGGCGTCGCGGGGGCGGCCCTCGGTCAGCGCCTGCCGGATGGCGGTGGATGAGACCTCGCGCCCGCCGATCTGCACCAGCGGCGCGATGGTGGTGGCGAAGCCGAGACGGTCGCCAAGCGCCTTCAGGTCCGCGGCCGTTCCGGCGCGGCCCTGGCCGAAGCAGAAGTCGGCGCCGACGACGATATGGCTGATGCCAAGGCCGCGGGCCAGAACGCGGTCGACGAATTCCTCGGGTGTCAGGGCGGCAAGGGTGCGGTTGAACTGCAACTGGTAAAGCTGTTCCACCCCCAGCTTCGCCAGCCGGTTGGCCCGCGCCTCGGCGTTCATCAGCCGGAAGGGCGGGCTGTCGGGGGCGAAGACCTGCCGGGGATGCGGCTCGAAGGTGATGATGCCAAGGGGGGCCTTGCCGCGGGCGAGGTCGATCACCGACTGGTGCCCCAGGTGCACGCCGTCGAAATTGCCCATGGCGACCGACGCGCCGCGCGCCGCGGGGTCAAGCCATTGCCAGTCTTGGTGAATCTGCATCCGCGCCCCGGGTTTCGGGGCGGTGGCCCCTAGTCGAACTTGCGGCTGGGCGCCAGAACCAGCGCCTCGCCCTTCAGGACCACGGTTTTACCCACCGAGGCGAGGGTTTCAAGGGTCACCCGGCGTTTCGCATGGTCGATGGCCAGCACCGTGACCTCGGCCGTCACCCGGTCGCCGGGGCGGACGGGGGCCATGAACTTCAGGCTTTGTCCCAGATAGACGGTGCCATGGCCGGGAAGCTGTTCGCCGATCACCGCCGAGATCAGGCCGGCGGTCAGCATGCCATGGGCGATGCGGCCCTCGAAGATGGTGTCCTGCGCATAGGCATCGTCCAGATGCACCGGGTTCCTGTCGGTCGAGACCTCGGCGAAGAGTTCGATGTCGCGGTCGGTGATCTCCTTGGTCAGGGAGCGGGTCATCCCGATCTCGAGATCCTCGATGCAGATCGTGCCGCGCGGCAGGTTGTGGGTGCTGTCCAGCATCATGGCGATTCCCTTGCTTGCAGGGATCGTATCAGATGCTGCGCCGCAGAACAAATCCTTTGCGCAAGAAACGAACGCCGGTGGCGCAAAAGTCGCAATTATGTTTCCGCTGCGCTGCGGCGATTCAGCGCAAATGCCCCATTGCGAAGCTGGGCGACAGTTGGTGCGACGTCAGCCAGGCATCCAGCAAGCTCTTGACGGGGCTGGAAGAATCCGCACCGAAGGCCCCGGCGTCGATGCCGCCGGTGATGAACAGCGTGTCCAGCCCTTCGCCGATGCCGCCCTGCACGTCGGTGGCGATGCCGTCGCCGATGCACAGCACCTGCGGGTCGCCGTCACGGATCGCGGCAAGGCGGCGGCGGGCAAGGTCGTAGATCGGCGGGTGCGGCTTGCCGAAGTAGAGCACGCGGCCTCCCATCTCTTCGTAGTCGCGGGCCAGTGCCCCGGCGCACCAGAGCCTTTTGTCGCCCAGGTCCACCACGATGTCGGGATTGGCGCAAAGCATTGGAAGTCCTAGGGTTTTCCCCATCAGCAGGGGGGCGCGGTAGTCGGCGGGCGTTTCGGTCAGGTCGTCGCGGAGGCCGGTGCAGACGATGCCTTCGGCATCCTGCATCGGGACGCGCCGGATCGGGGGCTGGCTGCGGGCGTAGTCGGCCAGATCCTCGGCGAAGTCGGTGAAGAAACTTTCATCCTTCGGCGCGCCGATGTGGTGGACCTTGCGGCCCACCGCCCCCGACAGCATCGCATATTGCGCGGCATCGCCGGAGGTCACCACCTCATCCCACACGTCGCGCGGCACGCCCATACGGTCCAACTGATTGACAACGCTGGGTTTCGGCCTTGGCGCATTGGTCAGTAGCACCACGGCGCCGCCGCCCTTGCGGAAGTCCTGCAGCGCGGCGACGGCGGCGGGGAAGGGGGCCTTGCCGTTGTGCAGGCAACCCCAGAGATCGCAGAACACCGCGTCGTAGCGGGGGGCGATATCGGCAAGGCGGGCGATGATTTCGGTCATTCTGATCGCCCCTCCCAAGGGCCGGAAAGACCGGAAATCGCGGTCTGGAAAACGTCTGGTAAACGTATGGCAGGCGTATGGCACCAACGCCATACGCCTGCCGCCGGTTTCAGAGCTTCAGCGCCGGGATGATCTGCTTCTTGCGGCTCATGATGCCGGGCAGGACCACGGTGTCGCCCGCGACCTTGCAGCCGAACGACGCCTCGGCGATCTGCTTGACCAGATCGTTCGGCACCAGAAGCGTCGCCTCTTCCTTCAGGATGTCGACGACGAAGAGCAGCACCTGATCGGCGCCGTCCTCTTTCGCCACGCCTTCCATCGACGTCATCAGGCTGTTCTTGCGGTCCAGCACCAGCTTCGGCGCGGTGGTTTCCAGCACCGAGACCCGCAGTTCCTTGCCCGCGACGTTGTATTCCTTGCTGTCCATCCGCAGCAGTTCGGCATCCGAGAAGGCCGAGACATCGGACTTCGCCTCGAACATCGCGGTGGCCAGGTCGTTGATCGAAACACCCAGATCGGCGGCCAGCTTCTCGGCCACGGCCTTGTCATGGGCGGTGGTGGTGGGGCTGCGGAATTCCAGCGTGTCGGACAGGATGCAAGACAGCATCGCGCCCTTGATCCCCTTCGGCGCCGTCGCCACCGCATCGCCCATCAGGTCGTGCATGATGGTCGCCGTGCAGGCCAGCGGGCGGATGGTGATGTCGATCGGCGTCTTGGTCTTGATGCCGCCGACCAGCATGTGGTGGTCGATGATGGCCTGGATCTTGGCCTCGTTGACCGAGGGCGGCAGTTCGGCGGGGTTGTTGGTATCGACGATGACCACCTTGTCCTCGGCCGTCACGTCCGAGATGATCTCGGGCTTTTCCAGCCCCCAGTGCTTCAGCACGAAGGCGGCCTCGGTGTTCGGTTCGCCCAGCAGGACCGGTTTCGCGGGGATGCCCTGCACGTCGTTCAGATACCAGGCCCAGATGATGGGCGAGCCGGTGGAATCGGTGTCGGGGGATTTGTGGCCGAAGACGAGCGTGGTCATGGTTTTCTCGCGGGGTATGTGGGTCTGGCGCGGCTTATAGGGGCAGGGTGTGGGCTTGTCATCCCCGGGCGCGGGGACAGTGGCGGGATGCCGCAATGCAGCAACGGCGGTATTGACAGGGGCGGCCCTGGCCGGGAAACTGCGCCCACTCGGATAGAGGAGTGTCCTGCGATGGAAATGCAAGCCTGGCGCGCCTGGAGCGCCTGAGGTTTCGGGGCGGCGCAAGCCCCCCAAGGTTTCCCCTGACAGGAGTGCCCTGACAATGGTCCTGCGCCGCTGACCGCGCCCCCGATCCGATTTCGGCGGGCGGACCGCATGGTTCCGGGCTGCGTGCCCGGAATGAGCCCATCTTTCCGAAAGGCCATCAGATGCCGAAGAACACCAAATCCCCCGCGCCGGGCGCGGGCAAATCCGACGTGACCGCAAATCCCGCCGCCAAGCCCGCGGCCGCCGCGAAGCCCGACCCGCATTGGGCGGGCAAGCAGGGGCGGGGCTTCGCCCCCGTCCTGAAGCCGCTGCGGCTGCCCGGCAAGGGCAGGGGCGGCTGACGCCGATTGCCGCGGGCGGGAACAGGCGAGGCACTGCCTCGCCCCCGCCCGTGCGTGACCGTTCACCTGTAGACCTGTCAGTCCAAGACCACGGTAGGCCAGCGCCTGACCCGGCGGGCGAGAAGCGCCCGCCGAGGGCGGGGCGGGCGCTGGCCGGGTGCTTTGGGCACCCGGCCGGGCAAGGGGATATGGGGCGCTGTGGCGAAGGCACGCGCCTTCGCCAGACGGCCCCGGAAGCACATTGAATGTCTGAGGATCACGGTCGCTGCCCGAGCCTTCGCGCCGACCACAGGATATGCCCCACGACCGCCGCCAGCACCAGCGCGCCGCCGGCCAGCGTGGCGGGGCCGGGTGTCTCGTCGAAGACCAGCCAGACCCAGAGCGGCGTGACCGGCACCTCCAGCGCGCCCATCAGCGCGGTCTCGACCGGCGAGACGCGGCGCGAGCCGAAGACGAAAAGCGCGAAGGCCAGCGAGGAATTGACCAGCCCGAAGGCGGCGGTCAGCGACAGGTCCCATGCGGTCAGCCCCGCCGTGGTGGCGAAGGGCAGGCAGATGGTCGAGGCCCAGAGCGCCGAGACGATGCCCGCCGCCACCGCGGGAAGCATGGGGTTCGCGCGCGAGATCAGGATCAGCGCGGCCATCGACAGCACCATGCCGAAGGACATCAGGTCGCCCAGCAGGGTGCCTTCGCCGCCAAGGCCGACCATGATCACCGATCCGGCCATGGCGACGACCGAGGCGGCCAGCGCGGCCTTGCCCGGCGCCTCGCGCAGGATGAGCCAGCCGAGGCCCGCGGCGACGAAGGGCAGGGTGGCGTAGATGATGGCGACGTGCGCGATGGAGGTGGATTTCAGCGCACCGACGAAAAACAGCATCCCGAGGCCGGAACACAGCGCATAGGCCCATCCGGCGCGGCCGAGGCGGGCGAAATCGCCGATCCCCGCCCGGCCCCGGGTCAGCGCCAGCAGCAGGATCAGCCCCGCCGCCCCGGCCCATCCGCGCCACATGATCACCGTGGGCGTGTCCAGCGCGATGGCCCGGGCGAAAAGGCCCGCCGTGCTCCATGCCAGCGTGGCGCCGAGGAGAAGGAGAAGGCCGAGGCGGCGCTCGGCCGTCATGCCATCGCCTGCGGGGCGCGGGGCAGGCGGGGCCAGTCCGCAGGCTCGTGGCCGCAGATCAGCCGGGCGCCCAAGGCGCGTTGCAGGGCGAGGAGGCGGTCGCCGGAGGCGCGGGCGGTGACGGGGTCTTCGGCATCGGGGTAGCCCTCCTGCGGCTCGGTCATGCGGTTGATGGCGTCGGCGGCAAGGATCAGCGGCGGGCCTTCGGGCGGCGTCAGCAGGAGCGACAGGTGGCCGGGGGTGTGGCCCGGGGTCGGGATCAGGCGGATGCCGGGGCAGAGGTCGGTCTCGGCGGCGAGGGTGACGGTCGGGACATCGGGCCAGGGAACGGGACGGACGGCGCCGAAATAGCGGGGGCGTGGATCGGCGCGCTCGGCCGCGGTGAGGACCAGCGGGCAGGAAATCAGCGGCAGGGCGCCGATATGGTCGATATGGCCATGGGTCAGCACATGGGCGGAGAGGTCGGCGGGGGCGAGGCCGCAGAGCGCAAGTTGCGCGGCGATGCCGTGCTGCGGACCGTAGCCCGCCAGCGCGCCGAAGGAGCCGAGACCGTCGGCATCGGCGGCGGTGGCTTCGTCCTGCGCGTAAGCCGGCGGGAAGCCGCCGTCGACGAGGATCTGCGCGCCGCCGTCGGTGGTCAGCAGGAAGGCGGGGATGCCGATGATCCGCTGCCCGCCGCGGACCGAGAAGGTGCCGCAGTCCAGCAGGCGGACCTGTGCCAGCCGGTGGCCCTGCAGGGCGGGGATCATTGCGGCCCGGTCAGCGGGGTGACGGTCCAGCCGTTGCGCTGCAGGAGGTTCAGCACCCCTTCCCCGCCCGACAGGTGCAGCGCGCCGAAGGCCGCGACGACCGGCCCCTGCGCGGCGGCCTCTTCGATCACCGGGATCCAGGCGCGGTTGCGGCTGTTCATCAGTACCTCTTCCAGTACCGCCATCTCGGCATCCACCTGCGCGCGGGTGTAGCCGGGCGCGTCATAGGACATGTGGCGCATCAGTTCCCACATCAGGCGGCTGTCGCCGTCGAAATAGGCATCGGCCAGCGTCTCGGAGAAATCGGTGATGCTGTCCTCCATCGCCAGCGTCTGCTCGATCATGGCGATCTGGTCGGCCTCGGACATGGTGCCGAAGATGGTGAACACCGTGTCATAGGGCTCCAGCGCACGGACGGGGATGCCGGAGGCGGCGGCGTGGTCGATCAGCCTTGCGTCGAGGCCGTTCGGATCGGCCATCGCCTCCATCGCGCAGGGGGGCACGGCAAGGAGGACGGTGACATACCAGGGCCGGAACTTGGCCGCCATGAAGGGTGGCACGCCGCGGGCGCGGGCGGCCTCGGCCAGACGGTCCCAGGTCTCGGACGACAGAATCTGGTTCAGGGCGGGGCCGTCGGTGATGACCATGACCGAGGGATCGCGGCCGACATGCTGTTGCAGCGCCCTTTCCTCTTCCGGCCCGGCCTCGACCAGCAGAAGATCGGCCGCGGCGATCTCGGGGGCGAAGCGGTCGACGATGGCGGCATGGCGCGGGTCGTCCAGGTGGTAGGTGCCGATGACGGTGATCCGGTCGCCCTCCCGCTCGGCCAGCCAGAAGTTGCCGCTGGGGAAGGGCTGGGCGTCGGCGATGGCGGTGATCGCCTCGCGCTCGGCCGCGGGCATCAGGTCCAGGAGGTTCAGGCCATGGCATTCGGCGCCCGCCTGCGGGGCGGCGAGGGCCGTGGCGGCGATGAGCGCCAGCCCGGGCAGGGATTTCGGGATGCGGACCATGGGATACCTCCTGCGACAGGCCGCAGGATGGCATTGCGGCGCGGGAAGGGAAAGCATCGGAGCCGACGATTTTTCCGCGGCCCGGGGGTGTTGACTCGCAGCGCCCTCTTGCCTAGATGATCGACCGTTAGCACTTGCCTGGGGTGAGTGCCAACAGTTTCAACCTGGAACCCAAGGGAGAGTTGCCAGATGGCTTTCAAACCGCTGCATGACCGCGTTCTGGTCCGTCGCGTCCAGTCCGAGGAAAAGACCAAGGGCGGGCTGATCATCCCCGATACCGCGAAGGAAAAACCCGCCGAGGGCGAGATCGTCTCGGTCGGCGAGGGCGCGCGCAAGGATTCGGGCGAGCTGATCGCCCCGTCGGTGAAGGCGGGCGACCGCGTGCTGTTCGGCAAATGGTCGGGCACCGAGGTCACGCTGAACGGCGAAGAGCTGCTGATCATGAAGGAAAGCGACATCCTCGGCATCATCGGCTGAGATCGCTTCCCCCATCCAAACCATTCCAAGGAGAACAGCAATGGCTGCCAAGGACGTCAAATTCCAGTCGGATGCCCGCGACCGCATGCTGCGCGGCGTCAACATCCTCGCCGATGCCGTCAAGGTTACCCTGGGCCCGAAAGGCCGCAACGTGGTGATCGAGAAGTCGTTCGGCTCGCCCCGCATCACCAAGGACGGCGTGACGGTCGCCAAGGAGATCGAACTGCAGGACAAGTTCGAGAACATGGGCGCCCAGATGGTGAAGGAAGTCGCTTCCCGCACCAATGACGAGGCCGGCGACGGCACCACCACCGCCACCGTGCTGGCCCAGGCCATCATCAAGGAAGGCCTGAAATCGGTTGCCGCGGGCCTGAACCCGATGGACCTGAAGCGCGGCATCGACCTGGCGACCACCAAGGTCGTCGAGGCGATCAAGGCCGCCGCCCGCCCGGTCAAGGACTCGGACGAAGTGGCGCAGGTCGGCACCATCTCGGCCAATGGCGAGGCCGAGATCGGCCGCCAGATCGCCGATGCGATGCAGAAGGTCGGCAATGAGGGCGTGATCACCGTCGAAGAGAACAAGGGCCTGGAAACCTCGACCGATGTCGTGGAAGGCATGCAGTTCGACCGTGGCTACCTGTCGCCCTATTTCGTCACCAACGCCGACAAGATGATCGCCGAGCTGGAAGACGCCTACATCCTGCTGCACGAGAAGAAGCTTTCGTCGCTGCAGCCGATGGTCCCGCTGCTGGAAGCCGTGATCCAGTCGCAGCGCCCGCTGGTCATCGTGGCCGAGGACGTGGAAGGCGAAGCGCTGGCGACCCTGGTCGTCAACAAGCTGCGCGGCGGGCTGAAGATCGCCGCCGTCAAGGCTCCGGGCTTCGGCGACCGCCGCAAGGCCATGCTGCAGGACATCGCGATCCTGACCGGCGGCCAGGTGATCTCGGACGATCTTGGCATGAAGCTTGAGAATGTCGGCATCGACATGCTGGGCCGCGCCAAGAAGGTGTCGATCAACAAGGACAACACCACGATCGTCGACGGCGCCGGTGACAAGGCCGAGATCGAGGCCCGCGTGGCGCAGATCCGTGCGCAGATCGAGGAAACCACCTCGGACTACGACCGCGAGAAGCTGCAGGAGCGTGTGGCCAAGCTGGCGGGCGGCGTTGCCGTCATCCGCGTCGGCGGCATGACCGAAGTCGAAGTGAAAGAGCGCAAGGACCGCGTCGATGACGCGCTGAACGCCACCCGTGCGGCGGTTCAGGAAGGCATCGTGGTCGGCGGCGGCGTCGCGCTGGTGCAGGCCTCGAAGGCGCTGGACGGTCTGAAGGGCGCGAACAGCGACCAGGACGCCGGTATCGCCATCGTCCGCCGCGCGCTGGAAGCGCCGCTGCGCCAGATCGCCGAGAACGCCGGTGTCGACGGCGCCGTGGTCGCGGGCAAGATCCGCGAATCCTCGGATCCCTCGTTCGGCTTCAACGCCCAGACCGAGGAATACGGCGACCTGTTCAAGTTCGGCGTGATCGACCCGGCCAAGGTGACCCGCACCGCGCTGGAAGACGCGGCTTCGGTCGCCTCGCTGCTGATCACCACCGAGGCGATGATCGCCGACAAGCCGGCCGACAAGGCCGCTGCCCCGGCGATGCCCGGCGGCGGCATGGGCGGCATGGACTTCTGATCCATCCGGTCAGGGAAACAGGGAAGGGCGGTCTTCGGACCGCCCTTTTCGTTTGCCCACTGGGTCTGGCGAAGGCGCGTGCCTTCGCCATGCGATGCGGGTTCCACCGAACCGGCCGGGACCATCAGTCCCGGCCAGCGCCCGACCCGCCCATGGCGGGCGCTTCTCGCCCGCCGGGTCGGGCGCTGGCCTTTCGTGGTCTTTGGCTGACATGTCTACAGGTGAACTGTCGCACACGGGCGGGGGCGAGGCAGTGCCTCGCCTGTTCCCGCCCGGCCCAGTCGTGGGCCTTCCCGCGCCGGATGCCGCTGTCCGGTCGGCGGCGGGGTCAGGCGGGCGGATCGTCGGGCCGCGAGATCGCCACGACTTCCAGCACCATGTCGCCCGCCGGGCGCTTCCATGTCACCTCGTCGCCCACCTGCGCGCCCAGAAGCGCGCGGGCCAGCGGGGAATGCGGGGCGATGCGGCCGAGAGGGGCGTCGGTTTCGTCCTCGCCGGTGATCTCGTAGGTGGTTTCCCGCCCGTCCTCGTCCGCCACGGTCACCCGCAGGCCGAAGGCCACCTCGGACAGGTCATGCGCCGAGGGATCGACGAGGATCGCCGATTTCAGCCGCGCCTCCAGCCAGCGGATGTCGCGCTCGGCCGCCGCCTCGGGCAGCTTGTCCAGCCGGTCGGCCCGCGCCTTCAGGGCGGCCAGATCGGCAGCCCGTGCCGCCAGCCGGTCCTGCAATGTCCGCAACCCGCGCGGGGTGACATAGTTCGGATGGGGGCTGAGCGGCAGTTCCGGCAGGTCGGGCCGGTCGGCGCCCGCGTCCTCGTTCACGAAGGCGCGGCTCATCGGACGATCTCTTCCAGCGGGTCGTAAAGGCAGCCCTGACCCCAGGCGGCATCGGGCAGGAGGTCGGGCTTGAAGCGGATCTTCCCGGCGGCGAGTTCGACGCGCGAGAAGAAGCGGCGTTCGGTCACCACGCCTTCCGGGTCCTGCCAGCCCGGGTCCAGCGACCCGCTGCGAAGCGTGCAGCGGAAGTAGAGGTCCACCTGATGGAAGCCGCTGGCGGGATCGTGGAATTCGTTCACCAGCGCGGCGGGGCCGACATCGACCTCAAGCCCGGTCTCCTCGCGCACTTCGCGGACAAGGTTTTCCGGCAGGGACTGCCCGGCCTCGCAACCGCCGCCCGGGGCGCACCACAGGTCGGACCGGCCGCCCGGGTAGGCGTTGACCAACAGCAGCCGGTCCCCGGCATCGAGGATCAGGGCGCGGACGGCGAGGCGGGGTTTCAGGCGGGCCATGGGGCGCAAGGTGCGACGGCGGAGGGGGCTTGTCCAGCCCGCGCCGTGGTCTGCCCTTCCGGCCTTGCGCTTGCCGGGGAGGCGGGCATGATCGCGGGCATGAACGATCCCGCACCCCCCGCCGACGCCCCTCTCGCCAACGAGCGGGTGATCCTTGTCCACGGTCTGGCGCGCAGCAAGCATTCGCTGGCGGCGATGGGGCTGGCGCTGAAGGCGGCGGGCTATGCGGTGGAAAGCGCGGTCTATCCGTCCACCAAGGCGCCGCCCGGGGATCTGGTGCAGGGCGTGGCCCGCGCCTTTGCCGCGCCATGGCAGGGGGTCACGCATCTGGTGACGCATTCGATGGGCGGCATCCTTGTGCGCGACTGGCTGGCGCGCGGGCATCCGCCGGGGCTGGGGCGGGTGGTGATGCTGGCGCCGCCCAACCATGGATCCGAGCTGGTGGATGCCTTGGGCGACTGGCGGGTGTTCCGGCTGGTGAACGGGCCTGCCGGGCTGGCGCTGGGGACGGGGCCGGAGAGCTGGCCCAACCGCCTGCCGCGCCCGGATTATCCGCTGGGGGTGATCGCCGGGACGAAATCGGTCTCGCCCTGGTTCTCGCAACTGCTGCCGGGGCCGGACGACGGCAAGGTGACGGTGGCCAGCACGCGGCTGGAGGGGATGGCGGATCACATCACCCTGCCGGTCAGCCATACCTGGATGGTGATGAACCCGACGGTGATCCGCCAGGTGCTGCATTTCCTGCGAGAGGGGCGGTTCCAGCGGGCGGGGTAAGGGCGAGCGACAGGAGCAGGTCTTCATGGCGGAGGCGCGTGCCTTCGCCATGCGGTGCGGGTTCCGCTGAACCGGCCGGGACCATCAGTCCCGGCCAGCGCCCGACCCGCCCATGGCGGGCGCTACTCGCCCGCCGGGTCGGGCGCTGGCCTTTTTCGGTTTCTCGCTGACAGGTCTACAGAGTGAACCCATCCGCACGAGCGGGGGCGAGGCAGTGCCTTGCCCTCTCCCGCCCGGCCAAGCGTGGGGAAGGGAGGACCCCTATCCTAGGATTGCCGCATCACCCGGTTCGCATGGCCCATCTTGCGGCCGGGGCGGGCCTCGCCCTTGCCGTAGAGGTGCAGCGCCACGTTGCCTTCGCGCAGAAGCGCGGGCACGCGGGCCATGTCTTCGCCGATCAGGTTCTCCATCACCACATCGGCATAGCGCCCGCCGTCGCCCAAAGGCAGCCCGGCGACGGCGCGGATATGCTGTTCGAACTGGTCCACCGCGCAGCCCTGTTGCGTCCAGTGGCCCGAGTTGTGGACACGGGGCGCGATCTCGTTGACCAGCAGGCCGCCGGAGGTGACGAACAACTCCACCCCCATCACGCCCACGTAATCCAGCGCGCTCAGGATGCGGGCGGCCAGCAGCACCGCGTCCGACCGCTGGCTGGCGGCAAGGCGGGCGGGGACGGTGGTGCTGCGCAGGATGCCGTCGCGGTGGACGTTCTCGCCCGGGTCATAGGCCGCGACCGAGCCGTCCAGTCCGCGGGCGGCGATGACGGACACCTCGCGGTCGAAGGCGACGAAGCCCTCCAGCACCGAAGGCGCGCCCTTCATCGCGGCCCAGGCGGCGGGGATATCGGCCTCGGCGGTCAGCTTGACCTGCCCCTTGCCGTCATAGCCGAGCCGCGTGGTCTTCAGGATCGCCGGGCAGCCGAGCCGTGCCACGGCGGCGCGCAGGTCGTCTTCGGAGTTCACCGCGGCCCAGGGGGCGGTCTGCAGGCCGAGGTCGTTCAGGAAGGTCTTTTCCGACACCCGGTCCTGGCTGACCGCCAGCGCCCGGCGGTTGGGGCGGATCGGGCAGAGGCTCTCCAGCAGGTCCAGCGCGGAGGTGGGGACGTTCTCGAATTCATAGGTGATGACATCGACCGCACCGGCAAAGGCGCGCAGCGCGGCCTCGTCCTCATAGGGCGCGGTCGTCACGGCATGGGCCACGTCGCCCGCGGGGGCGGCGCCGGGTTCATAGATATGGCAGCGATAGCCGAGGCGGCTGGCGGCCACCGACAGCATCCGGCCAAGCTGGCCGCCGCCGAGGATGCCGATGACGGAACCGGGGGGCAGTTCACTCATCCTTCGGTTCCTCGGGGATGCTGGCCGACAGCGCGGCGCGCCAGCCGTCCAGCCGTTCGGCCAGCGCCGCATCGGAAACCGCAAGGATCGCCGCCGCCATCAGCCCGGCATTGGCCGCGCCGGGCGCGCCGATGGCCATGGTGGCGACCGGATAGCCCTTGGGCATCTGGAGGATGGAATAAAGGCTGTCCACGCCGGACAAAGCCTTGGTCTGCACAGGCACGCCGATCACCGGGACCCGGGTCTTCGAGGCCATCATGCCGGGCAGATGCGCCGCGCCGCCCGCGCCCGCGATGATCACCTTCAGCCCGCGCGCCACGGCGGTGCGGCCGTAGTCCCACAGCCGGTCGGGCGTGCGGTGGGCCGAGACGATCTTCGTCTCATAGGCGACGCCCAGCTGATCGAGGATCGCTGCTGCCTCCTTCATCGTGGCCCAGTCGGACTGGGACCCCATGATGATGCCGACGGGTGGGGTCATGCGCGCCTCCGTTGTCCGTTGCGCGGCACTTATACCGCCCATCCGCGCGGGGCAAGCTGTCCGCAAAGGCGAAGGGGCGCGGCCCTTTCGCCGCGCCCCGCTGCCCTTGGGCCATCCTGATCCCGGATATCCTTCCCGGTTGCAGGCCCCGGCCTGCCTCAGAACTTCATCACATAGGAGATGCCGGCGACCAGCGGATCGACCTCGACCTTGCCGATATTGGCGCCGTCCAGCGTCACGTCGCTGTCGATGTCGATGTAGCGCAGGTCGAAGCGCACCGCCCGGCTATCGTCCAGCGCCCAGTCCGCGCCCAGATGGGCGGCGAGTCCGAAGCTGTCCTTGATCTTCAGCACGCCGAGCGGGCTGCGTTCCTCGAAGAAGGTGGTGTAGTTCAGGCCGAGACCGACGAAGGGCTTCAGCGCGCCGCCGGTCGGGAAGTGCCAGTTCAGCGAGATGGTCGGGGGCAGGTGCTTGGTCTCGCCCACATGCGCGCCGCCGAGGTTGATGCCGTGCTTGAAGGGAAGGGCGCCCAGAAGCTCGATCCCGAGGTTGTCGCGGATGAAATACTCGACGGTGATCGAGGGGCGGGCGTTGTCGTCCACCGTGGCGGCGGCCCCGGCCAGGGTGCCGTTGTCGTCTTTCGGCGCGACCACGGCCACGCCGAAGCCAAGCGTCAGGTCGCCCGCCGACTGGGCCAGGGTGGGGCCGGAAAGCAGGGCGGCAAGGGCGGTGGCGGAGAGGAGGAGGGAGGTTTTCATGATCGGGACCCAGGTTACTTGTGCGCGCGCAGCCTTGGCCCGGCGCACGGCCCGCGGCGTTGACCTGGATCAAGAAGCCGCCGACCGGGCCTGCGACATTTCGTATCTGTAATTATTTGATATAAAAAGGGAAAATATATCTTGCGAATGTTCGTTTTCTCATCTTCGACCCCTTCCCCCGGCCCCGGTGCCGCACTACTCTTCAAGGGGGCGCAATCGGCGGGTGGTTCGGGATGCGGGGTGTTTTCGCGGCGGTCATGGCGGGCTTTCTGGCAGCGGCGGCCCTGCCCGCGGGGGCCGAGACGGCGGCGATCTGCCAGCGCGGCGCGCGGGCCGGAGCGGTGCCGCTGGACTACCTGCTGCATCTGGAGGCGCAGGAATATTACGACCTTGTCCTGCAACGGATGGACCCGGGGGCCTTCGATCCCGGCGGGCAGGCCGAGTGGGAGGATTACCTGCGCAGTTCCGTTCTGGCCGAGGCGATCGAATGGCCGGGGGTTCTGGCCGACAAGGCCGCCGACCTGCCGCCCGAGGCGCATGACCTGCCCTGGCTGGTCATGCTGGCCGATCTGGAGGCCGGCATCTTCGGCCCGGCCGAGGTGCTGCTGACCCGGCCGCAATCCATCATGCTGCCCGACCTGCTGCCGTTGATGGAGCGCCACGGGCTGACCGGGCAGGCGGCGCTGCTGCGCGAGGGCATGGCGCTTTTCCCCGACTGGGGGCTGAACCCGGCCGACCGCCAACTCGCGGTCTATTCCATCGAGGGCGAGATCGCCGACGCCTCGCGGGAACAGGCGCTGCGGGATCTGGATGCCCGCTATCCGCGCGAGGGCAAGGCCATGGAGGCCGCGTTGGCCCTGCTGCAAGGCCAGCCCGGGCTGGCGCAGCTTTACCACGCCCGGCTGGATGCCATGGGTGAAGAGGCGCGGCTGGACCATCTGCTGCTGACGCTGCGGCGGGATTGCCTGCCCGCCTGGCTTTACGCCCCCGCCGAGGTCGAGGCGGCCTATCTGTCGATCGGCTCGGCGCAGGCCGGGCTGTTGATGATGGACGATCTGGCGCAGGGGCTGGAGGGGAGTTCGCCGCAGATGTGGCTGGATGGAGTGGGCGCCGCGCTGGCGGTGCGGCTGGTTCGGCTGCTTGACCTGCGGGAGGAGACGGTTCTGGCGGACGGGCTGCGCCGCATCCTTGCCGAGTTCCCCGAGCCCTTCCCGCGCGACAGCGATGCGCGGTGGGAGGTGATGGACGGCTTCGCCCCGGAGAACTGGGTCCGGCTGGACGAGGCGCTGCCCGAGGACAGCTATGACCTGATCCGCCGCGCGATGCTGTCCCTGGCGCGGGATGCGGGGATGCTGCCGGAGTAGGGAAACCGCTTTTCTGGCGAGGGCTTCTGCCTTCGCCATGCGGTGCGGGTTCACCCCATCCGGCCCGCGGATCAGGCGATGATATCCGGGATCAACTGGTCCTCGATCCGGGTGATCGCGTCCTTCAGCGACAGCTTCTGCTTCTTCAGCCGTCGCAGCGTCAGCTGGTCGGGCCTGCCGGTGGTCTCAAGCGCGTGGATCGCCTCGTCAAGGTCACGATGCTCGCGGCGAAGCACTTCCAGCTTCACCCTCAGCATTTCCTCGAAGCTCATCTCGGACGGGGCATTCATGGCTGCGACTCGGGGTCCCTTGGCTCTTTTGATCAATCATATAGCCTGTCCGTGGCAATTTTGAAAAAATCTCGGGGACCGGCGCCGGAATCCGCGGCAGGGCAGGCTTGCGGCAGGGGGACCGCCCTCCCATATTCACAGTCAAGAGGCGCAGATGCCCGCCACGGGGTCGCGCTTCGGCCATGTCGCTTGAACCAAGGGCAGACCGATGACGAAACTGAGTTTTGGGGCCCACCCCTTCCTTCTGGGCTTCGAGCAGCTTGAACGGCTGGTCGAACGCACCGCCAAGTCGGGGGCCGAGGGCTATCCCCCCTACAACATCGAGGCGGTGACCGAGAACGCCTATCGCATCACCCTTGCGGTGGCGGGCTTCCGCGAGGACGACCTGTCGATCACGGTCGAGGACCGGCAACTGGTGATCCGCGGCCGCCAGGGCGACGATACCGGAGAACGGGTCTTCCTGCACCGCGGCATCGCGGCCCGCGCCTTCCAGCGCAGCTTCGTGCTGGCCGACGGAGTAGAGGTGGCGGGGGCCAGCATGGAGCATGGGCTCCTGAACATCGACCTGCGCCGGAACGTGCCGGAAACCGTGGTCCAGACCATCCGCATCGGGAAAGGAGGCGGCAAATGAACACGCCTTTCGACGCCTTGCCCCAAGGCAGCAACCGTATCGTCTATGTCCGCCCCGTTCTGGTGGCCGACCTGCCGGATGATGTGCGCGAGCAGATCGAGGGCCGGGATGTCGTCTATTCCGTCCATACGCCGGATGGCCAGCAACTGGCGCTGGTGGCGGACCGCAAGATGGCCTTCCACCTGGCCCGCGCGCATGATTTCGCGCCGGTGAACGTGCACTGAGCCGTGACGACGGAACGCCGCCGCGCCGCCGTATCACTTTCGGAACCGCGCTTGCCGAAGGAGAGATGGGAATGAAGGTGACACGTGGCTACAGCGGCGCGCAGATCGCGCTGCACTGGCTGATCGCGGGCGGGGTGCTGTTCAACTATATCGTCAGTTCAGGCATGGGCCGCGCCTTGCGCCAGCGGCTGGAAGCGGCCGAGGTGACGGTGCCGATCGCCGGGCTGCATGTCTGGGTCGGCGTGGCGGTGCTGGTGCTGGCGGCGCTGCGGATCGGGCTGCGGCTGGTGCGCGGCGGTCCGGCGCAGGAGCCGGGGGCGATGGGCAAGGTGGCCTCGGTGGTTCACGGGCTGCTTTACGTCCTGATGCTGGCAGTGCCGGTGTCGGGCGCGATGGCCTGGTTCGGCGGCGTCGAGGCCGCGGGCGATCCGCATGAGTTGATGGTCAACCTGCTGATCCTGCTGGCGGGGGCACATGCGTTGGCGGCGCTGTTCCATCACTATGTGATGAAGGACGGCGTGCTGAAGCGGATGCTGCGGCCCGCGTGAAACCGGGGCGCGGTCAGAGACCCGCGCCCTCGTCCAGCCCCAGCGTCAGGTTCAGGTTCTGCACCGCGGCCCCCGAGGCGCCCTTGCCCAGGTTGTCCAGCACGGCCACCAGCACCGCCGCCCCGGTTTCCGGGTTGCCCTGCACCGAAAGCTCCATCCGGTTGGTGCCGTTCAGCGACTGCGGCATCACCCGCGGCTGGTGCTGCGCGGCATCGACCACGGTCACGAAGCGTTCGCCTTCGTAATGCGCCCGCATTGCCTCTTCGGCACGGGCCGCGCCGCCGGGCAGGTGCAGTTCCACCGCCACCGCCATGCCCTGCGCATACTGCCCGACTGAGGGCACAAAGACGGGCGCGCGGGCCAGCCTTGCATAGGCGGTGATCTCGGGCAGGTGCTTGTGGGCCTGCGAGGTGCCGTAGAGGAAGGACCCGGCCACCGCGCCGGATTCGAATTCCTCGATCATCGCCTTGCCGCCGCCGGAATAACCCGAGACGCCGGAGATGGCGATGGGCGCATCCGGTGCCAGCACCCCGGCATCGACCAGCGGTCGCAGAAGGGCGATGGCGCAGGTGGACCAGCAGCCGGGATTCGTCACCCGCCTGGCGCTGCGGATCGCGTCCCGCTGGCCCGCCGCCAGTTCCGGGAAGCCGAAGGTCCAGCCCGGCGCGGTGCGGTGGGCGGTGGAGGCGTCGATCAGCCGGGTCTTCACGCCCGCACCGTCGCAGGCTGCCACGATCTCTTTCGCTGCCGGATCGGGCAGGCAGAGGATCGCCACCTCGGCCTCGGCAAAGGCGGCGAGGCGGGCGGCATTGTCCTTGCGCAAGGCAGGGTCGATGCGGACCAGCGCGATGTCGCCGCGGCGTTCCAGCCGCTCGCGGATCTGCAGGCCGGTCGTGCCGACATCGCCGTCGATGAACACCTTGTGCGCCATGGTCGTCTCCTGAGCCGTCTGGCTGGCGATATAATCCCTTGCCGCCCCCGTGCAATGCAAAACGCCCCGGGGAATGCCCCGGGGCGCCGCAATGTGACGGGGACGGGATCAGGCCTTGATCAGCCCCATGCTTTCCAGCTTCAGGATCACCTGGTGGGCGCAGTGGTCGACGTCCACGTCCTGCGTGTCCACCCGCAGTTCGGGTTTTTCAGGGGTCTCGTAAGGGTCGGAGATCCCGGTGAATTCCTTGATCTTGCCCTCGCGCGCCAGTTTATACAGGCCCTTGCGGTCGCGGCGTTCGCATTCCTCGATGCTGGTCGCCACATGGACCTCGACGAAGGCGCCATAGGCCTCGATCATCTCGCGCACCGCCCGCCGCGTGGCGGTGTAGGGCGCGATGGGCGCGCAGATGGCGATGCCGCCGTTCTTGGTGATCTCGGACGCGACATAGCCGATGCGCTTGATGTTGATGTCGCGGTGCTCCTTCGAGAAGCCGAGTTCCGAGGACAGGTGCTTCCTGACCACATCGCCGTCCAGCAGCGTCACCGGGCGCCCGCCCATCTCCATCAGCTTGACCATCAGCGCATTGGCGATGGTGGACTTGCCCGAGCCGGAAAGCCCGGTGAAGAACACCGTGAAGCCCTGCTGGGCGCGGGGCGGCGAGGTGCGGCGGAGTTCGGACACCACTTCGGGGAAAGAGAACCAGTCCGGGATCTCAAGCCCCTCGCGCAGGCGGCGGCGCAGTTCGGTGCCGGAAATGTCGAGGACGGTCGAGCCTTCGGGCACTTCGTCCACCGGGAAATACTGGGCCTTTTCCTGCACATAGACCATCTGTTTGAAATCGACCATTTCGATGCCGATCTCGGCCTGATGCTTGGCCACCAGTTCCTGCGCGTCATAGGGGCCGTAGAAATCCTTGCCCTGGCTGTTCTTGCCCGGGCCGGCATGGTCGCGGCCGACGATGAAATGGGTCAGCCCGTGGTTGCGGCGGATGATGGCGTGCCACAGCGCCTCGCGCGGGCCGCCCATGCGCATGGCGAGATTCAGGAGGCTCAGGTGCGTGGTCGATTGCGGATATTTGTCCAGCACCGCCTCGTAGCAGCGGACGCGGGTGAAATGGTCCACGTCGCCCGGCTTGGTCATGCCGACGACCGGGTGGATCAGCAGGTTGGCCTGCGCCTCGCGCGCGGCGCGGAAGGTCAGTTCCTGATGGGCGCGGTGCAGCGGATTGCGGGTCTGGAAGGCGACGATCTTCTGCCAGCCCATCTTGCGGAAGAAGGCGCGCAACTCGTTCGGCGTGTCGCGGCGGCCCTTGAAGTCGTAGTGCACCGGCTGCTGGATGCCGGTGATCGGGCCGCCCAGATAGATCTTGCCGGCCGTGTTGTGCAGGTAGTTCACCGCCGGATGCGCCAGATCGTCGGCGCCGAAGACCTTCTCGGCCTCGTTCGCCTTGTTCGGCACCCATTTGTCGGTGACGGAGAGGATGGCAAGGATCACGCCCTCGGCATCGCGGAGCGCGATGTCCTGGCCGGGCTCGATCTTCTCGGCGAAGGATTCCGACACGTCCAGCGTGACCGGCATCGGGAACAGGGCGCCGGAGGCCAGCCGCATGTTTTCCACCACGCCGTCATAATCGGCCTGCGACATGAAGCCCTTCAGGGGCGTGAAGCCGCCGTTCATCAGCAGTTCCAGATCGCAGACTTGCCGCTGGGTCAGGTCCCATGAGGGCAGCGCCGCCGCCTCGTGCTTCAGCTTCTGGGCGGATTCGTAGGAGACATAAAGCTCCGGAATGGGGGCAAGGTTGTTCAGCATGGCCTCTGTCCTGGGTTTTTGCGGGATGAGACGGGCGTCCTCACCCGTCAGTTCGGCGTGAAGGGCGTGATATTCGGCAAGTTTTCCTGCCAGAAAGCGGTCGACCAGCCGGGCCTTTTCCGCCCCGCCGCGGGGGGTCAGCGCATAGGCGAAGCGCTGGCGGCGGTCGGGGCCGGGGCTGCGGCCGGTGACATGGATCAGCCCGGCTTCGGTCGCGGCGCGCAGTTGCGCGTTCAGGCTGCCGAGGCTGATGCCGAGCGCCTGCGCCGTGGCGCGCTGCGACGCCTCCGGCGCGCGGTCAAGCTGGCGCAGGAGGCGGAAGAGTTGCTCTTCCTCGGGCAGGGCGGGCGGGGTGGGCATCGGGTGGGGCTGACAGCAATCGTAACTATGTTCAATAATGAACATACCTTGCCTTGCGGGTCCGGGGGAAGGGAAAAGCTGCATTCCGGGCAAGAAACGCCATTTCTGCCGCGCGGGCGCGGCAGAAGGGCCACAGTGCGGATGCGGGCGGATCAGCCCGGCGCCGCCCCGGCTTCGGGCTTGGCGGGGGAATCCCCCAGAAGGTGCTGGTTCGCGGCGCGTAGCCTTGCCGCTGCCTCATCGTAGAGGAAGGGCAGGAAGGCATAGCGCCGCCCGCCGGTCACCTGCGACACCGAATGCAGGAGCGAGCAGGAGAACACCACCGCGCCGCCGGGCGGTGCCTTGAACCGGCGCGGGCCGTATTCGGGGAAGCCGACCTCGCCGCCCTCGAAATCGCCGTTCAGATTGATGGAGACGGCAAAGCGCCGGTGCGCCGTGCCGGAGGTCGTGTCGTCGCGGTGCGGCGCGAAATGGCCGCCGTCCTCGGCCGCGTAGCAGGAGACGATGTAACGCTCCATCCGCGTGACCCCGAACTGGTAGGCCTTGCGGATCTCGGGGGCGACGCGGCGGCGGATGCGGGACTGGATGCCTGCGATCAGACGCTCGTCGGTCAGGGTGATGTCCTTGCGGCTTTTGTGGTTGCGGTCTTTCACCCCCACGGTGCGGCCATCGATTTCCCGCATGAAGCCGGATTCCTCGCCGCCCTGCGCCTCGTAAAGGCCGATCAGATGCCGGCAGAGCGCGGGCTCGAACACATCCGGCAGGAACAGGATCGGCGCCATCAGCGGCGTGCCCGCGAAACTGTCGACCGGGGGAAGCAAGGCCACGCGGTCCAGCATCTGGGCGATGTCGCCGCCGTCCTCGCGGAAGGGCACCACGTCCAGGATGCGCATTCGCGGATCGGTCACCACCCAGAGGCCGCGGCGCTGGCCCGCCGCGTCCGCCGCGCCGTAAAGGCGGCTGGCGGTGCAGTCATGGTCCCAGAGGATGCGATAGCCGGGAATGCGGTTGGTCACCCGCCCCTGCGCCTGATCCTCCGGGTCGGTGGACAGGCCGAAGAACGAGGCATGGATGTCGTTGAAGATCTCGGGCCGCGCCAATGCCGCCTCGATCCGCGCGCTGTTGCTGGGATCGGCGGCCGAGTGGAAGAAGCACAGCACCAGATACCGGCCCGCCGCGCTGTCGAAATTGTAGCGCGGATTGCTGACCGAAGGCAGGATGAACGAAGGGGCAGGTTCGCCCCGAACTGGATACACGACACTGGACAAGCGACTCTCCTTCGATTTTCGCAAGACAGCACAACGGTCCCGATCACGGGTCAACCCCGGAGGCGGCTGCTCACGGAGTGTTCAGGAGGGGCGGGGCTCAGGGCGCCGGAAAGGGTAGCGGCGCACCTGCGCCGTGCAGGAGGCCGGGCCGGAAGATCACCAGATGGGTCAGCTCGGGGCGCGAGCGCGAGGAATAGAGCATGCCTTCGGCCCCCGCCGCCCGGGCGGCATCGGAGAAGGCCCATGTCGGAGCCGGTTTTCCACCGGCGCGGACGTCCTGCCAGACCACAGATGCCGCTGCCTGCCCGCTCAGGTCGGCGAGCCGGGTGGTCGTGACCGACAGGGGCACGATCTCGCGCAGGGGATCGCCGGGCTGCAGGTAGCGGCGGATCGCCACGGCGCAGCCTTCGGGCGTCAGCGAGGCATAGACGGCGAATTGCCCCGAGTGGTGGAAGCGCCCCTCGGGCGCGGAAGCGGGAGCCAGCGGATCGCCTCCCCGGAACACCGCACGCCAGACCGTCCCGGCATAAGGCGGGAGGGTCGGTTCCGGCACCGGCCCGTCCCTCATTCCCCCGCCAGGAACCTCTCGGCGTCCAGTGCGGCCATGCAGCCCATTCCGGCGCTGGTCACCGCCTGGCGGTAGACATGGTCGGTCAGGTCGCCCGCGGCGAAGACGCCGGGGATCGAGGTGCGGGTGGTGCCGGGTTCGACCTTCACATAGCCCCCGTTGTGCAGCTCCAGCTGGTCCTTCACCAGTTCGGACGCGGGCGCATGGCCGATGGCGACGAAGAAGCCGTCGCAGGGAATATCGGTCACCTCGCCGGTCTTGACGTTGTGGGCACGCACGGCGGTGACGCCCAAAGGCGCCTCGGTGCCCAGAACCTCTTCCACCGTGTGGTTCCACAGCACCTTTATCTTGGGATGCTTGAACAGCCGGTCCTGCAGGATCTTCTCGGCGCGGAAGCTGTCGCGGCGGTGGACCACGGTAACCTTGCTGGCGAAGTTGGTGAGGAACAGCGCCTCTTCCACCGCCGTATTGCCGCCGCCGATCACCACCACCTCTTTCCCGCGGTAGAAGAACCCGTCGCAGGTGGCGCAGGCCGAGACGCCGAAGCCCTTGAACTTCTCCTCCGACGGCAGGCCCAGCCATTTCGCCTGCGCGCCGGTGGCAAGGATCACCGCGTCGGCGACATAGGTGGTGCCGCTGTCGGCATGGGCCTTGAAGGGACGCGATGACAGGTCCAACCGGGTGATGTAATCGCTGACGATCTCGGCCCCCATGGCGCGGGCGTGTTCCTCCATCCGCACCATCAGGTCGGGGCCCTGCACCTCGGTATCGCCGGGCCAGTTCTCCACCTCGGTGGTGATGGTCAACTGGCCGCCGGGTTGCAGGCCCTGCACCAGCACCGGGTTCAGCATGGCGCGGGCCGAATAGACCGCCGCCGTATAGCCCGCCGGGCCGGAGCCGATGATGAGAACCCGCGTGTGTGTTTCGGCCATGGCCATCCCCCGTAGTGCAGCCTGCCCGATATAGGCAAAGCCCGCAGCGCCTGAAAGCCCCGAATGCTTGCCGAAAAGGCGGTTGCGGCGAAATGCGGTGGCCGTGCAGGGGGTGCTCCGCGAAAGAATATTGCGCGGACCGGCGCAAGCGCCTAGAAGGCGGGCAACCAGGGAGAGACCAATGGCCGGACACAAGCTGGACCCGATCGACCGGCGCATCCTTGCCGAGTTGCAGGCCGATGGCAGGATGACCAATGTGGAACTCGCCAGCCGTGTGGGCATCTCCGCGCCCCCCTGCCTGCGCCGGGTGCGCACGCTGGAAGAGGCGGGCTACATCACCGGCTACCATGCCGAGATCGATGCCCGCGAACTGGGATTCGAGGTGGCCGTCTTCGCCATGGTGCGGCTTAACAGTCAGGCCGAGGCCGACCTTTCCGCCTTCGAGGCCCGCTGCCGCGCCTGGCCGCTGGTCCGCGAATGCCACATGCTGAACGGCGAGATCGACTTCATCCTGAAATGCGTCTCGCCCGACCTGTCGACCTTCCAGGGCTTCCTGACCGGCGAGTTGCTGAAGGCCGAGAACGTGGCGAATGTGAAGACCAGCCTGGTGATCCGCTGCGCCAAGGACGAACCCGGCGTGCCCTTCGAGGTGCTTGAGGCGCGGCTGGCCCGCAGCGCCTGAGACGGGTGCCGAAGATCGCGCGATCTTCGGGGGCAAATTCCGCGCGGAATTTGCGGGAACCGGAAAGGACAGCCCCAAAACGAAAAACGGCCCCGCAGTGGTGCCAGAGGAGCACCGGGGCCGTCTTTCCCGTCTTTCCCGAGCAGGGGAAGCGGACTGTTTCCGGCGGCCCGCCCTTCCGGGTCTTACACGCCTGCCGACACTGATACGGGTGCAGTGGGACAACTGCGGCAGCAAATCTGTCCCAAATGTGGCCCGTTGTCAAACCCTTGTCGCAATCCGGGACAGATTCATCAATGATTCCAGCAGTCTGCCCTTCATTGTCCGCCCATTCCGCACGATTCGCCGATGGGCGGCGCGAATTGTGGCAGGCCGATTCGGCTCAGCGGGCGGCCAGCGCAGCCTTGCGGCCGAAGAGGCCGGCCTCGCGGCGCTGCATCGGGCGGTCCGGCGATGTGGCGGCGTGCCTGGCGAGGGCCGCTTTCTCTCCGCGCATCCAGGGAAAGGCCGGCAGCGGCTCTGCCGAAGCTGCGATCACCGAGCGAAGCCAGCGGCGTTTGGTCCTGATGTCCTTGGTCATGGTCTGCTCTCCACTTGGCGGCCCGTTGGCCTTGAGGGGAGGATCGCGGATCAATGCGGCGGCTCTTGGGCCGATTGATGCGGGATTGGGGCCAATTCCGGGCAGGAGACAATCCGGCTTTCGCGTTCACATCGTTGCCGAAATCCCGAGTTTTCGGTGAAATCCCGCAACAATCCGGCCATCTGCCCGCAGACTGTTTCCCGGATTGCGGCGATGCGGCGGCTACAGCCGGATGACCGAGATCAGCCGCCCGTAATCCGCCTCGCCCGAATGGGTGGTGCGGCGGAAGGAATAGAACCGCTCCGAATCGCGGTAGGTGCAGTGGCGCACCCATTCCGCCTGCCCCACGCCCGCCGCGCGCAGCCGGTGCAGGCCGAAGCCGGGCAGGTCGAACAGCAGCCGGTCGCCCGCGCCATTGGCGAAGAAGCGGGTGTTGGCCGGGTCCTCGTCGCGGAAGGCGTCCAGGAATTCGGGACCGACCTCGTAGGCGGCCTGGCTGATGCAGGGGCCGATCACGGCGGAGATCGTCTCGCGCTTCGCGCCGAGTGCCTCCATCGCATCGACCGTCGCCTCCAGCACGCCGTCGAGCGCGCCGCGCCAGCCGGCATGGGCGGCACCGATCACGCCCGCCTGCGGATCGGCGAAAAGAACCGGCTGGCAATCGGCGGTCAGCACCGCCAGCGCCAGCCCGGGCGTGGCCGTCACCATCGCATCGGCGCGGGGCTTGCCGTCCAGCGGGCCGGTGACCGTGACCACATCGGGCGAATGGACCTGGTTCACCGTCACCAGCGCCTCGGGCGCGACGCCCATCGCCTCGGCCACCCGTGCGCGGTTGATGGCGACGATCTCGGCCTGATCGCTGGAGCCGGTGCCGCAGTTCAGCCCGGCGAAAATGCCCGAGGACGCCCCGCCCTTGCGGGTGAAGAAGCCGTGGCGCGATGGCAGCGCGTCCGAGGTGATGATTTCCAGCATCGTCGGCATCAGGGTTGGGCAAATCCGGGCGGGGGCGGGGCGGATGGCGGAAAGATGGCGAGCACCTTGAACAACTCACCCATTTCCTGCGGGTCGGTCAAGCGGCGCGCTGCAGAGAGATGCGCGGCAAGGGCGGGTCCGGTCAGCCCGGCGGCCAGCCTGTCGGCCCGGGCGGTGATGCCGAGGCGGGTCAGCAGCGCGCCCTGCGTGGTGTAGCATGTGGCGGCGGACCGGGCGGCTTCGGCCAGCGCCGCAAAATCGACATGGGCGGTCAGGTCGGCCTCTCCCGGTGCGGCAAGCGGGTCGGCGAAGGCATGGTGGCGCAGGGCCTGGAAGGTGTCGCCGCGCGAGATCCAGCCGCCGTAATCCACCACCAGCGCCAGCCCGCCATGGGCCGCGATCCGGGTTGCGATTTCGGCCATGACCGGCGCGGCGGCGGGGCAGATTTCCACCACATCGCCCTCGGCCGTGTCGTGCAGCCGGTGCGCCAGCAGGGCCAGCGGCGCGGGCGGGGCGCGGCCGAGGGTCAGGCGGGCGCCTTCCAGCCCGACCATGGTCTCGGACCAGCCGTCGCCCGCTCTTGTGAACTGGCGGATCGGCAGGGCGTCGAAGAATTCGTTGGCGATCAGGAACAGGGGGGCGTCGGGCAGGCTCTCCGTCCCGTCCACCCAGTCCACCGGATGCGCGCCGAGCGTGGCGCGCTGGACCTGCCGCAACCGGGGCGAGGCCTCGACCAGCACCACCCGGGCGGCGGCGTGGAAGCCCGGCACGCCACGGGTGGCGCGCAGCACATCGGCCATCAGCGTGCCGCGCCCGGGGCCAAGCTCGGCCAGCGTGAACGGGGCAGGGCGGCCGAGGTCCAGCCAGTATTGCGCGAGGCAGAGGCCGAGGAGTTCGCCGAACATCTGGGAAATCTCGGGCGCGGTGATGAAATCCCCCTCGGCGCCGAAGGGCGGACGGGTGGTGTAATAACCGTGCTGCGGATGCAGCAGGCATTCGGCCATGTAGTCGGCAAGGGTCATCGGCCCGGTGGCGGCGATGCGGGCGGCGAGTATCCCGGCCAGCGCCGTCATGCGGTGCGGGCCGGTGCGGGCCGGGCGCGGGCCAGGAACCACAGGCCGATGACGATCATCGGCAGGCTGAGGCATTGCCCGGCGGTCAGCCCCCAACCCCCGGCATGCAGGTAAAGGCCCAGCGGATTGCCCTCGGTCACGAATTGCGCGTCCGGTTGCCGGACGAATTCCACCAGGAAGCGCGCCGTGCCGTAGCCCGCGATGAAAAGGCCCATGATCCGCCCCGGAAAGCGCAGCCAGCCGCGGCGGTAGGCCAGCCACAGCACCACAGCGCCGAGCAGCAGCCCCTCCAGCGCGGCCTCATACAACTGGCTGGGGTGGCGGGCGCAGAGACCGGCGACGCCGGGGCAGGTCTGGGCGGCCTCGCCAGGGAAGACCACGCCCCAGGGCAGGTCGGTCGGGCGGCCCCAAAGCTCGGCGTTGATGAAATTGGCGATCCGGCCGAGGAACAGGCCGGTCGGGACCGAAAGCCCCATCAGGTCGCCCAGTCGCAGCATCGGAATGCCCTCGGCCCGGGCGAAAAGGACGCCCGCTGCGACGACGCCGAGGAAGCCGCCGTGGAAGGACATGCCGCCTTCCCACACCCGGAAGATGGCCAGCGGTTCGGCGGCGAAGCTGGCGGGTTCGTAGAAGAGGACATAGCCGATGCGGCCGCCGAGGATGACGCCGAGGATGACCCAGGTCATCAGGCGTTCGAGCTGGTCGCCGGTCATCGGTGCGCTGCCGCCCCAGAGGTCGGCCCGGCGCAGGGTGCGGACGGCGATCCACCAGGCGATGACGATGCCCACCAGATAGGCCATCGCATACCAGCGCAGCGCGAAGGTCATGCCGAAGACGGAGACCGAGAAGATCTCGGGCGAGATGTTGGGGAAGGGGATCATGCCTGTCTCCGTGCTTCGGGGCTTGATGCGGGCGGGGTGTGGCGAAGTCAACAGACTGGCGGACTTGTGAACCCCCGGACAGGGGCGCATATAGGGCCGGTGACAGGAGGCCCGGCCATGCAGACGCGCAACAAGTTCCTCGACGACATCAGCCAGTTGATGACCAATGCCATGGGCGTGGCGCAGGGCGCGAAGACCGAGGCCGAGACGGCGATGAAATCGCTGGTGGACCGCTGGATGGCCGACCGCGACTTCGTGACGCGCGAGGAATTCGACGCGGTGCGCGCCATGGCCCAGAAGGCGCGGGAAGAGAACGAGGCGCTGAAGGCCCGGCTGGACGCGCTGGAGGCCAAGAAGAAGGGCTGAGGCACGATCCTTCGGCGAAGGATCGGGGTCCCTCAGGCCCTGAGCAGCCGGAACGCCGCCGAGGCGGCCCATCCCGACACCGCCGCCAGCACCAGCGACACCAGCCCGTAAAGCAGCGGCTGTTCGCGGGCCATGTTGTGGATCAGCCGTTCCAGCCCCGCCTTGCGGACGCCGATCTGGCGTTCCTGGCTGGCGACGACCTTGCCGTCGCGCAGAAGGAACAGGCGCACCTTGTAGATGCCCTCGGTCAGGTTGGCGGGCAGCACCACATCGGTGCGGAACAGCGTCTGCTCGGTCAGCTGCACCCGGTTCTCCATCAGCCGGTAGCGGCCCTCGCCGGTGCGGACGCGCATCATCGCCTCGATGAAGGCTTCCGATGCATCGGCCTCGGAGGTGATGCCGACGGCGCGGATCACCCGGTCGATGGTGATGCCCCGGCGCAGGTTCTCGGTCGCGGACAGGATGTCGTGCAGGTGGCCGGTGGTGGCGACCGCGTAGAAGGAGGGCGCGCGGTCCACGGAGACGGCGGCATTGTTGACCCAGATGCCCCAGACCCGGTCCTTGCGGCGCACCGTCAGCGGGGTCGAGGGGCCTTCGATGGTGACGATCACGTCCAGCCTGCCTTCGGGCGGCGGGCTGTCGCGGCGGACGGCCCCGTAGACGAGGATCTCGGACCCGTCGAAATCGGCGGTGATCGAGACGCGGTTCTGGCTGAGACCGGCGACGATGGTCTCGTGCGGGCGGTCCTGCGCTGCGGCGGGGACGGCCAGAAGGCAGAGCAGAAGGGCTAGGCGGCGGATCATGGCATCACCCCCGGCATCACCGAGTAAAGCTCGGCCGGGCGGATCAGGAGGTCCGCGGCGATCCGCAGCGCGACCGCCAGCACCAGCAGCGACAAAAGGATGCGCAGGTGTTCCGCCTTTAGCCGCAGCCCCACCCGCGCGCCGATCTGCGCCCCGATCACGCCGCCGAAGATCAGCAGAAGCGCCAGCATCATGTCCACCGTCTGGCTGGTGACGGCATGCATGACGGTGGTGAAGGCGGTGACGAAGATGATCTGGAAGAGCGAGGTGCCGACCACGACCTTGGTGGGCATCCCCAAGAGGTAGATCATCGCCGGAACCATGATGAAGCCCCCGCCCACGCCCATGATCGCGGCAAGGAAGCCGACGAGCGCGCCGACCAGGATCGGGGGGATGACGCTGATGTAAAGGCCGCTGGCGCGGAACTTCATCTTCAGTGGCAGGCCATGCACCCAGTTGTGGACATGGGCGCGGCGGATGGGTGCATTGGGTTTGCGGCTGCGCAGCAGGGCGCGCAGCGATTCCTGCAGCATCATCGCGCCGATCAGGCCGAGGAAGAGGACATAGGAAAGCTGGACGAAAAGGTCGACCTGCCCCTTCGCCTTCATCCAGGCGAAGACCCAGATACCGATCGCCGACCCTCCGACACCGCCCAGCAGGAGGACGAAGCCCATGCGGAAATCCACCGCCTTGCGCTTCAACTGCGCCAGCACGCCGGATACGGACGAGGCCACCACCTGGTTCGCCCCGGTCGCCACCGCCACGGCGGGCGGCACGCCGATGAAGAACAACAGCGGCGTGATCAGGAAGCCGCCGCCCACCCCGAACATGCCGGACAGAAAGCCGACGATCCCCCCGATCCCGAGGATCAGGAAGGCGTTGACCGAGACCTCGGCAATGGGGAGGTAGATCTGCATCGCGCCGGACGGGATAGGGAAGCCTTGTCCGAGGGTTGCGCCCCTTTGGCCGCGAAGTCAAATGCACAAGGGCGTCATCCCGGCGTGGACAGGAAACGTCTCAGGATGCGTTCCAGTTTTGCCGCACCCAGGGGGGCCATGGCCTTGGTATGCTCATGGCTGATCCTCTCGTCGCTCATCCCGGCGGCCATGTTGGTGATGGTCGAGATGGCGGCGACCTCCAGCCCCAGGAAGCGGGCGAGGATCACCTCGGGCACGGTAGACATGCCGACGGCATCGGCGCCCAATGTCTTCAGCAGGTGGATCTCGGCCGGGGTCTCGAAGGAGGGGCCGGAATACCAGGCGTAGACACCTTCCTTCAGGGCGATTCCCTCGGCCGTGGCGGCCTTGCGCAGGGCGGCGCGCAGAGCGGGGGAATGGGCGTCGGTCATCGGCACGAAGCGGGCATCGGTCTTCTCTCCGATCAGCGGGTTCAGGCCGTTGTAGTTGATGTGGTCGGAAAGCAGCATCAGGTCGCCCGGCGGGATGTCGGGACGCAGCGATCCGGCGGCATTGGTCAGGATCAGCCTTTGGGCGCCGAGCGCCTTCAGCGTGGCCAGCGCCATCCGCATCGCCGCCGGGTTGCCGTTCTCGTAGTAATGCTCGCGCGCGCCGAAGACGGCGACGCGGACGCCCTCCAAAAGGCCGATGTGCAGATGCGGGTTGTGGCCTGAAACGCCGACATGGGGAAAGCCCGGCAGATCGGCATAGGGGATCGCCGGGCCCTCCACCGCATGGGCCAGGTGGCCGAGCCCGGAGCCGAGGATCAGGCCCAGCCGGACAGGCTCGTCGCCCGCGCGGGCACGGATCAGGGCGGCGGTCTCGGTCGGGTCTGTCATGGCGGGGGTCCCTGGTTGCGGCTGGCCCCGGGGGCGCTTCGCCCCCCGGACCCCCAGAGGATATTTGCCGTTCTGAAAGAAGCCACCCTCTTTCTGAATGAAAATATCCCCGCCGGAGGCTTCTCCGGTGCCGCCGGGACCGCAGGCTTGCATGAGGGGCGGCGGCGGGGTAGGGCGCGGGAATGCTGGTCGAGATCGTCATCGAGGATGCCCGCTGGGACGGCTTCGGCCTTGAGCCGCTGGCGGAGGCCGCGGCGCGGGCGGCGCTGGCCGGGCTGGGGCTGGCGGCGGAAGGGTTCCAGATTTCGCTTCTGGCCTGCGACGATGCCCGCATCGCCGTGCTGAACGCCGATTTTCGCGGCAAACCCTCACCCACCAACGTGCTGAGCTGGCCATCCGAGGAACGCGCGGCGGAATTCGCCGGCGAGGAGCCGGAGAGGCCGGAGGCGGGCACCGGGGACGCGCCGGAGGAACTGGGCGACATCGCCATCGCCTGGGAGACCTGCGCCCGCGAGGCCGCCGAGCAGGGCAAGCCGATGCAGGACCATGTCAGCCACCTGATCGTCCATGCCGTGCTGCATCTTCTGGGCTACGACCATATCGAGGACGAGGATGCCGCGCTGATGGAAGGCCATGAGGTGCGGATACTTGCGTCGATGGGCCTTCCTGACCCATATTGACGGCGCACCCGCGCGACGGGTGCGTTTCGGACAAAGGACCGATGGGCAGTAGCACCGAAGGGTCATCCGCGGCGCAGGATGCGTTGCAGGACACGGCCGACGAAGAACCTCCAGAGGCTGCGGGACGCGGCTTCTTCGGGCGGATCCTCTCCGCCTTCACCCCGACAGCCGAGCCGGACGAGACCCCGGCCACGCCATCCACCTCTGCCGCCAGTGTGGGGCTGGGCGCCCTGCGCCGGATGCGGGTGGACGACGTGGCGATCCCCAAGGCCGAGATCGTCGCCGTGCCGCTGGACATCGGCAAGGACGAACTGGTCGAGGTGTTCCGCGAACATGGCTTCAGCCGCGTCCCGGTCTACAAGGGCACGCTGGACCATCCGCAGGGATTGGTCCTGCTGAAGGACCTGGCGCTGACCCATGGCTTCGGCGCGAACGGGCGGTTCAGCCTGAAGCGGCTGTTGCGCCCCATCCTCTATGCCCCGCCCTCGATGCCGACCGGCGTCCTTCTGCAGAAGATGCAGAAGGAGCGGGTGCACATGGCGCTGGTCATCGACGAATACGGCGGGGTCGACGGCCTCGTCACCATCGAGGACCTGATCGAGACCGTCATCGGCGAGATCGAGGACGAGCATGACGAGGTCGAGGGCGCGTTGTGGAAGGAGGAGAAGCCGGGGGTGATCCTCGCGCAATCCACCGCGCCGCTGGAAGAGATCGAGGCCGCGCTGGGCCTGAAGCTGCGGCAGGACGGCGAGGACGAGGAGATCGACACCATCGGCGGGCTGGTCTTCCTGCGAGCGGGCCGGGTTCCGGCGCGGGGCGAGGTGGTGGACCACGAAAGCGGCGCGCAGGTCGAGATCGTCGATGCGGACCCCCGCCGGATCAAGCGGCTGCGGATACGGCTGCCCGCGGCGGCGCAAGGCGTATCGGCGGCGGAAGGCTGAATGGTGGTGCGGCGCTGGCTTTGGCCGGGGCGCAGGCCCGCGGCGCTGGCCTTCGGGCTGGGGGCTGTCGTCGCGCTGGGTCAGGTGCCGTTCGGCTTGCAGGTGCTGGCGCTGCCCGCGCTGTGCGGGCTTTTCCATCTGCTGACGCGCGAGGCCGCGGCCTCACGGGCCTTCGCGCTGGCGCTCTTCGCCGGGGCGGGGCATTTCGCGCTGGCGCTGAACTGGATCGTCAATCCCTTCTTCGTCGATCCATGGGTGCATGGCTGGATGGCCCCCTTCGCCGTGGTGCTGCTGGCCTTCGGGCTGGGGCTGTTCTGGGCCGGGGCGGCGGCGCTGGCGGCGGCGCTGGCGGGCCCCGGGCGGCTGCGCCTGCTGGCGCTGGTGGCGGCGCTGGCGCTGGCCGACCTGTTGCGCGGCCATGTCTTCACCGGCTTTCCCTGGGCGCTGTTCGGCCATATCCCGCTGGACACCCCGGCCGAGCAACTGGCGGCGCTGGTCGGCGGCTATGGCATGGGTGCGGTGGTTCTGGCGCTGGCCGCGCTGCCGCTGTGCTGGCCGAGGGCGGGGACGGCGGGGGCCTTGGCGGCGGTGGCGGCGATCCTTTTCTGGGGCCATGCGCGGCAGGGGCTGGAGACCGGGCCGCCGCCGGGCGGCGTGGTGCGGCTGGTGCAGCCCGCCGTGGTGCAAAGCCTGAAATGGGACCCGCAGGAAGCGCTGGCCACCTTCGACGGGCTGCTGGAGTTGACCGTTTCCCCGCCGGAAGCCGCGCCCCCCGATCTGGCGATCTGGCCCGAAACCGCGGTGCCCTTCCTGCTGGCCGAGGGCGAGGGCGCCGCGCTGGCCATGGGATCGCTGGGCCTGCCCGTCGCGGCGGGTTACCAGCGGGTCGAGGGCGAAAGGGCCTGGAACAGTCTGGCGATCTTCGGGCCGGGCGGCAGCATCGGGCAAAGCTATGACAAGATCCACCTTGTTCCCTTCGGCGAATACATCCCCTTCGGCGATCTGGCCTTCCGCCTGTTCGGGCTGCGTGCCTTTGCCGCCCAGCAGGGCTTCGGCTATACGGCGGGGAACAAGGCCCGGCTGGTGGATTTTGGCCCCGGTCTCGGCCCCGCCCGGGTGCTGATCTGCTACGAGGCGATCTTTCCCCGGGAAGTCGGCACCCCGGACCGCCCCGTCTGGCTGCTGCAGGTCACCAATGACGCATGGTTCGGCACGCTGACCGGCCCCTACCAGCACTTCGCGCTCGCCCGGCTGCGGGCGATCGAGCAGGGGCTGCCGCTGGTGCGCGCGGCCAATACCGGGATCAGCGCCGTCGTCACGGCTACCGGGCAGGTGGCCAAGGATGCCACCGGCGTGCCCGCGCTGATGGGGATGGGCGCGCGCGGCGTGGTCGATGCAGCGCTTCCCGGCGCCTTGCCGCCCCCGCCCTATGCCCGGATCGGGGATCTGCCGCTGCTGCTGGTGTTGCTGGCGGGACTCGCGCTGGCCGGGTTGGCGGGGCGCGGCCGAAAGGCCCCTTGAAACTTCGCCCGCCCGCGCGTAACCGGCTGGCATCCTTTCCGTCACAACGGCTTCCTGGCGTGGCGGTTTAACCCAACGGAGCACCTTTCCCATGAGCCGCAAGTCCTATGTCTTCACCTCCGAGTCGGTGTCGGAGGGGCATCCCGACAAGCTGTGCGACCGCGTGTCGGACGCCGTGCTGGACGCCTTCCTGACGGAGGAACCGAATGCCCGCGTGGCCTGCGAGACCTTTGCCACGACGAACCGCGTGGTCGTGGGCGGCGAGGTCGGGCTGTCGTCGAAGGAGAAGACCAAGGCGATGATGGAGCGCATCGACGGCATCGTCCGCGATTGCGTCCGCGACATCGGCTATGAGCAGAAGAAGTTCCACTGGGAAAAGATCAAGATCCACAACTACCTGCACGAACAATCGGCCCATATCGCGCAGGGCGTCGACCGCGACGGGGCGGGCGACCAGGGCATCATGTTCGGCTATGCCTGCACCGAGACGCCGGAACTGATGCCCGCGCCGATCCAGTATGCCCATGCCATCCTGCGCCGGCTGGCAGAGGTGCGGAAATCCGGGCAGGAGCCGACGCTGGGGCCGGACGCCAAGTCGCAGCTTTCCCTGCGTTATGAGAACGGCAAGCCGGTCGAGGTGACTTCCATCGTGCTCTCGACGCAGCATACGTCGAAGCGCCAGACCTCGAAGGTGATCCGCAGGATCGTGGAGCCCTATATCCGCGAGATCCTGCCCGAGGGCTGGCTGACGAAAAAGACCGAATGGCATGTGAACCCGACCGGCACCTTCGTGATCGGCGGGCCCGATGGCGACGCCGGGCTGACCGGGCGCAAGATCATCGTCGATACCTATGGCGGCGCGGCGCCGCATGGCGGCGGGGCGTTTTCCGGCAAGGACCCGACCAAGGTCGACCGCTCGGCCGCCTATGCCGCGCGCTATCTGGCGAAGAATATCGTGGCGGCGGGTCTGGCCGACCGCTGCACGCTGCAGGTCTCCTACGCCATCGGCGTGGCGAAGCCGTTGTCGATCTATGTCAACACCCATGGTACCGGCACCGTGGAAGAGGTGGCGATCGAGAGGGCGGTGATGGAGGTCATGGACCTGACCCCGCGCGGCATCCGCACCCATCTGGGCCTGACGAAACCCGTCTACGCCCGCACCGCCGCCTATGGCCATTTCGGCCGTGCGGCGACCGAGGACGGCGGCTTCAGCTGGGAGCGGGTCGATCTGGTCGAGGCGCTGAAGAAGGCGGTCTGAGGCGCTGCCAGGGACGGTTGCCGCGGCGGCCCGTGACGGGCCGCCGTTTCCTTTGGGGCGCCGGAAGCGGCGATTGGATGGCCCCGGGATGCCCGGATGTTGCATTAGATCAATTCATGGCCGGTCTCGGGCTGACGGAAAGGCCGATCCTGCAAGGATTCTACCTACACGCGGAATTGCGCAGGCCCCGACGGCCCGCCCTTCCCCTTGTCTGCACCTGTCCTTATATGGGGGCGCCCCGCCCGGCGTCGGCTGAGTCGCGGGCTGACCCATTCGCAAGGACCCTTCCGCATGTCCATCCTTTCCGGCCTTCTCTCGTCCGATATGGCGATCGACCTCGGGACGGCCAACACGCTTGTCTATATCCGCGGCAAGGGGATCGTGCTGAACGAGCCCTCGGTGGTGGCCTATCACAACAAGGACGGCAAGAAGCAGGTGCTGGCCGTGGGCGAGGATGCCAAGCTGATGCTGGGCCGCACCCCGGGCAGCATCGAGGCGATCCGACCGATGCGCGACGGGGTGATCGCGGACTTCGACTCGGCGGAGGAGATGATCAAGCATTTCATCCGCAAGGTCCACAAGCGCACGACGTTTTCGAAACCGAAGATCATCGTCTGCGTGCCGCATGGCGCGACGCCGGTGGAAAAGCGCGCCATCCGCAACTCGGTCCTGCAGGCCGGTGCCCGCCGGGCAGGGCTGATCGCCGAACCCATCGCTGCGGCCATCGGGGCGGGGATGCCGATCACCGAGCCGACCGGCAGCATGGTCGTGGACATCGGCGGCGGCACCACCGAAGTGGCGGTCCTCAGCCTTGGTGACATCGTCTACGCCCGGTCGGTCCGCGTCGGCGGCGACCGGATGGATGAGGCGATCATCTCCTACCTGCGCCGCCACCAGAACCTGCTGATCGGTGAAAGCACGGCGGAGCGGATCAAGACCAGTATCGGCACCGCGCGGATGCCCGACGATGGCCGAGGCTCCTCGATGCAGATCCGCGGCCGCGACCTGTTGAACGGCGTGCCGAAGGAAACCGAGATCAACCAGGCCCAGGTGGCCGAGGCGCTGGCCGAACCGGTGCAGCAGATCTGTGACGCGGTGATGCAGGCGCTGGAGGCGACGCCGCCGGACCTTGCCGCCGATATCGTCGACCGTGGCGTGATGCTGACCGGGGGCGGTGCGCTTCTGGGCGATCTGGACCTTGCGCTGCGCGAGCAGACCGGGCTTTCGATCTCGGTCGCCAACGAGTCACTGAATTGTGTTGCGCTGGGGACCGGGAAAGCTCTGGAATACGAAAAGCAGCTGCGGCACGTCATCGACTACGACAGCTGACCTTTGCGGGGGGAGGCGCCCCTGAACGACAGCGCAGGATGGCGAGGCGCGCTTGGCCAGGACCCGAACCACAGGACCGGAAGACTATTCCCGCCCGTTGCGCCGCCTTCTGGTGGCGCTGCTGGTTCTGTTGCTTCTTGGCCTGTTCCTGCTGTGGCGGATCGATTCCCCTCGGGTCGAACGCTTCCGCTCGGCGCTGGTCGATGCGGTGGTGCCCAACATGGAATGGGCGCTGGTGCCGGTGAGCAGGGCGGCGGGGATGGTCGAGAACTTCCAGTCCTACGACCGGATCTACGAACAGAACCAGGAGCTGAAGCGCGAGTTGCAGAAGATGACCGCCTGGAAAGAGGCGGCGCGGCAGCTTGGCGAACAGAACGCAAGGCTTCTGGACCTGAACAAGGTGCGGCTGGACCCGAAGCTGACCTGGGTCACCGGGCAGGTGCTTGCCGACAGCGGCAGCCCGTTCCGCCAGTCCGTGCTGTTGAACGTCGGGGCCCGTGACGGCATTCGCGACGGTTGGGCGACGATGGACGGGTTGGGCTTCGTCGGCCGCATCTCGGGCGTGGGGGAGCGCACGTCGCGGGTGATCCTATTGACCGATTCCAACAGCCGGGTGCCGGTGACGGTTCAGCCCTCGGGGCAGCGGGCGCTGTTGTCCGGTGACAATTCCACCATGCCGATCCTTGAGTTCGTCGAGGATGCCGACGAGATCGCGCCGGGCGACCGGGTGGTCACGGCGGGCGATGGCGGCGTGCTGCCGGCGGGCCTTCTGGTGGGCCAGGTGGTGCGCGACACCGACCGGCGGTTGCGGGTCGTCATGTCCGCCGACTACCAGCGGCTGGAGTTCCTGCGCGTCCTGCGCAGCCATGAGTTGGAACCGATCACCGATCCCGGCGGGTTGATCGCACCGCCGCTTCTGCCCTCGGTCCCCGGCCCCGAGGTCGATGCCGAGGGCGAGGCCGCGGCCCAGCCGGTAGCGGGCGGCGGCGACGTGGGCGAAAGCGGCTCGGGCGATGCCGAGGCCGGCGGCGGCGATGGGGGCGACTGATGATCAGCCTCTGGCGGGCCGCGCATTGGGGCTATCGCGCGCTGTTCCTGGGGCTGGCGCTCCTGCTGCTGTTCCTGCGGCTTCTGCCGCTTGGCGCGGATCCGGGGCGCTTTCCGGGGCCGGATCTGGTATTGTGCATGATCATGGCCTGGGTGATGCGCCGCCCCGACTATCTGCCGGTCTGGCTGATCGCAGCCGTGGTGCTGGCCGAGGACCTGATCCTGATGCGCCCGCCCGGCCTGTGGACGGCGCTGGTGGTGATGGGGTCCGAGTTCATCCGCTCGCGCGCCGCGCTGACGCGCGAGTTGAACTTCGTGGTCGAATGGCTTCTGGTCACCGGGCTGATGGTGGCGATGCTGCTGGCCTATCGCATGGCGTTCACGCTGGCGCTTCTGCCACAGCCGCCCTTCGGCTTTGCGGTGGTGCAGGTGATCTGGTCGGCGCTGGCCTATCCGCTGGTGGTGGGGGCGTCGCGGCTGGTGCTTGACCTGAGAAAGCCCGCAACGGGCGAAACCGATGATTACGGGAGGCGGCTGTGAGGCGCACCCAGAAGGAAAACGAGGACAGCCACCGCGGCATCAGCCGCCGCACGCTGTTGATGGGCGGGGCGATGGGGGCCATGGTGGCCGCGCTTGGCGCCCGGATGCGCTATCTGCAGGTGGACCAGGCCGACGAATTCCGCCTGCTGGCCGAGGAAAACCGCATCAGCATCCGCCTGATCCCGCCGCGCCGGGGCCTGATCCTCGACCGCAACGGCAAGGTGATCGCGGGCAACGAACAGAACTACCGCGTCGTCGTCACGCGCGAGGATGCGGGCGATGTGGATCTTGTGATGCGGCGGCTGGCGGCGCTGATCCCGATGACGGAGGCTGAACTCGAGGACTCCATCGCCGCGGTGAAGAAGCATTCCGCCTTCGTGCCGGTGATCGTCAAGGACCGCATCAGCTGGGAGGATTTCTCCAAGATCGCCATCAACGCCCCCGCCCTGCCCGGCGTGGTGCCGGAAATGGGTCTGTCGCGGCAATATCCGCGCGACACCGACTTCGCCCATGCGGTGGGCTATGTCGGCCCGGTCTCGGAAAAGGACCTTGAAGGCGAAGAGGCGCCCGAACCGGTGCTGCGGCTGCCGAAATTTCAGATCGGCAAGATCGGGGTGGAGAAATGGATGGAATCCACCCTGCGCGGATCGGCCGGGACCAGGCGGATCGAGGTCAACCACGTCGGCCGGGTGATGCGCGAACTGGAACGGCGCGAGGGCCTGCCCGGCGCCGACATCCGCCTGACCATCGACGCCGATGTGCAGAACTTCGCCCAGGTCCGTCTGGGTGAGGAAAGCGCCGCCGCCGTGGTGATGGATGTGCGTAACGGCGATCTCATCTGCGTCGCCTCTTCCCCTTCGTTCGATCCGAACCTTTTCGTGCGCGGGATCAGCTATGCCGATTATGCCGCGCTGACCGAACACGACCACCGGCCGCTGGCCGACAAGGCCGCCTCGGGCGCCTATCCGCCGGGATCGACCTTCAAGATGGTGACGGCGCTGGCCGCGCTGGATGCCGGGGCCATCGGCCTGGGTCACAAGGTGCGCTGCCCGGGCTATCTGGAGTTCGGCGGGCGGCGGTTCCACTGCCATGCAAGGGGCGGCCATGGCACGGTCAACCTGACCCAGAGCCTGGAGAAAAGCTGCGACGTTTATTATTACGACGTGTCGCAGAAGGTCGGCATCGAGAAGATGGCCGAGATGGGCAAGCGCCTCGGCCTTGGCATCCGCCACGACCTGCCGATGTCGGCCATCGCCGAGGGCATCATGCCGAACCGCGCCTGGAAGCAGGAACGGCACAAGGCCGAATGGCGGATCGGCGACACCATCAACGCCTCGATCGGGCAGGGTTATGTGCTGACCTCGCCCCTGCAACTGGCGGTGATGACGGCGCGGATCGCCAGCGGCCGGGCGGTGGCGCCGCGGCTGGTGCGGATGATCGGGACCGAGGAAATCCCGGCGGCCGAGGCGCCCGACCTGGGGCTTGCCGCCGAACATCTGGCCGTCGTGCGCCGCGGCATGTTCGACGTGGTGAACGGCGAGCGCGGCACGGCGCGCTCCAGCCGCGTCGCCGATCCGGCACTGGTCATGGCGGGCAAGTCCGGCACCAGCCAGGTGAGGAACATCACCGCCGCCGAACGTGCCCGTGGCGTGGTGTCGAACGATCAACTGCCCTGGAACCGGCGCGACCATGCGCTGTTCGTCGCCTATGCGCCCTACGACAATCCGCGCTATGCGATCTCGGTGGTGGTGGAGCATGGCGGCAGCGGCGGCGCTGTCGCGGGGCCGATCGCGCGCGACATCCTTCTGCGCGCCCTGTCCGACGGACTGCCGCCGCTTTCCGCCTATCCGGCGGCGCAGCGCGGCCGGATCGAGACCATGCTGAAGGAACTGCCCCTGCGCGACCCGGTGACCGGCGCCGCCCCGCACAGCGGCCGGGCCTGACGGAGAGGGCGGGCATGAGCTTCCTGGAAAGCCGCATCAAGTTCGTGCCGACCGGCATCCGCAAGGTGCTGTATCTGAACTGGCCGATCATCCTTCTGACCTCGGCGGTGGCCTCGGTCGGCGTGCTGATGCTCTGGTCCATCGCGGGCGGCGATTTCGACGTCTGGGCGCGGCGGCAGGCGCAGGTCTTCGTGGCCGGCACGGTGCTGATGCTGATCGTCGCCATGGTGCCGATCTGGTTCTGGCGCAGCATGGCGGGGGTGGCCTATGTCTTCGCCTTCCTGCTTTTGATCTATGTGGAATTCCGCGGCCAGACCAGCATGGGCGCGCAGCGCTGGATCGACTTCGGCTTCCTGCAGTTCCAGCCGTCCGAGATGATGAAGTTCAGCCTGGTGATGCTGCTGGCGGCCTATTACGACTGGCTGGACAACAAGAAGACCTCTCGCCCGCTCTGGGTTCTGCTGCCGGTGGTGCTGATCCTTGCCCCGACCGTGCTGGTGCTGATGCAGCCGAACCTCGGCACCTCGCTGATGCTGATCCTGGGCGGGGCAACGGTGATGTTCGCCGCTGGTGTCAGCCTCTGGTATTTCGCCGCGGTGGCCAGCCTGACCGTGGGAGCGATTGCGGGCATCTTCCTGACCCGCGGCACGCCCTGGCAGTTCCTGCACGATTATCAATACCGGCGGATCGATACGTTCCTCGACCCGTCAGCCGATCCGCTGGGGGCGGGCTACAACATCCTTCAGGCGAAGATCGCGCTCGGCTCGGGCGGCTGGTCGGGCAAGGGCTTCATGCAGGGCACCCAGTCACGGCTGAACTTCCTGCCGGAGAAGCATACCGACTTCATCTTCACCACGCTGGCCGAGGAATTCGGTTTCGTCGGGGCGTTTTCGCTGCTGGTCCTCTATGCGCTGATCATCGGCTTCTGCCTGGTCTCGGCCCTGCAGAACAGGGACCGCTTCTCATCCCTGCTGATCATCGGAGTGGCGGGGAACTTCTTCTTCTATATCGCCGTCAACCTGTCGATGGTGATGGGCATGGCTCCGGTGGTGGGGGTGCCGCTGCCTTTGCTGTCCTATGGCGGATCGGCGATGCTGGTGATCCTGGTGGGCTTCGGACTGGTGCAGAGCGCCCACGTCCACCGGCCGCGCTAAACGGAAAAGGCCGGGGGTTTACCCCCGGCCCCCCAGAGTATTCGGATCAAGAGGAAGGGATCAGAGGATCTTCTGGCCCGTCTTCGCCCAGTCCTTCATGAACTGGTCGATGCCCTTGTCGGTCAGCACATGGCTGGCCATCGCCTTGATGACCGAGGGCGGCGCGGTCATCACATCGGCGCCGATCAGCGCGCATTGCGAGGCGTGGTTCAGCGTGCGGACCGAGGCGGCGAGGATGTTCGTCTCGAATCCGTAGTTGTCATAGACCTGACGGATGTCGCCGATCAGCTCCAGCCCGTCGAGGTTGATGTCGTCCAGACGGCCGATGAAGGGGCTGATGAAGGTGGCGCCGGCCTTTGCGGCCAGCAGCGCCTGGTTGACGCTGAAGCACAGCGTCACGTTCACCATCTTGCCTTCGCCCGACAGGACCTTGCAGGCCTTCAGCCCGTCCCAGGTCAGCGGCACCTTGACCGCGATGTTCGGGGCGATCTCGGCCAGCTTGCGACCCTCGGCGATCATCTCGTCGGCTTTCAGGGCGACGACCTCGGCCGAGACGGGGCCTTCGACGAAGGAGCAGATTTCCTTGGTCACTTCCAGAATGTCGCGCCCGGATTTCAGGATCAGCGAGGGATTGGTGGTGACGCCGTCCACCATGCCCAGATCGTGCAATTCGCGGATGGCATCGACATCTGCGGTATCGACGAAGAATCTCATGGGGCGGCTCCTTTGCGGATGGCGGGGGTGGAGGTGTCAGGGTCGCGGCGGTATTACCGCAAACGGGGGCGGCGCGAAAGGGTGCGTCACCCGGGGATGCGGATGGCCGAGCGGCAGTTCATCGCGGATGAGACGGTAGGGGTCCTGACGACGGAGCCCCTTGGCCGCGTGCTGGACTACCGCGCGCCGGAGGGCGGCTGCGGGACGGGCGATTTCGTCGAGGTGCCGCTTGGCCCGCGCCGGGTGATCGGCGTGGTCTGGGGGCCGGGGCAGGGCGATTGGGACCCGGCCAAGGTTCGTCCGGTGACCCGGGTTCTGGATGCGGCGCCGATGCGCGAGGAGTTGCGGCTGTTCCTGCAACGCGCCGCCGACTACACGCTGACCCCCTTGCCCGCCATGCTGCGGCTGGCCACCCGTGCGCCGGGGCTGGGCGACCCGCCGGGGATGCGCAAGGTCTATCGCCTTGCGGGGACGGTGCCGAACAGCCTGACCGAGGCGCGGCATCGGGTGGTGGAAGCACTGCGCGCCTATGGCGGGGCGGCGGTGACGCTGGGCGAACTGGCCGAGGCGGCGGCCTGCGGCACGGGCGTGGTGAAGGGGCTGGTGAAGCTGGGCGTGGTGGCCGAGGAGGACAGCCCGAAGGACCTGCCCTATCCGCGGCTGGACCCGGCGGGCCTGATGCGGCTGGCGGGGGATCAGGTGGCGGCCGGAGACATGCTGACCCATGCGGTGGCGGCCGAGGAGTTTCAGGCCATCCTGCTGAAGGGCGTCACCGGATCGGGCAAGACCGAGGTCTACCTGGAGGCCGTGGCCGAAGCCCTGCGCCGCGGCCGCCAGGCGCTGGTCCTTCTGCCCGAGATCGCCCTGACCGCCGATTTCCTTGCCCGCGTCGAGGCCCGCTTCGGCGCGCGGCCTGCCGAATGGCATTCCGGCGTCACGATGACCGAGCGGCGGCGGCTGTGGCGGATGCTGGGGCAGGGCGAGGCCTCGCTGGTCGTCGGCGCAAGGTCGGCGCTGTTCCTGCCGTTCCGCGACCTTGGCCTGATCGTGGTGGATGAGGAGCACGACACCTCCTACAAGCAGGAGGATGGCGTGCTGTACAACGCCCGCGACATGGCGGTGCTGCGGGCCTCGATCACCGGCTGCCCGGTGGTGCTGTCCTCGGCCACGCCCAGCTTGGAAAGCTGGGCCAATGCCGAGGCGGGGAAATACCAACGGCTGGATCTCGGCGCCCGCTTCGGCGCGGCGGAGATGCCGCGGATGCGGGCCATCGACATGCGGGCGGAACGGCTGCCCGGCAACCGCTGGATTTCCGACACGCTGGCGGAAGGTGTGCGGGAGCGGGTGGCGCGCGGCGAACAGGCGCTCCTGTTCCTGAACCGCCGCGGCTATGCGCCGGTCACGCTCTGCCGCGCCTGCGGGGCGCAGGTCGGCTGCGACCATTGCGACGCCCGGATGGTGGAGCACCGTTTCCTGAAACGCCTTGTCTGCCATCAATGCGGCGCGACGAAGCCGGTGCCGGTGGCCTGCCCCTCTTGCGGGGTGGAAGGACGGATGGCAGCGGTCGGGCCGGGGGTGGAGCGGCTGGCCGAAGAGGTGGCGGAGCGCTTTCCCGATGCCCGGCTGGCGGTGCTGTCCTCGGACCTGTTCGGATCGGCCCGGGCGTTGAAGGAGCAGATCGCGGTGATTGCCGAGGGCGGGGCGGATATCGTCATCGGCACCCAGATCGTCGCCAAGGGGCACAACTTCCCGCTGCTGACGCTGGTCGGCGTGATCGACGCCGATCTTGGGTTGCAGGGGTCCGACCTGCGGGCGGCGGAGCGGACGTTTCAACTGATGCGTCAGGTGGCGGGCCGGGCGGGGCGGGCGGAAAAGCCGGGCGAGGCGTGGTTGCAGACCCACCAGCCAGAACATCCGGTGATCCGCGCCATCCTTTCGGGCGAGGAAGAGGCCTTCTGGCGGGCCGAAGCGGAAGAACGCCGCATCGCGGGCGTGCCGCCCTATGGCCGCATGGCAGGGATCATCCTTTCCGGCCCGGATGTGGGGCAGGTCTTCGACATTGGCGCCGAACTGGCCCGCCGGGATGCGCCGCTTCGCAGCCTGGGGGCCGAGGTCTTCGGCCCCGCGCCTGCCCCCATCGCCCGCATCCGCGGGCGGCACCGGGTAAGATTGCTGGTCATGGCGCCGAAGGGTGTGGCGCTGCAACCGGCGCTGGCCCGATGGGTGGCGCAGGTCCGGCTGCCTGCCAACCTGCGGCTGGCGATCGACATCGACCCGCAGAGCTTTTTCTGATGCGGTTGCAGTTTTCCGGCGTCACCCGGGCAAGGATCGAGAGTGCAGCCTTGCAACGCCATCTGCAAAATGCTGCGCAAGGGCCGGAAAAGATGTGCGGCCCCGGCGCGGGCCGCTGCTATAGTTCCGGGCAAATCGAAAAGACCAACCGGGCAAGCCTTACATGATCGAACCTGACCTGCGTGACCGCATCCTTGCGGAGCCCGAGACGATTCTGGAAGACCGCGACCTGATGAACGCGCTGGTGGCCGCGAACGAACGCGCCATGGGGGCGAATATCGTCGACCTGCGCGGCATCGCCATGCAGCGGCTGGAGACGCGGCTCGACCGGCTGGAGGACACCCATCGGGGCGTCATCGCCGCGGCCTATGAAAACCTCGCAGGCACCAATCAGGTGCATCGGGCGATCCTGCAACTTCTTGACCCGCTGGACTTTCAGGAGTTTCTCCGCACCCTGACCGGCGATGTCGCCGCCACGCTGCGGGTGGATTGCGTGCGGCTGGTGCTGGAATCGGTGCAGGACGCCGAGGACCCGGCGCTGCGCTGCCTTGGCGATGTGCTTTATGTGGCCGAGCCCGGCTTCGTCGCCAACTATGTCGCCGGGGGGCGCAACGTGCCCCTGCGGCCGGTGACCCTACGGCAGGTGATGCCGGAGAGCGATGCGCTTTACGGCGACCGGGCGGGCTATATCCGTTCCGAGGCGTTGCTGCGGCTGGATTTCGGCAAGGGACGGCTGCCCGGGATGCTGGTATTCGGGGCGGAAGATCCGCATCAGTTCAAGCAGACCCACGGCACCGACCTTCTGGCCTTCTTCGCCGGCGTCTTCGAACGGACGATGCGCCGCTGGCTGTCATGACCGCGCTGGCGATATCGCCCGAGGTGCGGACGGCGCTGGCCGACTGGCTCGCGCAGCTTTCGGCGCTGAAGGGCGCCAGCGCGCATACGGTCGACGCCTATTCCCGGGACGTGGCGCGCTACCTTTCCTTCCTTGCCGCCCATCGCGGCGGCACGACGGGCCTGCGCGGCATCGTGGAGACCGAGAAGACGGACCTGCGCGCCTGGATGGCGCATGAGCAGAGGGAGCGGGGCATCGGCACAAGGTCCATGGCGCGGGCGCTGTCGTCGGTTAAGGGGTTCACTGCATGGGCCTCCGACCGGCTTGAGCTTGAGGCGACCACGGTCCTGTCCGCCCGCGGCCCGAAATACCGCCGCAAGCTGCCCCGTCCGCTGACCGAAGAGGGCGCGGCGGAGATGCTGGATACCGTCGGTCTTCAGGCCCGCGACGACTGGCAGCAGGCGCGCGATGTGGCGGTGGTGACGCTGCTTTACGGCTGCGGGCTGCGGATATCCGAGGCGCTGGGCCTGACCGGAGCCGCCAGCCCCCTGCCGCAGGTGTTGCGCATCACCGGCAAGGGCGGCAAGATCCGGCTGGTGCCGACGCTGCCTGCGGCTGCGCAGGCGGTGGCGGAATATGTCCGGCTCTGCCCCCATGATCTGCCCAAAGACCAGCCTCTGTTCCGCGGCGCCCGCGGCGGCCCGCTTTCCCCCCGGCTGATCCAGCTTGCGATGGAGAAGTCGCGCGCCCAACTGGGCCTGCCCGCTACGGCGACGCCGCATGCCCTGCGCCACAGCTTCGCCACGCACCTCCTCTCGGCGGGCGGCGACCTGCGGGCGATCCAGGAACTGCTGGGCCATGCCTCGTTGTCCACCACGCAGGCCTATACCGCGGTGGATGCCGCCCGGCTGATGGAGGTCTATGACCGCGCCCATCCCCGCGCCCACCCGGCCCCGTCTTGAATTCCCGACGCGCTGTCGCATTGCACCCAGCCTGGAATTGGTTCATCACAAAGACATGTCAGACCGTCTCAAGGCCCTCTCCGTCCACCTGCTGACCGCCACCGGCGCGGTGCTGTCGATGTTCGCCATGCTGGCCGCGGTCGAGGAAAAGTGGAGCCTGATGTTCCTCTGGCTGGTGGTGGCGCTGATCGTCGACGGGATCGACGGCCCGCTGGCCCGCAAATACGACACCCGGAAGAACTGGCCCACCTATGACGGGGTCCTGATGGACCTGATTATCGACTACCTGACCTATGTCTTCATCCCGGCCTTCGCCCTGTTCAAGTCCGGCCTTTTGCCGGGCTGGACCGGCTGGCTGGCGATCATCGTGATCTGCTACGGCTCGGTGGTCTATTTCGCAGACACGCGGATGAAGACCAAGGACAAGAGCTTTGCCGGTTTCCCCGCCTGCTGGAACATGGTGGTTCTGGTGCTGTTCGCGGTGGCGCCTTCGCAGACGGTGATCCTGATCGTTGTCGTGGGGCTGACGGTGGCGATGTTCACCAACCTGAAGTTCATCCACCCGACCCGCACCAAGCGCTGGCGCGAGTTGTCGCTGGCGATGTGCGTGCTGTGGATCGCCTTCGCCACCTGGGCGGCCTGGGTGGATTTCGCGGAAGGAAGCCTGGCGCATTGGGGCCTGATCGTGACCTCGTTCTACCTGGTGCTGGCGGGGATCGTGCAGCAGGTCATCCCCGAGGGCATCCGGCGCGTCCGCTGATCGATCTTTCGTCGAAGGATCGGATTGCGAGTTTTCGACGAAAACTCGTGCCTTACAGCCGGGACAGCACCACCCCCGCGACGATCACCGCCGCCGCCAGCGCCTTCTCGCGTGTCATCCGCTCGCCGAATCCCAGCCAGCCGATCAGCACCGCGAACAGGATCGAGGTCTCGCGCAGCGCCGCCACCAGCGCGATGGGGGCGAAGGTCATCGCCCAGACCGACACCGCATAGGCGCCGTAGCTGGCCGCCGAGGCCATGGCTCCCATCCGCCATGCCTGCCAGTTGCGCGGGATCACGTCCACCCCGCGCAGCGCCAGCATCCCGAAGGTGAAGAACAGCCCGTCGGCCACGAAGACCCAGGCCACATAGACCGCCGGCACCCCGGAAATCCGCGCGCCCATGCCGTCGATCATCGTGTAGCTGGCCGTCGCCAGCGCCGAGCCGAGCGCGAAGGGCAGAAGGCGCCGGTCCTCGCCGCTGGTGAAGACGCCGCGGGCCATCAGCAGGATTCCCGCCGCCAGCACCGCGATCGCCATGTATTGCCGGGCCGAGACTGCATCGGCCAGCACGAAGGCCCCCGCCAGCGCCACGATCATCGGCGCGGCGCCGCGGGCGATGGGATAGACCCGGCTGAGGTCGCCGCGATCATAGGCGTAGCTGAGGAAGAACTTGTAGGCGAAATGCGTGCAGCCCGCGCCGATCACCCAGGGCACGGCCTCCAGTGCGATGGGGGGAGAGAAGGCGATGACGGTCAGGCCGATGGGAACCTCGACGATGGAAAGGATCACCATTCCCCCCACCTTCGAGGTGCCCAGCTTGATCAGCGCATTCCACAGCGCGTGCAGGAAGGCCGCGCCCATCACTGCAAGGAAGACCGCGAAGCTCATGCTGCCACCCGTATCAGTGCCACCCCTGCAAGGATCAGGCTGCCCGCCAGCGCCTTGTCGCGTCCCATCGGCTCATGGAACAGCCGCCAGCCGATCAGCATGGCGAAGAGGATGGAGCATTCGCGCAGCGCGCCGACAAGGGCGATGGGGGCCTGCGTCATCGCCCAGACCACCACGCCATAGGCGCCCAGCGAGGCCGCCGCCGCCAGCGCCCCCCGGCTCCAGCCCGCGGGCGAGATACGGAACGGCGCCGTGCCGCGCATCGCCGCGACGGCGAGGCCGAAGAACAGTCCGTCCAGCGCGAAGGTCCAGCCGAGGAACATCAGCAGGTTTCCCGCCGCCCGCGCGCCCAGCCCGTCGACCAGCGTGTAGCCGGTGGTCATCAGCGCCGTCGCCAGCGCCCAGGGGATCAGCCGCCGGTTCTCTCCGGCCCGGATCGCGCCGCCCGCCATGGTCAGGATGCCCGCGACCAGCACCAGCACCGCCGCCACTTCGCCGCTGGTCAGCACATCCGCCCCGACCAGCGCCGAGGCCGCCAGCACCATCAGCGGCGCCGAGCCGCGGGCCAAGGGATAGACCCGGCTGAGGTCGCCATGGTCGTAGGCCGCCGAGAGGCAGAGCTTGTAGCCGGTGTGCAGCGCGGCGGCGGCGATCAGCCAGGGCCAGACGGCTGCGGTGGGAAAGGGGGCGAAGCACAGCATCGCAAGGCCGATCCCGCCCTGCACCAGTCCCATCACCAGCAGGTTCTGCAACCGCGACCCGCCGGGGTTGCCGGTGCGGATCAGCCCGTTCCAGGCCGCATGGAGGAAGGCCGCGCCCAGAACGGCCAGGAAGACACCAAGGCTCACGGTCGCGCGCCTGTCATGAAACTGTCATGCGCAGGGCTACAGGGCCTTTGCGGCAGCCGCAAGCGGGCGTTCAGATCAAGAGGCCCGCCGCCCCTTCATGGCGCAGGAGCGCCACCTTGGTCTCTACCCCGCCGGGGGCCGAGAAGCCGCCGAGGGTCCTGGCGCCAAGGATGCGGTGGCAGGGGATGATGATCGGGATCGGGTTCGCGCCGCAGGCCTGTCCAACCGCCTGCGCAGGTGCGCCGACCAGCGCCGAGATCTTGCCATAGGTCCGGGTCTCGCCGAAGGGGATCGCCGCCATGGCGCGGCGGACGGCGGCGTTCAGCCCCTCGCCCCAGTCCAGCGGCAGGTCGAAGACCTGCCTTTCGCCCGCGAAATATTCGGCAAGCTGCCGCAGCCCCTCGGCCTCCAGCGCCGTCGGCTCTCCGGCACCCGCCCGCCAGTCCAGCGCGACGATCCGGCCCCCGTCCTCGCGCAGCGAGACCGGGCCGAAGGGGGTGTCCAGCGTCCCGCTCATGGGAAGTCCAGCACCAGTTGCGGCTTCGCCTCGCCGTCGTAGGAGGCGTCCACCTCGTAGTGCCGTAGTTGGAAGCCGCCGTCGCGCAGCACCCAGATGCCCGCGTCATAGGCATCGCCGATGCCGCGCCAGTAGCCGGTGGCCGAAAGCGTGAGGGTCGCCGGGTCGAAGCTGCCGTTCACCACGAAATTGCGTGCGCCCCAGCCCGTGACCGTCACCTCGTGCAGCGGGCTTTCGAAATCCTCCGGATCCTCGTTCACTGCCGTCACCGAGGGCTGCGCCACCGCCAGCGGCACGATGCCCTCGAATTCGGTCCACATCAGGAAGACCTCGGTCAGGTTGTAGGCGCCGATATTGCAGCGGAATTGCCAGAGCGTGGCCTTCTCGGCCTCGCTTGCCGTCCATGGCATCATGACGTCGAAACGCTGCGGCTGCTGGATCAGCCCGCCATCCTCGGTAAAGGCCGCCATGCAGCTTTCCGCGAAGGCGGAGGAAAAGGCGGCGATGGCGCGGTCGTCCAGCGGATCGGCCAGCGCGGCGGAGGCCAGGGCGGCCAGCAGGCAGGTCAGGGTGGGGCGCAGCATCACGGGTCTCCTCCGGCCGCCATGCTGCCATGCTGCGGGATGGCTTCCAACCCGGATCATGCGCGAGCGGCGTCCGGCGCGGGTTTCGCCGGTTCGGGCCGTATCCCCAGGGGCGCGAAGGCTTCGCGTAGCAGCGCCGCCATCCCCTCCAGCGCGGGAGAGGTGCCGCGCGGGTTCCGCCGCAGCAGCACCCGCGCGCTGTCGACGTTGGAATAGCCATCCTCCTCGGACAGTTCCCGGCAACCTGCCGGGATCGTGCTGCGCGACAGCGGCGCGATCGCCACGCCGTTCGCCACCGCCAGCCGGAAGCCGCCCGCCATGTCGCAGGTCCAGGCGGGCCGCCAGTCGATCCCCTGCCGGTTCAGCGACAGTTCGGCATAATCCCGGCTCCAGTCCGACTTGAAATAGACCGCCACCGGCACCGGCTTGCGCAGATGCTGTTCGTGGTGCAGCGAGGTGACCCAGACCGTGGGGTCGACGCAAAGCACCTCGCCTTCCTGCACATAGGCCCAGTCGTAGATCACCGCGATGTCGATCAGGTCGTCCTCCATCGCTTCAAGCAGCGCCGAGGAATGGTCTACCCGGACCGAGACCTGCACCCCTTCGTGCCGCTCGTCGAAGGCGGCAAGGGCGCGCGGCAGCACGGTGCCGGAATATTCGTCCGGGATCCCCACCCGCACCGGGCCGACCAGCGGCTTTTCCCGCAGCGCGATGGCGGCCTCGTCCAGCGTCTCCACGACCCGCCGGGCATAGGGCAGCAGTTGTTCGCCCCGCGGTGTCAGTTCCACCCCGCGCGCCTGCCGGAGGAAAAGCGGCTGGCCTAGGCTTTCCTCAAGCCGCTTGATCTGCAGCGAGACGGCGGATTGCGTGCGGAACAGCCGCGCGGCGGCATGGGTGACCGAACCGGTATCCGCCACTGCCAGGAAGCTGCGCATCAGGTCGCTGTCGAGCGGGTTGGGCATCGGTTATCCATGAGTCATGTTTATGTCACTCATTAAACCTATTCGTTTGTGAAATGTCAAAGCGAGGTTCATATTTGACCACAGGATCAAAAGGAGGCCATCATGTTCACCCGTCTCGTCACCCTGCTGCAGCTGCGCCGCTCGACCGCGTTCCTGCTGGCGCGGATAGATGACCGGCTGCTGGACGACATCGGCCTTTCGCGCGCGGACCTGCAGGAGATGCACATGGGTGTGTCGGCCCTGAACCGGGTGGCCCGCGCCAATGCTTACCCGTTGGGCAAGGCACTCCCTGTCGCGGTCTGACGGAGGCTTGCGCGGGGGCGATGCATCCGCATCCCCCCGCGTCTTTCTTTCCCGCGTGCAGTTCTCCCCGCCCCTTCGGCGGGGATTTGCATTTCAGCCAAGCGCCTCGTTGCAACGCTTGCAGGTGCCGGGGTGCTTGTGCGTGCCCACATCCGGCAGGGTCTGCCAGCAGCGCTGGCATTTCTCGCCCGGCGCCGGCTCGAACACCACGCCGACGCCCGGCACTTCGGGCAGGCGGAAGGCTTCGGCCGGTTCCGGGTCGCTGGTCAGCTGGATGCCGCTGGTGATGCAGAGATTGGCGAAATCCACCGATTTCAGCGCCGCAAGAATGGCGGTATCCGCCACATGCACCACCGGCGCGGCCTCAAGCGAAGCGCCGATCACCTTGGCCGTGCGCTGCACCTCCAGCGCGCCGGTCACCACGCGGCGGGTGGCGCGGATGCCTTCCCATTTTGCGGCCAGCGCGTCGTTGCGCCAGCTGGCGGGGGTGTCGGGGAAGTCCTGCAGGTGGACCGAGGAGTCCTCGCCCGGGTGCCGGCAGAGCCAGACCTCCTCCATGGTGAAGACCAGGATAGGCGCGGTCCAGACCGTCAGGCGCTGGAACAGCAGGTCCAGCACGGTGCGGCAGGCGCGGCGGCGCAGGCTGGAGGGTGCGTCGCAGTAAAGCGCGTCCTTGCGGATGTCGAAATAGACCGCCGACAGGTCGGTGGTGCAGAAGGCGAACAGCTTCTGGAACACGCCCTGGAAGTCGTAGGCGGCATAGCCTGCCCGCACCTCTTCATCCAGTTCGGCCAGCCGGTGCAGCACCCATTGCTCCAGTTCCGGCATATCTTCCGGCGCCACCTTTTCGGCCTCGGTAAAGCCCGCAAGGTTGCCCAGCAGGAAGCGCAGCGTGTTCCGCAGCCGGCGGTAGCTGTCGGCCACGCCTTTCAGGATCTCTTTCCCGATCCGCAGGTCCACCGTGTAGTCGGACAGCGCCACCCAGAGCCGCAGGATATCGGCGCCGTATTCGCCGATCACCTCTTGCGGCGCGACGGTGTTGCCGAGCGACTTGGACATCTTCATGCCCTTCTCGTCCAGCGTGAAACCGTGGGTCAGCACGCCCTTGTAGGGCGCGCGGCCCTTGGTGCCGCAGGCTTGCAGCAGGCTGGAATGGAACCAGCCGCGATGCTGGTCGGTGCCTTCCAGATAGAGGTCGGCGATGCCATCCTCGGTCCCGTCCGGCCGGTCGCGCAGCACGAAGGCATGGGTGGAGCCGGAGTCGAACCAGACATCCAGAACGTCCATCACCTGATCATAATCGGACGGATCGACGATGCCTTGCAGCATCTTTTTCTTGAAGCCTTGCACATACCAGACATCGGCGCCCTCGGCCTCGAAAGCGGCCACGATGCGGGCGTTCACCTCCGGGTTGCGCAGCAGGAAGCCGGCGTCGGTCGGCTTCGCGCCCTTCTTCACGAAGCAGGTCAGCGGCACGCCCCAGGCCCGCTGGCGTGACAGCACCCAGTCGGGCCGCGCCTCGATCATCGAATGCAGGCGGTTTTTGCCGCTTTCCGGCGTGAAGGTCACCAGATCGCGGATCGAGGTCAGTGCGCGCTCGCGGATGGTGTTGCCGTAGTTGGACTGCCCGTCCTCGATCTTCCGGTCGATGGCGGCGAACCATTGCGGCGTGTTGCGGAAGATCAGCGGCGCCTTCGACCGCCAGGAATGCGGGTAGGAGTGCTTCAGCTTGCCCTTGGCCAGAAGCGCACCGGCCCAGGCAAGCTGCTTGATCACGCTGACATTGGCCGGGCCTTCCTTGCCTTCGGGCGTCAGGATCGCCTGCCCGCCGAAGACCGGCAGGTCGGCGCGATAGCTGCCGTCGGGTTCGACGTTGTAGGTCATCGGCAGGCCGAACTTCTGGCCGAGGGCATAGTCGTCCTCGCCATGGCTGGGCGCGGTATGGACGAAGCCTGTGCCCGCATCGTCGGTGACATGGTCGCCGGGGAGCATGGGGACATCGTAGTCCCACTCGCCATTCGCCCCTTCGATGCTACGGAAGGGATGAGCCAGCACCAGTCCGCGCAATTCCTCTGCCGATACGCCACGAAGCCGCCGATACATCCCCTCGGCCAGCTTCGCCGCGGTAAAGACGCCTTCGGCCAGCTTGTCGGCCACAAGATACAGCCCGCCCGGAACCGCGTTCGATCCCTCGGGGGCTTCCGTCACCTCATAGAACCCGTATTCGATGCCGGGGTTGTAGGCCACCGCCCGGTTCTGCGGGATGGTCCATGGCGTCGTGGTCCAGATCACCACCCGCGCGCCCTGCAACCCGCTGTCCGCAGGCGCCGCGACCACCGGGAATCCCACCCAGATCGTATGGCTGGTATGGTCGTGATATTCCACCTCCGCCTCGGCCAGCGCGGTCTTCTCGACCGGCGACCACATCACCGGCTTCGAGCCCTGGTAGAGCGTGCCGTTCATCAGGAGCTTCATGAACTCGGCCGCGATCACCGCCTCGGCATGGTAGTCCATGGTCAGGTAGGGGCGGTCCCAGGCGCCCGTCACACCCAACCGCTTGAACTCATCGCGCTGGATGTCGATCCAGCCCTCGGCGAACTTGCGGCATTCCTGACGGAAGGCGACGGTGTCGACCTCGTCCTTGTTCAGGCCCTTGGCGCGATACTGCTCCTCGATCTTCCATTCGATCGGCAGGCCGTGGCAGT